>NZ_JBDZDM010000002.1:0-984510 GCF_040049175.1 Nocardioides asiaticus | reverse complement strand
GCCGACAGCGACGCTCCCGAACACACCAACTCGAACAACCGCGAACGGACCTCAGGCGAACACGCCCTCGTCATCTGCACCACTCCGTCTCACATCAGGAGCGTTGCTTCGACCGCTGGATTCCGCCTGTCACCGACGTCGCCATCTGTCACCGTGACAGTTTGGCGGTGAGGGTCAACTGCGGTAGTTCGGCGCCTCGACGGTCATCATGATGTCGTGCGGGTGGCTCTCCTTGAGCGAGGCGGAGGTGATCCGCACGAAGCGGCCCTTCTCCTGCAGCTCCGGGATGGTGCGGGCGCCGACGTAGAACATCGTCTGGTGGAGGCCGCCGACGAGCTGGTGGGCGACGGTCGCGAGCGAGCCCTTGTAGGGCACCTGGCCCTCGACACCCTCGGGGACGATCAGGTCGTCGCTGGTGACCTCGGCCTGGAAGTAGCGGTCCTTGGAGTAGGACTTCTTGCCCCGTGACGACATCGCGCCCATGGAGCCCATCCCGCGGTAGGCCTTGAACTGCTTGCCGTTGACCAGGATCGTCTCGCCCGGTGCCTCCTCGGTGCCGGCGAGCATCGAGCCGAGCATGACGGTGTCGGCACCGGCGACGATGGCCTTGCCGATCTCGCCGGAGTAGCGCATGCCCCCGTCGGCGATGACGGGTACGCCGGCGGCCCTGCAGGCCAGCGACGCCTCGTAGACCGCGCTGATCTGCGGGACGCCGACACCGGTGACGACGCGGGTGGTGCAGATCGAGCCGGGCCCGACGCCGACCTTGACCGCGTCTGCGCCGGCGTCGACGAAGGACTGGGCGCCCTCCTTGGTCGCGACGTTGCCGCCGATGACCTGGACGTGGCGGGTCGCCGGGTCGGTCTTGAGCCGCCTGACCATGTCGATGAGCATGCGGACGTTGCCGTGGGCGGTGTCGGCGACGAGCACGTCGACCCCGGCGTCGATCAGGGTGGTGGCGCGGAGCCAGGCGTCGCCGAAGTAGCCGATCGCCGCGGCCACGAGCAGTCGGCCCTGGCCGTCCTTGGAGGCGTCCGGGAACTGCTCGGACTTCACGAAGTCCTTGACCGTGATGAGGCCGGCGAGCCGGCCGTCGGCGTCGACCAGCGGGAGCCGCTCGAGCTTGTGCTGGCGCAGCAGCTTGGTGGCGTCCTCGCGGGAGATGTCGGCGGGCCCGGTGATGAGCGGCGCGTGGGTCATGACCTCGTCGACCTTGGTCGTCGCCCACTCGGCCACGGGCGTGAAGCGGAGGTCGCGGTTGGTGATGATCCCCAGAAGACGGTGGTCGTCGTCGACGACCGGGAAGCCGGAGATGCGGTATTCGCCGGCGAGCTGGTCGAGCTGCTCGAGCGTGGCGTCGGCGCCGATGGTGACGGGGTTGGAGATGATCCCGGTCTGGGTCCGCTTGACGAGGTCGACCTGGTAGGCCTGGTCCTCGATGGAGAGGTTGCGGTGGAGGACCCCGACACCGCCCTGGCGCGCCATCGCGATCCCCATCCGCGCCTCGGTGACGGTGTCCATCGCCGCGGAGACGAGCGGCACGCGCAGGGAGATCTCCCGGGTCAGCCGGGACGTGGTATCGATCTCGGACGGCGCCAGGTCCGAGTAGCCGGGCAGCAGGAGGACGTCGTCGTAGGTCAGGCCGAGGGTGGCGAACTTCTCCGGGATCTCCATGACTAGATGTTACGGCGCCCCGCCCAGCCCGGCCCAACTGACGACACTGACGACGAGGGTTCGGCGTCTCTTCGCTCAGCGGCCGAGCGGCTTGAGGTCGCGCACCGGGATCCGCACGCTGAGGACGTCGCCGGCCATCCGGATCCGGCCGCGCATCCCGGCGGCCATCACCATCGGCAGGATCGCCTGGTTGTCGGACCTGGTCGTCAGCAGGACCTCGTCGGCGCCGAGCATGTGCGCGAGCCTGGCCGCGTCGACGAGGAGACGGGTGCCGATGCCGCGCCGCTGCCAGGCAGGGTCGACCCGGAGTGCGAGCGGCCGGACCTCGACGTCACCGTCGTCGGTGCGCGGCTGGACCTGCGCGACTCCGACGGCGACGCCGTCGAGAAGGGCGGTGACCGTGTCGCCGGCGACGACGTACTCCGGCGTCGCGCCACCCCCGAGCCTGCGGGCCGGCGCGGACGTGCCGATCGCCGCCGACTCGCGGCTGCGCTGCAGGACGTCGTTGACCAGGTCGGCGAGCGCGGCACCGCGGGCGTGCTCGGTCGGGGTGAAGGCGGCGGTGCGGTGGACCTGGACCTGCACGTCGCCGACCGTCATCTCCATCGTGTCGTGGACCTCGCCGGGGCTCTGCGGCTCCGCCTCGGCGTCGAAGAGCTGCGCGACCACCTCCGGGAACGACATCGGCCGCTCCAGGATCGTCCGCGCCGCCTGGACGTAGCGGGTCGGCTGGTCGGTGAGGGCGGCCTCGGTCGCCGGCTGTACGACGACGTTGCTGCCGCCCGTCGACTCGAGGAGGGCCGTCACCTCGGCGGCGCCCCAGCCCTCCGGCGTGCTGAGCACGAACTCGTCGGTGACGTCCTCGACGCCGGGGAAGATCTGCAGGCCGAGGATGTTGACCCCCGCCTCGCCGCAGCGCTGGGCGAGGACGGCCAGCGTCCCCGGCCGGTCCGGAAGCGTCGTACGCACGCGCCACAGCATGCGACCAGTGTGACCGACCGGCTGTTGCACGGCCGTTTCGGACGGTTTCCGCGGTGAAACACCGGGTACCGGATGCCGCCCAGGCCGACCCCCTGTGTCCGGAGCGGAACCGGTGGCAGGCACAATCTTGCGGACCTCCAGACCCCTGACCGCACGATCTCGGGAGCGCGACACCGTGAGCACCGCAGAAACCTCGACCACGCTGGCCCCCGCCGGCGGGCAGCGCCTCGGCACCAGCCTGAAGCCGCGGCACATCACGATGATCTCGATCGCCGGGGTGATCGGGGCCGGGCTCTTCGTGGGCTCCGCGTCGGCGATCGCGGCGGCCGGCCCGGCGGTGCTCATCTCGTACCTGCTCGCCGGCACGCTCGTCGTGCTCGTGATGCGGATGCTCGGCGAGATGGCGACCGCGAACCCGGCCACCGGCTCGTTCTCGGTCTACTCCGACCGCGCGCTCGGCCGCTGGGCGGGCTTCTCGGTCGGCTGGCTCTACTGGTGGTTCTGGGTGCTGGTGATCCCGGCCGAGGCGACCGCCGCGGCGGCGATCCTCACCGACCTCCTCGGCGGCGCGCAGTGGATCTGGGCGCTGGCCGTGACCGTGCTGCTGACGGCGACGAACCTCGCCAGCGTGGGCAACTACGGCGAGTTCGAGTTCTGGTTCGCGCTCGTCAAGGTCGTCGCGATCATCGCGTTCATCGTCATCGGCGTGCTCGCCATCCTCGGCGCCATCCCGGGCTCGGAGACGAGCGGGGTCGGGCACCTGTGGAAGCCGGACGGCTTCATGCCGAACGGCTTCGGCGCGGTCATCTCCGGGATGCTCGTCACGATGTTCTCGTTCATGGGCACCGAGATCGTGACGATCGCGGCCGCCGAGTCGCCGGACCCGGCCCGCGGGATCAGCAGGGCGGTCAACTCGGTCATCTGGCGGATCTGCCTGTTCTACCTGTGCTCGATCTTCGTCGTCGTCGCGCTGATGCCGTACGACCGGCTCGAGGACGGCTCCTACCAGTCGGTCCTCGAGGCGATCGGCGTCCCCGGCGCCGCCCGGATCATGGACGTCGTCATCCTGACCGCGGTCGCCTCGTGCCTGAACTCCGCGCTCTACACCGCGTCGCGGATGCTGTTCTCCCTCGGCGAGCGCGGCGACGCGCCCCGCGTCGTACGCCGCGTGACCCCGAACGGCGTGCCGTGGGTCGCGATCATCGCGTCGATGGTGGTCGGCTTCCTCGCCGTGGTCGGCAACTACGCCCTGCCGGACAAGATCTTCGGCTACCTGCTCGCGACCAGCGGCGCGGTGGCGCTCTTCGTCTACCTCGCCATCGCGGTCAGCCAGCTCGTCCTCGGCCGGCGGCTGCGCGCCACGGGGCGTACGACGCCGGTGCGGATGTGGCTCTTCCCGCAGCTCACCGGGGTCGTAATCGCGTTCATCGTCGCGGTCCTGGTGCTGATGGCCTTCGACGACGACCAGCAGCAGGCGATCGGCTTCTCGGTGCTCTCCGCGGTCGTCATCGTCGCGATCGGGGTGTGGCTGCAGCGCCGCCGCGCCGGCTGGGTCGAGACCGACGCCTGACAACTCCCGGCCGCGGAGAATCCCGGCCGGCGGAAGCGCCCGGTGACGGCGAGGGCTTTACCGATGTAACGTGCGTCACATCATGCCCAGGAACCGCCGACTCGGGTCGGCCATCCGGTCACTGGTCGCCGTGGCGCTCGCCGTCGCCGCCACAGCGCTCCCGTTCGACGCGTCCGCGATGGGACGCGAGCCGGCTGCGAACCCCGGCGTCGCGGCGCTCAGCGCCACCAGCAGGACCGTCGACCTCGACGCGTCCTGGCGGTTCGCGCTGGCCAACCCCGACGGCGTCACCGACCCGACGGGCGAGTACGCCGACGCCGCGGACCCGGCGTACGACGACTCCTCCTGGCGGACCGTCAACCTCCCGCACGACTGGAGCATCGAGCTCGACCCGACGCCTGACCACGGGACCGACCCGGGCACCGGCTATCTCCAGGGCGGGCTGGGCTGGTACCGCAAGTCGTTCACCCTCCCGCCGTCCACCGCCGGCAAGCAAGTGTCGGTGGAGTTCGACGGGGTCTACATGGACTCGACGGTCTACCTCAACGGACACGAGCTCGGGACCCACCCCTACGGCTACACCGGCTTCGCCTACGACCTGACGCCGTACCTCCACACCGACGGGACCACCCCGAACGTGCTCGCCGTGCAGGTGCGCAACCAGCTGCCGAGCAGCCGGTGGTACTCCGGCAGCGGCATCTACCGCGACGTACGCCTCGTCGTCACGGATCCGGTCCACGTGGCCAGGCACGGCGTCTTCGTCACTACCCCCGGTCTCGCGAGCACCTCCGCGCAGGGGTACGCCGACGTGCACGTGCGCACCGACCTGGCGACCCCCGACGGGGCCGCCGACGTCGCGGTCTCCTCGACCGTCCTGGACGCACGCGGACGTGCGGTGGCGAGCGGTCGGACCGCGGTGCCGGACGGCGCGTCGAGCACGGAGGCCGACCTGCGCCTGGCGCACCCGCACCTGTGGTCGACCGACGACCCGTACCTCTACCGGCTCCGCACCGACGTGCTCGTCGGCGGCCGCCGGGTCGACACCACCACGACCACGTTCGGGGCCCGGTGGTTCTCGTTCGATCCCGACCACGGCTTCTCGCTCGACGGGCGGCACCTCAAGCTGCAGGGCGTCGACCTGCACCACACCGACGGCGCGCTCGGGGCGGCCGTGACGACCGACTCGCTGGAGCGGCAGCTGCGAGCCATGAAGAGCATGGGCGTCAACGCGCTGCGCACCTCCCACAACCCACCGTCTCCGCACCTCCTCGAGGTCTGCGACCGGCTCGGCATCGTGACCATGGTGGAGGCGTTCGACACGTGGCGTACGCCCAAGGTGCGCTACGACTACGGCCGGTTCTTCGACGCCGACAGCGACGCCGACATCGCCGAGATGGTGAACGCCGCGAAGAACTCCCCCTCGGTCGTCATGTGGTCGATCGGCAACGAGATCCCCGACTCCACCTCGGCCGCGGGGGTCCCGATCGCGCGCCGGCTGATCGACGACGTCCGCGCCATCGACACGACCCGGCCGATCGTGATGGGGTCCGACAAGTACCGCAGCCTTCCGTCGGCCGGCTCGCCGCAGGACCAGATCCTGCGGATGCTCGACGGTCTCGGCCTCAACTACAACACCGCCGCCTCCGTCGACGCGCTGCACGCGGCCTATCCGGACACGTTCCTGTTCGAGTCCGAGTCGTCCTCGGAGACCTCGACGCGCGGCGCCTACCAGGACCCCGAGCTGCTCAACACGGGCGAGAACCACACGCCCGGGAAGCGCGCCACGTCGTCGTACGACAACAACCTGGCGTCGTGGACGATGAGCGGCGAGTACGGGCTGAAGAAGGACCGCGACCGGCCGTGGTTCGCCGGTGAGTTCCTCTGGTCGGGCATCGACTACATCGGCGAGCCGACGCCGTACTCCGTCTTCCCGGTCAAGTCGTCGTTCTTCGGCGCGATGGACACCGCGGTCCTCCCGAAGGACGCCTACTACCTGTTCCGGAGCCAGTGGACGAGCCGCCCGATGGTCCATCTCGTGCCGATGGACTGGACCGACCACCAGCCGGGCGACCCGGTGCAGGTGTGGGCCTACAGCAACGTCGACAGCGTCGAGCTGACGCTCAACGGCCGGTCGCTCGGCCTACGCCGCTTCGACCACAAGACCACGACCGACGGGCGCGGCTACCTGGAGACGACCGAGGCGACCCACGACGACAAGACCGTCACCGGCGGCCCCTACCCGGGCAGCTACACCAGTCCCAACGGCAGCGCCGGGAAACTGCACCTGACCTGGACGGTGCCGTTCCGACCCGGCACGCTGAGCGCGGTCGCGCGCCGCGACGGCAGGATCGTCGCCACCGACGTCGTACGCACGGCCGGCGCTCCGGCGGCGGTCCGGCTGACCTCCGACCGGCGGAGCATGCCGGGCGACGGCCGCTCGCTCGCCTACGTGACCGCCGAGGTCGTCGACGCTCACGGCACGGTCGTCCCCGACGCGACGAACCTGCTGCACTTCTCCGTCACCGGCGGCTCGTACGCCGGTGCGGACAACGGCCGCGAGGAGGACGCGGAGAACTACCAGTCGCCCTTCCGGACCGCGTACGCCGGCAAGGCGGTGGCGATCGCCCGCGCGGCCGTCGGCACGGGCAGGCTCACGGTGACCGCGTCGTCGCCGGGCCTGCGGACCGGGACGGTGACGGTGAGCCGCACCCGGTCGAGCGGGCCGACCAGCCCGACGGCGCCGCCCCCGCCCGCTGCCACGGCCCCGCCGATCGCGGCCGTCCCTCCGGTGCCGACGGGCCCCGACGGAGCGACCCCGGACGCGAGCTACTCGGGCTCGGAGCAGACCGTCCCGGCGGCGATGGTCGACGATGACGCCGCCACCGCCTGGTCCAACGCCTACGTCAAGCAGGCCACCGCCCTGCTGCCGGCGGTGAGCTCCGCCCACGCGCACGAGTGGGTCTCGCTCTCGTGGCCGCGGGCGCGCACGCGCGACACCGTCCGGGCGTCCTTCGTCGACGACGACGCCGACGACCCGCCGGCCTCGATCGCCGTGGAGTACTGGAACGGGCGCGCCTGGGTGCCGGCGCGCGACGTCTCGGTGGACTCCTCCGGAGACCCGACCGTCGCGACCTTCGCTCGGGTCCGTACGACGGCCGTGCGGCTCGTCCTCGCCAGCGCCGATCCGGGGTCGTCGACCGGCTTCCTCCGGATCAGCGAGCTCAGCGCCGAGTAGCGGGCTCAGGGCTGCTCGCGCAGCACGTCGCGGCGGGCGCGGTACTCCTCCGCGTCGATCTCGCCGGCGGCGTACCTCTCCGCGAGCGTCCGCTCCCCCACGCGGCGCGGCTCGGCCTGACGAGCGCGCCGGACGAGCACGACCGCGGTGACGATCGCCGCGGCGACGAGCAGGAACCAGACGATCCCGAAGACCGGCCAGTACGCCGGTGGTCCGTCGTGGCCCCACGGCCCCCAGCCGTCGTGGGTGGTGAGCGTGGTGAGCAGGGTGGTCATGGCCCCTCCCGTGGGTCGGTGGATCGGTGACGTCTCCACCGTGCCGCGAGGCCGGGCCGCGCACATCGGCGCGGGAGCGTGCCCGGCGTACGCAATCGGGCGTACGCCGGGGCCGCGTCAGACCGTGCTGCGCGCCTTCTCGATCTCGGCCGCGGCGTCGGGCACCGTGGCGCCGGCGAAGGCGGGTCGGCCGGCGTAGGGGTCCTCGGGCCCCCACAGCGTCGTCGGTGCGGCGGCGCGCACGGTCGGGAGGACCTCCGTGGCGAGCCGCGCCAGCATGTCGAGCTGCTGCTCGTGGGGCAGCATCATCGGCAGGCTGAACGACTGCAGGTCGTGGCCGAACGCCTCGTGCCACCACAGGATCTTCTCGACGACCTGCTGCGGGCTGCCGACCAGGACCGGCCCGCGCTCGATCGCGCTGTCGATGTCGCGGAAGGTCATCTCGTTGCCGGGCGTGTGGTGACCCGGCTGGAGGTGGTACTCGACCATCTTCTCGTACGTCGGCCCGAAGGCCTCGCGGGCCTCCTGGGTAGTGTCGGCGAGGTAGAGGAAGCCCGCGCCGGCGCCGACGTAGGCGAAGCGCGGGTCGTGACCGTGCTCGGCATAGGCCCTGCGGTAGTGCTCGATGAGGACGGTGTAGTTGTCCCGCGGCTGGATGGCGTTGGCGGAGAAGAGCGGGTCGCCCCACCGACCCGCCAGCTCGGCGCTGGTCTCGGTGGTGGCGGAGCCGTGCCAGACCCGCGGCGCGCCGGCGTACGGGCGAGGGTAGGTCGTGGCGTCCTCGAGCGGCGTACGGACGCTGCCCGACCAGGTCACCGCCTCCTCGCGCCAGAGCCGGTGGAGCAGGGCGTACTTCTCCGCGAGCAGGTCCCACTGGGTGCCGTTCTCGACCCCGAAGAGCGGCAGCTGACGCAGCTCGTTGCCCTTGCCGATGACCAGCTCCAGGCGGCCGCGGGAGAGCTGGTCGATCGTGGCGTAGTCCTCGGCGACGCGGACCGGGTCGAGGATCGAGAGGACGGTGACGCCGGTGCCGATCCGGACCCGGCTCGTCTGTGCGGCGATCGCGCCGAGGAGGATCGTCGGCGCCGACGAAAGGAAACCCTCGGCATGGCGCTCGCCGATGGCGACGGCGTCGAAGCCGAACTGCTCGGCGTACCTCGCGCTCGTGATCGCCTGCTGGTAGCGCTCCGCGGGGCTGACCAGACGGCCGGTCACGGGGTTCTGGACGTGGGGGAGGATGTCGAGCACCTGGAACTTCACGGCCTAAGTCTAGCGAGTTGCTAGTGTTTTGGCATGAGCCTCCCTCCCGCCTCCCCCGACCGCCTCCGGCTCGCCGTCGCGCTCGACGGCACCGGCTGGCATCCGGCCTCGTGGCGCGAGCCCGACGCCCGCCCGGCCGAGCTGTTCACGCCCCGCTACTGGGCCGACCTGGTGACCGAGGCCGAGGCCGGCCTCGTCGACCTCGTGACCCTCGAGGACAGCCTGACGCTGCAGACCGACGACCGATGGCGGGCCAGCGCCGACCAGCGCACCGACCGGGTCCGCGGCCGGCTCGACGCCGTCCTGACCGCCGCGCGGATCGCGCCGCTGACCCGCCACATCGGCATCGTCCCGACCGCGATCGTGACCCATACCGAGCCGTTCCACCTCAGCAAGGCGATCGCGACCCTCGACTACGTGAGCACCGGCCGCGCCGGCGTACGCGTCCAGGTCGCGGCGCGGCAGCGCGACGCCGCGCTGTTCGGCCGCCGGGAGTTCCCCGAGATCTCCTACGCCGACCTCGACGCGCCCGCCGTGCAGGAGGTGATCCGGGACAGCTTCGACGAGGCGGCCGACTACGTCGAGGTGCTGCGCCGCCTCTGGGACAGCTGGGAGGACGACGCCGAGATCCGCGACGTCGCCACCGGACGGTTCATCGACCGGGACAAGCTGCACTACATCGACTTCGAGGGACGCCACTTCAGCGTGAAAGGCCCCTCGATCACGCCGCGACCGCCGCAGGGGCAGCCGGTCGTGGCCGCCCTCGCCCACCGGTCGGTCCCCTTCGAGCTGGTCGGACGAGCCGCCGACCTCGGCTTCGTCACCCCGCACGCCACCGGCGACATCGCGCCGATCCTCGCCGAGATCCGGGCGGCGCAGTCCGCGGCCGGCCGCCGAAGCGGAGCCCGAGGCAGTGGGCACAGCGCCGAGGAGACCGTGCACGTCTTCGGCGACCTCGTCGTCGTCCTCGACGACACGGAGCAGGCCGCCCGTGACCGGCTGGCCCGGCTCGACGAGTCGGCGGGCTCGCCGTACGTCTCGGACGCCCAGGTCTTCACCGGTACGCCGTCAGGGCTGGCCGACCTGCTCGCCGACTGGCACACGGCCGGGCTGAGCGGCTTCCGGCTGCGGCCCGCCGTGCTCCCCGACGACCTGACCCGGATCACCCGCACGCTCGTTCCCGAGCTGCAGCGCCGGGGCCTCTTCCACGACCACTACGAGGCCGACACCCTGCGCGGGCTGCTCGGCCTCCCCCGTCCCGCCAGCCGCTACGCCGCCACCGCCTGACCACCGGAGCCCTCATGCCGAAGAAGCAGATCCACCTCGCCGCCCACTTCCCGGGCGTCAACAACACCACCGTCTGGAGCGACCCCGCCTCCGGAAGCCACATCGAGTTCTCCTCGTTCGTCGAGTTCGCGCAGATCGCCGAGCGGGGGAAGTTCGACTTCATGTTCCTCGCCGAGGGGCTGCGGCTGCGCGAGCAGGCCGGGAAGATCTACGACCTCGACGTGGTCGGCCGGCCCGACACCTTCACCGTGCTCGCCGCCCTCGCGGCCGTGACCGACCACCTCGGCCTCACCGGCACGATCAACTCGACGTTCAACGAGCCGTACGAGGTCGCCCGGCAGTTCGCCAGCCTCGACCACCTCTCCGGCGGACGCGCCGCGTGGAACGTGGTGACCAGCTGGGACGCGTTCACCGGCGAGAACTTCCGCCGGGGCGGCTACCTCCCGCAGGACCAGCGCTACGAGCGCGCGAAGACGTTCCTGCAGACCGCCACCGAGCTGTGGGAGACCTGGCGCGGCGACGAGATCGTCGCGGACAAGGAGTCGGGGCGGTTCCTCGCGACGCCGACGCCAGGTCTCTTCGAGCACCACGACAGCCAGTTCGACATCGCCGGCCAGTTCAACGTGCCGCGCAGCCCGCAGGGGCGCCCGGTGATCTTCCAGGCCGGTGACTCCGAGGAGGGGCGTGAGTTCGCCGCCTCGGGCGCCGACGCGATCTTCTCCCGCCACAGCATGCTCGAGGACGGGCAGGGGTTCTACGCCGACGTGAAGGGCCGGCTCGCGAAGTACGGCCGCCGCCGCGACGACCTCCTCATCCTGCCCGCCGCCACGTTCGTCCTCGGCGACACCGACGCCGAGGCCGCCGAGCTCGCCCGCGAGGTGCGGCTGCAGCAGGTCTCGCCCGCGACCGCGATCAAGTTCCTCGAGCAGCTGTGGAACACCGACCTGTCCGACCACGACCCCGACGGTCCGCTGCCGGCCATCGACCCCGTCGAGACCGACGTCGACGGCCTGCTCTCCAAGGGCCGGGCCAGCGTCCGCCGCCACGAGGACCGGCTCAGCGAGGCGCGGCGCTGGCGCGCCCTCGCCGAGGAGAAGGGGCTCTCCACCCGCGAGGTCGTCGTCGAGGTCACCGGCCGGCAGAGCTTCGTCGGCTCGCCGGAGACGGTCGCCGCGACGATCGACGAGTACGTCCAGGCCGACGCCGCCGACGGCTACATCCTCGTCCCGCACATCACGCCGGGCGGGCTCGCGCCCTTCGTCGACAAGGTCGTGCCGCTGCTCCAGGAGCGCGGGGTCTTCCGCGCCGACTACACCGGGACGACCCTGCGGGAGAACCTCGGCCTGCGCCCGCGCTCGGAGCAGGCCGCGCACCCGGCCGAGGCAGCGTCATGAGCGGTACGCCGCTGGCCGTCCTCGACCTCGTGCCGATCTCGTCGGGCTCGACCGCGGCCGACGCGCTCCGCAACAGCGTCGACCTCGCCCGGCGCACCGAGGCGCTCGGCTACGCCCGCTACTGGGTCGCCGAGCACCACCTCAACCCCGGGGTCGCCGGCACCTCGCCCGCCCTCGTCCTCGGGCTGCTCGCGGCGGCGACCTCGACGATCCGGCTCGGCTCCGGGGCCGTGCAGATGGGGCACCGGACCGCGCTCTCGACGGTCGAGGAGTTCGGCCTCCTCGACGCGCTCCACCCCGGCCGGCTCGACCTGGGGCTCGGTCGCTCCGGCGGGAAGCCGCCGTCGTCGGCCGCCTCCGACCGCGAGCCGTTCGTCGGGCGTACGCCGGAGGGGTTGCTCATCCCGCCGCGCTACTCCCCCGCCCACCTGCTCGGCTCGCCGCGCTTCCGGCTGCAGCGGGACCTGCTCAGCCTCCCCGGGGCGCAGCCGCAGCCCTACGCGGAGCAGGTCGACGACGTACTCGCCCTCCTCGCCGGCACCTACAAGTCGGCCGACGGCGAGGAGGCCCACGTCGTTCCCGGCGAGGGTGCGAGCCTCGAGGTCTGGATCCTGGGCAGCAGCGGCGGCGAGAGCGCGGAGGTGGCCGGCCGGCGCGGGCTGAGGTTCGCCTCCAACTACCACGTGAGCCCCGCGACCGTCCTCGACGCCGTCGAGGCCTACCGGGCCGCGTTCCACCCCTCGGCCGAGCTCCCCGCGCCGTACGTCGCCGTCTCCGCCGACGTCGTCGTGGCGGAGGACGAGGAGACCGCCCGCGAGCTGGCCACCGGCTACGGCCTGTGGGTGCGCAGCATCCGGACGGCGGAGGGGGCGATCCCCTTCCCGACGCCGGAAGAGGCGCACGAGTGGACGTGGTCCGAGGAGGACCGCGCGCTCGTCCAGGACCGCGTCGACACCCAGCTCGTCGGCAGCCCGGCCCAGGTCGCCGACCAGCTCGAGGCGCTCCAGCGGGCCACCGGCGCCGACGAGCTCGTCGTCACGACCATCACCCACGACCACGCCGACCGGGTCCGCTCCTACGAGCTGCTGGCCGAGGAGTGGGCGCGCCGGAGTTGAGTCCGGGGTTGTGACCCGTCGAGTCCGGGGTTGTGACCCGTCGAGTCCGGGGTTGTGGCCCTCAGGCAGGCTCCTGACGCCTCAGAACGTCGGCTTGGGGTCGAACTCCGACTTCGGGATCCCGATGCCGGGGACGTTCCACTTCGCAAAGATCTTGTCGTACTCGCCGTCCTTGATGAGCTCGTTGACGGCGTCGACGAGGACGTGGGCGAGCGGCGAGCCCTTGGCGGTCACGAAGCCGACGTCGGTGGAGCTGATCTCGCCGAGGAACTTCGTGTTCGGCACGGTCTTCTCGATGTACTTCAGGCTGAGGGTCGGGCCGAAGTAGAGGTCGGTCTTGCCGTTCTGCAGGCCGAGGAGAATGGCGGCGCTGTCCTTGTAGTACTGCACCTTGTAGGGCGACTTGCCGGCCTTCTTGCACTCGCCCGCGCCCTGCTCGAGGATCTGCTGGAAGCTCGACCCGGGGGTCGTGGACACGGTGTGGCCGCAGATGTCGGTGAGCTTCTTGACCGAGTCGAGGTCACTGTCGGAGGAGGCCATGAACGACTGGCCGTCCTTGAGGTACGTCGCGTAGTCGACCACCTGGAGCCGCTCGCTCGTGACGGCGAAGTTGGCCTGGCCCACGTCGTACTTGCCGTTCTGCGTGCCGGGGACGATGGTCTCGAAGGTTCCGAAGTCGACCTTCCACTTGATCCCGAGCACCTTCGCGACGGCGTCGCGCAGATCGACGTCGAGCCCGATCTGGTTGCCCTGTGCGTCGGAGCCGCCGTGCGGGAGCGAGGCCTCGCCGGTCGCCTCGACCGTGCCCAGCGTCAGCACGCCCGACTTCTTGACGGCCGCGGGGAGCTCCGCGTGCAGCGCCGGGTCCGCCTTCACCCCCGAGACCACGTCCTCCGTCGGGACAGCGGTGGCGGAGGAGGCCGAGCCGGACTGGCCGACCGCCTTGTCCTCCTCGCTGAGGGTGTCGGAGCTGTTGCAGGCGGCGAGCGCGAGGACCGCGGCGACGCCGATCCCTGCGACGGCGGCGGTGCGCACCCGCCGGGAGCGGCGGATGCGGGACGAGATCAACACAGAGGTTCCTTTCGGGGGTGGGGTGGTGATCGGCCGTCAGAGGACGGCGGAGAGGAAGGCGCGGGAGCGCTCGTGGCGGGGGTTGTCGATGACGTCCGCCGGCGGGCCGGACTCGACGATCCGGCCGCCGTCGAGGAAGACGACCTGGTCGGCGACCTCGCGGGCGAAGCCGATCTCGTGGGTGACCACGATCATCGTCAGGCCGGTCTCGGCGAGGTCCTTCATGACCGACAGCACCTCCCCGACCATCTCGGGGTCGAGCGCGCTGGTCGGCTCGTCGAAGAGCATCAGGTCGGGGCGTACGGCGAGCGCCCGGGCGATCGCGACCCGCTGCTGCTGGCCCCCGGAGAGCTGGCGGGGGTACGACGCCTCCCGGCCACCGAGACCGACCCGCTCGAGCAGGTCGCTGGCGCGGCGCTCCGCCTCCTTCCGGCGTACGCCGGCGGCGAGCTGGCCCTCGAGGATGTTCTCCAGCGCCGTCTTGTGCGGGAAGAGGTTGAACTGCTGGAACACCATCCCGATCCGCGCCCGCTGCCGGGTGACCTCGCGGTCGGGCAGCTCGCGCAGGTGGCGGCCGTCGCGCCGGTAGCCGACGATCTCGCCGCCCATCTCGACGAACCCGGCATCCGGCTTCTCGAGGTGGTTGACACAGCGCAGCAACGTCGACTTTCCGGAGCCGGACGGGCCCAGCAGGACCGCCACCTCGCCGCGGTGGACGTCGAGGTCGATCCCGTCCAGCACCGTCGTGAAGCCGAACCTCTTGTGCAGCCCGCGGATCCTGACCAGCGGCGTGGCCTCGCCGTCCGTGCGTGGCTCGATGACAGTTCGCACGCTCATGCGATCCCCGCCAGGTCGCGCCGGGTGCGCCCGAAGACGGAGATGTTGTCGCGGGCGACCGACCAGAACCCGCGTCCGCCGGACGACCCCTTCCCGCGGGCGTAGTAGCGCTCGACGAAGAACTGCCCGACGGAGAGCACCGTCGTGATCACGATGTACCAGATCGTCGCCACGAGCAGGAGCGGGATGATCAGGTAGTTCTGGTTGTAGATCAGCTGCACCGAGTAGAGGAGGTCGTGGACGGCGATCACGCTGACGATGGAGGTCGCCTTGACCATCCCGATCAGCAGGTTGCCGGAGGCGGGGATGATCGCGGGCATCGCCTGTGGGAAGACGATCCGCCGGAAGATCCTGCCCTTGCCGAGCCCGAGCGCCTTCGCCGCCTCCGTCTGGCCGCCGTCCACCGACAGCAGCCCGCCACGGACGATCTCGGAGGAGAAGGCCGCGATGTCGAAGGTCAGCCCCACGAAGGCCGCGAGCAGCCCGGTGAAGAGGTGGGCGGTCGCGACGGTCGTGAACGTCTTGACGTAGGGGACCCCGAGGCTGAGCTTCGGGTAGAGCGACGCCAGCTCGAACCAGAAGAGCAGCTGCACCAGCGGCGGGACCGACCGGAACAGCCAGACGTAGACGAAGCTCACCGTGCTCAGCACCGGGTTGGACGAGAGCCGCATGACCGCCAGCACGATGCCGATGAGATAGCCGCAGACCATGACCCCGGCGGTCAGCCAGAGCGTGAGCAGCAGCCCCTCGAGGATCGAGGGGCGGAGGAAGAAGTGCCGTACGACGTCCCACTGGTAGCGCGGGTTCGTGATGAGGCTGCGCACCACGAGCGCGACGAGCACGAGGACGACCGCCGCGGAGATCCACTGGCCGGGCTTGCGCCGAGGCACCAGTCGGGCGGCGAGGAGCTCTCTGTCGCCCGGCCTGGTCACGAGCGGGCGTCCGACCTCCTCCGGTCGCTGTGAGGACGGGCTGTGGGACGAGGTATTCGTCCAAGCATCGGCAGACACTGGCACCCTCCGGCCGATCTAAACTTGAGTAAGTCAGTCGACATCATAGATGACAGATCCGGGAACGGTGTCAGCCGTCAGATGGAGTTCGCGCGGTCGCCGACGCACCCGAGATCGACGTGGGCCGGAGAAGCAGGGGGCGGGCCCGAGCTCGGGGGCGTGGAGGTCGGCCACCACGGGGCGAGGTCGGAGCGCACGCTGCCTCCGGCAGGCAGCTCGACGGTGAGCTGCCGATGCCCGGCGACGATAGCTGGCGTCTGTCACCCCCAGACGGTGGCTTGGTAAAGCCCCGGTAACGCAGCGAGCGACGACCCGCCCGTACGCCGGATCGGCGCCGATGCACCCCAGAAACGTCGAATCGGCGCCTCCGCACGCTCGTCGCATGCAGAAGCGCCGACTCGACGCGTTGCCGGCGCACACGGGCGCCGACTCGGTGGGTCAGTGGCCGTGACCGTGGCCGTGGCCGGCGGCCGGGGCCTCGTCCTCCTCCTCGGGCTTGTCCACGACCAGCGTCTCGGTCGTGAGCAGCATGCCCGCGATGGAGGTGGCGTTGACCAGCGCGGAGCGGGTGACCTTGACCGGGTCGAGGACGCCCTGGGCGACCAGGTCGCCGTACTCGCCGGTGGCGGCGTTGTAGCCGTTGCCACTGTGCCCGTCGTTGGCGAGCTCGCGCACCTTGGCGACGATGACATAGCCATTTTCGCCGCCGTTCTCGGCGATCCAGCGCAGCGGCTCGTCGGCGGCCTTGCGCACGACGCGTACGCCGACGGCCTCGTCACCGCTCAGGCCGAGGTCCTTCTCCAGCACCTCGACCGCGTGGATGAGGGCCGAGCCGCCACCGGCGACGATGCCCTCCTCGATCGCGGCGCGGGTCGCGGAGACGGCATCCTCGATGCGGTGCTTCTTCTCCTTGAGCTCCACCTCGGTGTGGGCCCCGACCTTGATCACGCAGACGCCGCCGGCGAGCTTCGCGAGCCGCTCCTGGAGCTTCTCGCGGTCCCAGTCGGAGTCGGTGGTCTCGATCTCGGCCTTGATCTGGTTGACCCGGCCGGCCACCTCGGCGGCGTCGCCGGCGCCGTCGACGATCGTGGTGTTGTCCTTGGTGACCACGACGCGGCGGGCCTGGCCGAGGACCTCGAGCCCCACCTGGTCGAGCTTGAGGCCGACCTCCGGGGCGACGACCTGACCGCCGGTCAGGGTCGCGATGTCCTGCATGATCGCCTTGCGGCGGTCACCGAAGGCAGGCGACTTCACCGCGACGGCGTTGAACGTGCCGCGGATCTTGTTGACCACCAGGGTCGAGAGGGCCTCGCCCTCGACGTCCTCGGCGAGGATGAAGAGCGGCTTGCCCGACTGGATGACCTTCTCGAGCAGCGGCAGGAGCTCCTGGATCGCGGAAATCTTGCCCTGGTGGAGCAGGATGTAGGGCTCGTCGAGGACGGACTCCATCCGCTCCGGGTCGGTCACGAAGTACTGAGAGATGTAGCCCTTGTCGAACTGCATGCCCTCGGTGAACTCGAGCTCGGTGCCCGTGGTGTTGGACTCCTCGACGGTGATGACGCCGTCCTTGCCGACCTTGGCGAAGGCCTCGGCGAGGATCTCGCCGATCTGCGAGTCGCGCGAGGAGATGGTGGCGACGCTGGCCATGTCCTTCTCGTCGGTGACGTCGCGCGCGGCGGCGCGCAGCGCGTCGCTCACGGCGGAGGCGGCGGCGTCCATGCCGCGCTTGAGGGCCATCGGGTTGGCACCCGCGGCCACGGCGCGCAGGCCCTCGTGGACCATCGCCTGCGCCAGGACGGTCGCGGTGGTCGTCCCGTCACCGGCGATGTCGTTGGTCTTGGTGGCGACCTCCTTGGTCAGCTGCGCACCGAGGTTCTCGAACGGGTCGTCCAGCTCGACCTCACGGGCGACGGTCACGCCGTCGTTGGTGATGGTCGGGGCGCCCCACTTCTTGTCCAGGACGACGTAGCGGCCCTTGGGGCCGAGCGTCACCTTGACGGCGTTGGCGAGGGCATCGACGCCGCGCTCGAGCGCGCGGCGGGCGTTCTCGTCGAATTCCAGGATCTTCGGCATTGATTCTCCTCTGGAGGGTTAAGCAGTCCGGGACGTCATACGGCCGGGCTGCAGCTGCAGCGCGGGCGCGTATGACGTCCCGGAAGCGATCAGGAAACGACGACTGCGAGGATGTCGCGGGCGGAGAGGATGAGGTACTCCTCGCCGGCGTACTTCACCTCGGTGCCGCCGTACTTGCTGTAGATGACCTTGTCGCCGACGGCGACGTCGAGCGGGATGCGGTTGCCGTTGTCGTCGACGCGACCCGGACCGATGGCCAGGACCTCGCCCTCCTGCGGCTTCTCCTTGGCGGTGTCCGGAATGACCAGACCCGAGGCGGTGGTCTGCTCGGCCTCGAGCGGCTTCACGACGATCCGGTCCTCGAGGGGCTTGATGTTGACCGACACGATGTCGACCTCCACTTTCACACTTCTACGGGTGATGGGTGTTGCAACGTCTTCGCTTGCTCCGCCTCGTACGCCGTCGCGGGGGTCGCCCTCGGCTGGCAAGCGCTGGCACACTCGAGTCGAGAGTGCCAAGCCAGACGTTAGCACTCACCCGAACGGAGTGCCAGAAGTCCTCCAGATCTAGAACGTCGTGGTCATCCCGCCGTCGACGGCGAGGACCTGGCCGGTGACGAAGGAGGCCGCGTCGCTCGCGAGGAAGACCACGGCGCCCGCGATCTCCGGCGGCCGGCCCCACCGTCCGAGGGCGGTACGCCGGCCGAGCCACGCGGTCCACTCCGGGTCGTCGGCGAGGTGGGCGTTCGTCTCGGTCGCGAAGGTACCGGGCGCGACGGCGTTGACGGTGATGCCGTACGGGCCGAGGTCGGCCGACAGCGCGCGGGTCAGCCCGTCGAGGCCGGCCTTCGCTGAGGCGTACGCCGCGTCGTCGCGCCTGCCGAGCCGGCCGATCACCGACGACACGTTGACGATCCGCCCGGCCACCTGCCGCTCGACCATCGACGCGGCCACCTCGCGGCTCAGCCCGTAGGCGGCGACGAGGTGGTCGTGGAGCATCCCCCCGAACTCCTCGGGCGCCAGCTCCGCGACGCCGCGCCGGTCGCGCCGTCCGACGTTGTTGACCAGGACGTCGACCGGGCCGACCTCCTCGAGCCCGCGCCGCGCGGCGTCGAGGTCGGTCACGTCGAAGCGTGCCGTCCCGGCGGGCAGCCCCTCGCGGCGAAGGTGCTCGACGGCGGCGTCGAGGGCCCGCTGGTCACGGCCGTTGAGGACGACCTCGGCGCCGGCCCGCGCCAGTCCGCGGGCCATCTCCAGCCCGAGCCCGCGCGCCGCCCCAGTCACCAGCGCCCGGCGTCCGTCGAGTGCGAACATCCCCGCTCCTCTCCGCCGCACCGCCACCCACAAGAACCGACTACCACGACTGTTTCAGTAGCCCGTCGCCGTGCGCAAGGGGCATACCGCCGGCGAGCCCTCGGGACCTGACAGGATCGGGGGATGGACGCCGACGCCTTCGCCTGGCTCCTCACCGACGAGGGACAGGCGCTCCTCGCCCGGGCGGGGGAGCTCGCCGACGAGCCCGCGCTGCGGGCCCAGACCGTGCTGCGGCGCGAGGCCGACCCGGCGTACGTCTCGGCGGCGATGACCCAGGTCGAGCTCCGGGCGAAGGGCCGGGAGAAGTTCGGCGACCTGGCGGAGCGGATGTACTTCACCCCCGAGGGCCTCGAGCAGGCCACCCGGCTCCCCGTGGCCGAGCACCGTGCCGCCCGACTGAGGGCCTTCGGTGCCGCAAGCGCCGTCGACCTCGGCTGCGGCATCGGCGGCGACCTGATCGCGATCGCGAGGGCCGGGATCACCACGGCCGGCGTCGACCTCGACCCGGTCCGGGTCGCGGTCGCGCGGGCCAACCTCGACGCGCTCGGCCTGCCCGGGGCCGTCCAGGTGGCCGACGCGACACAGATCGACACGACCCCCTTCGCCGTGGCGTACGCCGACCCGGCCCGCCGGGGCGCCCGCGGGCGCGTGTTCGACGCGGAGGGGTGGACGCCCCCGTGGTCGTTCGTCGAGGAGCTGCTGCGCCGCGACTCCTGCGTCAAGGTCGCGCCAGGGATCCCGCACGAGCTGGTCCCGGACGGTGTCGAGGCCGAGTGGGTGAGCGACCACGGTGAGGTGAAGGAGGCGGCGCTCTGGTCCGGCCGGCTGGCCACCACCGAGCGCCGCGCGACGGTGATCGCCCACGGCGGGCTGGCGACGCTGACCGACGAGGACGACCCGGGCGCGCCGGTGCGCGGGGTCGGCGAGTTCCTGTACGAGCCGGACGGCGCGGTCATCCGCGCGGGCCTGGTCACCGCGGTGGCTGCCGGCGTGCAGGGCGGGCTGGTGGACGAGCACATCGCCTACGTGACCGGCGACTCGGCGTACACCACGCCGTTCGCCCGCGGCTACCGCGTCGTCGAGGAGCTCCCCTACCGGGAGAAGGCGCTGCGCGCCGCGCTCCGCGAGCGCGACATCGGGCGGCTCACGATCAAGAAGCGCGGGGTCGCCGTCACCCCCGACGCGCTGCGCAAGCGGCTCGCGCTGCGGGGGTCGCAGGGCGCCACGATCGTCCTCACCCGCGTGCAGGGCGAGGGAACCTGCCTGCTCGTGGAGCCGCTCGCCGAGCTGATCTGACGGGTGGTCTGAGGGCTGATCCGACGGGTTCGACCAGAGCCCGTGCAACCCTGGCGGGAGGAGTCGCGTCCTGGAGTCGTGAACCGAGTGGAGGTGGTGTCGTTGCCGCGGTCGGCGACGAGGGACGCCGAGTTCGCGGCGTACATGTCCGCGCGGCAGCCGGCCCTCCTGCGCACCGCCTACCTGCTGACCGGCGACGCCCACACCGCCGAGGACGTCGTGCAGTCGGCGCTCGCCAAGCTCTATCTCGCGTGGGAGAAGGTGCAGCGCCGGGAGTCGCTGGACGGGTACGTCCGGCGGATCCTGGTGAACGAGGCCAACTCGCTGTTCCGTCGCGCCTGGCGGCGCCGCGAACGGGTGACCGACGAGCTTCCCGAGCGCGGCACCGAGGACGCGTACGACGACGGGCTGGCCGAGGAGGTCTGGGCGATGGTCTCCTCGCTGCCGCCGCGGCAGCGGGCGGTGATCGTGCTCAGGTACTACGAGGACCTCAGCGAGGCGGAGATCGCCCGCACTCTCGGGATCTCGGAGGGGACGGTGAAGTCCCAGGCCAGCAGGGCGCTGGCCGGCCTGCGCTCGGGCGCGGCGCAGTCACTTCGCAACGCCCGGGAGGAGGAGCGATGAACCCCGAGGACCAAGAGCTGCGCGACGCGCTCGAGCGTCGTGCGGAGGGGGCCGGGCTGACCCCGAGCAGCCTCGCCGAGGTGCAGCGCCGGGCCAGGCGCATCCGCCGGCGGCGTACGGCGCTCGTCGCGACCGGTGCGGCAGCGGCGATCGCCGTCATCGCCGGCGTCGGCGTCGCCGTGTCGCCGGGCCTCGACCACGACGGTGCGCCGCAGCCCAGCACGAACACGCCGGCCCCGCTGCGCACCCTCGCGCCGTCGGCGTCGGCCTCCGCGTCGCCGACCGCGCCGCCGCCGTCCACGGCCACCGACCCGTCCGCGTCGTCGAGCGCACCGAGCTTGGAGACGTTCACCGTCGACCTCGACGACGTCACCGAGGGGATGGGGCCGGAGCTGCGGATCCCGTACTGGTTCGACGGCCGGCTCGTCGACGGCAACGGCGGGCACGCCGTCCCGGTGCAGGACCGGCCGCAGTCTCCGGTGCTGGTGAACGGCACGTGGCACGGCATGACCACGAGCCCGAACGACGGGACGGTCCGGTGGAACACCTATGCCGCCGACGGCTCCGTCGCCGACTACCAGCAGGCCGGCAGTGCGTCGGTCGCGGTGACCCCCGACGGCGGCACGTACGCCGTCGTCCTCGACGACGGCGGCATCGGCAAGCGGCTGCGGGTCGGCGGGACCGGCGGAAGCTCGTGGGAGGTCGCTCTCGGTGCCGGTGACGGCTGGGAGGTCGCCGGGATCCTTCCGGACGGCAACGTCGTCGTCGGCGATCCCCAGGGCCGCGCGGTCGTGGTCCACAAGGGCGGGAAGCAGGACGTCCTCCCGGGCACGACGCCGCAGGCCGTCTCCCCCGCCACCGGCGACATCGTGGTCAGGACCAGAGACCTCGCGGACCAGCAGCGGTCCTGCTGGGCGCTCGTCGACGAGAGCGGGAAGCGGACGAGCGGCGAGACCTGCGACTACGTGCCGCTGGGCTTCAGCGCCGACGGCAGCGAGCTCTACGCGATGGACTCCGGGGCCGACAACGTCTCCGAGGGCGTCTCCCGGATCCACCTCCTCGACCCGAGGACGCTGCACCCGGTCGCGAGCTTCTCCGCCGCCAAGGGCACGGCGCTCTACGTCGAGGACGCCGCCTGGATGGGCGACCAGCTCGTCGTCCCGGTCCGCGGCCCGGCCGGCGGCACGCTGAGCTGGGGGCTCGCGTTCGTCTCGAAGTCGGGGGTGACCATCCAGCACCAGGCCACCCGCCCCGCTCGCGGCAGCCACGAGCCGCCGTACTCCTTCGGAGCCGGTCCACTCGACGTGGGGTGACGCAGCGGCGCTCCAAGGGCTGTTAAGTTGATCTAGCAGATCGACTAAACAGAGCAAGGAGCGTTCTGTGACCCCGCGCCCCACCATCCCCACCCCCCTCCTCGCCGAGCTCCTCGCGGACTACGCACCGCTGCTCGAGAAGATCGCCGCCGGCGCCCTGGAGCGCGAGGTGGCCGACGAGCTCCCCCGCGAGCCGATGCGCTGGCTCGCCGACGCCGGGCTCGGCGCGCTCCGCCTGCCGGTCGAGTACGGCGGGCGGGGCGCCTCCTTCACCGAGCTGACCCAGCTCTGGGTGGAGATCGCCGCCGCCGACGCCAACCTCGTCCAGGCCTTCCGTGGCCACTTCGCCTGCCTCGAGGACCGGCTCTGGCAGCACCGCCACGGCCACGACCAGAGCCGGTGGCTGGAGCGGTTCGCCGCCGGCCAGATCGCCGGCAACGCCTTCTCCGAGGTCGGCACCACCCAGCTCGGCACGCAGCAGACGGTCATCGTGCGGCAGCCGGACGGGACCTACCGGCTCGACGGGACGAAGTACTACACGACCGGGACGATCTTCGCCGACTGGGTCGAGGTCTACGTCCAGCGCCATGGCGACCCGGTGGATGAGCTGCCCGACGGCGACGAGTTCGCCAGCGTCGTCGTCGCCGTCACCGACCCGGGCGTGACGGTCGTCGACGACTGGGACGGCTTCGGCCAGCGCGGCACCGGCAGCGGCACCACGAGCTTCGACGGCGTCCTCGTCGAGCCGGCCGACGTCGTACCGTTCGGGAGGCGGTTCGGCTACCAGACGGCCCTCAACCAGCTCAACCTCCTCGCCACCCTTGCCGGCATCGGCCGGGCCGCCGTACGCGACGCCGCCGAGGCGGTGCGCGGTCGCGAGCGGAACTACTCCCACGCCAACGCCGCACGGGTCCGCGACGACCCGCAGGTGCTCGATCGGGTCGGCCAGATCGCCGCGAAGGTGTACGCCGCCGAGGCGGCGGTCGTCCGCGTCGCAACCGCCGTCGACGAGGCGGCCGCGGCGCCGCCGGGGGGGTTCGCGGCGGTCAACGAGATCGCCGAGATCGAGTCGGCGGCCGCCCAGGTCGCCGTCACCGACCTGGTCCTGTCCGCCACGACCGAGCTCTTCGACACCCTCGGCGCCTCGGCGACCGCCCGTGGGAGCGCCCTCGACCGGCACTGGCGCAACGCCCGCACCGTCTCCTCGCACAACCCGCGCATCCTCAAGTCGCGGGTGGTCGGCGACCACCTCGTCAACGGCACCCCGCCGCCCTACCGCTGGCGGATCGGGGCCACCGAGCGTGACCAGGCATGGGCGGGGCGATGAGCCGGCAGATCCACCTCAACGGCTTCGCGATGGGCTGCTCGGGACACCAGTCACCCGGCCTCTGGCGCCATCCGGAGGACCGCTCGCGGCACTACACCGACCTGGCGTACTGGACCGACCTCGCGCGGACCCTGGAGCGGGGCTGCTTCGACAGCCTCTTCCTCGCCGACGTCCTCGGGCTGTACGACGTGTACGGCGGCTCGCCCGACGCCGCGATCCGCGCCGGCGTGCAGGTGCCGATGATCGACCCGATCACTCCGGTCTCGGCGATGGCCGCGGTCACCGAGCACCTCGGGTTCGGCGTCACCGTCTCGCTGACCTACGAGCAGCCGTACTCCTTCGCCCGCCGGATGACCTCGCTCGACCACCTCACCAAGGGCCGGGTGAGCTGGAACATCGTCACCGGCTACCTCGACTCCGCCGCCCGCAACCTCGGCCTGCCGCACAACCGCGAGCACGACGAGCGCTACGAGGTCGGCGAGGAGTTCATGGAGGTCTGCTACCGGCTGTGGGAGTCCTCCTGGGAGGACGACGCGGTCGTGCTCGACGCGGCCGCCGGCATCTTCGCCGACCCCGACCGGGTGCACCCGGTCGAGCACGACGGGCGGCACTACCGCACCCGCGACGCGTTCCTCGCCGAGCCGTCGCCGCAGCGCACGCCGGTCCTCTTCCAGGCCGGGGCGAGCAGCCGCGGCCGCCGGTTCGCCGCGACCCACGCGGAGGCGGTGTTCGTCAACGCCGACAACCCGCGCCAGGCGAGGAAGCTGGTCGACGCGATCCGCGCCGAGGCGGAGGCGGTGGGGCGCGATCCGGAGTCGGTGCGGATCTTCGCGATCATGACGGCGATCGCCGCCGCCACCGACGAGGAGGCGGCCGCCAAGCTGGCCGACTACCGCCGGTACGCCGACCCCGAGGGCGCCCTCGCCCTCTTCGGCGGCTGGACCGGGATCGACGCCTCGGCGTACGACCGTGACGAGCCGGTGCGCTACGTCGAGAGCAACGCGCAGCGCTCGGTGCTCGAGCTGATGACCGACGACACCCGCGGCCGGGACTGGACCTGGGCCGACATCGCCGAGCAGCTCGGCATCGGCGGCCGCGGCCCGGTGATCGTCGGCTCCGGCACCACCGTCGCCGACGAGCTCGAGCGGTGGGTGGACGAGTCCGGGATCGACGGCTTCAACCTCGCGTACGCCGTCAGCCCGGGCACGTTCGTCGACCTCGTCGACCACGTGGTGCCCGTGCTGCAGGCCCGCGGCCGGATGCGCACCTCCTACCCGGGCACCACGCTGCGGGAGTCGCTCTTCGGCGAGGGCCAGCGCCGGCTGCGCGCCGACCACCCCGGGCACCGCTACACGTTCGCGGCGCAGAAGACCCCGGCATGACGCAGACCGAGCCGCAGGCGCCGGTGGCCGCCCTCCCGGCGACCACCGAGGAGTGGCTGGCGCGCGCCGCCGAGGTCGCCGCCGTGCTGGCCGAGACCGCGGTCGAGCGAGACCGGCCCGGCCGCGAGCCGTACGACGAGGTCGCGCTGCTCAAGGGGAGCGGCCTGCCGGCCCTGCTCGTCCCGGCGGCGTACGGCGGCGGCGGGCAGACGGTGGCGACCGCGCTCGAGGCGGTCCGCGTCGTCGCCCGGGCCGACGCCTCGGTCGGGCAGCTGCTCGGCTACTCCTACGTCAACCAGACCAAGCTGTGGTTCAACGGCTCCGAGGAGCAGCGCGACCGCTGGCTCACGCCGACCGCGGAGCAGCGCTGGCTCTGGGGCGGCGCGGTCAACCCGCTCGACGACGGCGTCACCCTCGAGCGGGCCGCCGGCGGCTTCACCGCCCACGGACGGCGTACGTTCACCACCGGCTTCTCGGTCGCCGACGCGAACATCCTCAGCGCGCGGCGCTCCGACACCGGCGCCGCCGTCCAGGCGGTCCTCGGGCCGGACCGCGACCGGATCACGCTCGGGGGCGACTGGGACAACCTCGGGATGCGGCTCTCGGCCAGCGGCTCGGTCACCTTCGACGGGACGTTCGTCGCCGAGCGCGACCTGCTCGCGACGGGCGACGGCTCCGTCGGCGCGGGCCCCTCGCCGAGGCAGACCCTGCTGACGCCGGAGATCCAGACGATGTTCGCCCACCTCTACCTCGGCATCACCGAGGGGGCCCTGGAGACCGCCGCGGCCTACACCCGCGAGACGACCCGCCCCTGGGTGCTCTCGGGACTGCAGTCGGCGGCCGAGGACCCCTACATCCTGCAGACCTACGGCCGGCTCGTCGCCCGGGCGAAGTCGGTCGCTGCGCTCGCGGCACAGGTCGCGGCGCAGCTCGACGGCGCGATCGCCGCCGGCGACGCCCTCACCCGGGAGCAGCGCGGAGCGCTGGCCGCCGAGGTGGCCGCCCTCAAGGTGGTCGCCACCGAGCTCGCCCTCGACACCACCACCCGGGTCTTCGAGGTCACTGGCGCCCGCGCCACCGCGAACAGGGTCGGGCTCGACCGCTTCTGGCGCAACGCGCGCACCCACACGCTGCACGACCCGGTCGCCTGGAAGGAGCGCGAGGTCGGCGCCCACTTCCTCACCGGCGTGCTCGCCCCGCCGACGCTCTACACCTGACCCGCTCCACCGACCCTGTCCCCCACTGCTCGGAAGTGAGGAGTACCCATGTCAGCGACCAGCCCCACGGCGCCGGCGTACGACGAGGCACGGCTGGCCCGCCGCGCCCGGATCGCCTCGACCATCGGAACCGGCATCGAGTGGTACGACTTCTACATCTACGGCCTGGCCTCGGCGCTGGTCTTCGGGAAGCTGTTCTTCCCCGACTCCGACCCGCTTGCCGGCACGATGCTGGCGCTGTCGACGTTCCTGCTCGGCTTCGTGATCCGCCCGGTCGGGGCGCTCTTCTTCGGCCACTTCGGCGACCGGCTGGGGCGCAAGTCGACCCTCATCGCCACGCTGCTGCTCATGGGCGTGGGCACCGCCCTCGTCGGCGTGCTCCCCACGCACGCCACGATCGGCTCGCTCGCCCCGGTCCTGCTCGTCGTGCTGCGCGTGGTCCAGGGCTTCGGCGTCGGCGGCGAGTGGGGCGGCGCCGTGCTCATGTCGACCGAATGGAAGGAGGGCGCCACGAGGCGCGGCCTCCACGGCTCGTGGCCGCAGCTCGGCTCGGCCCTCGGCATGCTGCTCGCGACGGCCTCGATGTCGCTCACCCAGGTCGCGATGAGCGACGCGGCGTTCGACTCGTGGGGCTGGCGGATCCCGTTCCTGGTCAGCATCGTGCTCGTGGCCGTCGGCCTCGCGATCCGGATCGGCGTGGTGGAGTCGACCGAGTTCCGCGCCGTACGCGCCGAGCGGCGGGTGGACACCGTCCCGGCCCTCACGGCGATCCGTGGCTACTGGCGCCAGATCCTCGTCACCGCCTTCATGCGCGCCGGCCAGACCGGTCCGTTCTACGTCTTCACGACATTCGTGATCACCTACGGCACCGACCAGCTCGGGCTGAGCAAGCAGTTCCTAACAAACGCCGTGCTGGTCGGGGCGGCCGTCGAGCTCTTCACGACACCCGGTTGGGGCTGGGTCTCCGACCGGGTGGGCCGACGGCGGATGCACCTGGTCGGCGCCGCCCTGATGTTCGCGGTGGCGATCCCCTACTTCGGCCTGCTCAACACCGCGGCCGGCTGGGCCGTCATCGCCGGGACCGTGCTCGTGCTGGTGGTGCACGACCTGCAGTACGCCCCGCAGGCCTCGCTCATGGCCGAGTCGTTCCCGGCACCGGTGCGCTACACCGGCGTCTCGCTCGCCTACCACCTCGGCTCGGTCCTGTGGGCGGGGCCGGCGGCGCTGATCGCCACCGCGCTGTACGACGCCAGCGGCAGCTGGCCGGCGATCGCGGCGTACGTCATGGCCCTGGCGCTGATCAGCTTCGTCGCGACCCTCGGCGTACGCGAGCGGCCGGCGCTCCACGTCGCGCCGACGCGGGCCGCCGAGCTCGCCTCCGAGCCTGCCTGAACCGGCCCGACCATGACATTTGTCCTGCGCACTCGACAACGTTCCGCGTCGAGGGCGTTCGCCCGCGTGTCCTAGGTTGGGTCGCATGTTCGGTGCTCTCGGCCGCTTCGTCGCGCGCCATCCCTGGTACGTCATCGCCGCCTGGATCGTCTTCGCCGTCGTTGTGGTGGCCTCGGCACCGACGATCCACGCCACCACCGACCAGTCGGACTTCCTGCCGAAGCACTACGAGTCGATCAAGGCCACGGCGCTGACCGACAAGGCGTTCCCGCAGCAGCAGGACGCCGGCGCCACGATCGTCTTCGACCGCACCGACGGGGAGTCCCTCGGCGCCGCCGACGTCGCGAAGATCAACGACGTCGTCAAGAACCTCAAGCTCGGCTCGGACTTCACCCGGGCGGAGGCCGTGCAGGTCTCGCCCACGAAGCAGGTCGCGATCGTCAACATCGACATGGCCGACGGCGTCACCGGGCAGAAGCAGTCCGACTTCGACCAGGTCACCGACCAGCGCGACCAGCTCGACCGGCTCACGCAGGGCACCGGGCTCGAGGCGCTGACGACCGGGACGCTGCCGCAGAGCTACGACCAGTCACAGTCGGGCAAGAACGCCGAGACCATCGTCGGGCTCGCAACCTTCCTGCTCATCATCATCCTGCTCGCGATCATCTTCCGCAGCGTGCTCATCGCGATCATGCCGATCGTCCTGGTGGGTCTCGTCTCGACGATCGCCAACGGGCTGATCGCCTGGGCCGCGAGGATCTTCGACCTCAAGACCGACGACTCGACGAGCGTCATCCTGATCGTCGTCCTGTTCGGGATCGGGACCGACTACATCCTGTTCTTCCTGTTCCGCTACCGGGAGCGGATGCGCGAGGGCGACGAGCACCGCGCCGCGGTGGCCCACGCCCTCGAGCGGGCCGGCGAGGCGATCGCCTCGGCCGGCGGCGCCGTCTTCGTCGCCTTCCTGACGCTCGTCCTCTCCTCGCTCGGGATCTTCCGCTCGATCGGGCCGTCGCTGGCCATCGCCGTCGCGGTCACGCTGCTCGCTGCGCTGACCCTGGTGCCGGCCGTCGTCACCGTGCTCGGCCGGGCCCTCTTCTGGCCCTCCAAGAAGTGGAGGCAGGAGCCCCGGGCGACCCGCTTCGCCTGGATCGGCCGCCAGCTCGGCCGCCGCCCCGGCCGTACGGCGGCCGCCTCCGGCGGCGTGCTGGTGGTCCTCACCCTGTTCTGCTTCGTCTGGGGCGGGTTCAACCCGACCTTCGACCTGGGCTCAAGCAGCTCCGACACCTCGATGGAGTCCTCGGTCGCCACGCAGAAGCTCGAGGACGGCGGATTCACCGCGGGCGCGACCCAGCCGACCCCGATCGTGCTCCATGCGGCCGGCGGGAAGGCGATCGACCAGGCGGAGGCCGATGCCTTCGGGACGGCGGTGTCGAAGACCCCGGGCGTCAGCGCGGTCGTCCCGGCCGCGCAGAAGCACCTCGCGACGATCTCGCCGACCGACCCGAGCACGGCGATCGTCGTCGCGGTCCTCGCCGACGACCCGTCGTCCGATGCGGCCATCCACGTCGTGAAGGACGACCTGCGGCCCGCCGTACGCGCGGCGGCGCCGGACGGCACCGAGGCGTACGTCGGCGGTCTCACCTCGGTCTTCGTCGACTTCCAGTCCGCGATGAACCGCGACTACGCGGTCGTCTTCCCGGTCGCGGCCATCATCATCATGGTGATCCTCGGGCTGCTGCTCCGCTCGCTCGTGGCGCCGTGGTACCTCATGGCGTCGGTCGGCCTCGGCTTCGGCGCGACCCTCGGTGCGACGGTGCTGGTCTTCCAGCACGCGAAGGGCGACCAGGGCCTGATCTTCCTGCTGCCGATCTACATCTACCTCTTCGTGGTCGCACTCGGCACCGACTACAACATCCTCATGGTGTCGCGGCTCCGCGAGGAGGCCCGCGAGGGGCGTCCGCCGCGCGAGGCCGCCAGCCGGGCCGTCAGGCACGCCGGCCCGACCATCGCCGCGGCCGGCGTGATCCTGGCGGGCACCTTCGCCTCGCTCATGCTCGCTGGGAACTCCCTGCTCACCACGATGGGCTTCGCGATCGCGTTCGGCATCGCCGTCGCGGCGTTCGTGATGGCGATGTTCTTCACCCCGGCGCTCACCGCGCTGATCGGGCACGCCGCCTGGTGGCCGGGCCACGAGGACGAGAAGGAGCCGCAGCGGGAGTTCGTGGAAGTCTGATCACACTAGGACGCTGGTGATCGGCTGGGAGGAGTCGGCGGGCAGGTCGAGCGCCGACGGCGTACGCCCGCGGAGGACCATCTCGGCGCCGAGCGCGGCGACCATGGCGCCGTTGTCGGTGCACAGCCCCGGCCGGGGCACGCGGACCCGGATGCCGAGCCGCTCCGCGCGCTCCTCGGCGAGGGCGCGGAGCCGGGTGTTGGCGGCGACGCCGCCGCCGATCACGAGGTCCTCGATGCCCTCGGCGGAGGCGGCGTCGAGGGCCTTGCGCACGAGGACGTCGCAGACTGCCTCCTGGAAGCTCGCGGCCACGTCGGCGACCGGGACCTCCTCACCGGCCCGCTGCTTGGTCTCGATCCACCGGGCGACGGCGGTCTTGAGACCCGAGAAGGAGAAGTCGAACCGGTGCCGCTCGAGGTCGCGCCGGCTGGTCAGCCCGCGCGGGAAGTCGATGGCGACGCTGCTGCCCGACCGGGCGGCCCGGTCGATGACTGGCCCGCCGGGGAACCCGAGGCCGAGCAGCCGGGCGACCTTGTCGAAGGCCTCCCCCGCCGCGTCGTCGATGGTCGCGCCCATCGGCTCCACGCCGGTGGTGACGTCGGCGACCCGCAGCAGGCTGGAGTGACCGCCGGAGACGAGCATCGCCAGGCACGGCTCCGGCAGCGGGCCGTGCTGCAGCTGGTCGACGGCGACGTGGGAGGCGAGGTGGTTGACGCCGTAAAGCGGCTTGCCGAGACCGAGCGCCAGCGCCTTCGCCGCGGCGACGCCGACCAGGAGGGCGCCGGCGAGGCCGGGGCCGGAGGTGACCGCGATGGCGTCCACGTCGGTGAGGCGTACGCCGGCGGTGTCGGCCGCCCGCTCGAGCGTGGGCACCATCGCCTCGAGGTGGGCCCGGCTGGCGACCTCGGGCACGACCCCGCCGAAGCGGGCGTGCTCGTCGACGCTGCTCGCCACCGCGTCGGCGAGCAGGGTGCGGCCGCGGACGATGCCGACGCCGGTCTCGTCGCACGAGGTCTCGATCCCCAGCACCAGCGGCTCGTCAGGCATGGTTCCATTCTGCCGTGCGCGAGGTGACGCTCCCGGAGCTGGTGGATCAGGTCGAGGACGAGTTCGTACGCCGCCAGGTCGGCGCCGCCACGTTCGAGAGGGCGTGGGTGCGCGGCCGGGCCGCTGTCGTCCAGAGTGTCTCGCGGCACCCGCACCGGGTCGCCGGGGCGGCGTACACCTGCGTCGGGCCGGCCGCCGACCTCGACCCGCTGCTCGCCGAGGTGGCCTCGGCCCTGCCGCCGCCCGGCCGGGTCGTCGTGGACAAGCCCTCCTTCGGCGCGCTGCCCTGGCCGGTGCCGACGGCCCACGTGTGGGACTGGATGCTGTGCTCCGAGCCGCCGCCAGCCCCGCGGGTCGAGGTGGTGGAGGTCGCGGACGCCGAGGCGATCGGCGCGGTCCTCGACGACGGCAACCCGGACTCGTTCGCGCGGCCGGGCGAGCCGGACGTCGAGGCCTGGCTCGGCAGCGAGGTCGAGGGCACGCTCGCGGCGGTCGGCGCGCTCACCCGGGTCGGCGACGGGACCGGCCACCTGCGCGGGGTCACGACCCGGCCGGCGTACCGCGGGCGCGGTCTCGGCGCCGCCGTGTCGGCCGCGCTGACCCGGCGGGCGATGGCACCGACCGGCGTCGCGTCGCTCGGGGTGTACGTCGACAACGGACCCGCGCTGGCGATCTACCGCCGGCTCGGCTACCGCACCGTGCACACCTTCGCCGCGGGGGTCGTCGACCGCTGATCCCCCGGATGAGGGACGGACCCTTGCGGGGTGGGACACCCCACCAATAGGTTCGCGATCCGTTGGTCAGTCGTTCACCCGGGAGACACCATGACTCGTCAGGGCCTCGTCGCTGCCACCGCAGCCGCCCTCCTCGCCGGCGCACTCGTCGCCGGCACCAGCCCCGCCGACGCCCATCAGGCGCCGAAGCCACACGCGCAGCGGCTCGCCCCGCGCACCCACTTCACGATGAAGCCGGACGGCTCCAGCGGCCTGACCCAGGGCGGCGAGGGCATCCCCAACATCGACTCGGTGAAGTCGACGATCCGGACCTACTACAACGCGACCAACGGCATCGCCGACAAGACCAGCTCGCCCTACATCTCGGAGATGAAGGCGATCGAGGCCCGGGAGCTGAGGAGCCTGCCGCGGATCTACGCGCAGGCCAAGCGGCACCACCAGCGCCCCGCGATCGTCTTCGACGCCGACGACACCACGCTCTGGACCTACGACATGGAGGACGGGGCGATGAAGTTCAACTACGACCCGACCCTCCAGAACGAGTGGGTGCAGGACGCCCGGTTCCCCGCCACGCCCGGGATGGTCTCGCTCGTCAACAAGGCGGCGAAGATGGGCTTCGCGATCTTCGGGATCACCGGCCGCACGGCCGACCAGGAGCCGGCGACGCTCACCAACCTGGCCGACGTCGGCTACACGCCGTTCGACGCCGACAACTTCTACACGAAGTGGAACTCCGGCGACGCGCCGCCGGCGTACGTCTCGTGCGTCTCGACGTGCACCACGGTCGAGTACAAGGCCTACACCCGCAAGCACATCGAGCGCCTCGGCTACGACATCGTCCTCAACGTGGGCGACCAGTGGAGCGACCTGCAGGGCGGGTACGCCGACCGCACGCTGAAGCTGCCCAACCCGACGTACTACCTGCCCAGCGCCGACCTGCCCGGGCTCAAGGAGCCGTGGCTGGCCCCGCGGACGCACTTCACCATGAAGCCGGACGGCTCCAGCGGGCTCACCGAGAGCGGTGAGGGCATCCCGAACAGCGACTCGGTGAAGTCGACGATCAGGACGTACGAGGGTGCCACCAGCGCCGGCATCAGCGACAAGGACGACTCGCCCTACATCGACGAGATGGCCTCCGTGGTCAGGCACTGGAAGCCGCGGCTTGTCTCGGAGTGCTCGCGGCTCTCGGCCCGGGGCGCGAAGCCGGCGATCGTCTTCGACGCCGACGACACGACGCTGTGGACCTACGACATGGAGGACGGGGCGATGAAGTTCAACTACGACCCCGCGCTCCAGGACGTCTGGGTGCAGAACGAGCAGTTCCCGGCCACGCCGTCGATGGTCGGCCTGGTCAACGCCGTCGGCGACGCCGGCTGCACGATCGTCGGGCTCACCGGCCGCAACGACGCGCAGAAGGACGCGACGCTCGGCAACCTCGCGAAGGTCGGCTACGAGGGCTTCACGCCGGAGAACTACTACACCAAGTGGGTCAGCGGCGCGACGCCGCCGGCGTACGTCGACTGCGGCTCGGACAACTCCTGCTCGACGATCGAGTACAAGTCGCAGACCAGGAAGCACGTCGCCGCCGAGGGCTACCGGATCGTGGCGAACCTCGGCGACCAGTACTCCGACCTGATCGGCGGGTACGCCGAGCACCCGATCAAGCTGCCGAACCCGACGTACTACCTGCCCTGAGCCTGCGCGGAGGGGGCGCCGAGATCGAGCTGCAGGATCACCGCGGTGGTGCCGTCGCGATAGTAGCGGTCCCGCCGGTCGATCTCGGCGAACCCCTCCTTGCGGTAGAACGCCAGCGCGGGCCGGTTGTGCTCGCGGACCTCGAGCAGCAGCCGCTCGGCTCCGGCGGCCGCGGCGCGCGCGGCGGTGGCGTGGAGCAGGGCGGTGGCGACACCGCGGCGCCGGTGCTCGGGCGCGACGGCGATCCGCTGGAGCTCGGCGATCTCGAAGACCGTGCTGACGATGACGTGCCCGACGACTTCCCCGTCCGCCTCGGCGGCGAGCACCGCGACGGTGGGCAGCTCGCCCGAGACGGCGAGCCGGAGGTAGTCCTCGGTCCAGGCGTCGTCGGGGAACGAACCGGCCTCGAGCGCCGCGAGCCCGGCCACGTCGGCGAGCGTCGCCGTGCGCACGGTCATGTGCTGTTGCTCGGCAGGGCGGGCTTCGGCAGGTGCTGCTCGACGGCGTCCGGCCGGCGCAGGTAGAGCGGCTCCGGGTCGACGAGCTCCAGCCGCTCCTCGGTCACCGCCCAGGCCAGCCAGCCGGCGCTCGGCCGGGTCGGGCCGACCGGGTTCGGGAACGCGTCGGGATAGAGCACGGCGCCCTCCCCCACGACCGGCACGGAGGTCGCCACCTCGGCCGGCCGGGCGACGGCCGGCCCCTCGAGGCGCCGCCCGTCGACGTCGTACGACGCGAGATAGACCTCCTTGCGGCGCGCGTCGGTGGCCACCACGAAGGGACCGCCGACCAGCCCGCGCTCGGCGGCCTCCACGGCGAGCATGTCGAGCGTGCAGGCGGCGTAGACCGGGATCTCGAGGACGTAGCCGAGGGTGCGCGCGGTGACGAGGCCGACCCGCAGTCCGGTGAACGGCCCCGGACCCGCGCCGACCGCGACCGCGGTGAGGTCCTGCCTGACCGCGCCGGCCTGCGCGAGGACCTGCTCGATGAGCGGGGCGAGCTGCTCGCCGTGCTTCATCGCGCGGTCGGAGACCCGCTCGGCCACCACCGCGCCGTCGGCGAAGAGCGCAACGCTGACCTGCGGGGTGGCGGTGTCGAAGGCGAGGAGCACGGGTCGAGGGTAGCCAGCGTGCGGGGCCGCTACAGCCCGGAGACGTCCAGACGGTGCCAGCGCGGCCCGACGGGGGTGATCTCGACGCGGCGCGGGTCGGCGCCGTCGGGGTCCTCCGGGTCGTCGAGCGGCTCCTCGTCGGCGAGGGCGCGGACGATGCGGATCTCCAGGCGCGACTCGGCGAGCCCCTCGGCGATCCCCTCGCCCCACTCGACGACGGTGACCGCCTCGTCGAGATCGGTGTCGAGGTCGAGGTCGTCGAGCTCGGCCATGCTGCCGAGGCGGTAGGCGTCGACGTGGACCAGTTCGGGCCCGCCCCCCTCGTTGGGGTGGACACGGGCGATGACGAAGGTGGGCGAGGTGATGGCGCCGCGTACGCCGAGCCCGGCGCCGAGCCCCTGGGTGAACGTCGTCTTGCCCGCCCCGAGCTCGCCGGTCAGGACGAGGAGGTCCCCGGCCCGCAGCTGGGCGGACAGCCGGCGGCCTAGCTCGCGCATCGCGTCGGCGTCGACGACCTCGAGGACGTAGGTGTTGAGCGGCCGGTGCATCCGCACCAGCGGCGCCGGCCGGTCGATCTCGCGGAAGCCCTGCCGGTCCCAGAACCGCACGGTCCGCGGCAGCTCCTCGCGGGCGACGACGGCGAGGTCCTCGTAGCCGTCGGCGCCCGCAACCTCGGCCGCGCGGCTGATCAGCTTGTGGGCGATCCCGTGGCCCTGCCGGTCCGGCAGGACCGCGAACCGGCGCAGCCACACCGTCTTGCCGGCCGGGTCGAGGACCAGCCCGCCGACCGGCTCTCCGTCGAGCCGGGCGAGCAGGCCGCCGTACGCCGCGAGGTGCTCCTTCATCGTCGCCTCGGTCTCCGACAGGGCGTCGGCCGGCGGGTCCAGCGGCGGGCGTACGGAGAAGGCCGCCTGGACGATGGCGAGCAGCGGCGCGGCCGCCTCGGGCCCGACCCGCTCGATGGTCAGCCGGGGTACGTCGGAGCTCACGGACGCTCGCTCATCAGGCCGACTCGGCGTCGCGGGTGGCGGCCGCGACGAGCTGGTCGAGGGCGGCGTTGACCTGGCCGTGCCGCTCGAGGATGACCATGTGGCCGGCGCCCTGGCACTCGATGAGTGTGGAGCCGGGGATCCGCGAGTGCAGCTTCCGGCTGTGGCCGATGCTGGTCAGCTTGTCGTCGGTGCCGCAGATGACGGTGGTCGGGATGTTGCCGAGCACGCCCACGTGGTCGAACTTGTCGAGCGCCCGGAAGCTCGGGAAGAACTCCGCCACCACCTCGAAGGGTGTGCTCGCGAGCATGTCGTCGACGAACTCGACGTACGCCGCCGGCACCTCGTCGCCGAACGCGAAGGCGTCGGTGGCGACGGTCGCGAGCGAGCGACCGATGCGGCGTACGCCGTCGACGGCCTTGTGGCCGCGCGCGAGAGTGCGCACGGCGCTGTGGGTGATCCCTCCGCTCAGCTTGGCCGGCACGACCGGCATCAGCATCCGGCTGGGGTCGAGGCCGCCGGCGGTGGTCGAGATCAGCGCGGCGCCGACGATCCGGCCGCCCTGGTCGTACGCCGCGAACAGCTCGGGATGCTGCTCGGCGAGCGCCACGATCGTCATCCCGCCCATCGAGTGGCCGACCAGCACGACCGGACCCTCGGGGACGACCGCGTCGAGGACGTGGAGCAGGTCGTCGCCGAGCTGGTCGATCGTCGCGTCGGTGAGCCCGGAGCGGCCGGACCGGCCGTGGCTGCGCTGGTCGTAGTAGACCGACCGGACCAGCCCGCGGTAGGCGGCCCGCTGGAAGTGCCAGCAGTCGAGGTTGAGCGCGTAGCCGTGGACGAAGACCAGCGTGACGGGAGTGCGTCCGCCGTGCTCGTGGGCGGGGTCGACCTCGTCGACCTCGACGTGGAGGGGTACGCCGTCGCCGGTCACCACGGTGCGCGGGCAGGAGTGGAGCGAGCCGAACGGCGTCGGCGGCACGCTCTGGTCGGGGCGGCCCTCGATGACCTTGCGGCGCCGGTTGACGCTGACCGCGACCCGGGCGCCGGCGCCGACGGCGGCGGCCGCGACCGCACCCGCGGCGACGCCCGCGATCCTGCCGGCGAGGCTCACTTCTGCCCCTCTCCGCCGGCGGTGGTGGAACGGTCGCTGTCGACGTGGCGACGCGTCATGCGTCCTCCGATCCTGGTCACGATCTCGTAGCAGATCGTCTCACCGGCGGCCGCCCAGTCGTGCGCCGTGGGCTCGCCGGCCGTGCCGGGGCCCCACAGCACCACGTCGGTGCCGGTCACGGGGTGGTCGCCGCCGAGGTCGACCACGAACTGGTCCATGCAGATGGTGCCGCGCACCGGCCGGCGTACGCCGTCGACGAGCACCTCGGCCCGGTTGCCGACGCTGCGGAGCACTCCCTCGGCGTACCCCACCGGCACGAGGCCCAGCGTGGTCGGCCGGTCCGCGGTCCAGGTGTGGTTGTAGGAGACCGACGCGCCCGCGCCGACCTCCTTGACCAGCGCGAGGTCGGCCCGGACCGTCATCGCCGGGACGAGTCCGAGCTCCGGCGTGAGGCCGGGAGCGGGGTCGAGGCCGTACGACGCGATGCCGACCCGCACCAGGTCGAAGCGGCTGCTCGGCCGGAGCAGCGCCGCGGCCGAGTTGGCGAGGTGGCGCACCTCGGGGCGGAGGCCGGCCTCGGCGGCGATGTCGAGAGCCTCGCGGAAGACCTTCTCCTGCTCCTCGTTGGCCGGGTCGTCGGGCACCTCGCTGGAGCTGAAGTGCGACCAGACACCGGTCACCTTGAGGAGCCCGGCGAGCTCGAGCTCGCGGGCCGCGCGGCAGACGTCCGGCCAGTCGGCCATCGTCGCCCCGCCGCGGGAGAGCCCGGTGTCGACCTTGAGCTGGACCCGGGGCCGCAGGTCGGTCTCGCGGGCGACCTCGGCGAGGCGGTGCAGGTCGGCCACGGTGTAGGCGGTGACGTCGACACCCTGCCTCACGAGCGGGGTGAGGTCGTCGGAGGGGACGGTCAGCCAGGCGAGCACGCGCCCGGTGTCGCCCGCCTCGCGCACTGCCAGTGCCTCCTGGCACGACGCGACGCCCAGCCACTCGGCGCCCGCCTCGCGGGCGGCGCGCGCGGAGGCGGCCAGCCCGTGGCCGTAGCCGTCGGCCTTCACGACCACCATCACGGGCACCTTGACGAAGCGCCGGAGCACCGCGACGTTGCGCCTGATGGCGGCGACGTCGACGACGATCTCGGCGCGGGTCATGGTGCCCATTGTCCCATCCGTCGTCGGCCCGGGCCCGCCGAGTCGGGGGTTGCGGCCCCTCGAGTCGGGGCTTGTGACCCCTCGAGTCGGGGCTTGTGACCCCTCGAGTCGGGGATCGTGGCCCGTCAGCGGCCCGGCAGGCCGCGGATCACCGCCGGGATCGCCCGGGCGACCTCGCTCGCCACGAGCGGGCCGTCCTGGGCGGCGTAGGTCGCCGCGGCCCCGTGCAGCCACGCGCCCACGGAGGCGGCGTCGTACGGGTCGAGGCCGGCGGCCAGCAGTGCGCCGACCAGCCCGCCGAGCACGTCGCCCGCGCCCGCGGTCGCGAGCCACGGCGTGCCGGTGGTGTTGACCCGGGCGGTGCCGTCGGGCCGCGCGATGACGGTGCGTCGCCCCTTGAGGAGTACGACGGCGGCGTACTCCCGCGCGGCGGCCCGGGCGAACTCCAGCGGCCGCGCCTCGATCTCGGCCCGGTCGGCGCGCAGCATCCCGGCCAGCTCGCCCGCGTGGGGGGTCAGGACCGCGGGGACCGGCAGCGGGCCGATCACGTGGGCGAGTGCGTCGGCGTCGACGACGAGCGGCACCGCGTCGCCGAGCGCCGCGGCGAGCTCCTCGCCGGCGTGCTCGCCGCCGCCCGAGCCGACCACCCAGGCCTGGACCCGGCCGGGCCCGACGACCTCGGGGTGGTGCTGCCTGACGGTGTCGGCCGCGCTGCCGACGTACCTCACCATCCCGACCAGTCCGGTGTCGGCCCCCGCGACGGACAGCAGCGCGGCGCCCGGGTAGGTCGCGCTGCCGACCCGCAGGCCGACGACGCCGCGGGCGTACTTCTGCGCGTCCCTCGCCGGCCTCGGCAGCAGCGCCGCGACGTCGGCCGCCTGCAGGCTCTCGACCGGCGACGCCGGCAGGTACGGCGCCAGGCCGATGTCGACCAGCTGGACCGCCCCGCAGGCGGCCGCCGCGGGGTCGGCGAGATGGCAGATCTTGTGGGTGCCGAACGTGACCGTCAGGTCGGCCGTCACGTGCGCGCCCGGCGTCTCGCCGGTGTCGACGTCCACCCCGCTCGGGGTGTCCACCGCCACCACCGGCACCCCGGCCAGCGCCCCCACTGCGGCCGCTGCCTGGTCCCGCAGCCCGGGCTTGCCCCCGATCCCGACGATCCCGTCCACCACCACGTCGAATCGCCGGTTGTGCCCCCTCGAGTCGGGGGTCGTGACCCGTCCCCCGGCCGCCCGGAGCGCGGCGACGCCGGCCGGATGGGCGCGCTCGGACAGCAGCCATGCCTCGACGCTCGACCCGCGTCGGGCGAGCAGCGCGCCGGCGTACAGCGCGTCGCCGCCGTTGTCGCCGCTCCCCACGAGGAGACAGACCCGGCGGCCGTACGCCCCTCCCAGGAAGTCGATCACGGCGTACGCCAGGCCGGCGGCCGCGCGCTGCATCAGCGTCCCCTCCGGCAGCGTCGCCATCAGCGCGGCCTCCGCCGCCCGCACCTGGTCCACGGTGTGCGCTCGTCGCATACGAGCATCGTGTCAGTCCGTGGGCTGTGGTGAGCGCAGCCAGCGCTTCGCCGCAGCCGAGTCGGCGTCACCCCTCGAGGATGACCATCGCGGAGGCGATGCCGGCGTCGTGCGACAGGGAGAGGTGTACGCCGGCGACGCCGATCGCCTCGAACTGCGCCAGGACGGTGCCGCGTACCTCGAAGCGCGGACGGCCGGACGCCTCGGAGACGACCTCGGCGTCGTGCCAGTGCATGCCCTGCGGCGCGCCGAGCGCCTTGGCCAGCGCCTCCTTCGCCGCGAAGCGGGCGGCCAGCGACGCCGGCGGCCGGGCGGCCTCGTCCTCGGTGAAGAGCCGCCCGCGCAGCGCAGGCGTGCGCTCGAGGGTCTCCGCGAACCGCTCGATGTCGCAGACGTCGATCCCGACGCCGATCACCGCCACGCGCTCACTCCACCGTGACCGACTTGGCGAGGTTGCGCGGCTGGTCGACGTCGAGGCCCAGGACGGTGGCGAGCTCGCAGGCGAACAGCTGGAGGGGTACGGCGGCGACGAGCGGCTGCAGCAGGACCGGGACTCGCGGCAGCCGGACGACCTCGTCCGAGCAGGACTCCACCGACGTGTCGCCCACCTCCGCGAGCGCGATCGTCCGCGCTCCCCGGGCACGGACCTCCATGATCCCGGAGACCATCTTGTCGTGGAGGAAGTCGCGGTCCCGCGGAGGTACGACGCAGAAGACCGGCACGCCGTCCTCGACCAGCGCGATCGGACCGTGCTTGAGCTCGCCGGCCGCGAACCCCTCGGCGTGCAGGTAGGCGAGCTCCTTGAGCTTGAGCGCCCCCTCGAGCGCCACCGGGTAGCCCGCATGGCGGCCGACGAAGAGGAAGGACCGCCGCTCGGCGTACGACCTCGCCAGGGCGTAGACCTGCTCCGCGCTCCCGAGGACCTCCGCCACCGCCTCCGGCATCGCCTCCAGCTGGCAGAGCACCTGGTCGATCTCGTCGCCGTACTTCGTGCCCTTCACCTGGGCGAGGTAGAGCGCCAGCAGGTAGCAGGCGACCAGCTGCGTGAGGAAGCCCTTGGTGGAGGCCACCCCGATCTCGGGTCCGGCGTGGGTGTAGATGACCGCGTCGGACTCCCGGGGAATCGTCGAGCCGTTGGTGTTGCAGATGGCGAGCACCTTGGAGCGCTGGGTACGCGCGTGCCTGATCGCCTGCAGCGTGTCCGCGGTCTCGCCCGACTGCGAGATCGCGACCACGAGCGTGGAGTAGTCGAGGATCGGGTCGCGGTAGCGGAACTCCGAGGCCAGCTCCACCTCCACCGGCACCCGGCACCAGTGCTCGACGGCGTACTTCGCCACCATCCCGGCGTAGAAGGACGTCCCCGCCGCGATGATGATGATCTTGTCGACGTCGCGCAGCTCCTGGTCGGAGAGGCGCATCTCGTCGAGCTGCAGGGCACCGTCGGCGCCGCGCCGGCCGAGCAGCGAGTCGGCGACCGCGCGCGGCTGCTCGAAGATCTCCTTGCGCATGAACCAGTCGTGGCCGTCCTTCTCGGCCGCCGAGAGGTCCCAGTCGACATGGAACCGGTTCCCCTCCGCAGGCGAGCCGTCGAAGCCGGTGACCGAGACGCTGTCCCGGGTGATCGTGACGACCTGGTCCTGGCCGAGCTCGAGCGCCTCGCGGGTGTGCTCGATGAAGGCCGCCACGTCGGAGGCGAGGAAGCTCTCGCCCTCGCCGAGCCCGACCACGAGCGGGCTGTTACGGCGGGCGCCGACGATCCGGTCCGGGTCGCGCGCGTCGAGCGCCACGAACGTGAACGCCCCGTCGAGCCGGCCGCAGACCCGCTGCATCGCGGTGGTCAGGTCCGCGCCCGACTCCACCTCGAGCTCGAGCAGGTGGGCGGCGAGCTCGGTGTCGGTCTCGGACAGCAGGACGTGGCCGGCGTCCTCGAGCTCGGCCCGCAGCTCGGCGAAGTTCTCGATGATCCCGTTGTGGATCAGCGCCACCCGCCCGTGGGCGCCGAGGTGCGGGTGGGCGTTGCGGTCGTTGGGCGCACCGTGGGTCGCCCACCGGGTGTGGCCGAGCCCGATCGTGGACGGCGGCAGCGGGTCCTCGTCGATCAGCTTCTCGAGGTTGCCGAGCTTCCCCGCCTTCTTGCGTACGGCGACCGCGGCGGACTCGGTGCCGGCGCCGTCCACGAGCGCCACGCCGGCCGAGTCGTAGCCGCGGTACTCCATCCGGCGCAGCCCCTCGACGATGACCTCCTGGGCGGACTTGGCACCGAGGTAGCCCACGATCGCGCACATGGCGCCGATCTTACGGATGGGGCCCGTCCGACCCGGCCCGGCGCGCGTACGTCAGAATCGAGTGCATGTCCTCCCACGGCCAGGCCGGAGACGAGCGCGAGTCCTCGCCGTACCTCGAGCTCGACCGCGAGGCCTGGGCGAAGCTCGCCTCCGAGACCGAGAGCCCGCTGACCGCCGAGGAGGTCGAGCGCCTCCAGGGGCTCGGGGACTTCATCGACCTGACCGAGGTCGAGGAGGTCTACCTCCCGCTGAGCCGCCTGCTGAGCCTGTACGTCGGGTCCGCGGGCCGGCTCCACCGCGAGCAGGAGGAGTTCCTCCACCAGCCGATCCCGGCGCGCACGCCGTTCGTCGTCGGCCTCGCCGGCTCGGTGGCGGTCGGCAAGTCGACCACCGCGCGCGTGCTTCAGCAGATGCTGGCGCACTGGCCCGAGCACCCCAACGTCGCCCTGGTGACGACCGACGGCTGGCTCTACCCGAACGCCGAGCTCGAGCGCCGCGGGCTGATGGACCGCAAGGGCTTCCCCGAGTCCTACGACAGGCGGGCGCTGCTCAAGTTCGTGGTCGACATCAAGTCGGGCAAGGACGAGGTCGAGGCGCCGGTCTACTCCCACCTCGTCTACGACGTCGTTCCCGGCGAGAAGGTCGTGGTCAAGCGCCCCGACATCCTGATCGTCGAGGGGCTCAACGTCCTCCAGCCCGCGCGCGCCCGCGCCGACGGCACCACGGGGCTCGGGCTGTCGGACTTCTTCGACTTCAGCGTGTACGTCGACGCCGGGACCGCCCACATCAAGGAGTGGTACGTCGAGCGGTTCCTCCGCCTCCGCGAGACCGCCTTCCGCGACCCGTCGTCGTACTTCAGCAAGTACGCCGCCCTCACCCACGACGAGGCGGTCGCGCGGGCCACGCAGATCTGGGACACCATCAACGGCCCCAACCTGGTCCAGAACGTCCTGCCCACCCGCTCCCGCGCGACGCTCGTGCTGCGCAAGGACCGCGACCACTCGGTCCGCTACGTGCGCCTGCGCAAGCTGTAGCGGCACTGGCTCACCGACCTAACGGACCGAGTCCACGATCTCCTCGGCCGCCTCCTGCGGCAGCGCGCCGGCGACACCGACGTCGCGCAGGAGGACGAGCGCCTGGTCGCCGGCGGCGACGACGGTGAGGTGCTGCCGGGCGGGGTTGCAGGGCCCGGGAGGTACGCCGACGTCCGCGTCGACCCGATCCTCGGAGACCCGGAGCCGCACGGGGCCGGTCGGACGCCCGGTGGTGACGTCGAGCGTCGCGGCCTCGGCCCACGCTCGGGCGACGGTCCGCAGCGGGCGACCCGAGCGCGGGACGAACCCGGCGAACGCACGGCTGAGGGTGCGGTCCGACACGCAGGCGCCCTCACGGTAGACCGCCGGTCCGGTGAGGCCCACCAGCCGCCGGCCGTCGGCATCCCGGTAGACGATGCCCGTGTCGGGCGGCGCGATCCGCCAGTGCGCGGCCGGCAGCGTCGCGCTGACGCCGCTGCCGCGCAGCGTCAGGCGCGGCTGCTCCGCGTCGTCGTCGAGGACCAGCGCGGCCGCCGACGTACCGACGACGGCGAGGGCGGCGACGACCCCGAGCACCCAGACGACGCGGCGGAGGACTGTCACGACCCGGGCCTACCCGGCGGGCCGGCTGCGAAACGCGGCCCGGGCGTCATGGGGAGGAAACCGGAGCGGCGACGAGGCGAAACCGCCGGCCGCTAGCCTCGGCGGTTCCGTCGACGAAGGGAGCCCGGTGCCGCTGCAGGTGCTCGACTGGTCCCCGGCCGACTCGCTGGCGCCGGTCGGTCGGGTCGTGGTGGTCGTCCTCGGCGCGACCACCGACGACGGGCGTCTCGCCGAGCTGGTGACGGCCTGCCGGGCCAAGCGCGTCCCCGTCGTCTTCGCGCCGCGGGACGGCGTCGAGCTCCCGCCGGGCCTCGACCCGCGCCCTGAGGAGTACGTCGTCCCGCGCCCGCGCCTGTCGGCGTTCCTCGGCACCGAGCTCGACCTCGTCCTGCGCGGCTTCCGGGCGGAGACGGTCCTTCTGGTCGGCGGGCTCACCGACGTCGACGTCCACTACAGCGGGGTCGACGCCCACCAGCTCGACTACCACCTCCGGACGGACGTCGACCTGCTCCGCGGCTCGAGCGCCCGCCTGCACGACGCGGCGCTGCGCGCGATGAAGTACCTCCAGCGTGACGCACTCGTCTCCGACGCGGCGGTGACCGCGTGGCTCGACGGTCTCGACGTGTCCGGGGAGGCGCCGTGAACGTCCACGGGTCCCCCGCACTGCTCGTCGTCGACTTCCAGGGCGGCGACCTGACCGGCCCCGGCTCGACGTACACCCTCGAGCAGCTCGAGCTGGCCAAGGCGCTCGTCGCCGGCTGCCGCGAGCAGGAGGTCCCGGTCGTGTGGGTGCAGGAGGTGCACAAGCGCCATCTCACCGACATCGGCCGCGAGCTCGACGGCTCCGAGGGTCCGCACTGCCTCGAGGGCGACCTCGCCACCGAGATCGCCCACGGCCTCGGCCCGGTCGGTGACGAGGTCCACCTGCGCAAGCGGCGCTACTCCGCGTTCTTCGCCACCGCGCTGGACCTCGTCCTCGGAACGTACGACGTGGACAGCGTGATCGTCATCGGCGGGTTCACCGACATCTGCGTGCTCTACACCTCGGTCGACGCGCACCAGCGCGACCTTGCCGTCACGGTGGTGACCGACGTCGTCGCCGGGTCGAGCCGACAGGCGCACGACGACGCGCTGGCGATGATCGAGCACCTCCAGGAGGGTGCGCTGGCCACCTCCGAGGAGGTGCTGCGCTGGCTCGCGGCACGGGCCGCCGCCTGATCCTCGCCCGGGAGGCGGGTCAGACAGGCAGGCTCAGCCGCTGGCGTACGACCTCGGCCAGCCGGTCCGCCACCGACTGCGCCTGGTCGTGGGTGGGCGCCTCGACCATGACCCGGACGAGGTTCTCCGTCCCGGACGGGCGCAACAGGATCCGGCCGTCCCCGCCGAGGGCCGCCTCCTCCGCCGCCACGGCGGCGAGCAGGCCCTCGTCGGTGCGCGCGCGGCTCCGGTCGACGTCGGGCACGTTGACGAGCACCTGCGGCAGCCTGGTGACCACCGAGGCCAGCTCCGCGAGCGTCCGGCCGCTCGTGATCATCCGCTGGAGGACCTGGACAGCGGTCAGGATGCCGTCGCCGGTGGTGGCGTGGTCGCTCAGGATGATGTGGCCGGACTGCTCCCCGCCGATCGCGTAGCCGTGCGCGCGCATCTCCTCGAGCACGTAGCGGTCGCCCACGGCGGTCTGCTTCACCGTGATGCCGGCGGCGTCCATCGCCTTCACGAAGCCGAGGTTGCTCATCACCGTCACCACGACGGTGTCGCCGTGGAGGAGGCCGTCCTCGGCGAGGCCGAGCGCGAGGATCGCGATCAACTGGTCGCCGTCGACCAGGTTGCCGGCGGCGTCGACGGCCAGGCAGCGGTCCGCGTCGCCGTCCCAGGCGAACCCGGCGTCGGCGCCGTGGTCGACGACCGCCTTCTGCAGGCTCTCGGGGTGGGTGGACCCGACGCCGTCGTTGATGGAGAGGCCGTCGGGGTCGTTGTTGATCGCGATGACCTTCGCGCCCGCGTCGCTCAGCGCCAGCGGCCCGGCCGAGCAGGCCGCGCCGTTGGCGCAGTCCACGACGACGGTCAGCCCGGCGAGCGGCTTGACCAGGGTGCGCACGAGGTAGGCGGCGTACTCCTCCACCGCGGTGCGGTGGAAGCCGATCCGGCCGACGTCGGCGCCGGTGGGCCGCTCCCACGGCTGGCCGAGCCGGGCCTCGATGCGGTCCTCGAGGGCGTCGTCGAGCTTGAGCCCGCCACGCTGGAGGAACTTGATGCCGTTGTCCGGCATCGGGTTGTGGGACGCGGAGATCACGACACCGAGGTCGGCGTCCAGCGCAGCGGTCAGGTGGGCGACGCCGGGCGTCGGGAGCACGCCGAGGTCGATCACGTCGACGCCCGCCGAGGCGAGCCCGGCAGCGACCGCCGCCTCCAGGAACTCCCCGGAGATCCGCGGGTCGCGGCCGACGACGGCGACCGGCTTGCGGCCCGAGAAATCGCCGGTCTCGGTGAGCACCAGGGCCGCAGAAACGGCGAGGTCCAGGGCCAGGGCGCTGGTGAGGATCTCACCGTTCGCCCGGCCCCGGACCCCGTCCGTGCCGAAGAGGCGTGCCATATGGCGCAGGCTCAGCGCTTGCTGAACTGCGAGGCCTTGCGGGCCTTCTTGAGGCCGGCCTTCTTGCGCTCGACGACGCGGGCGTCGCGGGTGAGCAGACCGGCCTTCTTGAGCGTCGGGCGGTTGGCCTCGACGTCGACGTCGTTGAGCGCGCGGGCCACGCCGAGACGCAGCGCGCCGGCCTGGCCGGCGATGCCGCCGCCGTGGATGCGGGCGATGACGTCGAAGCGGCCCTCGAGCTGCAGCGCGGCGAAGGGCTCGTTGACGATCTGCTGGTGCAGCTTGTTGGGGAAGTAGCTGTCCAGGGTGCGGCCGTTGATGGTCCAGCTGCCGGTGCCCGGGACGATCCGGACGCGGGCGACAGACTCCTTGCGGCGGCCGGTGGCGGCGGCCGGCGCGATGGTGGCCGGGCGGGCCGGGGTGTCAGCGGAGGGGGCGCTCTCGGAGGTGTAGGCGACGCCCTGCTCGTCGACCTCGAAGGTCTCCTCGACCTCGGTGGTGTTCTCAGTCACGAAAGTTCCTCGGATCGATTACTGGGAGATCTGCTTGATCTCGAACGGGACGGCCTTCTGGGCCTGGTGGGGGTGCGTCGGGCCGGAGTAGACCTTGAGCTTCTTCAGCATCTGCCGACCGAGCTTGTTCTTCGGGAGCATGCCCCACACAGCCTTCTCGATCGCCTTGCGAGCGTCCTTCTCGAGGATGTCGCCGATCGGGGTGGCCGTCAGACCGCCCGGGTAACCGGAGTGGCGGTAGGCGAGCTTCTTGGTCGCCTTGTCACCGGAGAGCGAGACCTTCTCGGCGTTGACGACGATGACGAAGTCACCGGTGTCCGCGTTGGGGGCGAAGATCGCCTTGTGCTTGCCGCGCAGGAGGTTGGCGACCTGGACGGCGAGCCGGCCCAGTCGGACATCGGTCGCGTCGATGACGTACCAGGCGCGCTCGACGTCGCCCGGCTTGGGAGCGTAGGTACGCACGTGTGCCTTCTTCGTTCGTTGGTCCCGGACGGCGGTCACCGCCGGGTGATGCTCTCGTGACTTCTGACGAACACGGCCCGGCCTGCCTCATCCCGGCCTCTCGGCTGTGATGATCATCCGGATCTGCGCCCTGGCCGTGCGGACCAGTGACGCGGCAGGAGTCACGACCTCACAAGATTACGGTCCCGCGCGTGCGAGGGTCAAAACGCGGCGTACGCCGGCGGCGGCTGCCTCAGCTGAGGGTGCCGCCGCTCGACTGATCGTCCTGCTGGTCGTCCCACTGACCACTCGAGCTGCCGCCCCACTGGCCACTCGAGCTGCCGTCAGAGCTGCCACTCGAGCTGCCGTCCGAGCTGCCGCCCTGCGCGCCCTGGCCGGGCTGCTGGAACTGCCCGCCGCCGGGGAGCTGGCCGCCGGGGAGCTGACCACCCGGGAACTGCCCCCCGGGGAACTGCCCGCGCCCCGGCGTCTGCCCGTCGGAGCCGCTCGACGCGATCGCCATCAGACCGGCGCCGGCACCGGCGCCGACGATCAGCCCGGCCACGCCGACCGCGACAATGCTCCGGAACGCGAAGAGCCGGTCGCGCAGACGCCGCCGGGGGGGCTGGCTGTCGGGCCGCCAGCCGGGCGGAGGTGTGGACGGCGGTCCGAAGACCGGCGGCGCCGGCGCGGCCGGGGTCTGGGTGGCACTCTGCTCACTCATGGCGCCCAGCCTGCGCCCCCAGCCTGTGGCGAGGCTGTGTGCGGGCTACGGCGGCGCCGAGAACAGACACGGCGGGGGTGGTGCACAACCCGCGTACGATCACGTAGGGTGACATTGTCGGACAATCCGACGAAGCCCGTACGACGACCGCGAGGAGCGCGCCATGACCATGCTCGACCCCCAGGCCGCCACGAGCACCCCGCTGAGCCCGGACCTCTTCGAGGCGGCCGAGGCCAGGACCGCTCACAACTACCACCCGCTCCCGGTCGTCGTGGCCCACGCCGAGGGGGCGTGGATGACCGACGTCGACGGCCGGCGCTACCTCGACATGCTCGCCGGCTACAGCGCGCTCAACTTCGGCCACGGCCACCCGGCGCTGCTCGCGGCGGCCCACGAGCAGCTCGACCGGGTGACGCTGACCAGCCGGGCGTTCGTCAACGACCGGTTCGCCGAGTTCACGGCCAAGCTGGGCGACCTGTGCGGCAAGGACCTGGTCCTGCCCATGAACACCGGCGCCGAGGCCGTCGAGACGGCGATCAAGGTGGCCCGCAAGTGGGGCTACGAGGTCAAGGGCGTCCCGGCTGGGCAGGCCGAGATCGTGGTCATGGCCGGCAACTTCCACGGCCGCACGACCACGATCGTGGGCTTCTCCGACGACCCGGACGCTCGGGACGGCTTCGGGCCCTACACGCCCGGGTTCCGGACCGTTCCGTACGGCGACCTGGCCGCCGCCGAGGCGGCGATCGGCCCCAACACGGTGGCGGTGCTGGTCGAGCCGATCCAGGGCGAGGGCGGCGTGATCATCCCGCCGGCGGGCTACCTCGCGGGGCTGCGCGAGCTGTGCACCCGGGAGAATGTCCTGCTCGCCTGCGACGAGATCCAGTCCGGCCTCGGCCGCACGGGCCGCACGTTCGCCAGCGACCACGAGGACGTCGTCCCGGACCTCTACATCCTCGGCAAGGCGCTCGGGGGCGGGATCGTCCCGGTCTCGGCCGTGGTGGCCGACCGCGACGTCCTCGGCGTGCTCAGGCCCGGCGAGCACGGCTCCACGTTCGGCGGCAACCCGCTCGCCTGCGCGGTCGCCGTCGGCGTACTCGACCTGCTCGCCACCGGCGCCTTCCAGGAGCGCGCCGCCGAGCTCGGCCTCGAGCTCCGCGACCGGCTCGCCGCGATGGTCGGCCGCGGCGTGACCGCCTTCCGCAGCCGCGGGCTGTGGGCGGGGGTCGACGTCGACCCGTCCGTCGGCACCGGCCGTGAGGTCTGCGAGGCGCTGATGGCGCGCGGGGTGCTCGCCAAGGACACGCACGGCTCCACGATCCGGCTCGCTCCCCCGCTGGTCGTCTCGCCCGACGACCTGCACTGGGGGCTCGACCAGCTCGCCGCGGTCGTCGGCGGCTGAGGGTGATCGAGCAGCGGTGCGCACGCAACCCTTTGAGCGATCATGTCGGTTGCTCACGCACCGCCGCCCGGGCAGCGCCGTCACCAGCGGTGGCTGAGCAACCAGACAGCCCGATCGATCGGTTGCTCACGCACCGCTGGCGGGCAGCGCGGTCATCAGCGCCGGCAGCGACCCGACGAGCAGGTCGAGCAGCTCGTCACGGGTGACACCCGACTCCCCGGCCTTCCAGGCGAGCACGAGCTGCTCGGTCATCGCCTGCCAGCCGCGCACGAGCAGACGCGAGGCGGGCGTGTCGGGGACGACGTCGGTCTCGGTGGCGAAGACGCGGTCGGTCAGCTTGCCGAAGGCCTCGTCGTAGATCGCCCGCAGCGCCGGGTCGCTCGCGGCGCCCCGCACCAGCGAGAGGTAGCCCTCGTAGTTGGCGTCCACGAAGTCGACGTACGCCCTTACCGAGTGCAGCAGCTTGGACAGGGCGTCACCCTCGCCCGGTGGCTCCGACTGGGCGACGAGGTCGTCGGCGGCCCGGCGTACGACCGCCTCGCGGAACGCGACCTTGTCGCCGAAGTAGTGGTAGAGCAGCCCGCGCGAGATCCCGGCCTCCTGGGCGAGCAGGTCGATCGAGATCTCCTCGAGGGAGCGTCGGGCGAAAAGGCGTACGCCGAGGTCGAGCAGCTGGGCCCGCCGCTCCTCGGGGGACAGCCGGGTCCGGGCGCTCGTCGACATGCCCACCAGTCTATTGACACTCATTCAATAAGCAACCTACGGTGAGTGACCATGACCACCACGGACCAGATCCAGGCTGATCACGAGGTCGACCACCTGATCATCGGTGCCGGCTTCGGAGGCCTCTGCGCCGCGATCAAGCTCGACGAGGACGGCGAGCGCGACTTCGTCGTGATCGAGAAGGGCTCCGACGTCGGCGGCACCTGGCGCGACAACACCTACCCCGGCGCCGCCTGCGACGTGCCGAGCCAGCTCTACAGCTACTCGTTCGCACCCAACCCGGAGTGGTCGATGAGCTTCTCCCCGCAGCCGGAGATCTGGGCCTACATCCAGCGGGTCGCGCGCGAGTCCGGCACCCTCGACCGGTTCGTCTTCGACACCGAGGTCACCAGCGCCGCCTGGGACGACCGCGTCCAGCGGTGGCTCGTGCGGACCGCCGGCCCGAACGGCCAGGCGACGTACGCCGCGCGCACCCTCATCGCCGGGCCCGGCGCCCTCTCGGAGCCGAAGCTTCCCGACATCGAGGGCATCGAGGGCTTCCAGGGGGAGATCTTCCACTCCGCCCGCTGGAACCACGACGTCGACCTCGCCGGCAAGCGGGTCGCCGTCATCGGCACCGGCGCCAGCGCGATCCAGATCGTCCCCGAGATCCAGAGGACGGTCGGCCACCTCGACGTCTACCAGCGCACCGCACCGTGGGTGATCCCGCGCAACGAGCACCACTACACCCCGTTGGAGAAGGCGGCGTTCCGGCACGTGCCCGGCCTCCAGCGGGCCGCCCGCACCGCGATCTACTGGGGGCGCGAGCTCTACGTCCCCGCGTTCACCAAGAACCCGAAGCTCGCGCTGCCCGCGAAGCTCGCCGCGCTGCGCAACATCCGCAAGGGCATCGCCGACCCGCAGCTGCGCCGGAAGGTCACGCCGTCGTACGAGATCGGCTGCAAGCGCATCCTGATCTCCAACACCTACTACCCCGCGCTGGCGGCGGACAACGTCGACCTGGTGACCGACCGGATCGAGAAGGTGACCGGCAGCGCCGTCGTCACCGCCGACGGCACGGAGCGCGAGATCGACGTGCTGATCGTCGCCACCGGCTTCTACACCACCGACATGCCGATCGCCCACCGGATCACCGGCCGCACCGGCCGGCTGATGAGCGAGCGGTTCGCCGAGACCGGCACGGCGGCCTACAAGGGCTCGACGGTCCCGGAGTTCCCCAACTTCTTCTTCGTCGTCGGCCCCAACACCGGCCTCGGGCACTCCTCGATGGTCTTCATCATCGAGTCGCAGGTGCACTACGTCCGGGACGCGATCCGCACGATGCGGGTCAACGACTTCGCCACGGTCGAGCCGACCGAGGAGGCCTTCGCGGCCTGGAACGCCGACATCCAGGAGCGGATGAAGCCGACCGTGTGGAGCTCCGGCGGCTGCGCGTCGTGGTACCTCGACGAGCACGGCCGCAACACCACCCTCTGGCCGCGGACCACGTTCGCGTTCCGCCATCTCACCCACAGCTTCGACGTCGACAAGTACGCCGTCACCGCCCCGGTCCCGACCAAGGAAGAGGCCCTCGCATGAAGTCCCTCGACGACAAGGTCGTCGCCCTGACCGGTGCCGGCTCCGGCATCGGCCGCGCGCTGGCCCTCGATCTCGCCCGGCGCGGCTCGCTGCTGGCGCTCTCCGACATCAACGAGGCCGGTCTCGCGGAGACCGTCGAGCTCGCCAAGCAGGCCGGCGCGAAGGCGATCAAGGCCGACCGGCTCGACGTCGCGGACCGCTCCGCGTTCGAGGCGTACGCCGCGGGCGTGGCCGACCACTTCGGACGGGTGAACGTGGCGATCAACAACGCCGGCGTCGCACTGTCGGGTGACTTCGTCGACCTCGAGTGGGACGACATCGACTGGATCACGGGGATCAACTTCTGGGGGGTCGTCCACGGCTCGAAGTTCTTCCTGCCGCACCTGATCGCCTCCGGCGACGGCCACCTGGTCAACGTCTCCAGCCTGTTCGGGCTGGTGTCGATGCCGGGCCAGAGCATGTACAACGCCGCGAAGTACGCCGTACGCGGCATGTCCGAGGCCATCCGCGAGGAGATGCTGGTCGCGAAGCACCCGGTCGGCGTCACCGTCGTCCACCCGGGCGGCATCAAGACCGCGATCGCCCGCTCCGGGCGCGCCTCGGCCCATGAGGACGCGGCGGAGATCGCCAGGTTCTTCGACGAGAAGCTCGCGAAGACGACGCCGGAGAAGGCGGCCGAGGTGATCATCCGCGGGGTCCTGCACAAGCAGGCCCGGGTGCTCATCGGCCTCGACGCCCACGCCATCCACCAGTTCGGCAGGATCGCCGGCTCGCGCTACCAGGACATCGTCGCCGTCCTCTCCCCGCGGCTCCAGCCACGCAAGAAGGGCTGACACCCGGTGCGCGGCCGGCTGCCGCCCGGGGCGCCGGTCACCCTGCTCTCCATGAAGTGGGGCGACCGGCCGCACGGAGGTTTCACCGGCCCCTACCTCGGCGCCGACGACCACGGCGACTGGTTCGGCCATCCGGTCGGCACCACCAAGCAGCGCAGCGGGACCACCTACGTCTCGCCCTACTCCGCCGTCATCCTCGTCCACGCCGACGGCCGGGCCGCCCTCTCCGCCTTCTTCCGGAGCACCCCCAACCAGGTCCACACCTATGTCGACATCTGCACCCCGCCGACGTGGCATGGCGACACGGTCCGCATCACCGATCTGGACCTCGACGTCGTACGCCTCGAGGACGGCACGGTCTTCCTCGACGACGAGGACGAGTTCGAGGAGCATCGGGTCGCCTACGGCTACCCGGCGGAGGTGGTGAGGATGGCGCGCGAGTTCGCAGACTGCGTCCTCGCCGGCGTCCGCGTCGGCACGGCGCCGTACGACGGCAGCTCGGAGCGCTGGTTCAGGGTCCTCGACTCACTCACCTGTGAGTGAGTCCGGGCAGACTGTGTCCATGGAGCGCTTCGAGCCGGGCCACCCCGTCACCGTCGAGATGACGAAGTGGGGCGGCCGGCCGCACTGGCGCTTCCACGGTGTCTACCTCGGCGCCGACGAGCACGGCGAGTGGATCGGCTACCCGCCCGGGTCCCGCTACTCGCGACCGGGGAGGGCGATCGAGGCGGACTGGGCGGCGGTCGGCATCGTGCCGCACCACGACGCCGCCCACCTTCCGACCTTCAACCGGCCCAACAGCACGGTGAGCTCCGAGATCTACGTCGACATGACGACGCCGCCGGTGTGGGACGACGACGTGGTCAGCTCGATCGACCTCGACCTCGACGTGGTGCGGAGGTTCGACGGGACGATCGCGATCGTCGACCAGGACGAGTTCGAGGCCCACCAGCTCGAGTACGGCTACCCGCCGGAGATCATCACGATGGCCGAGGAGTCAGCGGAGCGGGTCTACGCCGCGGTGAGCAGCGGCGCCCCGCCGTACGACGGCAGCGCGGAGCGCTGGTTCGCGGCTCTCGAGGAGCTTGCCACGACCTGATCACAGGGTGACCGGCGAGTATCCCGGCGAGTAGCCCCGGCCCGGCCGATCGGGTCAGAGCATGGGACACCGAGTTCCGGCAGGTGGGATGGGCGCGTTACCGTTCAATGTGTGACTGAATCTCTCACCGTGCGCGACAACCGCACCGGGATCGAGTACGACGTCCCGATCGCCGACGGCACCATCCGCGCCGCCGACCTCGGGAAGATCAAGGCCGCCGACGACAGTCCGGGGCTGGCCGTGTACGACCCCGGCTTCGTCAACACCGCTTCCTGCCGCTCCTCCGTCACCTACATCGACGGCGACAAGGGAGTGCTGGAGTATCGCGGCTATCCCATCGAGCAGCTGGCCGAGTCCTCGAGCTTCCTCGAGGTCGCCTACTTGCTGATCCACGGCGACCTGCCCACCAAGGAGCAGTTCGAGCAGTGGGTGCACGAGATCACCTTCCACACCTTCGTGCACGAGAACATCAAGGGCTTCATGGAGGGCTTCCGCTACGACGCCCATCCGATGGGGATGCTGATGGCCTCGGTCGGCGCACTGTCGACCTTCTATCCCGACGCGCGCAACATCATGGACCCGGACAACCGCCATCTGCAGGTCGTCCGGATGATCGCGAAGATGCCGACTCTCGGCGCGTGGTCGTTCCGTCACGCCCAGGGCAAGCCGTACGTCTACCCCGACAACGAGCTGTCCTACACGGCCAACTTCCTCTCGATGCTCTTCAAGATGAGCGAGCCGACGTACGCCGCCGACGAGCGCATCGTGAAGGCCCTCGACACGCTCTTCATCCTGCACGCCGACCACGAGCAGAACGCCTCCGCCAACGCGGTCCGCAGCGTCGGCTCGACCCAGGTCGACCCGTACTCCGCGATCGCGTCCGGCGTCGGGGCGCTCTACGGCCCGCTCCACGGCGGCGCCAACGAGGCGGTCCTGCGGATGCTCAAGCGGATCGGCTCGGTCGACAACATCCCGGCGTTCATCGACGGCGTGAAGGCCGGCAACGAGCGCCTGATGGGCTTCGGTCACCGCGTCTACAAGAACTACGACCCGCGCGCCAAGATCATCAAGAAGGCCTGCGACGACGTCTTCGAGGTCACCGGGGTCAACCCGCTCCTCAAGGTCGCCCAGGAGCTGGAGAAGATCGCGCTCGAGGACGAGTACTTCGTCAAGCGCCGGCTCTACCCCAACGTCGACTTCTACTCCGGCCTGATCTACGAGGCGCTGGAGTTCCCGCCGGAGATGTTCACCGTCCTGTTCGCCATCGGGCGTACGCCGGGCTGGCTGGCCCAGTGGCTCGAGCTGGTGCAGGACAAGGAGCAGAAGATCGCCCGCCCGAAGCAGATCTACACCGGGCAGCGCGGTCTCACCTTCACCCCTGCCGAGCAGCGCTGGACCTGAGCACTCACCGCGCATGAGTGAGACGATCTCGGCGGTCGTCTGGGACTTCGGCAACGTCTTGATCTCGTGGGACCCGTTCCCCGCGGTCGCGGCCGGCGTCGGCGAGGCCGAGGCGCACCGGTTCTTCGAGGAGTTCGACTTCCAGAGCTGGAACTACGCCTGCGACGCGGGCGGGACCTGGGCCGAGGCGATGCGGCAGCTCGAGGAGGAGAACCCGCACTGGCTGCGCCACGGCCGGGCCTACGTCGACAACTTCCCGCTCTCGCTCGTCGGACCCGTGCCCGGCACCCACGAGCTCGTGCGCGAGCTGCATGCCGGCGGCGTACGCCAGCTGGGGCTGACCAACTGGTCCCACGAGCTCTACCCCCACGCGCCGGAGACGTACGACGTCGTGGGGCTGCTCGACGACGTCGTGGTGTCCGGCACGGAGAAGCTGGCGAAGCCCGACCCGGCGATCTACCGGCTCGTGGGCGAGCGCGCCGGCGCACCGCTGGAGCGGCTGGTCTTCGTCGACGACAGCCCGGCCAACGTCGCCGCGGCGAGCGAGCTCGGGATGCGCGCGATCCGCTTCACCGACGCCGACTCCCTGCGCGTGCAGCTGCGCGCGGCCGGCCTGCCGGTCTGACCGATCGGCTGCGATACTCCGGCCATGACCGCTGACCCCGTCGACTGGGACGCCAGGTACGCCGCGCAGACCACCCCGTGGGACCTCGGCGGGCCCGTGCCGCTGCTCACCGAGGCGCTCGACGAGGGCCGGCTGGGTCGGCCCGGCACGGCGCTCGTGCCCGGCGCCGGGCGGGGCTACGACGCCGGAGCGCTCGCCGCGGCCGGATGGTCGGTCACCGCGGTCGACCTCTCCCCCACGGCCGCCGGCTACTCCGCTGAGCACCACCCGGCGGTGTCGTCCGCCGTCGGCGACGCGCTCGACACGGCCTTCGTCCTCGAGCGGACCGGCGGACCCGTCGACCTGCTGTGGGACCACACCTTCTTCTGCGCCGTGCCGCTCGAGCTGCGCCCGCGCGTCGCCGAGCTGGCTGACGCGGTGGTCACCACCGGTGGCCTCCTCGCGAGCTGCGTCTTCCCGATCGGGCGGCCGGCCTCGGAGGGCGGCCCGCCGTACGCCTACGACGTCGACGACCTCGGGGCTCTGCTCGAGGGCTTCGAGCAGGTCCACGTCGGGCCGGAGGTGACGGTGCCCACGCGTGCCTGGCCGCACCGGCTCGCGCTCTGGCGGCGTCTCTAGACCGCTTCGTGGCTCCGTCGCCACCCACGCGGCGCGCTCGCTCCGCTTCGCGCGCCGCTGGTCAGCCGAAGAGCTCGCTGAGGTCGACCGGCACCTCGATGCCGGCGTACGACAGCCGGACCCGGCCGCCGGACCACCGGCCGCTCTGGGCGTAGCGGCCGCCGCGCAGCTCGTGGGTCACGAGCACGGGCCGGTCGGGGTCGACCAGCCAGTACGCCGGGGCGCCCCACGCGGCGTACCGCTCCGCCTTCGCGACGTGGTCGTCGTGGGGCCGGCTGGTCCGGATGTCGACGACCAGGGCGGGCGGACCGGAGACGTTGGGGCGAACGTCGTCGGCGGCGTGCACCATCAGGTCGGGCACCAGCCGCTCGCGTACGCCGTCCGGCGACCAGCCCCAGCCGCGCGTCACCTGCGTCCCCTCCGGATGGTAGCTCTGCAGGATCTCGGCCAGCCGGTCGGAGAGCCGCCGGTGGCGCGGGCTGTTGTGGGGAACGACGACCAGCGCTCCGGCGTAGTACTCGCTGAGGCGCGGCTCGTCGAGGTTGAGGTACTGCTCCCAGGTCATCCCGACCCGGATCAGGCCACTCGGCACGTCTCGATGTTCGCACGCCTCAGGGCAGGCTCGGCAATCCGCGACGACGTAACCAGTCGTTGAACAGTCCGGTCAGGTCGGCCCCGGTCACCTCGGCCGCGAGCGCCTCGAAGTCGGCGGTCGTGACGGTCCCGCCGCGGTGCCGGGCGACCCACTCGCGCAGGAGCCGGAAGAAGCCGTCGTCCCCGACGACGGTGCGCAGGGCGTGCAGCGTGAGCGCGCCCCGCTTGTAGACCCGGTCGTCGAACATCAGGTCCGGGCCGGGATCTGCCAGCACGAGGTCCTGCGGCAGCTTGGTGAGCCGGGCGTGGTGGTGGGCGGCGTGCTCGGCCGCAGGCTCGCCGCCGCCGGCCTCGGACCAGAGCCACTCGGCGTAGCAGGCGAAGCCCTCGTGCAGCCAGATGTGCTCCATCGACGCCATCGTGACGGTGTTGCCGAACCACTGGTGGGCGAGCTCGTGGGCGACGAGCCGGACGTGCTTCCACTCGGAGGTGAGGAAGTTGCGCCCGAACGTCGACAGCGACTGCGACTCCAGCGGGATCTCGAGGTCGTCCTCGGTGACGACGACGGTGTAGGCGTGGAAGGGGTAGGGCCCGAACGCTTGCGAGAAGTACGCCATCATCTCGGGCTGCCGGCCGAACGCCTTGCGGTAGCCGGCCCGCGCGTCCGCCGGGATCGCCGCCCGCATCGGGACCGAGCCCTCGCCGCCGTCGACCTCGAGGAGCTCGTAGCGGCCGATCTGCACCGTCGCGAGGTACGGCGACATCGGCTCGTCCTGCTCGTAGACCCAGGTCTCCCCGGACCCGCGCCGGATCCGCCGTGCGAGCACCCCGTTGGAGACGACCGTGTAGTTGTGGGCGGTCGTGACGGCGATGGTGTACGCCGCCTTGTCGTCGCAGCGGTCGTTGCAGGGGAACCACGTGGGCGCGCCGTGGGGCTGGCCGGCCACGATGACTCCGTCCTCGAGCTCCTCCCAGCCGGCGTCGCCGTGGTGCGACAGCACGAGCGGCCGGGGCCGGCCGGCGTACCTCACCTGGAGGCGCAGGCGCTCCCCGGCCGCGACCGGTGTCCGCAGGTCGACGACGAGGCGGTGGTTGCGGTGGGCGTACTTGCGGGGCGCCTTGCCGTCGACCGTCACCTTCCGCACCTGGAGGTGGGCGAGGTCGAGCACCACCCGGCTCAGCTCGGTGACGGCGACCGCGTCGATCACGGCCGTCCCGGTGAGCCGGTTGCCGACGAGGTCATAGTCGAGCTCGAGGTCGTACCGCTCGGCGCTCCAGGACGGGTCGCCGTGGCCCGGCAGGTACGGGTCGGCGGTGGGGAGGGACGGCACGGGCGGCACCCTAGCGGCCCGCCCCGTCGCTCAGACCCACGGGCCGATCGGGTTGCCGATCCAGACCGTCTTGTCCGGCACCGACTCACCGCGCATGACGAGCGAGACCGGCCCGACGGTGGCGTTCCTGCCCAGGGTCGCGGCCGGGAGGATGACCGAGTTCGGGCCGAGCGTGGCCCCCCGGCGGAGCCTGACGACGTCCAGGGCGAGCATCCGGTCGTGGAAGAGATGGGTCTGGACGACGGTGCCCTGGTTGACCGTCGCGCCGTCGCCGAGGTCGACGAGGTCGGTCTCGGGCAGCCAGTGCGTCTCGATCCACACGCCGCGCCCGATCCGAGCGCCCATCAGCCGGAACCAGGCGTTCAGGATCGGCGTCCCCGACACGGCGTGGGCGAACCACGGCGCCGCCACCATCTCCACGAACGTGTCGGCGAGCTCGTTGCGCCACACGAAGCCACTCCACAGCGGGTGGGTGCCCGGCCGCATCCGCCCGCAGAGCAGCCACTTGGCGGCGGCGGTCAGCAGGGCGGCCACGGCGCCGGTGACGGCGAGCACCGGTCCCGTCGCCACCAAGGCGACCACGAGGTTCGTCCGGTCCCACAGCCACACGACGAGCACGGCGGCCAGGGCGGGAAGCAGGTACGCCAGCGTAGCGGGCAGCCAGCGGCACAGCTCCACCAGCCCGCGCCCGACCCGCAGCCGGAGCGGCGGCCGGAAGGTGCGGCCGTCCGCGCCCTCCTCGGCCGTACGCCGCAGCGGCGCCGGCGGCGAGCCGAGCCAGGACTCCCCGGAGTGCGCCTTCTTGCGCCGCGGCGCGGCGGACAGCACCGCCACGAGCGACGCCTTGGGGACCTTGCGGCCGGGGGCGGCCATCCCGGAGTTGCCGACGAAGGCGCGCTTGCCGATCTTCACCCGCTCGACCCGGACCCAGCCGCCGCCGAGCTCATAGCCGCCGATGAGCGTGTCGTCGGCGAGGAACGCCTCGTCGTTGACCTGGGTGAGCGTCGGGATCATCAGCACGGTCGACGCCTCGACGTCCTTCCCGATCCGGGCGCCCAGGGCCCGCAGCCAGTGCGGGGTGAGGGTCGAGGAGTAGAGCGGGAAGAGCCAGGTCCGCGCGTCGTCGAGGACCCGCATCGTCGCCCAGACCGCGAGGCCGGCGCCGCTGCGGACCGGGTGCACCCCCGGACGCACCGCCAGCCCCGCCAGCCGGACGACCACCCAGATCAGGAGGGCGAGCAGGACGAGCCCCGCGAGGACGGCCACCGGGCTCCACGCGAGCAGGCCGAGGACGTCGGCGTACGACGCCGGGGTTCCGCCGAGCGCGACCAGGACGGCGATCCCGGCGCCGATCGCGAGCGCCGGCAGCAGGCCGGGGACGACGGCCGCGACGGCGTACGCCGCGACCCACAGCCGGGACCGGTCGGTGCGCTTGCGCCACGGCCCGCGCGCCTCGGCGGCGACGCGGACGGCGGGCGAGCCCGACCAGTACTCGCCCGCGGGGACGGTCCCGAAGACCGACGAGCCCGGCGCGACCTCCGCGTCGGCACCGACTTCGGCGCCCGGGCAGAGCATCGACCGGGCGCCGACGCGCGCCCGGGCGCCGACGCGGACGTGGCCGAGGTGCAGGACGTCGCCGTCGATCCAGTGCCCGGACAGGTCGACCTCCGGCTCCACCGAGGCGCCCTTGCCGAGCGTGAGGAGGCCGGTGACCGGCGGCAGCGAGTGCAGGTCGACGTTGTTGCCGACCTTCGCGCCGAGGAGCCGGGCGTACCACGTCATCAGCGGCGCCCCCGCCAGCGCGTGGGCGCCGAGCTGCTCGACGGCGTGGGACGCGAACCAGAGCCGGAGGTGGACCTTCCCGCCCCGGGGGTGGTCGCCCGGCTCGACGCCGCGCAGGACCAGCCGGGCCAGGCCGGCGGCCAGGAGCATGCGGCCGGGCGGGGTGAGGAAGGCGACGACCGCGATCAGCAGCGCCCACCACGGCAGCGTGGGGAGCCAGTCCGCCTCATCGGAGATCCGCCCGGCGGCGTACGTCCCCAGCGCGAGCCAGGTCAGCCAGCGCGGCGCGGCGAGGCAGCGCAGGAGCACGGTGCCGACGACCTGGCCGGCCTGCGTCTTGGGGGGTACGGCGGGCACCTCGCGGTCGACGACGGCGGTGGAGGAGCCCATCTCGTCGAGGTAGGCCGCCAGCGCGCGCACGGTCGGCTGCTCGTAGACGTCGCCCATCGCGACCTCGGGATAGCGCTCCCGGACGCGCGACACCAGCTGCGCGGCGGTCAGCGAGCCGCCGCCGAGGTCGAAGAAGTCGTCGCCGGCGCCGGAGACCTCGGCGCCGAGGATGTCGTGCCACAGCTCGGCCACCCAGGCCTCGGTCGGGCTCAGCCCCGCGGGGCCGCCGCTGCTCGCCGGCAGCGGCCACGGCAGCGCGTCGCGGTCGACCTTCCCCGACGTACGCGTCGGCAGCGTCTCGACCACCGCGAGCCGGGGCACGAGCGCGGCCGGCAGCTCCTCGCGCAGCCGCGCGACCGCGGCGTGCTGGTCGAACGTGTCGTCGACGGCCACGTAGCCGACGAGGAGCGCGTTGCCCGCGTTGGTCTTCCGTACGGCGGCCGCGGCCCCGTGGACGCCGTCGAGCTGCAGCAGCGCACTGTCGACCTCGCCGAGCTCGATCCGCCGCCCGCCGAGCTTGACCTGGTCGTCGGCCCGGCCGCCGAACAGCAGCCCGGCGGGGTCGTTGACCACGAGGTCGCCCGAGCGGTAGGCGCGCTGCCAGCCGAGGGAGGGCATCGCGGCGTACTTCTCGGCGTCCTTGGCCGGGTCGAGGTACCGCGCCAGCCCGACGCCGCCGATGATCAGCTCGCCGGTCTCCCCCTCACCGACCCGCTCGCCGGTCGCCGGGTCGACCACGGCGAGGTCCCAGCCGTCGAGGGGCAGGCCGATCCGCACCGACCCCTGGCCCGTCAACAGCGCGCCGCAGGCGACCACGGTCGCCTCGGTCGGGCCGTAGGTGTTCCACACCTCGCGCCCGGGCGCCTGCAGCCGGGTGGCGAGCTCGGCCGGGCACGCCTCGCCGCCCATGATCAGCAGGCGTACGCCGGTCAGCGACTCCTCCGGCCACAGGCTGACCAGGGTGGGGACCGTCGACACGATCGTGATGTCGTTGGCGACCAGCCAGGGCCCGACGTCGACGCCGCTGCGCACCAGCGCACGGGGCGCGGGCACGAGGCAGGCGCCGTACCTCCACGCCAGCCAGATCTCCTCGCAGCTGGCGTCGAAGGCGACCGACAGCCCCGCCATCACCCGGTCGCCGACGCCGATCGGGGCGCCTTGGAGGAAGAGCCGGGACTCGGCGTCGACGAAGGCGGCGGCGTTGCGGTGGGTGACGGCGACCCCCTTGGGCGTGCCGGTCGAGCCGGAGGTGAAGATGACCCAGGCGTCGTCGTCGGGCGTGGGCTCCTCCGGCTCCCGGGCGGGCCCGCGGCGCAGGACGGTGAGCTGCAGCTCGTTGCCGAGGACCGCCGCCACCTGCGCCTCGCCGAAGACGAGCCGGGCGCGCTCGTCGGGGTCGTCGGCGTCCGCCGGGACGTACGCCGCGCCGGCGAGCAGCGTCCCGAGGATCGCCGTGTAGAGCTCGGTGGTGCCCGACGAGATCCGGATCCCGACCTTGTCGCCGCGGCCGACACCGGCGGCGTTGAGCTCGGCGGCCACCCCCTCGGCCGCCTCCTCGAGCTCGGCGTAGGTCAGCACGCCGTTGCCGGCGTCCACCGCGGGGTCGTCGGCCGCCTGGGCCACCGAGGCCCGGACGATGTCGACGAGAGTCCGGGGTGCGGGGGCGAGCCGGCCGCGCAGCAGCGGGTCGAGCGTCGGATCGGCGGGGGCGTCGGTCACACAGCGACCCTTCCGGAGGTAGGTGAACGGTGGATGACCGAACCCTAGGACCCCGGATCGGGAATCCGGGAAGCCGCCGAACCTGACCGGGTCGTCCCGGCTGGGGCTACACGAGCGTCGTACGCAGGTCTCGCTTGAGGATCTTGCCGGTCGGGTTGCGCGGCAGCGCCTCGAGGAACTCGACGCTGGAGGGGCACTTGTAGTGGGCGAGCCGCTCGCGGCAGAACCCGATCAGGTCGTCGGGCGTCGCGCTCGTGCCGGGCCGGAGCGCGACGTACGCCTTGACCGCCTCGCCCCAGCGCTCATCGGGTACGCCGACGACGGCGACCTCGAGGACCGCGGGGTGCTCGGCGAGGACCCGCTCGACCTCGGGCGAGTAGATGTTCTCGCCGCCGCTGATGATCATGTCCTTCAGCCGGTCCTCGACGAACACGTAGCCGCCGGCGTCGACCCGGCCGACGTCCCCGGTCCTGAACCAGCCGTCCTCGGTGATCGCCTTCGTCGTCTCCTCGGGACGGCCGAGGTAGCCCGGCGTGGTCTGGTCGCTGCGCAGCCAGATCTCCCCCGGCTCGCCGACCGCGACCTCCTCGCCGGACTCCAGGGAGACGACCTTCAGCTCCATGCCCGGGATCGGGCGCCCGGCCGACAGCAGCCGCTCGGGATGGCCCTCGGCCTCGGCAGTCCGGTGCTCCTCGGCGAGCAGGTGGGTCGCCACCCCGGCCACCTCGGTCAGGCCGTAGACCTGCATGAAGTCGCAGTCCGGCCAGGTCTTCATCGCCTCGCGCAGCAGCGGCGGCGGCATCGGGGCGGCGCCGTAGGTGAACGTCTTGAGCTTCGCGAACACCTCGATCGCCTGCGGCCCGGCCTGGATCACCTGCGCGAGCACGGCGGGCACGAGGAACATCCGGTTGGCCCCCTGCAGGATCGCCCCGGCGAGCGACATCCCGTCGGGGTCGCGGGTCATCACGCTGGGGATGCCGTCGTGGATCCCGAAGAGGACGTACGACGAGCCGCCGACGTGGAAGAGCGGCATCGCGACGAGGTTCTTGTCCTCCGGGTCGAACTCCCAGCCGTCGTGGGCGGCGATGGTGTGCGTGACGAGGTTGCGGTGGGTCAGCAGCACGCCCTTGGGGCGGCCGGTGGTGCCGGAGGAGTACATGACGAGGCACGGGTCGTCGGGTGAGGTGTCCGGCTGCCGGCCGGCCGGCGCCGATGCGGCCAGCCAGGCCTCGTAGTCGTCGCCGCCCTCGGGGGCGACCAGCACGACCCGCTCGACATACGGCAGCTTGGGGCGGAGCGCCTCGATCGTGGGCGCGAGGTCGGCACCGACGAAGAGCACCTTCGCGCGGCAGTCGTTGAGCGTGTAGTCGACCTCGTCGCCGGCGAGTCGGAAGTTGACGACCGCGTTGGCCGCGCCGACGAGCCCGGCCGCGAGGGAGACCTCGACGCAGGCGGGGTGGTTCTTGTCGAGGAAGGCGACCACGTCCCCGCGCCCGACGCCGAGCTCGAGGAGCCCGCCCGCGGCTCGGCGTACGCGATCGTGCCACTGGGACCAGGTCCAGGTCCGGGACAGGTAGGTCATCGCCTCGCCGTCGGGGTCCACCTCGGCCCAGTGGGCGAGCCGGTCGTCGACGAACGCGGGGATCGGGGCATCCATGCCCGCGAGTGTGACCCAGTTCACCGGGAGGGGCAACGGATCGGGCTCCGATGACCAGGCCGGACCTACAGTGGCGGTGTGGATGACTGGGCCGACCGGCACGTCGCGCGGTGGCGCAACCACTGGATCGGCCTCTGCTTCGATCCCGAGGTGGAGGCGGTCGTGGTGCGCATGCACCGGTTGATGGGCCACCTCAAGGAGACCAGCCAGGAGGCGCTGGACCAGGTGGGGCTGCAGGACTTCGAGTACCAGACGCTGCACCAGCTCATGGTCCGCGAGACCCCCGGGCACGCCACGCCGTCCGCGCTTGCCGAGGAGCTCGGGCTCAGCGGCGCCGGCATGACCGGCCGGCTCGACGCCCTCGAGGGCGCCGGGTGGATCCAGCGCAGCACCGCCGCCGACGACCGCCGCCGGGTGGACGTCGAGGTGACCAAGGCGGGCATCGAGATCTGGAAGCAGGCCATGCAGCTGCGCGGCAAGGCCGAGGAGGAGCTCCTCGCCGTGCTCGGCCCCGACGAGCGCACGCAGTTCGCCGTACTCCTGAAGAAGCTGGCGCTCAGCCTCGAGCAATGAGCGCTGGCAGTGATCCTTCTGGGCCACCCAGCCCGGTCTCAGCGGGCTCACAGACTCGGGCGGGAGAGTGAGAGACATGAACGAGTTCCCTTCACGCGGTGACTCGCAGGGCGACAACGAGACCGGTCGCCCCGCTGAGTCCTCGCCTGGCCCCTCCTCGGACGACGCCGCGCGCGGGAGCGAGCGCGCGAGCCAGGGCGGCAGCGCCGGCGAGCCCACGGCCCCGCTCTGGACGCCGCCGAGCGCGCCCCGCGCCCAGGGTCCGTACGCCGGCAACCTCGGGCCGCAGTCGCCGCCGCCGAGCGCGCTCTACGGGCCGCCGGCCACGCAGGTGATGCCCGCGAAGCCGCGGAAGCAGCGCGGCCTGGGCCTCGCCGCGGGCGTGGTGGCGGCCGCGCTGGTCGTCGGCGGCGGCGCCGGCATCGGCGGTGCGGCGCTCTACACCAGCCAGCACGACAACAGCGGCGATATCGCCAGCTCCTCGGGCGCCACCTCGTCGCAGGTCGTGGACGAGGCGGCACCGAAGGGGAGCGTCGAGAAGGTCGCCGCCCGGGTGCTCCCCTCGGTGGTGAAGATCGAGGTCTCGGGCCAGACCGAGGCCGGCTCCGGCTCCGGCATCATCCTCAGCTCCGACGGCGAGATCCTCACCAACAACCACGTGGTGGAGGTCGCCGGCGACAACGGCACGATCAAGGTCGACTTCAACAACGGTCAGTCGGCGAACGCGTCGATCCTCGGGACCGACCCGCTCACCGACACCGCCGTCATCAAGGCCCAGGGCGTCAGCGGCCTGACCCCCGCGACGATCGGCAAGTCCAGCAAGCTGGTCGTCGGGCAGAGCGTCGTCGCGATCGGGTCGCCCTTCGGGCTCGACTCGACCGTCACCTCCGGCATCGTCAGCGCCCTCAACAGGCCGGTCAACGTCGGGTCCGACAACCAGGGCAACGCGACCGTCTACCCCGCCGTCCAGACGGACGCGGCGATCAACCCCGGCAACAGCGGCGGCCCGCTCGTCGACCTCAACGGCAACGTCGTCGGCATCAACGCCTCGATCCGCACCAGCGGCTCGTCCGACTCGGAGGAATCCGGCTCGATCGGCCTCGGCTTCGCGATCCCGATCGACGAGGTCATGCCGATCGTCGACCAGATGATCAAGGGCGAGACGCCGACCCATGCCCGCCTCGGGATCTCCGTCTCGACCGCCGGCGTCAGCGCGCAGGACCAGAGCGAGTCCGACATCACCGACGGCGACGGCGCCAAGGTGGAGCAGGTCAACCAGGGTTCGGCGGCCGAGGACGCCGGGATGTCCGAGGGCGACGTCATCACCAAGGTCGGTGACCAGCCCATCACCAGCTCCGACTCGCTGGTCGCGACAATCCGGGCCTACCGGCCGGGCGACAAGGTCACCGTGACCTGGACCCACGACGGCAAGACGAAGTCGGCGACCATCACGCTCGACTCCGACGAAGGCTCGTCGACGTCCTGATCCCGGGCGCGGTCGCCGGACGCGGGGGTCCGACAGCCGCACCCAGCCCTCCCACCGTCCAGCCGGGAGGGGCAGCAGCAGGGCCCCGCGGCCCACGTGTCCACCAGCCGCGGGGCCCTGCTCGTCTGTGCTCACAGACGCTTCTGGAACTCCCCCATCCGCTCCACCGGCACGAAGCCCAGCGCCTCGTTGACGGCGATCATGTGGTCGTTGGACTCCGCGTTGTAGGTGTTCACGGCGGTCGCATCGGGCCGGTCCTGCACGAGGAGACGCAGGTTGGCGATCTTGAGCGCCAGCCCGAGCCGGTGGCCGCGGTGGCGGCGCTGTACGAGCGTGCCCCACTGGTAGGCGACCCGCTCGTGCCTGCCCATGACCAGCTCGGTGTAGGCGACGGCATCCCCCATGGCGTCCAGGGCCACGGTGCCCCAGCTCGACCGCCCCTGCTCGGCGAACAGCGCCTCGATGTGGCGTACGGCCCCCACATCGGGCGTCGCCGGCTCGATGTCGAGGCCGCCGACCGGCGCCTCCGTCTCCACGGCAGCCTCCAGCCGCGCCCAGCCCTCGACGATGTCGTCGGGCACAGGGCGCCGGAAGGAGCGGAGGGTGTACGCCGACGGCCCGGTCGACCAGGACGGCGCGGCCTCCTTCTCGAGCCGGTCGAGGAGGTCGTCGGGCAGCGGCAGAGACAGCCGGCGGCGTACGTCGGCGAGGACCAGGTCGTAACCGTGGCGCCGGGCGAACTCGGCCCCCGGCTCGCCGTGGCCCTCCGGGCCGCCGTCGTACGGCCACACGGCCTCCGCGCCCATCGTCGTACGCCCGAGGTCGACGGCGAGGCGCTCGAGGTGGGCGAGCATCGCACCGCCGTAGCCGCGTCGGCGGGCGTCGGGACGGGCGAAGACGACGATCTGGGCCCGGTGCCGGTTGTCGACGAGTGGCAGGCGCAGGTCGCCGACGACGACGGCCCGGCCGTCCGCGCGCCCGACGAACCCTCTGCGCTGCTCGGTGCCGGAGTCCTGCAGGAACATGGTCCGCAGGCTGCGCAGGTCCCAGGTGACCGGGTCGACGCGACCCTCGCGGTCCGCCGCGTCGTAGACGGCGTGCCACTCGGCGAACGCCGCGTCGTCCCTCGGGTCCACCTCGAGGATCTCGAGGCTCATCGGGCCCTCTCGACGCGGGTCTCGTCCCAGACCGGCTGGGGCGACTCGTAGACGGTCCCGTCGGCGCCGTAGACCAGGAATCGGTCGAAGCCGCGCGCGAACCAGCGGTCGTGGGTGACCGCGATGACCGTCCCCTCGAAGGCCTCGAGCCCGTCCTCCAGTGCCTCGGCGGACTGGACGTCGAGGTTGTCGGTCGGCTCGTCGAGCAGCAGCAGGGTCGCACCGCTGAGCTCGAGCAGCAGGATCTGGAAGCGCGCCTGCTGGCCGCCGGAGAGGGAGTCGAAGGTCTGCTCGGCGGCGTGGGCGAGCTCGTAGCGGTCCAGGACCCGGGACGCCTGCTCCCGGCCCATCCCGTCACGGTGCTCGTCGCCGCGGTGGAGGATCTCCAGCAGCGTGCGCCCGATCAGCTCGGGGTGGGCGTGGGTCTGCACGAACCAGCCGGGGCGGACCCGTGCGCCGAGCCGCGCGACACCGGTGTGGGCGACCGGCGCGATCTCCCCGCCGGCCGAGCCCGTCGACACCGGCTCGTGCTCCTTGTCCGGTCGCGTGCCGCCGGCGGCGAGGAGGCGCAGGAAGTGGCTCTTGCCCGAGCCATTGGACCCGAGGACGGCCACCCGCTCGCCGTACCAGACCTCGAGGTCGAACGGCCTCATCAGGCCGGTGAGCTCGAGCTGCTCGCAGACGACCGCCCGCTTGCCGGTGCGGCCGCCCTTGAGTCGCATCCGCACCTGCTGCTCGCGCGGCTGCTCGATCGGCGGCCCGGCCTGCTCGAACCTCTCCAGGCGGGTCTTCGCCGCCTGATAGCGCGAGGCCATGTCGGCGTTGTAGGCCGCCTTGTTCTTGTACATGAGCATGAGGGCACGCAGCTTCGCGTGCTCCTCGTCCCACCGCTTGCGCAGCTCCTCGAGCCGAGCGAACCGCTCTCTGCGCGCCTCGTGGTAGGTCCCGAAGCTGCCTGGGTGGGTCCAGACCTGGTTGCCCGCACTCCCCAGCTCGACGGTGACGACCCGGGTGGCGGTGTTGTTCAGCAGCTCGCGGTCGTGACTGACGTAGAGGATCGTCTTGGGCGACTCACGCATCCGCTCCTCCAGCCAGATCTTCCCGGGCACGTCGAGGAAGTTGTCCGGCTCGTCGAGGAGCAGGACCTCGTCGGGCCCGCGCAGGAGGTACTCCAACGCCAGCCGCTTCTGCTCACCGCCGGAGAGCGTGTCGAGCGAGCGGTACTTCGCGCGGTCGAAAGGTACGCCGAGGGCCGCCATCGTGCACACGTCCCACACGACCTCGAGGTCGTAGCCGCCCGCGTCGGCGTACTCCGCGAGCGCGGTGGCGTAGCGCAGCTGCGTCCGCTCGTCGTCGTGGTCCATCAGCGCGAGCTCGCACGTGTCCACCTCGCTCGCCGCCGCCCGCACCCGCGCCGGTGCGACGGAGAGCAGCAGCTCCGCCACGGTGGTCGCGCCGCGGTGTCCATCGCCTCGGGCTCCGCTTCGGCCATCGACCATCTGCCTCATCACGCCGAGGCCGCCCGAGCGGGTCACGACGCCCGCATGCGGCTGCAGCTCGCCGGTCACGATGCGCAGCAGCGTGGTCTTGCCGGCCCCGTTGGCGCCGACCAGCGCCACCTTCGCGCCCTCGCCCACCCGGAACGACACGTCGTCGAGGAGCACCCGGCCGTCCGGGAGCTCGAATCGCACACCCGAGACGTCTACGTGGCCCATGGGTCACCAGTCTCCCATCGGCTGTCACCTGGTTTTCGCGGCCGTCCGGACTGGCATAGCAGGCGCTCTCCCCCGCCGGCCGCGCTCAGACCGCGAGCGCGCACGCGGTCTGAGAGCACCTATGCCAGTCGGGGCGACCGGCCTCCACGAGCCGGACCAGCTCCATGAGGACGTCCCGGACGTAGTCCGGCCTGAGCATGACCTGCTCCCAGCTGAACCTCACGACCAGCCAGCCGGCGACTCCGAGTGCCGTGAAGCGCTCGCAGTCCAGGTCGTGCGCCTGCTTGCCGGTGTGGAACTCGTGCGAGTCCGCCTCGAACACGATCCGGTGGTCGCGGTCCACCAGGTCGGGATGCAGGACGAGGGAGCGGGCCACGACCTCCGCCTGCGGCTCGACCGCGAGCACGGGGAACTCCAGCACGAGCGCCCGCAGGACCGACTCGAAGGGGTTCGCAGCCAGCGGCGTCGCGGCGTCGGCCACGCGCAGACACTCGCGCCGGCCACGGCCCTGGACCCGCGCGGCGGCGGTCACCAGCTCGTCCTTGTCCACCATCCCTGACCGGAGCGCTGAGTCGGCGACGGCGAGCGCCTCGTCGAAGGGCAGGCGCTTGGCGCAGTCGAGCACCGTGCGCAGCGGGCTGGTGACACCGTCGGTGATCTCCTCCGGATCGAGGTCCGCGTAGACGACGTGGTGCCGCCGCCGGCGGTCCGGACCGATTCGCCGATGGCGCGGGACGCTGACCCAGGCGCGGTCCGGCGGGGTCTTGACCTTCCAGCCCCAGTGCTGCGCCGCACTGAGGTGCGAGAGCACTCCGGTGAGGGACAGTGCCGCCAGGAAGTGCTCAGCGACATCAGCGAGCACGAGCTTGCGGCCGGCTCTCCGGATCAGCCCGCACTCGATCGCGCGACGGACCTTGCGGCGGCTCGTCAGCCGCATCAACACGCGTGGCGTCGCGACTCCGCCCACGATCGCCAGGGCATCTACTGCTTCCATGACCGGGTCATGCCCGCCTCGGCGCACTTCAGCAGCTTGTCCACAGGTCGCCTCGACTGGCATAGGTCGCCCATCTCCGGGTTCCATCCGCTTAGCCGATCGGGGCATCCAACCTCGCAGGGCACCTATGCCAGTCGGGACGACCGGCCTCAGAGCGAGGCGCGCAGCGCGGCGTGGATCCCGGAGGGGGTGAGCACGCCGAGGAAGCGGGGGCCGTCGGTGACCCCCACGACCGGGCGGTCGTCGCGCAGCATGAGCGCGAGTGCCTCCTCGAGGGTGGCGCCGACGGGGAGGGTGGCGGCGAGATCGCCGGCGGAGACGCCGTCGAGCCTCTCGAGGTGGCCGGCGTCGATGCGGGTGACGCTGAGGCGGCGCAGCCCCGAGGTCGAGCCTACGAAGGAGGCGACGAAGTCGTCGGCCGGCCGGGCGAGCACCTCGGCCGGGGTCCCCCACTGGGCCAGCCGGCCGCCGGGCGCCATCACGGCGACCCGGTCGCCGAGCCGGACGGCCTCGTCGAGGTCGTGGGTGACGAGTACGACGGTGGTGCCGAGGTCCTGCTGCAGCCGCCGGAACTCGTCCTGCAGCCGCCGCCGCTCGAGCGGGTCGACGGCGCCGAACGGCTCGTCCATGAGCAGCACCGGCGGGTCGGCGGCCAGAGCCCGGGCGACGCCCACGCGCTGCTGCTGACCGCCGCTGAGCTGGTGCGGGTAGCGGTCGGCGTACGTCGCCGGGTCGAGCCCGACGAGCTCGAGGAGCTCCCGGGCGCGGCTGCGCGCCTCCGCCCTCGGCCGGCCGAGCAGGACCGGCACCGTCATCACGTTGGCGAGCACCTTCTGGTGCGGGAAGAGGCCGACCTGCTGGATGACGTAGCCGATGCCTCGGCGCAGCTCGACCGGGTCCTGCGACATCACGTCCCGTCCCGCGACGGTGATCGTGCCCGACGTCGGCTCCACCAGCCGGTTGACCATCCGCAGCGTCGTCGACTTGCCGCAGCCCGACGGGCCAACGAGCGCCGCGACCTCGCCGCGGTCCACGCTGAGGGAGAGGTCCTGGACGGCGGTCGTGCCGTCGGCGTACGTCTTCGTCACGCCCTCGAGCACGATCATCGGCCCGGTAACGTCCATGCCGTGACCCTACTGGCCCCGTCGGCGGCGCAGGCCCAGGCGACCGGGCCGTCGTGCTACAGCCGGCTCGTCAACCACTGGGTGTGCCCCGACTACTGGCAGGACCGCGGCTCCGAGATCCGCTCAGCCACGGTGCAGCACCTGGAGATCACCGTCCTCGCGGTCGTGCTGGGGCTGGCGGTCGCGGTCCCGCTGGCGCTGGCCGCGCGCCGCGTCGGGTGGCTGCACAACGGGATCCTGGGGCTCACCACCGCGCTCTACACGGTGCCGAGCCTGGCGCTCCTGCCGCTGCTGGTGCCGTTCACCGGACTCACGATGACGACGGTGGTGATCGGGCTCGCGGTCTATGCGCTCACGATCCTGGTCCGGGCGCTCGTCGACGGGCTCGACTCCGTGCCGGCCGACGTACGCGACGCCGCGCGGGGTCTCGGCTACGGTCCCGTACGCCGGCTTGCCCGGGTCGAGCTGCCGCTCGCGGTCCCGGTGATCCTGGCCGGGCTGCGCGTGGCGACGGTCTCGACGGTGGCGCTGACGACCGTCGGCTCCCTGGTGGCGTACGGCGGCCTCGGCAACCTCATCGCCGACGGCGTACGCACCGACTTCCGGGCCGAGCTCCTCACCGCCGCGGTGCTGTGCGTGGTGCTCGCGGTGGTCCTCGACCTGCTGCTCGTGCTTGCAGGCCGCCTGGTCACCCCGTGGAGGCGCGGATGAGGCTGTTCGGCGACACCTGGCGCTACCTCACCGCGGGCGGCCACTGGACCGGTGACGGCGGCCTGCTCGACCTGCTCGGCCAGCAGCTGCTGCTCACGGTCACCGCGCTCGCCATGGCGCTCGTCATCGGGCTCCCGGTGGCGCTCTGGCTCGGCCACCTCGGTCGCGGCGGCTGGCTCGCCGTCAACATCAGCGGCATCGGCCGGGCGGTCCCCGTCTTCGCGCTCCTCGCGCTGCTCGTCACCGCCGACTGGCCCGGCGTACGCACCGCCGGCCCCTACGGGCGCGCCGGGCTCGCGACCCTCATCGCGCTCGCGCTCTTCGCGCTGCCGCCGATCATCACCAACGCCTACGTCGCGGTCCGCGAGGTGCCGGCCGACGTCAAGCAGGCGGCCGTCGGGATGGGCATGACCGGTGGCCAGCGGTTCGCCCGGGTCGAGCTCCCGCTGGCCCTGCCGCTCGTCCTCAGCGGCGTACGCCTCGCGCTCGTGCAGGTCTGGGCGACCGCCACGATCGCCGCCCTCGTGGCCGGCCCCGGCCTGGGTCGCGTCATCACCGACGGCTTCGCCCGGACGCAGTACGGCGAGGGCCTCGCCGGAGCGGTCGTGGTCGCGGTCGTCGCCGTCGTTCTCGAGCTGGCAGCCGCCGGTCTGGTGCGGCTGTCCGTGCAGGTCCCTAGGGTGGACACGATCTGACTCCTGACCGCAGGAAGGTGACCATGAACGTTCGACGTACGGCGGCGGCGCTCCTCTCCGCGGGGGTGCTGCTCACGGCCACCGCCTGCGGCGCCGGGGACGACCTCGCCTCCGACGACAACAGCCCCTCCGCCGGCTCCTCCGGCGGAGGAGGCAAGATCTCGATCGCGAGCCAGAACTTCCCCGAGGCGGCGCTCGTCACGGCGATGTACGAAGAGCTGCTGAAGAACGCCGGCTACCAGCCGAGCGTCAAGCTCGTCGACACCCGGGACGCCTACATGGCGACCTTCCCCGGCCAGGTCGACGTCGTGCCGGAGTACGTCGGCGGCATCGTCAACTTCCTCAACGCCAAGGCCAACGGCGACTCCGCGAAGCCGTTCGAGGCCGGTGACGGCGAGCAGCTCGCCCAGCAGGGCAAGAAGCTGCTCGACGACGCCGGGATCACCCTGCTCGACCAGTCCAGCGCGACCGACACCAACGCCTTCTTCGTCACGAAGAAGTATTCCGAGGACGACGGCGTCACCAGGCTCTCCGACCTCAAGGGCAAGAAGGTCGTCCTTGCCGCGGCGCCTGACTGCAGCGGCCGCCTCGACTGCGAGGGCGGGCTCACGGACAAGTACGGCATCGACGTCACCAAGCTGCTGCCGCTCGGCTACGCCAGCGACCAGACCTACAAGTCGGTGATCGACGGCGAGTCGCAGCTCGGCGAGACCAGCACCACCGACGGCACCCTCGACTCACAGGGCCTCGTCGTCCTCGACGACGACCAGCACATCCAGCCCGCTCAGAACCTCGTCCCCGCGGTCAGCAGCGACTACCTCGCCGACCACCCGGACCTGCCCGACGTGCTCGACCCGCTGATGAAGGCGCTCACGACCGAGAAGCTGACCGAGCTCAACGGCAAGGTCTCGGTCGACCGGGAGAAGCCCGCCGACGTCGCGCACGAGTTCCTGACCGACGAGGGGCTGCTCTGATGACCGAGACGGGGGGCGACCGCGAGGTCGACGTCGTCGTCGTCGGCACCGGTCCCGGCGGCGAGGCGCTCGCCCTCGAGACGGCGAAGGCCGGGCTCGAGGTCGTCGCGGTCGACAAGCACCTGGTCGGCGGCGAGTGCCCCTACTTCGCGTGCATCCCGACCAAGATGATGCTGCGGGCCGCCGACACCCTGGCCGAGGCCGACCGGGCCGGCCTGCTGGCCGGCGACGTCAGCGTCGTGTCCTCGTGGGCGCCGGTGGCCCGACGGCTCTCCGAGGAGGCCACCGACGGCTGGTCCGACGCCGCCGCGGTCGAGCGGCTCGAGAAGACCGGGGCGACCGTCCACCACGGCACCGCCCGGCTGGCCGGCCCGAAGCGGGTCATCCTCGAGCCGACCGACGGCTCGGATGCGCTCACCTACACCGCCCGTCGCGGAGTCGTCCTCAACACCGGCACGCGCCCGGCCGAGCCGCCGGTGGACGGGCTCGCCGGCACGCCGTACTGGACCAATCGCGACGCCGTCCGCGTCACCGAGCTGCCGGGATCGCTGGTCATCCTCGGTGGCGGGCCCGTGGGCGCGGAGCTGGCGCAGGCCTTCGCCCGATTCGGCGTCCGCGTGACGATCGTCCAGCACGGCCCGCGGCTGCTCCCCCGCGACGAGCCGGAGGCCTCTCAGGTGCTCGCCGACGTGCTGGTCCGCGAGGGCATCCGGGTGATGACCGGGGCCGAGGTGACCCGGGTGGCCTACTCCGACGGCTTCGCCCTCACGCTCGCCTCCGGCGAGGAGCTGACCGCCGACCGGCTGCTGGTCGCGACCGGCCGGGTCCCCAACCTCGACGACGTCGGGCTCGACACCGTCGGCCTTTCCCCCGACAGCGTCGAGGTCGACGAGCGGCTCCGGGCCGGCGACGGACTGTGGGTGATCGGCGACATCACCGGCCACGGCGCGTTCACCCACATGTCGATGTATCAGTCGGGCATCGCCCAGAAGGACATCCTCGGGGTCGACGGGCCGCCGGCGGCCTATCACGCCGTCCCGCACACCACCTTCACCGACCCGGAGGTCGCCGGCGTCGGGATGACCGAGCAGGCCGCCCGCGACGCCGGGCTGAGCGTCCGCACCGGCAGCGCCGACTGGGGCTCGCGCGGCTTCACCCACGGTCCCGGCGCCGACGGCTTCGTCAAGGTGGTCGAGGACGCCGAGCGGGGCGTCCTGGTCGGCGCCACCGCCGTCGGGCCGTACGCCGGCGAGGTGCTCTCGATGCTCACCCTCGCCGTCCACGCCGAGCTGCCGGTGGACACCCTGCGCTCGATGATCTACACCTATCCCACCTTCCATCGCGCCGTCGTGACGGCGCTGTCAGCCCTGGAGTGACCCGTGCCCGGAGACCGGACGCTCGACCCCGAGCTCGCCGCCGTCCTCGACGTCCTCGCGGGGATGCCTCCGCTGTGGCAGGAGGAGCCCGCGGTCGCCCGGGCGGGCTACCGCGCGCTGTCCGTCGACGGCCGTGACCCGGCGACGCTGCCGCCGATCGCCTCCGTCGACGACATCACCGTCCCCGGCGCCGCCGGCGACGTCCCCGCGCGGGTCTACCGGCCCGCCACCGCGGCGGCGCTGCCGACGATCGTGATGTTTCACGGCGGCGGCTGGGTGATCGGCGACCTCGACACCCATGACATCGAGGGGCGCAACCTCGCCAACCTCTGCGAGGCGGTCGTGGTGGCGGTCGACTACCGGCTGGCTCCGGAGGACCCGTTCCCCGCCGCCTACGACGACGCCGTCGCGGCCGCCCGCTGGATCGCCGACCACGAGGCCGGGTTCGGACGCAGCGGGAGGGTCGCGGTCGCCGGCGACAGCGCGGGCGGCAACCTCGCCGCGGGCGTGGCCCAGGTGTTCCGCGACGAGGGCCGGCCGCTGGCGGCCCAGCTGCTCGTCTATCCCTCCACCGACAAGGCGACCGTCCACCCCTCGCGGGTGGCCAACGGCGAGGGCTACTTCCTCGACGAGCAGACTATCCAGTGGTTCCTGAAGCAGTACGCACCGGACGTCGACGCCACCGACCCGCGGCTCTCGCCGCGCTACGGCGACCTGACGGGGCTTCCCCCGGCGGTCGTCGTGACGGCGGAGTTCGACCCGCTCCGCGACGACGGCGCCGCCTACGCCGCCGCCCTCGCCGAGGCCGGCGTCCCGGTCGTCCACCACGACTTCCCCGGGCTCATCCACGGCTTCATCACCATGGGTCGTCAGTCCCGGGCGGCCCAGGCCGCGATCGAGACGGCGTACGCCGACTTCCGGACGCTCCTCCACGGCTGAGCACGGCCCGTCGGGGGCCTCAGGGTGCGACACGGGGCAACCCTGATGGTTTGACGCCTCGGCGACCGGTCACACTTGGAGCATGCCGATCTCGAAGGCGAAGGAGCTCGCCCGCAAGCTGGCACTGCGCTGGGCGATGCGAGGGAAGTCGACGCCCATCCCGGACATCACGACCCTCCGCAAGATCCCCGAGCACCTCACCTACCCCCTCCGGCGCAACGGAGTCGATCCGGTCCCGGCCCTCGCCGATGCCCGGGCGCAGGAGGCGGTGACGGTCCTCGGCAACGTCCTCGGGCTCGACATCTTCCTGGTCACCGGCCACGCCGAGGCCCGGGCGGTGCTCGCCGACAGCAGGTCTTACAGCAACGACATGCGCCACCTGCTCGGCAGCCGGCCCCGCACCGACGCCGAGGGCATCGGGGGCCTCGGGATGACCGACCCGCCCGACCACACCCGGCTGCGCGGGCTGCTGACGCCGGAGTTCACGATGCGCCGCCTCGCGCGGCTCGACGAGATGATCGACCGGATCGTCGAGGACGCCCTTGACGACCTCGAGGCCAACGGCCCGGTCGTCGACCTGGTCCAGCACTTCGGCTTCGAGATCCCGTTCCGGGTCATCTGCGAGCTGCTCGGCATGCCGGAGGACGTCCGTGAGGAGTTCCACGGGCTCGGCGTGGCCCGCTTCGACATCAGCAAGGACGGCGCCGCCGGCGCCTTCGACGCCGCCGCCGACTCGCGGACCTTCCTCATCAACGCCGTCAGGGAGCAGCGCGACAACCCCGGCGAGGGCCTCATCGGCGAGATCATCCGCACCAAGGGCGACGAGTACGACGACGTCGAGCTCGGCGGCCTCGCCGACGGGGTCTTCCTCGGGGGCTACGAGACGTCCGCGTCGATGCTCTCGATGGGCACCTACGTCCTGACCCAGCAGCCGGCGGCGTACGCCATGCTGCGAAGCGGCGACAAGCAGCAGGTCGACACCGTGATCGAGGAGCTGCTCCGCTACCTCTGCCCGGTCCAGATCGCGTTCCCGCGGTTCGCCCGCGAGGACCACGACCTGTTCGGCCAGCACGTCACGAAGGGCTCGGTCGTGATCGTGAGCCTGTCCGGGGCCAACCGCGACCCCTCGGTCGTGCCGCATCCTGAGCAGTTCGACCTCCGCAACGCCGGTACCGCCCACCTGACCTTCGGCCACGGGCTGCACCGCTGCGTCGGCGCCGAGCTGGCGCGGATGGAGCTGCGCGCGGCGCTCACCGGGCTCGCCCGGCGCTTCCCCGACCTCAGCCTCGCCACCGACGACCTCGGCGAGCTCGGCTTCCGCGACCTCTCGATCGTCTACAGCGTCGACCGGCTGCCGGTGCGGCTGGCCCCCGAGCCGGTCGCGGTCTGAGCCGTCGGCTGCCGACGTCCAAAGTGTCACCGTGACAGTTTGGGGCGGGCACCCCGGGCACGGCCGCCGCGGTCAGGGCCGGCGCGTCTCCAGCACCCGGAACCCCTTCGCGCTGCCGATCCTGCTGGTCGGGTAGCCCTGCGTGGTCAGCCAGCGCTGGAGGCTGTCGCCGCCGAGGTTCCTGCCGACGACCATGACGGCCCGGCCGCCGGGCACCAGCCGCGGCAGCCAGCTGAGCAGCAGGTCGTGCAGGGCGTCCTTGCCGATCCGGATCGGCGGGTTGCTCCAGATCTCGTCGTACGCCACCGACGGGTCCACCTCGCCCGGCGTGACGGCGCGGAAGCGGTCGCCGAGCCCCGGATGGGTCAGGCTCAGCGCCGCGGCGTTCTCGTTGGCGAGCAGCACGGCGCGCTCGTTGACGTCGACGCCCGTCACCTCGACCGACGGCGACGCGAGCGCGACGGCCAGTCCGATGACGCCGTAGCCGCAGCCCAGGTCGAGCACGCGTCGTACGCCGGCGCCCGGCGGCTCGGTCTCGCGGAAGAGCACCGCGGTGCCGACGTCGAGGCGGCCCTGCGCGAACACGCCGCTGCCGCTGGTCAGCGACAGCCGGTGGCCCCAGACCTCGGCGTCCACCGGGCTCCGCGTGAAGCTCGAGGACGGGTCGGCGGTGAAGTAGTGGTCCTCACTCATCGTCGTCCACCTCGTGCGCCTGCCGCTTGGCCCGGGTCACCAGCAGCCGGGCGCCGAGCTCGGCGTCGGGCGGGTAGGCGACCTCCTCGAGGGTGAGGCCGGCGGCGGGAGCGACGGGGACGGCGGGCGACCGGGTGGCCGCCTCGAGCGTCTCCTTCGCCCAGGCGACGTCCTTGCGGCCCTCCCCGATGGCGAGCAGGCAGCCGACCAGCGCGCGCACCATGCTGTGGCAGAAGGCGTCCGCGACGACGGTCGCGACCGCGACGCCCGTCTCGTCCCGCTCCCAGACGAGCCGGTGGACGGTACGGATCGTGGTGGCGCCCTCGCGCGGCTTGCAGAAGCTGGCGTAGTCGTGCAGGCCGACCAGGTCGGCTGCCGCCACGTTCATCGCCGAGAGGTCGAGCGGCCGAGGCCGGTAGAGCACGTGATGGCGACGCAGCGGGTCGGCGTACGCCGGGCGGTCGGCCACGCGGTAGGCGTAGCGCCGCCACAGCGCGGAGAACCGCGCGTCGAACTCCGCCGGCGCCTCCACCGCCCGATGGACGCGCAGGTCGGCGGGGAGGATGCCGTTGAGCCGGCGTACGAGCGCGTCCAGAGGCAGGTCGTCGGACCGACCCGCCGAGGCGGCCAGCACCTCCTCGTCGACGTCGAGGTGCGCCACCTGCCCGCGGGCGTGGACGCCGGTGTCGGTCCGCCCGGCGACGACCACCCGCACCGCCGCCACACGCAGCGCGGTCGCCAGCGCCGCCTCGAGCTCGCCCTGCACGGTCCGCAGCCCCGGCTGGGTCGCCCAGCCGTGGAACTTCGTGCCGTCGTAGGCGAGGTCGATCCGGATCCGCACGCAGTGCATCCTCCCAGACCGCCGGTGGCCGGGCTTGTCGAGACCCGGCAACCTTGACCCATGGACGGCATCCGCCTCGGGACCTCCGGCTGGAGCTACGACCACTGGGCGGGCGTCCTCTACCCGCCGGGGCTGCCGGTCGCGCGGCGGCGGGACGTCTACGTCGAACGGTTCGACACCGTCGAGCTCAACGCGTCCTTCTACCGCTGGCCGGGCGAGCGGCCGTTCCACCGCTGGGGCGAGGTGCTGCCCGACGGTTTCACCATGTCGGTCAAGGCGTCGCGCTGGATCAGCCACGGCCGCCGCCTGCACGACCCCGACGGCGCCTGGGCGCGCCGGCTGACCGCGGCGATGCGCGCCCTCGGCAAGCACGCCGGGATCGTGCTCATCCAGCTCCCGGCCGACTTCCCGCGGACGCCGGAGACCGCCGGCCGGCTGCGCGACTTCCTGGCCTCGCTCCCCGATGACGTCCGGGTCGCGACCGAGCTCCGCCACCCGTCGTGGGACGACGAGGAGACCTACCGGATCCTCGAGGAGCGCCGGGCGGCGTACGTCGTCATGAGCGGCGCGCACCTGCCGTGCGTCCTGCGCGCGACCGCCGACTTCGTCTACCTCCGCTGGCACGGCCCGTCGCCGGACCACCTCTACGTCGGCTCCTACAGCGAGGGCGACCTGCGGTGGTGGGCCGACCGGATCCGGGAGTGGCGCGGCCAGGGCCGTGAGGTGTGGGGGTACTTCGACAACGACGACCGGGGGTTCGCCGTAGGCAACTGCGAACGGCTGCGCGAGCTGCTCAGCCGAGCTCCTGGCGGTAGGGCGGATCGGCGCCCGGGCGTGACACGGTGACGGCCGCCGCGCGGACGGCGTACGCCAGCACCTCCTCGATGCGGCCGGCGTCGAGGGCGTCGAGGTCATCGTCCCAGAGCGCGTCGAGGAGCGCCGCGCCGAAGGTGTCGCCGGCGCCGATCGTGTCCACGACGCTCACCGGGACCGCCGCCACGTGCACCGTCTCCTCGCCGTACCACGTCGCGCCGTCGCCGCCCCGCGTCACCACCACCGCCCGCGGCCCGAGGGAGCGCACCCGGGCTGCGGCGGCGTCGGTGCCGAGTCCGGGGTAGAGGACGTCGAGGTCCTCGTCGCTCGCCTTCACCAGCGCGGCGTACGACGCCGTCCGCTCGACGGCCGCGGTGAGCGCGTCGCCGGCGCCGGTGACGGCGGGCCGGACGTTGACGTCGTACGTCACCACGGACGGCGTCGCCGCCAGCAGGTCGAGGACCCGCTCCGCACCCGGCTCCAGCACCGGCCCCCACGAGCACACGTGGACGAACCGCGCACCGTCGGTCACCGGCAGCGCCGCCAGCCGCCACTCCACGTCGAAGGCGTACGACGCCGCGCCGTCCAGCCCGATCGTGGCCGTCGCCGACGGGGTGCGGGCGAGGAGGTGGGGATCGACGGCCGGCGCCACCGCCGAGTCGGCGAGGTGCCGGTCGAGCAGCGCACCGCGGTCATCGGCGGCGTACGCCGTCAGCAGCCGCACCGGCCGGCCCAGTCGCGCCAGGGCCACCGCCGCGTTGGCTGCGCTGCCGCCGGGGTGCTCGACCACCACCTCTCCGCGGCGTACGACGTCGACGAGAGCCTCCCCGACCACCAAGGTGTCCACGGACAGGTTGTCTACCACCCCGATCGAGATTCCCGCGCCTAAGGCGACTAGCGTTCGGTCATGCGCTATGTCATCTACGGGGCCGGGGCCGTGGGCGGGGTCGTCGGCGGCAACCTGCATCGCGCGGGGATCGCGACCACGCTGATCGCCCGTGGCGCGCACCTCAAGGCGCTCCAGGAGACGGGCCTGACACTCGACACCGCCGAGGGGCCGCTCACCCAGCGGATCCCGGCCGTCGACGGGCCCGCCGTCGTCGAGTGGACCGACGACACGGTGGTGCTGCTGTGCGTGAAGGGCCAGCAGACCGAGGCGGCGCTCGACGCGCTCTCCGACCACGCGCCGACAGACACCCCGGTCGTCGCCGTGCAGAACGGCGTCGCCAACGAGGCCCGCATCCTGCGCCGGTTCGCCGGGACGTACGCCATCCATGTCGTGCTGCCGGCCACGTTCCTCGTGCCAGGGGTGGTCGTCCAGAACTCCGACACCGTCCCCGGTGTCCTCGACATCGGCCGCTTCCCCGACGGGACCGACGAGGTCGCGGAGGCGGTCGCGGCCGACCTCACCGCCGCCGGCTTCATCTCGGAGCCGCGGCCGGACATCATGGCGTGGAAGTACCGCAAGCTCATCAACAATCTCGGCAACGGCGTGGACGCGGTCGCGGCCGAGAGTCCGGAGGCGCACGAGCTGGTCCGCCGCTGCCAGATCGAGGGCGAGGCGGTGATCGCGGCCGCCGGGATCCCGGTCGCCACCCGGGAGCAGGACACTGAGCGGCGCCGAGGCACGATCGCGCTCCGCCAGGTGGGCAAGGGCAGCTCCACCTGGCAGAGCCTCGCCCGCGGGGCCGGCGACGTCGAGATCGACTACCTGTCCGGGGAGATCGTCCTGCTCGGCCGCCTCCACGGCGTACCCACGCCCGCCAACGAGCTCGTCCAGCGGACCGTCCACGAGCTGCTCCGCACCGGCGGCGAGCCCGCCAGCCTGGACGCCGCGAAGCTCCTCGCCCAACTGGACTGAGCCCGCCTACGATCGTCGGGTGACCACGACCGGGGCCCGGCCCGCGATCGTCTGCTGCTCCGAGGAGTACGCCGACCGCTTGGTCGATGAGTTCTGCCGCTACGAGCGCGACTACGAGCTGCGGGGCGCGCGTTCATGCGCCGAGACGCTCGAGATCACCGCCGCGCTGACCGCGCAAGGCACGTCGGTCGCGCTCTTCGTCAGCGACTCCGTCCTGCCCGACGCTCCGGTCCTGGAAGCCTTCGCGCAGTGGCGCGCCGCCGTACCCACCGCCCGGCGCGCCATCGTCGCGCCCACCGAGCGCTTCCTCGCCGACGCGCCACCGCTGCGGGCCGGGATGGCGAAGGGCAAGTACGACGCCTATCTCCTCATGCCGCGCGGCCCCCGCGACGAGGAGTTCCACAACGCGATCACCGACCTGCTGTCCGACTGGGGCTCCACGGTGCCCGATCCGGAGGCGCCGACGGCGAAGATCGTCGCGCCGGCCCACGACACGCTCACCCTGGCCATCCGCGACTACCTCGAGCGGATGGGGATGCCGAGCCGGCTCTACGAACCCGAGAGCGATGTCGGCCGCTGGGTGCGGGACCACTTCGAGCCCGGGACCGACTACCCGATGGTGTGGTCGGTCATCCGGCCGCCGACGGCGCCACGGTCGGTCCGTGATGTCGCGATGTCGCTCTACGGCTCCCCCGGTGACGTCAGCGTGCCCGACGTCGTCGACGTCGCGGTGGTCGGCGCGGGCCCGGCCGGGCTCGCCACGGCGGTGTACGCCGCCTCCGAGGGGCTCTCCACCGTCGTGCTGGAGTCGGAGGCGATCGGCGGGCAGGCCGGCACCAGCTCGATGATCCGCAACTACCTCGGCTTCCCGCGCGGTATCTCCGGGATGCGCCTCGCGCTCCGGGCCCGCAACCAGGCGATCCGCTTCGGCACCCGGTTCTTCACCGGCTGGCCGGTCGAGGCACTGGTGCCCGGCAGTCCGCACGTACTACGGACCGACGGCGGCGACGTACGCGCCCGGTCGGTGGTGATCGCGAGCGGCGTCGCCTATCGCAAGCTCGGCGTCGAGCCGCTCGAGGACCTCGTCGGGCGGGGTGTCCACTACGGCACCGTCGCCTCGGTCGCCCGCGAGCTCGAGGGCCAGGACGTCGTCGTGGTCGGCGGCGGCAACTCGGCGGGTCAGGCGGCCGTCCATCTCGCCCGCTTCGCTCGCTCGGTCCGGCTCGTCGCGCGACGATCGCTGGAGGAGACGATGTCGTCGTACCTCGTCGGCGAGATCGCCTACAACCCGGTCATCTCCGTGCAGAGCCCCACCGCGGTCGTCGACGGTGGCGGCGACGAGCGGCTGGAGTGGATCTGCCTCGAGGACGTCACGACGGGTGAGCGCACGACTGTCCCTGCCGCCGGGCTGTTCCTGCTGCTGGGCGCGGAGCCGCACTGCGAGTGGCTCCCGCCGGAGGTCGCCGTCGACGACCGCGGCTTCGTCCTCACCGGGCGCGATGTGCCCCGGGAGACCTGGATCGGCGACCGGCCGCCCGCCGAGCTCACCACCACCGTCCCCGGCGTCTTCGCCGCCGGCGACATCAGGGCGGGCTCGATGAAGCGGGTCGCCGCGGCGAGCGGTGAGGGGGCCTCCGTCGTACCCCTCGTCCACCGCTGGCTCGCCGACCTCCCCGCGGCGTCTCCGGCGCTCCCCTGAGGTCCGTCGGGGACCGCTGAGGCTCGATCTGGCGGGGTAGTCCGGGACGGAATGGTCGGTTACTCGCGAGTAGAACGACCATTTCGTCCCGGAGTACCCCGAAAACACGCCACGACGGCCCGCCCCCCGGTCGGGGACGGGCCGTCGGTTCGGCGTGGTGCCGGAGAGCGGCGAGGTCAGGCCTCGGGCTTCTCCTCGGTCTCCTCGGCGGCGGGCGCCTCCTCGGTGGCCTCGGCCTCGGCAGCCTCCTCGGCCGGAGCCTCGGCGGTCTCCTCGGTGGCCTCGGCCTCGACGACCTCGGTCTCCTCGGCGGGAGCCTCATCAGCGGGAGCCTCCTCGACCGGAGCCGCGGGAGCGGCGGCAGGAGCCTCGGCCTTCGTGGCGGCCTGGGCGGGCTTGGCCTTGGGCTCGTACGCCTCGCTGACCAGCTCGATCACTGCCATCGGGGCGTTGTCGCCCTTGCGGGGGCCGAGCTTGGTGATCCGGGTGTAGCCGCCCGGACGCTCCGCGAACTGCTCGGCGATCTCGGTGAAGAGCTGGTGCACGACGCCCTTGTCGCGGATGGTCTTGAGGACTTCGCGGCGGTTGTGCAGGTCACCCTTCTTGGCCTTGGTGATCAGCTTCTCCGCGACGGGGCGGAGCAGCCGGGCCTTGGCCTCGGTGGTGGTGATGCGGCCGTGCTCGAACAGCGCGGTGGCGAGGTTCGAGACGATCAGCTTCTGGTGGGCCGGGCTACCGCCGATGCGGGCGCCCTTCTTGGGAGTAGGCATCTGCCTCTTCCTTTCTCTCCGGCCGTACGAGGTACCGGGGTAGACGCAGCCTGATCGACTGCGATTTTGATGATCCGGTCGGCGGGCGCCGAGCCGGGAGTCCTGCTGGATCCGGTCAGATGCCGAGACTGGTAGGCCCGGAGACCAACTCAGTCAGGCACCCAAACCGGACCGATTCAGTTGTCGAGGTCGGTGGCCCGCCAGACCAACTGGCCAGGCACCCAACCGGACCGGAGCGCGGCAGCGCGGCGGCGAAGCCGACGCGCTCGCGCCAATCAGTACTGCTCGTCCTCGACGAAGGCGTCGTCGTCATCGTCGCCGTAGGCGGCGAGGGCGGCGGACGGGTCGAAGCCGGGAGCGCTGTCCTTGAGGGACAGGCCCATCTCGTGCAGCTTCGCCTTGACCTCGTCGATGGACTTGGCGCCGAAGTTGCGGATGTCGAGCAGGTCCTGCTCCGAGCGGCTGATGAGCTCACCCACGGTGTGGATGCCCTCGCGCTTGAGGCAGTTGTAGGAGCGGACGGTCAGCTGCAGGTCCTCGACCGGGAGGGCGAGGTCGGCGGCGAGCTGCTCGTCGACCGGCGACGGGCCGATGTCGATGCCCTCGGCCTCGACGTTCAGCTCGCGGGCGAGGCCAAAGAGCTCGACCAGGGTCTTGCCGGCCGAGGCGAGGGCGTCGCGCGGCCGGATCGACGGCTTGGTCTCGACGTCGATGACCAGCTTGTCGAAGTCGGTGCGCTGCTCGACACGGGTGGCCTCGACCTTGTAGCTGACCTTGAGGACCGGGCTGTAGATCGAGTCGACCGGGATCCGGCCGATCTCGTTGTCGGCGCCCTTGTTCTGGACGGCGGAGACGTAGCCGCGGCCGCGCTCGACGACCAGCTCGAGCTCGAGCTTGCCCTTGTCGGACAGGGTCGCGATCTTCAGGTCCGGGTTGTGCACCTCGACACCGGCAGGGGGCGCGATGTCGGCGGCGGTGACGTCACCGGCGCCCGACTTGCGGAGATACATGGTGACCGGCTCGTCGTGCTCCGAGGAGACGACCAGGCCCTTGAGGTTGAGGATGATCTCGGTGACATCCTCCTTGACGCCCTCGATGGTCGAGAACTCGTGCAGGACGCCGTCGATCTTGATGCTCGTGACCGAGGCACCGGGGATCGAGGACAGGAGGGTACGGCGAAGCGAGTTGCCGAGCGTGTAACCGAAGCCAGGCTCGAGGGGCTCGATGACGAAGCGAGAGCGGAACTCGTCGACGGTCTCTTCCGACAGGGTGGGGCGCTGTGCGATAAGCACTGGTGGTGTCCTTTCCGGGCCCGACCGCTATATGAGGGACCCGAATATCAAAGGGTGTGACGGAAGTGTTTAGCGATTCACTTCTGCGATCGGGCGGGCCGCCAGACCAACCGGAATGGCAGCCGACCCGACCGCGTGCGCGGGTGTGGCGGCGAGGCCGACACGCTCGCGCTATTCAGTTAGAGCTTCGAGTAGTACTCGACGATCAGCTGCTCCTGGACCGGGATGTCGATCTGGGCCCGGATCGGGAGCTGGTGGACGAGGATCCGCATGCGGCTCGGGATGGCCTCGAGCCACGCCGGGACGACGCGCTCGCCGTGGGTCTCGCGAGCCACGATGAACGGGGTCATCTCCAGGGACTTCTCACGGACGTCGATGACGTCGTGGGCCGAGACCTGGTACGAGGGGATGTTGACCTTCTTGCCGTTGACCAGGAAGTGGCCGTGGACGACCAGCTGCCGGGCGTGGCGACGGGTCCGGGCGAAGCCGGCGCGGTAGACGACGTTGTCGAGACGGCACTCGAGCAGCTGGAGCAGGTTGTCACCGGTCTTGCCGGGGCGGCGGTGCGCCTCGGCGTAGTAGTTGGCGAACTGCTTCTCCATCACGCCGTAGCTGAAGCGGGCCTTCTGCTTCTCGCGCAGCTGGAGGAGGTACTCGCTCTCCTTGATGCGGCCGCGGCCGTGCTGGCCGGGAGCGTAGGGGCGCTTCTCGAACGCGGCGTCACCGCCGACGAGGTCGACACCGAGACGGCGCGACTTGCGGGTCATGGGGCCGGTGTAACGGGCCATTACTCTTCAGTCTCCTTCTATGTCTCGGTGGGAATCAAACGCGACGGCGCTTGGGCGGGCGGCAGCCGTTGTGCGGCGTGGGCGTGACGTCCTGGATGGTGCCGACCTCGAGGCCGATGGCACCCAGGGACCGGATCGCCGTCTCGCGGCCCGAGCCCGGGCCCTTGACGAAGACGTCGATCTTCTTCATGCCGTGGTCCATGGCCCGGCGACCGGCGGCCTCGGCGGCCATCTGCGCGGCGAACGGGGTGGACTTGCGCGAGCCCTTGAAGCCGACGGTGCCGGCCGAGGCCCACGAGATCACCGCGCCGGTCGGGTCGGTGATCGTGACGATCGTGTTGTTGAACGTGCTCTTGATGTGAGCCTCGCCCTGGGCGACGTTCTTCTTCTCCTTGCGGCGGACCTTGGTCTTCGCCGCAGCCTGACGGCTCTTCGGAGGCATTCATTAACTCCTGTTTGGCTGGTCGATGAGAGATCGGGAGGTCAGTGACCTGAGGGTCACTTGGCCTTCTTCTTGCCGGCGACGGTGCGCTTGGGGCCCTTGCGGGTGCGCGCGTTGGTCTTGGTGCGCTGGCCGCGCACGGGCAGACCCATGCGGTGGCGGCGACCCTGGTAGCTGCCGATCTCGATCTTGCGGCGGATGTCGGCCTGGACCTCTCGACGGAGGTCACCCTCGGTCTTGATCGCCTGGGCCTCGATCGCGTCGCGGAGCTTGACCAGCTCGTCCTCCGTCAGCGCGTGGACGCGGGTGTCCGGGGAGATCCCGGTCGCCTCCAGGAGCTTCTGGGAGGTGGTACGGCCGATGCCGTAGATGTAGGTGAGAGCGATCTCCACACGCTTGTCGCGAGGGAGGTCCACACCTTCGAGGCGTGCCATGTGATTCCTTCGTGTTCTCGCAGAGGTGTCGGTCGACTCGCGTCCCCGGGTGGCTCCCGGGGCTCCGGCCTCTACTCCGGAGGTGATTCGGCCTCGCTCGTTGGTCGAGCTTGTCGAGACCTAGCGACTCGATGTCGGTATTCGGTTGTGGTGTGTAGGTCTGGACACCTCGGGCGCTTCGCGCCGTCGGGCTCGACCTTGATTCGCTTCGCGAATCAACCCTGACGCTGTTTGTGGCGGGGGTTCTCGCAGATCACCATGACGCGGCCGTGGCGACGGATCACCTTGCACTTGTCACAGATCCGCTTGACGCTCGGGTTGACCTTCATGTCAGCCCTTTCTTGCTAGTCGGCTACGACCGGCGGTCGCCGGTCACTTGTAGCGGTAGACGATCCGACCGCGGGTCAGGTCGTAGGGGGACAGCTCCACCACCACGCGGTCCTCGGGGAGGATCCGGATGTAGTGCTGGCGCATCTTGCCGCTGATGTGGGCGAGAACCTTGTGGCCGTTGCTCAGCTCGACGCGGAACATGGCATTGGGGAGGGCCTCCACGACGGTGCCCTCGATCTCGATCACGCCTTCTTTCTTCGGCATGTCCTCCGCAATCTGTTGGTCGCTTGTCTACCGTGATGCCGGAGGAGCGGGCTCCCCCGGTGGCCCGGGAACCTCCCGGCCGGGTCGCTGACCCGGCGGGTGGACCTCGTGAAGCCGTCCGCATCCCTCACCCGGACATGCGGCTCCATCACTTCGATGGAGAGCAAGGCCGGGCAGCCGCGAGGCAGGACGGAGCAGACCCACGTTGGGCCGAAGCGCCAGTCTACCCGCGCCGTGTGACGAATCGCCAATCGACAGCGGCTCGTACGCCGCCGCCGGAGTCGCCTCGTCGGGAGGTCAGCCGACCAGCAGCCGCAGCGTCTCCTCGCGGGTCGGCGCCGTGCGCGGGTCGGTGCCGTCGTACGCCCCGGAGACGGGGTTGACCATGACCTCGTCGACGGCGTACGTCGCCGCCAGCTCCGCCACCCGCGCGCGGGCGTGCTCGGCGTCGCCGATGACCCACTTGGCGCGCATCGCGTCGACGAGCCCGAGGTGCGAGTCGGGGACCCCCGACTGCATCGTCTTCTCCGCCTCCTCGATGCTCGGCTGCGCCTCGAGGGGCTGCCCGGTGCGCAGGCGGACCATCGTGAGGAGCTGCGGCAGGGCGCGGCGCTCCGCCTCGCCGGGCGTCTCGGCGACGCACGCGTTCAGGGTGAGGAAGGTGCGCGGCTCGGCCAGCTCGGCCGAGGGCTTGAAGTGGGACCGGTAGAGCTCCAGGGCCTCGGCGGTGCCCTGCCCGGAGAAGTGGTGCGCGAAGACGTACGGCAGGCCCTTCTCGGCGGCGAGCCGGGCCGAGTAGTCCGACGAGCCGAGCAGCCAGATCGCGGGGATCGTCCGCGCGGCCGGGGTGGCGCGCAGCTCGTGGAGGCGGCCGCCGACGTTCAGCCCGACGCCGGCGGTGTCCATCATGGCGAGCACGTCGTCGACGTACTCGGGGAAGCGGAGCACGTTCTCCTCGCTCACTCCCCCGGCGCCGTGCCGCAGCGCCCATGCCGTCACCTGGTCCGTACCGGGCGCCCGGCCGATGCCGAGGTCGATCCGGCCGGGGAAGGCTGCTTCGAGGAGGGCGAACTGCTCGGCAACGACGAGCGGTGCGTGGTTGGGGAGCATGACCCCGCCGCTTCCGACCCGGATCCGCTCGGTCGCGCCGGCGACGAGGCTGACGAGCACCGGCGGGTTGGTCGAGCCGACGGCCGGCATGTTGTGGTGCTCGGCGAGCCAGTACCTCTCGAAGCCGAGCCCGTCCGCCGTCCTCGCGAGCGCGAGCGTCGCCGCCAGCGCGTCGGAGGTCGACTGGTCCTTGCGGACGGGGACGAGATCGAGAACTGACAGCTTCGGCGACGTCACGCTCGGGCAACGTGAGTGCGGGCGGGGTTTGTTCCGCGGCGGCCGGGGTAGTCCGGGACGAAACGGTCGGTTACTCGCGAGTAGACCGACCGTTTCGTCCCGGACTATCCCAGCAGCGCCCTCAGCCCATCGGCGACCGTCCCGCGCCACCAGGCGTAGTCGTGGCCGCCGTTGACCTCGACCGCCTCGACGGGGATGCCGGCCTTCTCGAGCGACGCGGCGAGCGTGCGGTGCGGTGGGGCGAGCACCCATTCCTGCAGCCCCCAGGAGAGGTGGATGCGCGTGCCCACCCCGGGGCGTACGACGTCGGCCAGGTCGTCCAGCCACAGCGACGCCGACTGACTGACGACCCCGGTGACGGCGTCCGGGCGGGCGAGGCCGGCGCGCAGTGCGGTGAGGCCGCCGAGGCTCTGCCCCACGACGACCACCTGCTCGCCCACGCCGCGGAGCCCGCGCACCCACGGCACCAGCTCGTCGACGACGTACGCCGCGCCCTCGTCCCCGCCGAGCTCGTCCCAGCGCTCCGTCGTGCCGCCGGAGGCGGGCAGCACCGCCCGGACCGGCGGGATCATCCCGTCGGCGACGAGGTTGTCGAGGGTCGTCGGCAACGAGTGGTGGGAGGTCCACACGTCGCCGTCGAGGCAGACGACGAGGGGCAGCGGCTCGTTGGTGGCCGGGCCCGCGGGATCGTAGATCCACACGTCGCGCCCGTCCGGGCCCTCGTGGTGGACGACCTCGCCGGCAGGGACCTCCGCGCGGTGGGCGAGCCAGCGCTGCGCGGGCGCGTGGGGCAGCGAGACGACCGACTGGAGCAGGCCGTGTCGGTTGTGGCAGGTGTCGGGGTTGCGCGGGTCGGGCACGCCCCGGTCCAGCGCGGCCCGCAGCGCGACGTGGCCGTCGACCACCCACGGCGCCGGCTCGCCGGGGTGCTGCACGAGGAAGGCGTACGACGCCCGCCAGTCGGCGCGCATCCGGAACGACGCATGCCACAGGTCGCTGTCGTCGTGCCGCTCGAGGAGGGTGCCTGCGAGGTTCGTCTCGTCGGTGAGGCGGTTCGCGAAGAGCAGCACCTGCTCCGCCTCGCGGTCGCGCCAGCAGAAGGTCACCACCGCCTCGTGGGGGTCGTCGGTCTCCTCGACCAGCGGCAGGTGCTGCGCGATCCGGTCCCAGAACATCGGGACGTCCTCCGGCGCCAGCCGGTCGATCAGGCAGCTGCGGACCCGCGGCACGGGCTCCGGACGCGGGACCTTCGGCGGTCGCCTCGTCGTCGTACTCATCGTTCTCCATCCCGAGTGCCGGCACCGGTCCCGACCAGCGGCAGGACCAGCGGGGTGCCGGTCAGCGGATCCTCGATGACCCGACAGGGCAGGTCGTAAACCTCTTCGATCAGGTCGGCCGTGACGATCCCACGCGGGTCCCCCGACGCCACCACCCGCCCCCCGGACATGACCACGAGGTGGTCGGCGTACCGGAAGGCGAGTTGCAGCTCGTGCAGCACGGTCACGACGGTACGCCCGCCGCGGGCGAGCCGGCGGGCGAGCTCGAGGACCTCGAGCTGGTGGGCGATGTCGAGGTACGTCGTGGGCTCGTCGAGCAGGAGCAGCGGCGTCTCCTGGGCGAGCGCCATCGCCAGCCAGACCCGCTGCCGCTGGCCGCCCGAGAGCTCGTCGACCGGGCGGTCGGTGAGACCTGCGACGTCGGCCGCCTCGACGGCCGCCGCGACCGCCTCCTCGTCGGCTCGCGACCACTGCCGCAGCAGGCTCTGGTGGGGGTAGCGCCCCTTCGCGACCAGGTCGGCCACCGTGATCCCGTCGGGCGCGCTCGGCGACTGCGGAAGCAGCCCGAGCACGCGGGCGAGCTCCTTGTGGCCGTAGTCGGTGGCCGACCGGCCGTCGACGTACACCGCTCCTCCGGCGGCGGGATGCATCCGTGCGAGGGTCCGCAGCAGGGTCGACTTCCCGCACGCGTTGGGGCCGACGATCACGGTCATCACGCCGTCGGGGATCGCGAGGCCGAGGTCGCGCAGCACGGGCGCGCCCCCGCGGGTCGCGTACGACACCGTCAGGTCGCGTGCCTCGAGGCGGGTGGTGCGCTCCGCTTCCGTCAACGTCGTCTCCACTCCAGGGCCAGCAGCCCGATCAGGTACACGCCGCCCAGCGCACCCGTCACGACGCCCACGGCGAGCTGGGTCGGGGCGAGCAGGTGCTGGCCGATCAGGTCGGCGCCGAGCACGAGGGCGGCACCGGTCGCGGCCGGGCCGGCGACGCCCGGCGTCGGGCTACCTGCCAGCCTCCGCGACACCTGCGGCGCGGCGAGCGCCACGAAGGCTATCGGTCCGGTGGTGGCCGTCGCGACGCTCACCAGTCCGACGCCGACGGCCACGGCGGCGGTGCGCACCCGCTGGGCGGGTACGCCGACGGCTCGCGCAGTGTCGTCGCCCAGCGCCAGCAGCTGCAGCGGCCGGGCGAGCAGCAGCGCCGCGAGCGTGAGGACGGCGATCGCGACGGTCACCACCGTCGCGCGCGGCCACAGCACCGCCGAGAGCGAGCCGGCGAGCCACTGGGCCGCGGTCTGCGCAGCGACGAGCGAGGCGCGGACGACGAGGAGCGTGTTGACCGCGGCGAGGGTCGCCCCGACGCCGATGCCGACGAGGACGAGCCGTTGTCCGGTGAGTCCGTGCGGCCGGGTCAGCAGGTGGACCAGGACCGCGGTGCCGATCCCGCCGACGACCGCACCGACGGCGACGGCGTCGCTGTCTCCTCCGAGGACGATGATCTGCACGAGCGCGCCGGTCGCGGCGCCGGTGGTGAAGCCAATGATGTCGGGGCTCCCGAGAGGGTTGCCGGTGACGTTCTGGAACAGGCTGCCCGAGATCCCGAGCGCCGCGCCGACGACGATCGCGGTCACGACGCGCGGCAGCCGGAGCTCGGTGACGAAGTACGTCGCCACTGGGTCGTCGCCCCCACCCGACAGCGCGGCCAGGACCTCCCGGGCCGAGATGTCGTAGTCGCCGAGCATCAGGCCGACGACCCCGAGCACGACGACGGCGACGAGCGTGAGGACCAGCACCACGCCCGTCCGTCGCCGGAACCGGACCGACCGACCGCCGGCCCGCAGCAGCACCTCGCTCACAGCGCGGGCACCTTCCGGCGGCGTACGACGGCGACGAAGACGGGCGCACCGAGCAGGGCGGCGACGACGCCGACCTGGGTCTCCTGCGACCCGACGACCACACGCGCCAAGGTGTCGGCGAGGAGCATCCACACCGGGCCGAGCACGAGCGAGAGCAGCGCGACCCAGCGCTGGTCGTGGCCTACCAGGCCGCGGGCGACCATGGGCACGGCGAGGCCGACGAAGCCGATCGGCCCGACCGCGGCGGTGGCGGCGCCGCAGAGCAGCGTGACGGCGAGCATCGCGAGGGCGCGCGTGCGCGCGAGGTGTACGCCGAGGGCCCGCCCCGCCTGGTCGCCGAGGGTCAGCACGTTCAGCGCGGGCCCGAGCGCGAGCGCGAGCACGACGCCGACGGCGAGGAACGGCCCGACGGCGCCGAGGACCGGCCAGCCGCGCCCCTCGAGGGAGCCGGCCACCCAGTACCTGAACTCGTTGAACGCCTCCTGGTCGGCCAGGATCACTGCCTGGGTGATCGCCGCGAGCGCGGCGCTGACCGCGACGCCCGCCAGGGCCAGCCGCGCCGGCGTCGCCGTCTGCCGCCCGGTCCCGGCCAGCAGGTAGACACCCACCGACGCCACCGCCGCGCCGAGGAACGCGAACCAGAGGTAGAACCAGATGCCGCTGGTGCCGGCGACCGCCACGGCGAGTACGACGAACAGCGACGCGCCCGCGTTGATGCCGAGGATCCCGGGGTCTGCGAGCGGGTTCCGGGTGAGGCTCTGCATGAGCGCACCGGCGAGCCCGAGCGCGGCCCCGACGGCGACGGCGACGACCGTGCGCGGCAGCCGCAGCTCACGCAGGACCGTCGCGTCGCTCGACCCGTCCGGGTCGAGGAGCAGCCGCCAGACCCGCCCGAGCGTGATGTGGTTGCTGCCGACCGAGAGGCTGAGGACGACGGCCGCGGCCAGGACGACCAGGCCGATCAGCAGCAGCGCGACCCGGCGTCCGCGGAGCGCGCTCACCGGCGGCGGGCCCGCGCCCGCAGGGCGAGGGCCAGCGCTATCGCACACAGCAGGGCCAGGCCGGCCACGCCGACCACCGGGAACCGCCCGTCGGCGGGCGTGTCCGCGGCCCTGGCCGCGGGCTGGTCGGTCTGCGTGTCCGTGCCGGACGCGGTGGCCGACGCGGACGAGGATGACGCCTCCGGCTCGGACGGGGCCGCGCCGCTGGGCGCCGGGATCTCGAGCGCGACGCCGGCCGCGGCGATGCTCGGGGCTGCGGACGCGGCCGGGTCGGCCGCTGAGCCGACCGGCGCCTGGGAGGCCGCTTCCGTGGGGGCGGCCGACGCCGACGTACTCGACGCGGAGCCGCCCGTCTGCGGTGACGTCCCGCCGGAGGTCGAGCCCGACGCGACGACGGTGAAGTCCGAGTTGCCACGGCAGGTGTAGGGCTTGACGCCGGCGTACTGGCCGTCCTTCGTCACCTCCTCGCTGGCGAGGAAGCGCAGCCAGTGCCGGCCTGGCTCCAGGTCGGTCGGGAGCACGAAGGAGCCGCTGACGGTGCCGCTCGCGCCGATCGCCTGCTGGTGGACGACGCACGCGCCGTGGACGCCCTTGCTGCTGCAGAAGCTGCCGTCGTCGATCTTGACGTAGACCGTCTCGCCCGCCGGGAAGCCCGAGACGGTGAAGCCGATCGTCCCGCCCGCGGTCAGCGTCCGCGGGCTGACGGAGGCCGAGGTCCCGGCGGTGTCGGACCCCGCGCCTCCGGGCGGGATGGCGTACGCCGGCGTGGTGACCGCCGCACCGACCCCGGCCGCCAGCAGCAGGCCGACGGCGACGACCAGGCGCCTCATGCCGCACCTCCCCGCCGTAGGACCAGGCCGAGCGCGACGCCCGCCAGCAGCGCGGCGCCGAGGCCGAGGAGCCACCCGTCGGTCGCCGAGAACCAGCGGTCGGCGCTGGGTGCCGCGGAGGAGAGTGCCGCCGTGGTCGCCGGTCCGTCGACGCCGGTCGTCGCGACCGCCGGCTGGAGGGGGGCGAGGTCGGCGTCCGCCCAGCCGATCAGGTCACCGGTCGAGCCCTGGACCGTGACGCGATAGGCGGCCGCCGGCAGGTTGTGCAGGTCCACCTTGATCCGGCCGCGCTCGTCCGGGCGGGCCCAGCCGCCGGGGACCAGCCGCGACTCGTCGTACACGTCGACGAAGACCGGCCCCGACGTCGCGCCGGGGAGCCGGATCGTGAGCACCTTCCCGCGCAGCGAGCCTGGCAGCCTGTCGGCGAGCAGCAGGTCGGCGTACGACTCGACCGGCGGAGCCGGGTTGGTCAGGCCGGCGGGCGCGGTCGGTGCCGCGGCCGGTCCGGTGGCCGGCGGGACGGCAGGACTCACCGTCGTGGTGGGCGCCGTCGCTGTCGATGTCGTCGCCGGTGCCGTCGCCCCGTCCGTCGCGGTCGTGCCGGCCGTTGCGACGTCCGGGAAGACGACGGTGTCCCAGCCGAGCAGCTCGCCGACGTGGCCCTGGTTGCCGTCCTGGACGACGACCCGGTTCTCCCCGGTCATCGGCGTGCTGCCGAGCCCGGTGACGAGCAGTCCACCCGACCCGAGCCGGAACCACTTCTCGCCCCACGGATAGCGCGGCGAGCCGTCCGGAGCCAGGCCGGACAGGAAGACCCAGTCGCCCTTCTTCCCGCCCTTGACGTGCACGTGCAGGGCGGTGCCGACGCGCCAGGCGTCGACGCCGGTCGACAGCTGTCCGACCGAGACCGGCTCCGGCATGCCGTTGGGCCGGTAGGCGCCGACGACGAACTCCGCCGACTGGACCGTGCGGATCTCGTCGCCCGACTTGATCGACCCGCTGAGGAGCCGCAGCGTGTGCGCACCGGTCGGGAACGCCGGCGTCGACGTCGTCGTGGTGCCGTCGGGCAGCCGGATGTCGGCGGCGAACGTGCCGTCCTTCGCGTTCGCCCTGATCACGGCGAACACGTCGGGCTTGCCCGCGACGAGCGGCGTGCCGACCCGGTCGTACGCGCCCTCGTCGATCTTGACCCCGATCACCGAGCCGCCGTCGGTCGGATGGCACCAGCCGGTCCCGGTGACGTGCAGGAGCCCGCCGATCGCCACCTGCTTCGCCACCGTGACCGTGGGCTCGGCGGTGGTCGATGTGCACCTTGTGCCGGTCGGGGACGGCGAGGGGCTCGGGTCGGCGGGGCTGCTGGGCGTCGGGTCCGTGGGCTGCGGGTCGGCCGGCTCGGTGGCGCCGACCGTGAACGGCTCGGTGTGCTTGGAGACGGCCGGGGCACTGCCGAGGAAGCGCAGCCAGTGCTGCCCGTCGGCGGTGTCCGCCGGCAGCGTCACCTGCCCGTCGAAGGTGCCGTCATCCCTGATCTGGACGGTCTTGTCGTACTGCACCGTGTCGTCGAGCTTGACCGTGAGCTGCTGCCAGACGGGGTCCTCCGGGCTGCCTCCTGCTGCGAAGCCCTCGCCATGGAACGAGACGACGTCACCCGGATCCACCTGGTCGGCGGGGGTGATCGTCACGCTGCCGTCGCCCTTGTCGGGCTTCGGCTCGGCGGCGTACGACGCCGCGCCGGAGAGCGCGCCGACGGCGAGCACCGGCACCGCCAGCGCCGTGACGACACCGGCGCCGAGCAGCCGCAGCCGGAGCCTCATGTCAGGGACTCCACGACCGAGTCGATGAGCCGCGACATCAGGATCGGGCCGCCGGTGGAGGTCCACAGCGAGCCGTCGACAGGGATGACCTGGTGGTTCTTGTACGCCGTGAGGTCGGTGAAGCCGGGCACCTTCTCCGCCTCGGCGAGGGCCTTCTTCGCCCCGGTGACGTCGCTGGTGCCACCGGCGTTCGGGTTCTGCTCCGAGGAGCCGCCGAGGGTGCCGAAGAACATGTGGTCGGCGTCGATCTGGTCGAGGTTCTCGAGCGAGACCGGCTCGCTGTGGCCGCCGCCGTTGCGGTCCTGGTCGGCCGGCCTCCGGAGGCCGAGGTCGGTCAGCGCCATCCCGGCGGGCAGCTCCTTGAGGATGAGCGACGCGGAGCCGCCCTGCCAGCGCACGATCGAGAAGGTGTCGTGGGCGTACTTGGTGAGCTTCTTCTTCGCCGCCGCCACCTTCGCGTTGTAGTCGGCGACGACCTCCTTCTCCTTGCCCTCCCGGTTGAGCGCGTCGGCGACGACGCCGAGGGTGGCGTGCCAGTCGCCGCCGGCGTAGCCCGCGTAGACCGTCGGCGCGATCTTGCGCAGGATCTTCATCGTGTCCGCGCTGTTGACGCTGGTGCCGTCGACGAGGATCAGGTCCGGCTTCACCTTGGCGATGGCCTCGTAGTCGAGCTCGGAGACGCTGCCGAGGACGGGTACGTCGCCGGCGAGGTCGGCCAGGTAGCCGGGCACGCCGCTCTGGCCGCGGCCGGCGATGCTCCCGACCGGCGTGACGCCGAGCGCGAGCGTGCCGTCGAGCGTCGGCTCGCTCAGGGTGACGACGCGCTCGGGGTTCACCGGGACGTCGACCTTCGTCCCCTCGGCGTCGGTGATGGTGCGGGTCTGCGACGAGTCGGCCACAGCCGTGCCGTCGCTGCCGCAGCCGGCGAGGGCCAGCGGCGCGGCGAGGACGAGCAGGAGCAGGGCGATCAGGGCCCGATGGGGCGCGACGGGGCGAACGGCAGGGGGCATGTCGGAGTCATTCGTGGTCGGCGGACTTAGGTAAGCCGACCCTAACATCGATCTGATCTTTCGGCTCCGGGCCCGTCTCGCCACCTGTGCGAGCAGGATCCGTCAGGAGTCGGCGGGCACCACCACGAAGTCGTGCTCGGCGTGGGCCGCCGCGATCGCGGAGGCCGCGGTGGGATTGCTCGCCGCGATCGCGGCGAGCAGCGCCGCGTGGTCGGACCGACGCGCCCGGGCGTCCTGGCCCAGCACCACCCCGCCGGTGCGCACCCCCTCGCGCAGGGCGGCCACCAGGCCGGCGTACAGCTCGGCGAGCAGGCGGTTGCCCGCCATCTCGACGACGAGGGCGTGGAACTGACCCGGCGTACGCCCCCGCTCGGCGCCGGCCTGCTCGTCGATGTCGGCCTGGTGCGCCGCACGCAGGCGCTCGACCGCATCCGGGTCCGCGTTCCCCGCGGCCAGCTCGGCGGCCGCGACCTCGAGCGCCCGGCGTACGGCGAGGATGTCGCTCCACGAGTGCTCCGCGGCGAACTCGGCCAGCACGCCCTGGACCGGAGTGAGGGAGCGTACGAACGTGCCGCGGCCGGGCGCCGGCTCCAGCATGCCGAGGTGGGCGAGGCTGCGGACCGCCTCGCGGACCGTGCTCCGCCCGACACCGAGCTCGGCCGCCAGGGCGGCCTCCGTCGGGATCCGGCCGTTCACCGGCCAGCGCCCCGCCATGATGTCCGCCTGCAGCCGACGGACCGTGTCCCGCGCTCGCTCGCTCCCCATTGCCGCCACGTCGCCGGAGTCTAGGGATCCCGCTCGTGTTGGACCGGACCGTCGCCAATTCATCTGATCTAAGTTAGGTTTCCCTCACCTAACTTGATTGGGCCGCTCGGGAGGCCCCCTGAACCAGGAGCAGAACGTGAGCACGATCCCCCTGCGCCGGCGCACCCGCGTCCGCGTGTTCACTGCCAGGCTGGTCGGGGCGGCGGTCGCCGGGGCCGTCGGCCTCGGCGCCCTCGCGGCCGCCCCCGCCTTTGCGGGCGACGCGGTCTTCACCGTCGGTGGGGACAGCGGTGCGACCGCGCACGTCGACGACTTCGTCTTCACCGGCACCACGATCCACGTCGAGGGAAGCGCGTGGACCAGGACCGGCGGCGTCGGCTCCTGCGTCATGGTCAAACTCGGCGACGGGAGTGGCGCCTCGGGCACCGCGCTCGGCGTGACGCAGGTGGGAGGCGACGACCCGACCGGATCCTGCGCCGGAGTCACGCCGCCCGACGGAGTCTTCGCTTTGGTTCCGGCCGACGAGACCGGCGCCTTCGCGGCGGATCTCCCGTTCCCGACCCCCGACAACACCGACCCGGCGGTCTCCAGCTCTGATTGGGCAGCCGGGACCGCGCACCACCTCAGACTCCTCACCGGTGCTGACGGCAGCCCAGCACGCTCGGCCTACCTGGACTTCACGGTCGCGGCCCCGGCTTCCACCCCGACCCTCACCGCCGCCTCAGGCTCCTACAGCGCCACCGGCGCGTCGGCGGCGCTGACCGGGTCCGGTTTCGCTGGTGGCACGGTGCTCTCCGCCGCACTCGACGGTACGCCGCTGAGCTTCTCCGGCCGGGGCATCACCGCCGGCCCGAGCTACACGGTCGGGGCAGCCGGCACCGTCACCGGTGTCAACGTCGTGCTTCCGGCCGACACCCGTGCAGGCTCCTACACCGTCATCGTCCACGGTGACGACGGCAGCGACGAGGGCTTCGACCTCGAGGTGCCCGTGACGGTCACCCCGGCCGCGACCTGGAGCGGCGGCACCACCCTCGGCGCGAGCGGGGACCTGACCCTCGAGGGTCTCACCGGCGACTCAACCGTCTCCGAGGTGACGGTCGGCGACGACGTCGTCGCGTCGGGCCTGTCCGTCGATGCCACCGGCACCGCCGCCGGCTCCTACACGATCCCTGCCGACGCCACCCTCGGGACGCAGACGGCCACCGTCGCCCAGACCGACCCGGCGGCGACGTACACGTTCTCGGTCAAGGTCTCCCCGAGCGCGACCACGGCCAACGAGGATCTGTTCACCGCCACCGCCTCCGCGCCCACGGAGGACGCCGCGAAGCAGGGGCTGTACCAGTCGGCCTACAGCGCGGCCTCCGACGCGCTGTACGTCACCGCCGCCTACCAGACCACGGCCACCGAGGACGATCCGACGAGCGGCTGGGACGGCTACGTCTACAAGCTCGACCCCGACACCCTCGAGGTCCTCGACTCGGTGCGTGCGCCGTACGTCGACGGTGAGGCGGGCGCCCGCCTCGCGCCGTACGGCATCGGTGTCGACGACACCAACGGGACCGTGTGGGTCACCAACACGCGGCAGAACACCGTGACGGTCTACGACCAGGAGACCCTCGAGCCGCTGGCACACAGCCAGGGGACCGTCTCCCACGGCCGAGATGTCGTCTACGACCCGGCCAGCAACCAGGTCTTCGTGAGCTCCGCGAGCGAGGGCACCTCCGGTGACGGCTACATCGCGGTCTTCGAGGGCGGCGACAACGACGCCGACGGCACGCCGTACGAGCACGTCACCGACATCGCAACCGGACCGCGGACTACCTTCAACCCGGTCAGCCTGGCACTCGACACCACGCACCACACGCTCTACTCCCCGAGCCTGTCGAGCGACAGGGTCGCGGTCATCGACACGGTCGCCAAGACGGTCGAGCTGCTGACTCTCCCGGGCCTCGACGTCGGCGGCCGGGGCGCCTCCGGCATCGCCATCGACCCCCAGACCAACCACCTCTTCATCGCCAGCCAGAACAACGACGAGCTCCTCGTGGCCAACGCCCGGACCGGCGCGACCATCAAGGAGGTGCCGACCGGCACGCAGGCGCTCAACGTGGCCTGGGACCCGGTGCGCCGACTGGCCTACGTCGCCAACTTCGGCGGCACCACGGTCACGGTGACCGACGCCGGCGGCAACAAGGTCGCCAACCTCGGCGTGGCCAGGCCCAACCACGTCGCCATCGACGGCCTCGGCGACGTCTATGCCGTCGACAAGAGCTCGCCGGTCAACAACGTCACCAAGCTGACCCCGTCGGGCGTCGCCGCCATCGCGGGAACCCCGCTCTCCGAGGCCACCGACGATCCGAGGACCACCCCGCTGTCGGTCACGGCGACGTACGGCGGTGACATCCGGGTGGCGGGCACCAACTGGACCGTCGCGGACGGCAGCAGCGGCTCGACGGTCGCCGTCAAGTACGACGGCGAGGGCGCGGCCGAGAGGTTCGACGCCTCAGCCACCGGCGACCTGTCGATCACGCTTCCGGTGCCTGCCGGGTGGACCCCCGGCAGCAGCCACCACCTGCGGCTGCTCACGGGCTCTCTCAAGGAGGGTGACCGCGTACGCACCGTCGCGGTGGCCGTGACGGTCAGGGCCGCCGGCCTGAAGGCGACGACGCCGACGGTCTCGGGCACCCCCCAGGTCGGCAGGCGGCTCACCGCCAGGACCGGCTCGTGGACGCCGACCCCGGCGTACACCTACCAGTGGCTCCGCAACGGCAAGGCGATCAAGGGCGCGACCGACGAGAAGTACGCCGTCGTCGCGGCCGACGCCGGCACCCGGCTCTCGGTGCGGGTGACCGCGAAGAAGACCGGCTACACCACGGTCACCCGCACCTCGATGCCGACCTCGACGGTCCGGAAGGCCGCCCTGAAGACGTCGAGGCCGTGGATCAAGGGGCTGACCAAGGTCGGCCGGACGGTCACCGCGGTGCCGGGCTCGTGGACCTCCGGCGCGAGGCTCCACTACCAGTGGCGCGCCAACGGCAGGACGGTGAAGGGCGCGACCGCGAAGGCCCTCCGAGTGACCCGCGCCCTCGTCGGCAAGCGGATCACGGTCAAGGTCACCGGCACGAAGCCCGGCTACGTGACCGCGACCCGGATCTCGAAGCCCAGGACCGCCCGCAGATGACCCCACCCGACGGTCCCGCCCCCGCCTCGCGGGCGGGGCCGTCCCGACCCAGGAGCACGACCATGAACAGCACCGTCGCCCGCCGCTGTGCGGGCCTCACGACCACGCTCGTCGCCGGCTGCGTGACCGCACTCGGAGCCGCCCCGGCACAGGCGGCCACCTGTGACCCCGACTCCACCCCGGTCGTGGCGACCATCGCGACCCCGACCGTCGGGCTCGGCGGGAAGCTCCGCCTCACCGGCACCGGCTGGTGCCACCCGGACTCCGGCGGCTCGGTCATCGGCGTCAAGATCGACGACGGCGCCTACTCCCGCCTCGACACGACCGTCAACGCCAACAAGACGGTCTGGGCGATCATCAGGGCCGACGCCGACGGGACGTTCTCGACCTCGATCACGCTGCCGGACGGCACCACCAACACCTCGTCGCCGAAGCTCCCGACGGGCTCCCACACGCTCCGGCTGCTCACCGGCAGCCTGAAGTCGGGGGACAAGATCCGCACATACGAGTCGGCGCCGTTCGACGTCGTCGACGAGCTCGGCTCGGTGGTGCCGAGGATCTCGGGCACCGCCCAGGTGGGCAGGAGGCTCACCGCGCAGGCCGGGACCTGGGTGACGGGGACGAACCTCACCTACCAGTGGCTCAGGAACGGCGCGGCGATCAAGGGCGCGACCACCAAGACGTACGCCGTCGTCGCGGCGGACGTCGCGAATCGGCTGGCGGTGCGGGTCACCGGCGCGAAGTCCGGCGAGGCCTCGGTGACCCGGCAGTCCGCCAGGACCGCAGCGGTCAAGAAGGGCGTCCTGAAGACCGCGGTGCCGCGGATCACCGGCACCGCCAGGGTCGGCCGGAAGCTCACTGCGGCGCCGGGCTCCTGGACCTCGGGCGCGAGGCTGACCTACCAGTGGCGCGCCAACGGCAAGGCGATCGCGGGCGCGAGGTCGAAGACCCTGAAGGTGGTCGCGAAGCTGAGAGGCAAGCGGATCACCGTGAAGGTGACCGGCACCAAGGCGGGCTACGCGACGGCCTCGCGGGTCTCGAAGGCGACGGCGCCCGTCCGCCGCTGACCCACGGCGTACGACGGCGCCGGCCTCCCCCACGGGGCCGGCGCCGTCTGCCTGTGGGCGGGGGCGGTCAGGCGAGTGCCACCGCGCCGACCGCGGCGCCGTCGTACCACTCGGTCAGCCTGACCCCCGCGACCTCGTCGGCAGGCCCGTCCGGGCCGAGGACGCCGAAGCGGGCGGCGTCCTCGAGCGCGCCGACGCCGACCTTGACCAGGGCCTCCTTGCGGACCCAGAGCCTCGTGAACGGCAGCCCCGGGTCGGACTGGGCGGCGACCCAGGCCGCCTCGCGGTCGGTGAGCGTCCCGCGCGGCGGGCGCCCGGTGTGGACGGGCTCGACGTCGATGCCGCAGCGCGACGTCGCGGCGACCGCCGCCACCCGTCCCCGGGTGTGACTGAGGCTGACGTGGATCCCGTGGCCGGTGACGTACGGCCGGCCGTGGTCCTCTCCCCCGCACGTCGGGCAGCGCTGGACCAGGACGACCTCGGCGGCCCGTACGCCGAGCAGCTCGGCCGCGCACTCGCGCACCAGCACGTGCGCGGCGGCGTAGGCGGCCCGGTCGGCGGGCACGACAAGCCGGTCGCGACGGGCACGCTCGGCGTCGGTGAGCAGACCGTCGTCGACCTCCCCGACGGCCGCGAACCTCACGACCGCGGTCATCCGAGCAGCCCTGCGAGCAGCGAACCGACCTCGTCGACGACGGGCCGTCGGAGCAGCTCGCCGTGGCTGGCGGGTACGTCGACCCGGTACACCTCCCCCTCGACGTACGGCGCCCAGCCGGAGGCGTCCAGCCAGGTCTCGTCCCGCGGCGCCGCCGCCACCAGGACCGTCAGGTCGCCGGGCAGCACGCGGTGGCGCGAGGTGCGTACGATCCGGGCCGCCTCGACCACGGAGGCAAGGCAGCCCTCGAGCACTTGCTCCGGGAGCCGGCCGACGGCACTGCCCGACTCCCGCAGAAGACGTACGGCGGCGGCCCGGTCCAGCCCCTGGTTCGGCGGCGGCTCGACACCTCCGAGCCGCAGGATCCCGACGAGCGCCTCGGCCTCGGTGGGCTCGGTGAGGTGCTGCCACTGGTCGGACGGGTAGGCATCGAGGAGGACGACGGCGCCCACCTCCTGCTCCTCGCTCCGGGCCAGGGCCGCCACCTCGTGGGCGGCCATGCCGCCGAGCGACCAGCCCGCCACGTGGAACGCGCCGTCACCGACGATCGACCGGATCGCCGCGAGCTGACGCCGCGCGAGGGCGGCGAGGTCGGCGACCGGCTCGGGTCGCCCCTCGGCGATCCCCGGCGCCTGCACGCTGTAGACCCCCTGCTCGGGCGGGAGCGAGCGGAGCAGGCCGGCGTAGCACCAGCCCAGGCCACCCGCGGGCGGCAGCAGGAACAACGGCGGGCGCTCCGCACCCGGCCGGAGGGTGAGGACCTCGGCCATGTCCGGGGCGCCGTCGACGTCACCGGCGACCAGCGCCGCCAGTCCCGCGGCGGTGGGCCTCGCGAAGACGTCGGCGAGCGCAAGCGTGGCGCCGAGGTCGTCCTCGACCGCGCTCAGCAGCCGCAGGACGAGCAGCGAGTCGCCGCCGAGGGCGAAGAAGTCGGCGTGCGGGCCCACGGTGGGCCGGTCGAGGACGTCGGCGACGATCGCGCAGAGCCGCTGCTCCAGCAGGCTGCGTGGCAGGTCGTCGCCGTCGGTGTCCACGACCGGCGGGGCGGTCTCGGCCAGCCTGCGGCGGTCCGTCTTTCCGCTGGTGCCGAGCGGGATGTCGTCCACCGCGACCCAGTGGTGCGGCAGCCAGGACTCGGGCAGCCGTGCGGCGGCCGCGTCGCGCAGGGCGCGCTCGGTCTCCGCCGCGTCGGCGTCCGACGGCACGAACCACACCACGAGTCGATTCTCGACGACGCCGGCCGCGGCCGCCGCGCAGGTGGGTACGCCGGCCAGCGCCGCCTCCACCTCGCCCAGCTCGACCCGCTGGCCGCGGATCTTCACCTGGTCGTCGGTCCTCCCGAGATACCGCAGCGCGCCGTCGGGTCGCCACGCCGCCAGGTCGCCGGTGCGGTAGAGCCGGCCGTACGCCGTGTCGACGAACCGCTCCGCGGTCAGATCCGGCCGCCCGACGTACCCCTCCGCCAGTTGCACCCCGCCCAGCCACAGCTCGCCGGGCACGCCCACCGGCTGCGGGCGCAGCCGGGGATCGAGCACGTAGCACGAGGTGTTCCAGACCGGCCGGCCGATCGGGACGCTCTCCTCGCCGACCTCGCAGTCCCAGCACGTGACGTCGACGGCGGCCTCGGTCGGCCCGTACAGGTTCGTCGGCGCGACCCCGAACGCGGTTGCGCAGCCCTCGACGAGGTCGGGGGTGAGCGCCTCGCCGGACGTCACGACCGTCCTGACCGCGCCCGCGGCCACCCGCGCGCGGGCGACCCGGTCGCCCAGGAACGCGCGCAGCATCGAGGGCACGAAGTGCAGCGTGGTGACGCGCTCGTCCACGACCAGCTCGGCCAGGGCCCGGGGGTCGCGGTGCGCCCCCGGCGGCGCGACGACCACCGTCGCGCCCACCTGGAGCGGCCAGAACAGCTCCCAGATCGAGACGTCGAAGGAGATCGGCGTCTTGTGCAGCACCCGGTCGCCCTCGCGCAGCGGGAGGTGGTGCTGCATCCAGGCCAGCCGGTTGTCGATCGCTCGATGGCCGACGAGCACGCCCTTGGGGCGCCCGGTCGACCCCGAGGTGAAGAGGAGGTACGCCGGATCGTCCACGCCGGCTCCCGCGGACGTCATCCGGTCGCCTCCGCGGGAGGTCCCCATCCGCATGACGTCCGGCAGGGTCTCGGGCGTGACGACGTACGCCGCGTGCGCGTCCTCGAGCATCCCGTCGGCCCGCGCGACGGGCAGGTCGGGGTCCAGCGGCAGGTAGACGGCGCCGAGCAGCTCGATCCCGTGGACGACCTCGTAGAGCCCGAGTCCCCGCGGCAGGGCGACGCCGACGACCTCGCCCGACCCGACGCCCTTCGCGGCGAGTCCCGCGGCGACCCGCCGGGCTGCGTCCAGCAGCTCGGCGTAGCTGCGGTGCTCGCTCTCGAAGACGAGCGCCGTCGCGTCGGGCGTGCGGGCCGCCTGGGCGGCGAACCGCTCCCCCAGCGTCGCCGGCTCGCGCTCGACGGCGGTGTCGTTGAAGCCCTCGACGACCAGCGCGCGCTCGCGCGCGGTCAGGAGCGGGAGGTCGGCGACCGGCGTGCCGGCGTCGGCGGCGGCGTACGCCTCGACGAAGGCGGCGAGCCGGTCGAGGTGGAGCTCCACCTCGTCGGCGTCGTACAGCGCCGGGTTGGCGTCGATCTCGAGGCGCACCGTACGACGGCGGCCCGGGGTCCCGCGCAGGCAGACGGTGAGGTCCTCGACGGGCCCGGCAGTGAGGTTGCGGACCGTCCCGCGGCCCTCGCGACCGTCGGGGTGGGCGAGGCGTACCTCGAGCTCGAACGGCACCAGGTTGACCTGCGCACCGAACAGCTGCGCCCCGGGGTCGCGCGCCCGGAGGCGCCGGGCGAGCTCCTCCTGGCGTACGAGCGGATGGGCGCGCAGTGCCTGCTGCTCGGCGGCGGTGGCGGCGAGCGCGTCGGCGACGGTGCCGTCGGCCGGCACGGTGGCGGGCAGGACGTTCATGGCGGTGCAGACGGTGCGGGCCGACGGGAGGGTGCCGACGCCGGGCGAGCTCCGGTTCATGAGCGGCAGGCCGACGCGGGCCGCACCGAGGCCGGCCATCCGCGCGACGTAGCCGCCCACCGCGGCGGTGAAGAGGTCCGGCCACCCGACCCCGAGCCGCCGGGCGCCGGCGGCCAGCGCAGCCTGCTGGTCCTCGCTGAGCACCACGCTCCGCTTGATCGCGGCCGGAGACGGCGCCGCGGTACGACGGGCGAGCGACGAGGTCCCGGACATGGTCGCGAGCCGCGCGTCCCACGCGGCGGCGCCGTCGGGGTCGTCGGGCTCGCCCGCGACGACCTCGGCCAGCGTCGCGGCCGGCGCCGCGTCGCCTCCGTAGAGCTCGGGGTCGGCGTAGAGCTCGGCGACCCGCTTGAGCAGCTGCTGGACGCCGTACCCGTCGAGGACGACGTGGTGAGCGGCGTGGTACCACCACGACGAGCCGTCGGGCAGCCGGAGGAGCGCCGTGCGCGCGCTGTCGATCGGCTCGCCGAGGAGGTCCATCGGCCGGGCGAGGTCGGCGCGCAGCCACTCCTCGGCCTCCGCGGCCGAGCCGACCTGGACCACCCGGAGGGTCGCCCCGCGGGCGACGACCCGCTGCTGCGGGCCGTCAGGAGTGAGCCGGAAGACGGTGCGGAGCTGCTCGAACTCGTCGTACGCCGCCGCGAGGGCCGACGTCAGCAGCTCCTCGTCCACCGGGCCGGTGAGCTCGACGACCTCCGCGGTCGTGTAGCACGGGTTGTCCGGGTCGAGCTGGTGGGCGAAGAAGAGCCCCTGCTGGGCCGCGGTCAGCGGCAACCAGCCCTGCTCCGGGTCGGTCGTGTCGGGGAGGGCGCGGTCGCTCACCGAGCGAGCACCGCCCCCTGCTCACGCAGGAAGGCCACCGTCGCACGCCGGGTGAACTCGCCGAAGTCGATGTCCGCCCCCGCCTCGGCGAGGTCGTCGAGCATGTCGAAGGCCTGCAGCGAGTTGAGGCCGAGCTCGAACAGGTCGGCCCGCGGATCGGCGAACGCGCGCTCGACCACCTCCGGCGGCAGCAGCCGCGCCAGGCTGGCCCGGACCTCGGCGTCCCAGCCGCTCCCCTCGCCGCGCACGGGATCGACAGGATCGGCGGGCATGGCAGGCACGGCAGAGGCACGAGCCGACAGGGCGGCGACGACGTCGTCCGCGAGCGTGACGACGCCGCTGCAGGCCGCGATCTCGTCGAGCGCGCGGGCGTGCTGGTCGGCCCCGAAGTCGGCGACACCGTCGGCGACGACGAACGGCTGCACCTCCCGCTGGAACCCGTCGAGGGCCGTGGCGGTGATGCCGATGTGCGCGTAGACGCCGGTGAGGACCAGCTGGTCGCGCCCGGCGGCAGCGAGCCGGTCGGCGAGGTCGCTCTTGGCGAAGGCGCTGTAGCGCCGCTTCACCAGCACCGTGTCGCCTTCCGCCGGGGCGACCGGGCCGACGATGTCGGTGTGGTCGGGCTCCGCCGACATGCCCGGCCCCCACAGGTCGGCCTGCAGGCCGCGGTCGGCGTGGTCGCCGTCCTGGGCCGTGTAGAAGACCGGGACACCGGCCTCGCGGGCAGCGGCGAGGATCCGGGCGGTCGACTCCAGGGCGGTCTCGAGCGCAGGGCAGCCACCGGCGTACGGCCGGAGGAAGTAGGCCTGCAGGTCGTGCACGAGGACCGCGGCGCGGGCGGGGTCGAGCGCCCACGGCGCCCGGCTCGCCGGCAGCTCCCGCCGGGGCGGCACCGGTGCGGCGTACTCGATCAGGGTGGGCAGGGCCATCTCGTGCTCCTGTCTGGTCGGGGTCGTTCGGGACGGTGGGTCAGCGGTCAGCTCGTGGTCAGCCGTTCGCCGAGGAGGCGGCGCAGCTCGCGTCGGCTGTTCTTGCCGACGTGGGTGGCCGGGAACTCCTCGAGGAACTCGAAGGAGTCCGGGATCTTGTACGTCGCCAGCCCGCTCCCGCGGAGGTAGCCGCCGAGGTCCCGGGGCGGAGCCACCCCCGTCTCCGTGCGTACGACGGCGCAGATCCGCTCGCCGAGGTAGGGATCGGGCAGGCCGACGGCCACGGCGTCGAGGACGCCGGGGTGCGCCAGCAGGTGGCCCTCGATCTCGTCGGTCGCGATCTTCTCGCCGGCCCGGTTGATCTGGTCCTTGTCGCGCCCGGTCACGACGAGGTGGCCGGACGGGAGCCGGCGGACCAGGTCGCCGGTGCGGTAGAACCCGTCGTCGGTGAACGACGAGGCGTTCACCGCCTCGGTCCAGGTGGGCCCGCCGTAGTAGCCGCGGATGGTGTAGGGCCCGCGGGTCAGCAGGGCGCCCTGCTCGCCGTCCGGCACGTCGTCGCCGTCCTCGTCGACGACCCGCACCTCGTCGTCCGGGCTCATCGGCCGGCCCTGGGTGGTGAGGACGACGTCGTCGGGGTCGTCGTCGCGGGTGTAGTTGACCAGCCCCTCGGCCATCCCGAAGACCTGCTGGAGCCTGCCGTGCAGGACCGGCTGGACGTCTCGCGCGACGACGTCGTTGAGCTTCGCGCCGCCGACCTGGACGGTCCGCAGGCTCGACAGGTCCGGGCCGCGGCGCCGCGCGGCCGAGATCCAGGCCTGCGCGAGGGGCGGCACCAGCGCGGTGGTCGTCACCCGCTCCCGCTCGATCAGCTCGAAACCCGTGCGCGGGCTGGGGTCGTGCGCGAGGACGACGGTGCCGCCGGCGTGCAGGACGCCGAGGATGCCGGGCGAGCTCATCGGGAAGTTGTGGGAGGCGGGAAGCACGACGAGCATCACCGTCCGCTCGTCGAGTCCGCAGATCTGCGCCGAGGCCCGGACCGAGTAGAGGTACTCCGCCGCGGCGCGCGGGATCAGCTTCGAGATGCCGGTCGTGCCGCCGGAGAGCTGGAGGAAGGCGAGACTCTCCGACGTGGCGTCGCTCGGCGGCGCGGCGGGCAGCACCGCGGCCTCCGTGTCGGTCTCCCAGGTCCGTACGTCGACGAGCCTGGGCGGCTCGATGCCGCGCTCGGCCAGCCGGTCGGCGACCAGCGTGTGGAGGGCCACGGGGTCGGTCCCGCCGGCGTCGCCGCAGACCACCATCGCTGCCGCATCGGCGATCTCGCAGAACTGGGCCAGCTCGGTCTCACGGTGGGTCGGCAGCGCGAACACCGGCACGGCGCCGAGCCGGAAGAGGCCGAGTACGACGGCGGCGTACTCCACGACGTTGGGCAGCGTCACCACGACGCGGTCGCCCGGTGTGACGCCGTACGCCGTGAGGCGGCGGGCCACGAGGTCGGCCTGCTCCGCGAGCTCGGCGTACGTCCAGCGCACCTCGGCGCCGTGCGCGTCGCGGCCGACGACCGCGGTGTTGCCGGCGTAGCGCCGGGTCCGGTCGGCGACGAAGTCGGCGAACGTCTCCTCGGTCCAGTGGCCCCTCGCCCGGTAGCAGGCGCGAGCCTCCTCCGGATAGGTCGGGTAGGGCAGCGCGGGCGACCTCACAGCGCCACCTCCAGCCCGACCGCGCGGGCCATCGTGGCCAGCTTCGCGGCGGTCTCGCGGACCTCGGCGTCCGGGTCGGAGCCGGCCACGATGCCGGCGCCGGCGAAGAGCCGGAGCCGCTCGCCGTCGAGGACGCCGGCCCGGATCGTCACGGCGAACTCTCCATCGCCGTCGGCGTCGACATGCCCCACTGCCCCCGCGAGCGGACCGCGTCCACCGTCCTCGAAGGCCGTCCCCTCGAGCTCGGCGATCGTGTCGAGCGCGGCGGCGGTCGGCACGCCGCCGACCGCGGGGGTCGGGTGCAGCAGCCGGGCGAGCTGCAGCGCCGAGAGGCCGCGGCCCGGCGCGAGGCGGGCGCGGATCGGCGTGGCCAGGTGCCAGAGCGCGTCGGTGGCCAGCAGCCGCGGACGGCGCGGTGCGACGACCTCGACGCAGACCGGCTCCAGCGCCCGCACGATCGCCTCGACGACGTAGGAGTGCTCGGCGAGGTCCTTGGCGGAGTCGCGGAGCGCCTCGGCACGGGCGGCGTCCTCGTCGTCGTCGGCGGACCGCGGGACCGACCCGGCGAGCGGCGTGCTCGCGACGAGCGCCCCCCGCCGCCTGACGAGGAGCTCCGGGCTGGCCCCGAGGAGGACCGGCGCGTCGGGCGCGTCGCCGAGAGGGAGGCTGAAGACGTGGCGCCCCGGCCGCGTGGCCAGCAGCCGGCGTACGACGGCGTCCGGGTCGAGCGCCGGCCTGCTCACCACGTCGAGGCAGCGGCCGAGCACGACCTTGTCGAGCTCGCCGGTCCCGAGCCGCTTCAGGGCGGTGCGCACACGCTCGGCGTACTCGTCCTCGGTGGGGAGCGCCGCAACGGCGTGCTCGGCCTCGTCCGCCGTGCTCCGGGACCCGCGCCGCTCGGTCGCCAGCGGGAGGACGCGGTGAGCGACCCCGGGCCCGCCGGGGGCGAAGGACAGCGAGACCAGCGCCCGCTCCCCCGGCCACAGCCCGGCGACCACCCGGTCGGCCCAGGCGGCGTCGGTGCTGTCGGCGAGGCTGGTGCCGCGGAGCTCGGCCGCGGCGAAGCCGGCGTCGCCGGTGAAGACGAGCGGGGCGTCGGTCCGTGCGCCCGGCTCCGCGGTCCGTACGTCGGGGTGCAGGGCGGTCACAGCGACGCACCCCCGTCGACGTACACCTGCTGGAGGGTGACGTGGCGCGCGTCCTCGGAGAGCAGGAAGCAGACCACGGCGGCGACGTCGTCGGGGTCGGCGACCCGCCCGAGCGGGATCCCGAGGCGGTACGCCGCCGGGTCGCCCTCGAGCGCCGCGGCGCGACCGGTCTCGGGGTCCGGCCACAGGTCGCGTTGCATCGGGGTGTCGGTCGAGCCGGGCTCGACCACGTTGCACCGGATCCCGCGCGCAGCGAGCTCGAGCCCGGCGCTGCGGGTGAGGGCGGAGGCTGCCGCCTTCGACGCGGAGTACGCGAGCAGGCCCGTGCGCGGGACTCTGGCTGCGTTCGAGCTCACCACCACGACCGAGCCCCCGTCCCGCAGGTGGTGGGCGCCGGCCTGCAGGCAGTGCAGCACTCCCGCCGCGTTGACGGCGACGTGCCGCTCCCAGTCGGCCGAGGTGGTGTCGTCGAGGCCGCCCGGCACCAGGATCCCGGCGGCGCAGGCCACCGCTTCGAGCCGGCCCAGCTCGCGCGCCGCGGCCGCGAAGGCGACGCCGACCTCCGACCGCGAGGAGACGTCGACGGCCCGGTCGACGACGCCCGGCGCCCCGGCGGTGCGCGCCTCCTTGGCGGTCAGGGCCAGACCCTCGGCGTCCCGGTCGAGCAGCGCGAGGGCGGTTCCTCGGCGGGCGAGCCGGAGGGCGATCGCCCTGCCGATCCCCGAGGCGGCACCCGTCACGAGGACGCTGGCCGGGTCGGTCGTCTGCTGCTCGGCAATCATGTGACGATGATAAGGGCAGCCTTACCTAATAAGTCCACCCCAACCGGTGTGCTGAAAAGCACGAGAGCCGGCCACCCGGGCGGGGGCCGGCTGCAGAGCGCGGGTCAGCGGCCGCCGTACGGCACGCCGAGCTCGGCCAGCTTCGCCTTCCCGCCGTCGAGGGCGGTGAGCACCCACAGCCCGTCGGGGGTGAGGGTGAAGCTGTGCTCGAAGTGCGCCGACCAGCTCCCGTCGAGCGTGATGACCGTCCAGTCGTCGTCGAGCACCTCGGTCTCCTTGGTGCCGAGCGTGATCATCGGCTCCACGGCGAGCGCGAGGCCGCGCTGCAGCTTCGGCCCGCGACCGGCCCTCCCGAAGTTGGGCACGTTCGGCGGCTGGTGCATCTCGGAGCCGATGCCGTGGCCGACGTAGTCCTCGACGATGCCGTACGCCGCCCCGCCCGGCTGGCTGCGGACGTAGCCCTCCACCGCGTGGCCGATGTCGGTGACCCGGCCCCCCAGCCGCGCGGCGGCGATGCCGTGCCACATCGCCTCCTCGGTGACCCGCAGCAGCTCGGTCACCTCGGCGGGCACCTCGCCCAGGGCGACGGTGATGGCGGAGTCTCCGTGCCACCCGTCGACGATGGCGCCGCAGTCGATCGAGACGACGTCGCCGTCCTGGAGCACCCGCTCCCCGGGGATGCCGTGGACGACGACCTCGTCGACCGAGGTGCAGATCGACGCCGGGAAGCCCTCGTAGCCCTTGAACGACGGGACCGCCCCGCGTGAGCGGATCGCGTCCTCCGCGATCTCGTCGAGCTCGGCGGTCGTCATCCCGGGGCGTACGGCGCCGCGCAGGATCTCGAGCGTCTCGCCGACGACCACGCCGGCCCGGCGCATCGCCTCGATCTGCTCAGGCGTCTTGATCTGGACGCCGCGGTCCAGAAGACCCATCAGCTCTCGGGAACGATGTCGAGCTCGTCGAAGATGCGCTTGGTGACGTCCTCGACCTCGCCCATGCCGTCGATCTCGTGGACGAGACCGCGCTCCTTGTAGACGTTGATGAGCGGCTCGGTCTGCTCGAGGTAGAGCTCCTGGCGGCGCCGGATGACGTCCTCGGTGTCGTCGGCGCGACCCTCGACCTCGGCGCGCTGGAGCAGCCGCTCGACGATCTCGTCCTGGTCGACGGTGAGGACGACGACGGCGTCGAGCTGGTGGCCGGTGAACCTGATCATCCCGTCGAGCTCGTCCACCTGCGCGAGGGTCCGCGGATAGCCGTCGAGCAGGAAGCCGTGCTCCGCGTCGGGCTCGTCGATGCGGTTGCGCACCATGAGGTTGGTGACCTCGTCCGGGACGTACTCGCCGGCGTCCATGTACTTCTTCGCCTCGAGGCCCAGGGGCGTTCCCTGGGTGACGTTGGCGCGGAAGATGTCGCCGGTCGAGATCGCGGGGATGCCGAAGTGCTCGGCGATGAACTTCGCCTGGGTGCCCTTGCCGGCACCCGGCGGGCCCATGATGATCAGCCTCATCGGAGGAACCCTTCATAGTTGCGCTGCTGGAGCTGGCTCTCGATCTGCTTCACGGTGTCGAGCGCGACGCCGACCATGATGAGGATCGACGTACCGCCGAACGGGAAGTTCTGGTTCGCGTTGATCAGCGCCAGCGCGATCAACGGGATGAGCGCGATCAGACCGAGGTAGAGCGAGCCCGGCAGCGTGATGCGGGACAGGACGTAGGACAGGTAGTCCTCGGTCGGCTTGCCCGCCCGGATCCCGGGGATGAAGCCGCCGTACTTCTTCATGTTGTCGGCCACCTCGTGCGGGTTGAAGGTGATCGACACGTAGAAGTAGGTGAAGAAGACGATGAGCAGGAAGAAGACCGCCATGTAGAGCGGGTGGTCACCGCGTACGAAGTAGGTGTTGATCCAGTCGACCCACGTGGCGCTGCTGTTGGAGTTGAACTGCGCCGCCATGGCGGGAAGGTACAGCAGCGAGCTGGCGAAGATGACCGGGATGACGCCGGCCTGGTTCACCTTGAGCGGGATGTAGGTCGAGCTGCCGCCGAACATGCGGCGGCCGACCATGCGCCGGGCGTACTGGACCGGGATGCGCCGCTGGGCCTGCTCGATGAAGATGACCGCGGCGACGATCGCGAGGCCGACGATGGTGACGAGCCCGAAGGTCCACCAGCCGTGGTCCTGCTTGACGGCCCACATCGTCGCGGGGAAGGTCGCGACGACCTGGGTGAAGATCAGGATCGACATGCCGTTGCCGATGCCGCGCTCGGTGATGAGCTCGCCGAGCCACATGATGACGGCGGTCCCGGCGGTCATGGTGACGACCATGACGAGGAAGGTCTTCGTGCCGCTGTCGTGCAGCAGGCTCTCGTTGCAGCCCTGCAGCAGGTTGCCGGAGCGCGCCAGCGCGACGATGCCGGTCGCCTGCAGCAGCGCGAGGCCGAGCGTGAGATAGCGGGTGTACTGGGTGATCTTCGTCTGCCCCGACTGGCCCTCGTTCTTCAGGGCCTCGAGGCGGGGGATCACGACGACGAGGAGCTGCAGGATGATGCTCGCGGTGATGTAGGGCATGATGCCGAGCGCGAAGATCGTCAGCTTCAGCAGCGCGCCGCCGGAGAACAGGTTGACCAGATTGTAGAGCCCCTGGCTACCGCCCGACTTCACCCCGTTGATGCACTCCTGGACGTGGGCGACGTCCACACCGGGGGCAGGGATCTGCGAGCCCGCCCGGAAGATCACGATGATCATCAGGACGAACAAGAGTTTCTTGCGCAGATCCGGAGTCCGGAACGCGGATGCGAACGCGCCAAGCACGAGAAGTTCCTCTTTCGACAATCAAGTTTCGCAGGTGTCCTTGCGACGCCTGCGAAGCCCCGCGCAGCCTAACAGGCCACCTATGAGAGAAGCGCGGACGGTGCCCCGTGAGGGGCTCCCGTCCGCGCTCCCAAGCGATCGGAATACAGCAACGATCCGGTACGGCGTACGTCAGCGAACCGTGACGGTTCCGCCGGCGGCCTCGATCTTCTCCTTGGCGGAGTTCGAGAAGGCGTCGGCGCTGACCTCGACCTTGACGGTGAGGTCGCCCTGGCCGAGCACCTTGACCGGGTGGCCCTTGCGGACCGCGCCCTTGTCGACCAGAGCCTCGGGGGTGACGGCGCCGCCCTCGGGGAACAGCTCGCTGATCTTGTCGAGGTTGACCACCTGGAACTCCACCTTGAAGGGGTTCTTGAAGCCCTTCAGCTTGGGGAGCCGCATGTGGATCGGCATCTGGCCGCCCTCGAAGCCGACCGGCACCTGGTTGCGGGCCTTGGTGCCCTTGGTGCCGCGGCCGGCGGTCTTGCCCTTCGAGGCCTCACCGCGACCCACGCGGGTCTTCGCGGTCTTGGCGCCGGGGGCCGGACGGAGGTGGTGAAGCTTGAGCGTCATGTCAGTCGACCTCCTCGACCGTCACGAGGTGACGGACGGTGTTGACCATGCCCCGGATCTCCGGGCGGTCCTCCTTGACGACCACGTCGCCGATCCGCTTGAGACCGAGCGTGCGCAGGGTCTCGCGCTGGTTGCGCTTCAGACCGACGAGGCCCTTCTTCTGCTGGACCTTCAGCTGTGCCATCAGGCCGACACCTCCTCCGAGGTCCCGGCCGGGACCTCGACGCGCGCCTTCAGCAGCGCGGCCGGGGCGATGTCCTCGACGGCCATGCCTCGACGGGCCGCGACCGACTCAGGCTGCTCGAGCTGCTTGAGGGCCTCGACCGTCGCGTGGACGATGTTGATCTGGTTGGACGAGCCGAGCGACTTGCTCAGCACGTCGTGGATGCCGGCGCACTCCAGGACGGCGCGCACCGGGCCACCGGCGATCACACCGGTACCGGGGGCGGCCGGGCGAAGGAGGACGACACCGGCCGCCTTCTCGCCCTGCACCGGGTGCGGGATCGTGCCCTGGATGCGCGGGACGCGGAAGAAGTGCTTCTTCGCCTCCTCGACACCCTTGGCGATCGCCGCGGGAACTTCCTTCGCCTTGCCGTAGCCGACGCCGACCAGACCCTCACCGTCGCCGACGATCACGAGGGCGGTGAAGCTGAAGCGACGACCACCCTTCACGACCTTCGCGACACGGTTGATCGCAACGACGCGCTCGATGTAGGCGGTCTTCTCAGCGCCCTGGCCGCGACGGTCGTCGCGACCTCGGCGCTCGCCACCACGCTGTCCGCGCTGGGCTCCGCTCATCAGACTTTCCTCTACTCTCTGTCGATCTCTTGCGATCAGAAGGTCAGACCGCCGTCGCGCGCGCCCTCGGCGAGCGCGGCGACACGGCCGTGGTACTTGTTGCCGGCCCGGTCGAAGACCACGGCCTCCACACCGGCGGCCTTGGCGCGGGAGGCGACGAGCTCGCCGACCTGCTTGGCCTTGGCGGTCTTGTCGCCCGCGGCGGCACGCAGGTCCGCCTCGATGGTCGAGGCCGAGGCCAGCGTCTTGCCGGCCAGGTCGTCGACGATCTGCGCCGTGATGTGCTTGGCCGACCGGGTGATGACGAGGCGCGGACGCTCCGGCGTACCGTGCAGCTTCTTGCGGCCGCGGACCTGACGGCGCAGGCGCGAGCGGACGCGGGAAGCGGTGTGCTTGTTGTTGGACAGCGAGATGGCCATGGTCACTTACCAGCCTTTCCGACCTTGCGGCGGATGTTCTCGCCGGCGTAACGGACGCCCTTGCCCTTGTAGGGCTCCGGCTTGCGCAGCTTGCGGATGTTGGCCGCGACCTCACCGACCTGCTGCTTGTCGATGCCCTGGACGCCGAACCTGGTGGGGCCCTCCACCGTGAAGGTGATGCCCTCGGGGGCGTTGTAGGTGATCGGGTGCGAGTAGCCCAGCTGGAACTCCAGCGTGGTCGGGCCCTTCGACAGGACGCGGTAGCCGACGCCCACGATCTCGAGCTTCTTCTCGTAGCCCTCGGTCACGCCGACGACCATGTTGTTGATCAGGGTGCGGGAGAGGCCGTGGAGGGCCCTGCTCTCGCGCTCGTCGTCGGGGCGCTTCACCTCGAGGACGCCCTCGCCCTGCTCCACCGTGATCGGCGACGCGACGGTGTGCGACAGGGTGCCCTTCGGGCCCTTCACGGTCACCACGGCGCCGTCGATCGCGACGTCCACGCCGGTCGGGACCGGGACAGGAAGCTTGCCAATGCGCGACATGTTCTTCTGCTCCTCTCTCGGTCTCTCGTCACCAGACGTAGGCGAGGACTTCCCCACCCACGCCCTTCTGGTTCGCCTGGCGGTCGGTCAGCAGGCCCTGGCTCGTCGAGATGATCGCGACGCCGAGGCCGCCCAGCACCTTCGGGAGGCCGGTGTGCTTGGCGTAGACGCGCAGACCGGGCTTGCTGATGCGGCGTACGCCGGCAATCGAGCGCTCACGGTTGCGGCCGTACTTCAGGGTGATGGTGAGGGTCTTGCCCACCTGGCCCTCGGCGGGGTCGGCGACCTCGTACTTGGTGATGTAGCCCTCCTGCTGGAGGATCTCCGCGACGCCCGCCTTGAGCTTGCTGTAAGGCATGGTCACAGCGTCGTGGTACGCCTGGTTGGCGTTGCGCAGACGGGTCAGCATGTCTGCGATCGGGTCAGTCATCGTCATGGCCGGATGGCCCTTTCTCGTCGTGGTTTCGCGCCGGCCCGCGGCCGGGCGACCTTCAACGTCAGTGAGTGGATTACCAGGAGGACTTGGTCACGCCGGGGAGCTCGCCGCGGTGGGCCATCTCGCGCAGGCAGATGCGGCACAGGCCGAACTTGCGGAAGACGGCCTTCGGGCGGCCGCAGCGCTGGCAGCGGGTGTAGCCCCGCACCGCGAACTTGGGCTTGCGGGCGGCCTTGACCTTGAGCGCGGTCTTCGCCATCAGTTGCTCTCCTTGAACGGGAAGCCGAGCGCCTTGAGCAGCGCGCGACCCTGGTCGTCGTCGGTGGCCGTCGTCACGAGGGTGATGTCCATACCCCGCGAGCGGTCGATCTTGTCCTGGTCGATCTCGTGGAACATGACCTGCTCGGTGAGACCGAAGGTGTAGTTGCCGCGGCCGTCGAACTGGTTCGGGTTGAGACCGCGGAAGTCACGGATGCGCGGCAGGGCGAGGGTGAGCAGCCGGTCCAGGAACTCCCACATGCGGTCGCCGCGGAGCGTGGTGTGCGCGCCGATCGGCATGCCCTCGCGCAGCTTGAACTGCGCGATCGACTTCCGGGCCTTGGTCACCAGCGGCTTCTGGCCGGTGATCGCGGTGAGGTCGCGGACGGCGCCGTCGATCAGCTTGGAGTCGCGAGCCGCCTCGCCGACGCCCATGTTGACCACGATCTTGGTCAGGCCGGGGATCTGCATGACGTTCTTGATCTCGAACTGCTGCTGCAGAGCCGGCGCGATCTCCTCGCGGTACTTGGTCTTCAGACGCGGCGCCGGACGCTGGGTCAGGGTCTCGGTCATGTCAGATTTCCTTACCGGTCTTGCGGGAGATGCGAACGCTCCGCTCGGCGGCGTACGTCGAGCCGTCGGGACGGCGCTTGGTGACGGTGTCGCGGCGGAAGCCGACGCGGACGGTCTCGCCGTCCTCGAGCAGCATCACGTTGGACACGTGGATCGGGGCCTCGGTCGTGACGATGCCGCCGGTCGTGCCGGCGCGGCCGCCCTGGTCCTGCACCTTGGTGTGCTTCTTGACCCGGTTGACGCCCTCGACGATGACGCGGTCCTCGGACGGGATGACGGCGATGACCTTGCCCTCGGCGCCCTTGTCCTTGCCCGCGATCACCTTGACGGTGTCGCCCTTCTTGATGTGGCTCTTACCCATGGCTCAGAGCACCTCCGGCGCGAGCGAGATGATTCGCATGAACTTCTTGTCGCGCAGCTCGCGGCCCACCGGGCCGAAGATGCGGGTGCCTCGCGGCTCGCCGTCGTTCCGGAGGATGACGGCGGCGTTCTCGTCGAAGCGGATGTAGGAACCGTCGGGACGACGGCGCTCCTTGACGGTGCGCACGACGACGGCCTTGACGACGTCACCCTTCTTGACGTTGCCACCGGGGATCGCGTCCTTCACGGTGGCGACGATGGTGTCGCCGATGCCGGCGTAGCGACGCCCCGAGCCGCCGAGAACGCGGATGCAGAGGATCTCCTTGGCACCCGTGTTGTCGGCGACCTTGAGTCGCGACTCCTGCTGGATCATTACTTCTCCTTGTCGAGCCGGTTCTCATCCGCTCCTGCGGCGGATGAGCCTTGCCGAACTGGTTAGGCCCCTGAATCGGGATTGGTGGCGGGCGGAGGGCCTGCGGATCAATGATCCGCGGGCCCGCCGACCTGGGTCAATTTCGCGGCGTACGCCGCCGGCTCACTTGGCCTTCTCGACGATCTCGACGAGCCGCCACCGCTTCGTCGCCGACAGCGGCCGGGTCTCCATGACCAGGACGCGGTCGCCGATGCCGGCGGTGTTCTGCTCGTCGTGCGCCTTGAGCTTGCTCGTACGACGCATGACCTTGCCGTAGAGCGCGTGCTTCACGCGGTCCTCGACCTCGACCACGATGGTCTTGTCCATCTTGTCGCTGACGACGAGGCCCTCGCGAACCTTGCGGGTGTTGCGCTCGGTCGCAGTCTGCTCGCTCATGCGGCACCATCCTCGTTGCTCGCGCCCGGGGCGGTGCGGATGCCGAGCTCGCGCTCGCGCACCACCGTGTAGATCCGGGCGATGTCCTTCTTGACCGTGCGCAGCCGACCGTGGCTCTCGAGCTGGCCGGTGGCCGCCTGGAAGCGGAGGTTGAACAGCTCCTCCTTGGCCTCGCGCAGCTTCGCCTCGAGGTCGACGTCGTTGAGCTCGTCGAGCTCGTGCGCCTTCAGGGAGTTCGCCATCAGAACTCACCAGCCTCTCGCGTGATGAAACGGCACTTCATGGGGAGCTTGTGGATCGCGCGGCGCATCGCCTCGCGGGCCACGTCCTCCGGGACACCGGAGAGCTCGAACATGACACGGCCGGGCTTGACGTTGGCGACCCACCACTCGGGGGAGCCCTTACCGGAACCCATGCGGGTCTCGGCCGGCTTCTTCGTCAGCGGGATGTCGGGGTAGATGTTGATCCACACCTTGCCACCACGCTTGATGTGACGGGTCATGGCGATACGGGCCGACTCGATCTGCCGGTTGGTCACGTAGTGACCCTCGATCGCCTGGATGCCGAACTCACCGAAGGCCAGCCGGGTGCCACCCTTGGCCGCGCCGGTGCGCTTCGGGTGGTGCTGCTTGCGGTGCTTGACGCGACGGGGCATCAGCATGACGGTCAGCCCTCCTGGTTTTCTGCGGGGGTGGTGGCGACCGACGTGTCGCCACCGGCCGGAGCCTCGGTCACCGCCGGGGCGTCGGCGCCGCGGGAGCCGCGGTCGGCGCGACCCGGACGGTCGCCGCGCGAGCCGCGGTTCGGACGGTCGCCGCGACCGCGGCGCTCGCCGCGACCGGGGACGCCCGCACGGGCGGCGGCCTGGGCCTGGCGCTCGGCCCGGGAGCCGGACACCTCGCCCTTGTAGATCCAGACCTTCACGCCGATCCGGCCGAAGGTCGTACGGGCCTCGTAGAAGCCGTAGTCGATGTCGGCGCGCAGCGTGTGCAGCGGGACGCGGCCCTCGCGGTAGAACTCGGTGCGCGACATCTCGGCGCCGTTGAGGCGGCCCGAGCACTGGATCCGGATGCCCTTGGCACCCGAGCGCATCGTGGTCTGCATCGCCTTGCGCATCGCGCGACGGAACTGCACGCGGCCGGACAGCTGCTCGGCCACACCCTGGGCGACCAGCTGGGCGTCGACCTCGGGGTTCTTGACCTCGAGGATGTTCAGCTGGACCTGCTTGCCGGTGAGCTTCTCGAGCTCGCCGCGGATGCGGTCGGCCTCGGCGCCGCGACGGCCGATCACGATGCCGGGACGCGCGGTGTGGATGTCCACCCGGACGCGGTCACGCGTGCGCTCGATCTCGACCTTGGCGATGCCGGCCCGCTCCATGCCCTTCGAGAGCAGCTTGCGGATGGCGACGTCCTCGCCGACGTACGACTTGTAGAGCTTGTCGGCGTACCAACGGGACTTGTGGTCCGTCGAGATGCCGAGGCGGAAGCCGTTCGGGTTGATCTTCTGGCCCATTACTTGTTGCCACCCTTCTTGGCCACGGCGTCAGCGGGCTGGACGACCAGCGTGATGTGGCTGGTGCGCTTGTTGATGCGCGTCGCGCGGCCCTGGGCACGCGGACGCCAGCGCTTCATCGTCGGGCCCTCGTCGACCATGGCAGCGGAGATCACCAGGTCGCCGCGCTCGAGACCCTCGGTGGTCTCGGCGTTGGCGATGGCGCTCTCCAGCACCTTGTAGACGGTCTCCGAGGCGGCCTGCGGCGCGAAGGCCAGCAGCGACAGCGCCTCGTCGACGGGCAGGCCGCGGACCAGGTCGACGACCCGGCGGGCCTTCAGCGGGGTGATCCGCACGTAGCGGGCACTCGCGAAGGCACCCGGCTGGTCGCCGAGCAGCGACTCGCGGCGGGCGCTAGCGCGCCGGCGCTCAGTAACGCTCATTTGCTCGTTATCTCCAGTTTCTCCAGGTTGGGAGCGCCCCGCCTCAGCGGCGGCGGCCCTTCCGGTCTTCCTTCACGTGACCCTTGTAGGTGCGGGTCGGGGCGAACTCGCCCAGCTTGTGGCCGACCATCGCGTCGGTCACGAACACCGGGACGTGCTTGCGGCCGTCGTGCACCGCGATCGTGTGGCCGATCATGGTCGGCACGATCATCGACCGGCGCGACCAGGTCTTGATGACGTTGTGGGTGCCCTTCTCGTTCTCGGCGTCGACCTTCTTCTGCAGGTGGTCGTCGACGAACGGGCCCTTCTTCAGGCTGCGAGGCATGGCGGTTACTTCCTACCCTTCCCGCTCTTGCGGCGGCGGATGATCATCGAGTCGGAGGCCTTGCGCTTGCGCGTACGACCCTCGGGCTTGCCCCAGGGCGAGACCGGGTGGCGACCACCGGAGGTCTTGCCCTCACCACCACCGTGCGGGTGGTCGACCGGGTTCATGACGACACCGCGGACGGTGGGCCGCTTGCCCTTCCAGCGCATGCGGCCGGCCTTGCCCCAGTTGATGTTCGACTGCTCGGCGTTGCCGACCTCGCCGACGGTGGCGCGGCAGCGCACGTCGACCCAGCGCATCTCGCCGGACGGCATCCGCAGCGTGGCGCGGCTGCCCTCGCGGGCGACCAGCTGGGCGCTGTTGCCAGCCGAGCGGGCGATCTTGGCGCCGCCGCCGGGGCGGAGCTCGACGGCGTGGATCGTCGTGCCGACCGGGATGTTGCGGAGCGGCAGGTTGTTGCCGGGCTTGATGTCGGCGGTCGGGCCGGACTCCACGACGGCACCCTGAGCGAGGTCCTTCGGCGCGATGATGTAGCGCTTCTCGCCGTCGGCGAAGTGGAGCAGGGCGATGCGGGCGGTGCGGTTCGGGTCGTACTCGATGTGAGCGACCTTGGCCGGCACGCCGTCCTTGTCGTAGCGACGGAAGTCGATCAGCCGGTAGGCGCGCTTGTGGCCACCGCCCTGGTGACGGGTGGTGATGCGGCCCTGGTTGTTGCGGCCGCCCTTCTTGGCCAGCGGGCGCGTCAGCGACTTCTCGGGGGTCGTCCGGGTGATCTCGACGAAGTCGGCCACCGAGGAGCCACGACGGCCCGGGGTGGTCGGCTTGTACTTGCGGATAGCCATCTGTCTTCTTCCTTACCTGGCCCCGGTCAGCTGACCGGACCCCCGAAGATGTCGATGCGGTCGCCCTCGGCGAGGCTGACGATCGCGCGCTTGGTGTCCTTGCGCTTGCCCATGCCGTAGCGGGTGCGCCGCGACTTGCCGGGGCGGTTGATCGTGTTGACCGAGGTCACCTTCACGTTGAACACCTGCTCGACCGCGATCTTGATCTCGGTCTTGTTGGCGTCCGGACGGACGATGAAGGTGTACTTGTTCTGGTCGAGCAGGCCGTAGCTCTTCTCGGAGACCACGGGCGCGATCAGGATGTCGCGCGGGTCGTAGTGCAGCGTGCTCACTGGGCAGCCTCCTCGGTCTTCGTGGCACCGACGAAGGTGTCGTACGCGGCCTTGGAGAAGACCACGTCGTCGGCGGCCAGCACGTCGTACGTGTTGATCTGGTCGACGGCCAGGATGTGGACCTCGGGCGCGTTGCGCAGCGACAGCCAGGCGACGGTCTCCGTGCGGTCGAGCACGACGAGGAACTTCGGGCGGTCGGACAGCGTGGCCAGCGCGGCGAGGGCGGCCTTGGTCGACGGCTTGTCGCCCAGGTCGAACTCGACCACGTGGATGCGGTCGTTGCGCGCCCGGTCGGAGAGGGCACCGCGCAGCGCGGCGGCCTTCATCTTCTTGGGGGTGCGCTGGTCGTAGGACCGCGGCTGCGGGCCGTGGACGGTGCCACCGCCGGCGAACTGCGGCGCCCGGGTCGAGCCCTGGCGGGCACGTCCGGTGCCCTTCTGCTTGTAGGGCTTCCGGCCACCGCCGCGGACCTCGCCGCGGGTCTTGGTGGCGTGGGTGCCCTGGCGGGCGGCGGCCTGCTGGGCGACGACGACCTGGTGGATCAGCGGAAGGTTGACCTCGACGTCGAAGATCTCGGCCGGCAGGTCGACCTTGACAGTGTTGACAGCCATGCTCAGGCCTCCTTGCCAGACATCTGGGACTGCTTGGCAGCCGAGCGGAGGACCACGACGCCACCCTTGGGGCCGGGGACGGCACCCTTGAGGAGGATCAGGCCCTTCTCGGTGTCGACCGCGTGCACGGTGAGGTTCTGGGTGGTGACCGTGTCGGTGCCCATGTGGCCCGCCATCCGGACGCCCTTGAAGACGCGGCCCGGGGTGGCGCAGGCGCCGATCGAGCCCGGCTTGCGGTGGTTGCGGTGGGCACCGTGGGAGGCGGAGACGCCGGCGAAGCCGTGACGCTTCATCGTGCCGGCGAAGCCCTTGCCCTTGCTGGTGCCGGTGACGTCGACCTCGTCGCCCGCGGCGAAGGTGTCGACCGGCACCTCCTGCCCGACCGTGTAGGACGCGGCGTCGGAGGTGCGGATCTCGACGAGATGACGGCGCGGGGTGGTGCCCGCCTTGCTGAAGTGACCCGCCTGCGGCTTGGTCACCTTGCGGCCGTCGATCTCGCCGAACCCGACCTGGACGGCGTTGTAGCCGTCGGTCTCGGGCGTGCGGACCTGGGTGACCACGTTGGTGCTCGCGGCGATCACGGTCACGGGGACGACGCGGTTGTTCTCGTCCCAGAGCTGGGTCATGCCGAGCTTGGTGCCCAGCAGCCCCTTCACGTTGCGTTCGATAGTCATCTTGGCGACCTCAGAGCTTGATCTCGATGTCGACGCCGGCCGGCAGATCCAGCCGCATGAGCGAGTCGACCGTCTTCGGGGTGGGGTCGATGATGTCGATGAGGCGCTTGTGGGTGCGCATCTCGAAGTGCTCGCGGGAGTCCTTGTACTTGTGGGGCGAGCGGATGACGCAGTACACGTTCTTCTCGGTCGGCAGCGGCACCGGGCCGGCGACCTTGGCACCCGTGCGGGTGACCGTGTCCACGATCTTGCGCGCCGAGGTGTCGATCACCTCGTGGTCATAGGCCTTGAGCCTGATGCGGATCTTCTGTCCCGCCATCTGTCTCTCTCGTCCTTCTCGTAAGCGTTGCCGCGTGCGTTCCGGGACGTCCTCCGGTTTGAGTAGGTCCCGCCCCGTCACTCCGACCACCTGCCGGCTCCGACCCCCGCGGTCGGGCGTGTCGTAATGCTTGCGCACACGACTCCGCCCGTCTCGGCGAGGGACTCACCTGCAGTTGTCTGGCGGCACCCGGGGGATCTCCCAGGTTCGAATCGCGTTGGTCGGGATGGACGCACGTCGATCACCGACCACACTTCCGGGACAGAGCCGTGGGCCCCGTTCTGGAGACGCGATTCAGTAATCAAGATGTGCCGCACCCCGGCGACCCGCCGGAGCAACTAGTGAATCTTGTCAGATTCCCGGGCGTGTCTCCAAATCTGCGCCCTCGCAGCGGTGCGCCGGGGGCTGCGAACATGGCCGATGTGACCGAGATCGCGCCGCTGTGGGACTTCGACGACCCGGCCGGCTCCGAGCGTCGCTTCCGGGCGGCCGCGGAGTCCGCGTCGGGCGAGGAGCGGACGATCATGCTCACACAGGTCGCCCGCGCGCTCGGCCTTCAGGAGCGCTACGACGACGGGCACGCGCTCCTCGGCTCGCTGGCGCCGCACTCCCCCGAGGCGACCGTCAGGGTCGGCCTCGAGCGCGGGCGTCTGCTCCGCTCGGCGGGTCGGCCAGAGGAGGCCCGCCCGCTCTTCGAGGCCGCCGCCCGGGCTGCCCGCGACGCCGGGCTGGACGCCCTCGCGGTCGACGCCCTGCACATGGTCGCGCTCGTCGTACCTCCCGAGGAGCAGCTCGCGGTCGGCGAGCAGGCGCTCTCTCTCGCGCGGGGCTCGGACGACCCGGCGGCGCGCGACTGGGACGCCTCGGTCCTCAACAACATCGGGATGGTCCACGCCGACGCCGACGACTTCGAGGCCGCCCTCGGCTCGTTCCAGGAGGCGCTGGCCGCCCGGGAGCGGATCGGCGCCGACGGCCGCACCCGCGAGGCGTGGTGGATGGTCGCCTGGGCCCTGCGCAATCTCGGCCGCTCCGAGGAGGCGCTCGCCATCCAGCGCCGCCTGCGGGACGAGCACGAGGCCGCCGGCACCTCCGACCCGTACGTCGACGAGGAGCTGGCGCTCCTCGAGGGCGGGGAGTGACCGAGGGCAGGCCCACTCCCGGTGGCCCCGACCGTGCCCGCCCAAAGTGTCACGGTGACAGGTCGCGCCGTCGGTGACACCTCGCAACTGTCACCGACGAAGTGAGCTGTCACGGTGACAGTTCGGAACTGTCACGGTGACACTTTGGGGGCGACCCGGCGGTAGAGCAGGTCGGTGATCGTCCTACCCCGTGCGACGCCCTTGCGCTCGAACTTCGTGACCGGGCGCTCCTCCCAACGGGGTACGACGCCGCCGGCCAGGCGCGGCTCGGCATCGAGCACCTCGCGCATCTGCTCGGCGTAGTCGGCCCAGTCGGTCGCGAGCCGCCAGACCCCGCCCGGGACCAGCCGCTCGGCGAGCATCGCAGCGTTGGCCGGGTTGACCAGGCGGCGCTTGTGGTGGCGGGTCTTGTGCCACGGGTCCGGGAAGAACGTCCACAGCTCGCTGACCGTCCCGTGCACGACGAGGTGCTCCATCGACCAGACCGCGTCGACGCTGCACAGCCGCACGTTGGCCGCACCCGCCTCGGCCACGCGCGCCAGCGTCTCGGCGACACCCGGGCGCCACACCTCGAGGGCCAGCACGTTGTGGTCCGGCCGGGCGGCGGCCAGGGCGGCCGTCGCCTCCCCCACGCCCGAGCCGATCTCGACCACGAGCGGCGCCTCGCGCCGGCCGGGGCCGAAGGCGTCGGCGAAGGTGAACCCGGGCTCGTCGACCGCCTCGTCGGGGATCACCCAGGCCTCGGCGTACGCGTCCCACGCCGCCTGCTGCTTGGGAGTGAACCTGCTCCCCCGGCGGGCGTACGTCAGCACCTCCCGCATCCGTCGGCCGTCCTCCATCAGCTTGTGGTGGGGACGGGCGGGTCGTACGTCGCTCATGTCTCCTCGAAGTGCTGTCACGGCCGACTCAGCACCAGGATCGTGTGGTCCAAAGCGAAGGGCCCCCTCGCCTCGCGGCTCGGGGACCCTCCACGTTGGATCACACGGTCACTTGATGATCTTGGTGACGCGGCCGGCACCGACGGTGCGGCCACCCTCACGGATCGCGAACCGGAGGCCCTCGTCCATGGCGATGGGCTGGATCAGCTCGACGGACATCTCGGTGTTGTCACCGGGCATGACCATCTCGGTGCCCTCCGGAAGGGTCACAACGCCAGTCACGTCAGTCGTACGGAAGTAGAACTGCGGACGGTAGTTGTTGAAGAACGGCGTGTGGCGGCCGCCCTCCTCCTTCGAGAGGATGTAGACCGAGCCCTCGAACTGGGTGTGCGGGGTCGTGGTGCCCGGCTTCGCGACGACCATGCCGCGCTCGACGTCCTCGCGCTTGGTGCCGCGGAGGAGCAGACCGACGTTCTCACCGGCCTGGCCCTCGTCGAGCAGCTTGCGGAACATCTCGACGCCGGTGACGGTGGTCTTCTGCGAGCCCTCGCGGATGCCGAGGATCTCGACCTCCTCGCCGACCTTGACGATGCCACGCTCGATACGACCGGTGATGACGGTGCCACGACCGGTGATCGTGAAGACGTCCTCGACCGGCATCAGGAACGGCTTGTCGGTGTCGCGCTCCGGGGTCGGGATGTAGTCGTCGACGGCCTGCATCAGCTCGGCGACCGACTCGCCCCACTTCTCGTCGCCCTGCAGGGCCGGGAAGGCGGCAACGCGGACGACCGGGATGTCGTCGCCCGGGAACTCGTACTCGTTCAGGAGCTCACGGACCTCCATCTCGACAAGCTCGATGAGCTCCTCGTCGTCGACCATGTCGCACTTGTTGAGGGCGACCACGATCGCCGGCACGCCGACCTGGCGGGCGAGCAGGACGTGCTCACGCGTCTGCGGCATCGGGCCGTCGGTGGCGGCGACCACGAGGATCGCGCCGTCCATCTGGGCCGCGCCGGTGATCATGTTCTTGATGTAGTCGGCGTGACCGGGGCAGTCGACGTGCGCGTAGTGACGCGCCTCGGTCTGGTACTCGACGTGCGCGATGGAGATGGTGATACCGCGCTGACGCTCCTCGGGAGCCTTGTCGATCTCGTCGAACGGCGTGAACGGGTTCAGCTCCGGGAACTTGTCGTGCAGCACCTTGGTGATCGCCGCGGTAAGAGTCGTCTTGCCGTGGTCGATGTGACCGATGGTGCCGATGTTGACGTGCGGCTTGGTCCGCTCGAACTTCGCCTTAGCCACTGTGGGCTCCTCCTGGTGTGTTTTCTACTTGACTCGTACTGAGTGTGTGTAACCGAGGCCGGTGCGATTACTCGCCACGGACCTTCTTGATGATCTCGTCGGCGATGTTCGTGGGAACCTCGGCGTACGAGTCGAACTCCATCGAGTACGAGGCCTGACCCGAGGTCTTGGACCGCAGGTCGCCGACGTACCCGAACATCTCGGACAGCGGGACGAGCGCGTTGACGACGATGTCGCCGTGACGCTCCTCCTGCGCGCGGATCTGGCCGCGGCGGGAGTTGATGTCGCCGATCACCGTGCCGAGGAAGTTCTCGGGCGTGGTGACCTCGACGGCGAACATCGGCTCCAGCAGGACCGGCTTCGCCATGCGGGCGGCCTCCTTGAAGGCCTGGTTGCCGGCGATCTTGAAGGCGAGCTCGGACGAGTCGACCTCGTGGTAGCCGCCGTCCTCGAGCGAGACCTTCACGTCGACCATCGGGAACCCGGCGAGCACGCCGAACTCCATGGCCTCCTGGGCGCCCTGGTCGACCGAGGGGATGTACTCCCTCGGCACCCGGCCGCCGGTGACGTTGTTGACGAACTCGTAGCCCGCACCCAGGCCGGTCTCCGGGTCGAGGTTCGGCTCGATCGAGATGATGACCTTCGCGAACTGGCCCGAGCCACCGGTCTGCTTCTTGTGGGTGTAGCTGTGGTTCTCCACCTTGCGGCGGATGGTCTCGCGGTAGGCGACCTGCGGCTTGCCGACGGTCGCCTCGACGCGGAACTCGCGCTTCATCCGGTCGACGAGGATCTCCAGGTGGAGCTCGCCCATGCCGGCGATGATCGTCTGGCCGGTCTCCTCGTCGGTCTTGACGGTGAAGGTCGGGTCCTCGTCGGAGAGCCGCTGGATCGCCATGCCCAGCTTCTCCTGGTCGCCCTTCGTCTTGGGCTCGATCGCGACCTCGATCACCGGGGCCGGGAACGTCATCGACTCGAGGACGACCGGGTTGGACGGGTCGCACAGCGTGTGACCGGTCTTGGTGTCCTTGAGGCCCATGACGGCGACGATCTGGCCGGCGCCGACCGACGCGATCTCCTCACGCTTGTTGGCGTGCATCTGGTAGACCTTGCCGATCCGCTCCTTCTTGCCGGAGACGGAGTTGAGCACGGTCGAGCCCGCCTCGAGCTTGCCGGAGTAGACGCGGACGTAGATCAGCTTGCCGAGGTGCGGGTCGGACGCGATCTTGTAGGCGAGGCCGGAGAACGGCTCCTCGTCCGAGGGCTTCCGGGCGATCTCGGTCTCCTCGTCGCCCGGCTTGTGACCGACGATCGCGTCGATGTCGAGCGGCGAGGGGAGGTAGTTGACGACCGCGTCGAGCAGCGGCTGGACGCCCTTGTTCTTGAAGGCGGTGCCGCACAGGACCGGGTTGACCTTGTCGGCCAGCGTCGCGCGTCGGATCGCGGCGTTGAGCTCCTCGACGGAGATCTCCTCGCCCTCGAGGTACTTCTCCATGATCTCGTCGTCGGCCTCGGCGAGGGTCTCGAGGAGCTTCTCGCGGTACTCCTCGGCCTGCTCGGCGAGCTCGGCGGGGATCTCCTCGACCTCGTAGTCCTCGCCCATCTTGGTCTCGCCGCGCCAGGTGAGCGCGCGCATGCCGACCAGGTCGACGACGCCGAGGAAGTCGGACTCAGCACCGATCGGGAGCTGGAGGACCAGCGGGGTGGAGTTGAGGCGCTCGACCATCATGTCGACGCAGCGGAAGAAGTCCGCGCCGGTGCGGTCCAGCTTATTGACGAAGCACATCCGGGGCACGGAGTACTTGTTGGCCTGGCGCCACACGGTCATGGTCTGCGGCTCGACGCCGGCCACGCCGTCGAACACGGCGACAGCGCCGTCGAGGACACGCAGCGAGCGCTCGACCTCGGCGGTGAAGTCGACGTGACCCGGCGTGTCGATGATGTTGATCTGGTGGTTCTTCCACCAGCAGGTGGTCGCGGCGGAGGTGATCGTGATGCCGCGCTCCTGCTCCTGCTCCATCCAGTCCATCGTGGCAGCGCCCTCGTGGACCTCACCGATCTTGTAGGTGATGCCGGTGTAGAACAGGATGCGCTCGGTGGTGGTGGTCTTACCGGCATCGATGTGAGCCATGATGCCGATGTTGCGGACGACCTTGAGGTCCGTGGTGATGTCGACAGCCACTGTCTGTGCGTTCCTTAGAAGTCGGGATTGGCGGGTGAAGCGGGGCGCCCGGAGGCGTTCCGTGCTGGCGCCCCGCCTGTGGTCACCAGCGGTAGTGGGCGAAGGCCCGGTTGGACTCAGCCATCTTGTGGGTGTCCTCGCGCTTCTTCACGGACGCGCCGAGGCCGTTGCTGGCGTCGAGGATCTCGTTCATGAGCCGCTCGGCCATCGTCTTCTCGCGGCGGTCCTGCGCGTAGCCGACCAGCCAACGCAGCGCGAGGGTCGTGCCGCGGGTGCCCTTCACCTCGACCGGGACCTGGTAGGTCGCACCGCCGACGCGGCGGGACTTGACCTCGACGGCCGGCTTGACGTTGTCCATGGCGCGCTTGAGCGTCACGACGGGGTCGGTGCCGGTCTTCTCGCGGCAGCCCTCGAGGGCGCCGTAGACGATGCGCTGCGCGACCTGCTTCTTGCCGTCGATCAGCACCTTGGAGACGAGCTGGCTGACCAGCTGGGACCCGTAGACCGGGTCGACGTCGATCGGCCGCTTCGGAGCGGGACCCTTGCGAGGCATCTCACTTCTCCTTCTTGGCGCCGTAGCGGCTACGGGCCTGCTTGCGGTTCTTGACGCCCTGGGTGTCGAGCGTGCCGCGGATGATCTTGTAGCGAACGCCGGGAAGGTCCTTCACACGACCGCCGCGCACGAGCACGATGGAGTGCTCCTGAAGATTGTGACCGACGCCCGGGATGTAAGCGGTGACCTCGACGCCGCTCGAGAGGCGCACACGGGCGACCTTCCGGAGGGCGGAGTTCGGCTTCTTGGGCGTGGTGGTGTAGACGCGGGTGCAGACGCCGCGGCGCTGCGGAGACCCCTTCAGGGCAGGCGTCTTGTTCTTCGACACCTTGTCCTGGCGGCCCTTGCGGACCAACTGCTGAATGGTGGGCACCTGGTGGTTCCCCTTCTTTTTCTGCTCTCACTACGCGGCGATCTGCCCCGCAGGACCGTGCTGCCGTTTCCGGCGTCGTGTCCGGGTGGTGCACTACCAACCGGTGTCGTCTCACCCCCGAGGTCGGGCGTGTCGCCCTACCTCACACACGATGGTCGCAGCGAAATCCTTGCGATCACGAGCGTGGGGCGTGGCACCCGGGGTCCGAGGTCTGGTCCCTCCGACTTCCCTACTGTTTCGAGCAGGACCGGGCACGCGCAACGGCCTGGTTGTCCCAGACACGTGGAAAAAGGCTACCGGCCTGCGTAGAAGGGGTCAAAACGCTGCGATGCCGCTCGCTGAGCCTGGTCAGGACGAGGATCGCGAGCGCGACGCCGAGGAGGGTGAGCACGCCGCCGCTCCACAGCGACCAGCGTGCGCCGAGGTGCTCGCCGACCCAGCCGATGATCGGCGCGCCGATCGGGGTCCCGCCCTGGACGACGGTCATGTAGAGGGCCATCACGCGGCCGCGCATCTGCGGGTCGGAGGCCAGCTGCATGGTGGCGTTGGCGCTGTTGAGCAGGGTGAGGGTGCAGAACCCGATCACCGGCGAGAACAGCGCGAACGAGACGAACGTCGGCATCGAGCCGCCGACGATCTCGGCCAGCCCGAAGCCGCCGGCGGCGAAGGCCAGCAAGCGAAGCGGGATCGTCGTACGACGGGCGGCCATGAGCGCCCCGGTCAGCGAGCCGATCGCGAGGGTCGAGCCGAGGATGCCGAACTGGCCGGCGCCCTTGCCGAACACCTGGGTGGCCATCAGCGACGAGGTCACCTGGAAGTTCATGCCGAAGGTGCCGGCGAAGAAGACGAGCACGAGGACGTAGAGCATCTTCGGCTGGGTGCGCACGTAGGCGACGCCCTCGCGCAGCGCTCCCGCCGTACGGGAGCGGGTCTTCGGTGTGTTGAGCAGCCGCGTGTCCATCCGCTGCAGCTGCAGGATGACGGCAAGGTAGGACACGGCGTTCATCAGGATGACCCAGCCGGTCGCGTCCGAGCCGCCGCCGAACGCGGCGATCAGCAGGCCGGCCAGCGCCGGGCCGAGGATCCGGGCGGTGTTGAAGCTCGCGGAGTTGAGGCCGACGGCGTTGGTGAGGTCGTCCGTGCCGACCATCTCCGAGACGAACGACTGCCGGGCGGGCACGTCGAAGGCCGAGCCGATGCCGAAGAGGAAGGCGATGACGTAGACCATCCAGATCTCCGCCACGCCCGCCAGCGCGAGCACGCCGAGCAGGAACGAGGTGGCCGCCATCGCGGCCTGGGTCACCTGGAGCATCCGGCGCTTGGGGAAGCGGTCGGCGACGACGCCGGCGTACGGCGTCAACAGGAGGACCGGGAGGAACTGCAGTGCGGTGACGATGCCGAGGTCGGTGCCGCCGCCGTGCAGGGGCTTGAGGACGAGCCAGTCCTGTGCCGTGCGCTGCAGCCACGTCCCCGTGTTGGAGACCACGCTTCCGGCAAGGTAGAGCCGGTAGTTGTGATTGCGTAGCGCGCGGAACGTGGGACTCACGAGGTGGCGATCTTCTCCAGGATTGGTGCGGCCCGGCGGATCAGGTCGATCTCGGCGGGGGTGAGCTCTGACAGCCTCTGGGCGAGCCAGGCGTCGCGGCTGGCCCGGTCGGCCTTGACGGTGCGACGACCTCTGTCGGTGATCGAGACGAGCACCTGGCGGCGGTCGACGTCGCCGGGACGGCGGACGACGTAGCCGCCCTCCTCGAGGAAGTTGACCGTCCGGGTCATGCTGGGCGGCTGGACGCGCTCGCGGGTCGCGAGCTCGCCCAGTGTCATCTCCTCGTTGGCGAACAGGGCGGCGAGGACCGCCATGCTGCCGAGTGACAGGTCGTTGTCGGGGTGACGCTCGTTGGCGAGGCGGCGACGCAGCCGCATGACCGAGATGCGCAGCACGGCCGCCAGTCCGGCGTCGGTCCGGGCGATGCTCTCCACGGTGGGCATGTCATTAGCGTAACTCATTACCGTCGCTAATCATTCCTCGTCGCCCGCCTCGGATTCCGCAGGTCAGGGAGGGTTAGCATGCGGTCATGGCTGACGACGACGGCGTGCGCGAGGAGCTCCCGGAGATCCCTCCGCTCGACGTCGACGGCGTCCGCACCATGGAGGTCGGCACGGTGCTGTGGGCGCTGGCGTTCGTCGCCCTGCTTCCGTTCTACGGCCGGCTCGACGAGAACGGTCACGGCTGGCTGCTGTGGACCTGCCTCGCTGGCGTCGGGCTGGGTGCGTTGGGCGTCGAGTGGTGCCGCCGGCTGCGGGCCAGGCGGCTCGAGTCCGGCGACCAGTCCCTCTAGCCCTCTAGAAGGACTCGACCTCGTCGATCGTCAGCGTGTCGAAGACCGGCTCGGGCAGCGGCTTCGGCTCGTGCTTCTTGGCCAGCCGCACCTCGGAGTGGGCGCCGCAGCCGTGGTCGAGGCTCACGACGCGGCCGTCGTCGTTGGCGTCGCCGTTGGCGCAGACGCCGAAGTACGCCGCCAGGTGACCGGTGAGCCGGAGCAGGAAGCCGCAGCTGTGGCACTGGTCTGGCGCGGCCTGCGCGAGCGGTGAAGAGGGGCCGCCGGCTCCGGCGTACCACCGCTCGGCGGCGAGGTCGAAGCCCTCCGGTGAGAGCGTGCGGACGCGGCCGAGGCCGAGGTCCTGGGCGACCTGGCGGATCTGGGCCTTGTCGTCGGAGTCGAGCGGGTCGTCGCCGAAGGAGTACGTCGGGACGAGCCGCGGGTCGTCGTCGGCGACGGGCAGCAGGTCGCCCGGCGACAGGTCACCGGGCTCGATCCGGTCGCGGTACGGCACCCAGACGGGCGCGACGATGGCGTCGCCGCCGGGGACGAGCACGATCTCGTCGACGGTCACCGGCGAGTCCCCCGGGGCCTTCGCCACGGTGACCGACCAGCGCCACCCGACGTAGCCCTTCCGGGTGCAGTCGAAGAGGTGCGTGACGACCAGCTCGTCCTCGACGACGGGACCGAGGTAGTCCCCCACGTCCGCCGCGGGCACGTCGGAGACGAGCGCAGCACGGGCCTCGTCGACGGCGCCGACGGCGGCCGGGTCGCCGTGTCGGGGGTCGGTCGGGGTGGCGGTCGTGGTCACGGGCACATCCTCACCCATGAGGCCCGCGGCTGTCAGGTCGGGGGTCGTGTCGTCCGGCCGCGGTCGTCGGCAGGACAGGGCAGGATGGGAGGCATGAGCTCCACCGGCCCCGACCAGCGCTGGCGCGATCCGCACCCGCAGGACAGCGCCGCGCACGGGGTCGAGGGCGGCACTCGCGGGGCCTCGGCGAAGGCGGCGGCCCGCGCCGTCGGCCGGGGCGCAACGGCGACCGCGCGCGGCGCCCGGCGGGCCGGCCGGTTCGCGTTCACGACGGCCCGCAGGGCCGCCGACGCCCAGGGCGCCGCCGCGTCGGGGCTCAACCGGCTCATCGAGATGCACGCGTTCAACACGGCGGGGGACGCGGCCGTCGCGATCTCGCTCGCCGGGTCGCTCTTCTTCTCCATGCCCGGGAGCGGCGGGGAGAGCTCCCGGTCCCACGTCGCGCTCTTCCTCGGCCTCACGATGCTGCCGTTCGCGATCGTCGCGCCGCTGCTCGGGCCGTTCCTCGACAGGTTCGCCCACGGCCGGCGGTGGGCGATCGGCGCGACGATGGGGATCAGGGCGTTCCTGTGCTGGATCCTCGCCGACGCGATCACCAGCGAGTCGGCGGCGATGTTCCCGTCGGCGCTCGGCGTACTCGTCATGTCCAAGGCGTACGGCGTGACGCGGGCGGCCGCGGTGCCGAGGCTGATCCCCGAGGGCTTCACGCTCGTGAAGGCCAACGGCCGGGTGTCCATGTCGGGGATCGTCGGCGTCTCGGTCTCGGCGCCGATCGCGGGGCTCTGCACGCTGGCCGGCGCCGACTGGGTGCTGCGCTACGCGACGGTCCTGTTCATCGTGGCGACGGTGCTGGCGATCCGCCTGCCGGGCAAGGTGGACAGCAGCCAGGGCGAGGGCACGCTGTCGTTCACCGGTGACGGCGCCACGTCCGAGGCGCGCGAGCGCGCGCGCGAAGAGGACACACAGCCGATCGCGCGAGCGACGTCGGCACCGCGCCGGACGAGGCGCCCGCGGGTGCGGATCCCGCACTCGGTCGCCTTCGCGCTGCGGGCCAACTGCGCGCCGAAGTGGCTCTACGGGTTCCTGCTGATGTTCATGTCGTTCCTGCTGCAGGAGCACCCGATCAACGGCTGGAGCCCGACCCTGCTGCTCGGCATCGTGGCCGGCGGCGCCGGCGCGGGGAACCTCCTGGGCGTCGTCGCGGCCTCGCTGCTCAAGCGGATCAAGCCGCAGGTCACCGTGTCGGTGGTCATGGTCGTCGACGCGGCCGCGGTGCTCGTCGGCGCGCTCTTCTACGGCATCCTGACGCTCGCGGTCATCGGGCTCGTTGCCGGAGCGGGTCAGGCGCTGGCGAAGTTCTCCCTCGACTCGACGATCCAGCGTGACGTGCCGGAGCGGGTGCAGACCAGTGCGTTCGCCCGGTCCGACACCACGCTCCAGCTGGCCTGGGTCGTCGGCGGCTTCGTGGGGATCGGGCTGCCCCTCAACGCCCGGCTCGGGCTGTGGGTCGCGTTCGCCGTGCTTGCCGCGTGGGCGTTCTACGTCCTCGCCTCGCCCCGGCCGCGGGTCGCCGTCGACCAGGCCTGACAGTCCGCGGCGACCGGGCCCGCCAGAACCGGCGACTCGACGGGTCGGAAGTGCCGAGTCGACCGGTCAGAACTGGCGACTCGACGAATCAGAGCAGGTCGAACTCGTCGGCGAGCCGGCGCAGCCCCTCGCCGACCTTCTTGGCGACCTTGGGGTCGGGGTGGCGGCCGTGGCGGTAGCCGTCCTCGATGCGCTCGAGGATCTTGGTGAGATCCTCGACGATGGCGACCATCTCGTCGGGCTTCTTCCGCTTCGCGGCGGCCTGGTTGCGCGAGACGGAGGCGGGCTTGTCGAGGATGCGGACCGAGAGCGCCTGGTCGCCGCGGCGGCCCTGCGCGATGCCGAACTCGACGCGGGTGCCGGACTTCAGGGTCTTGGCCGCGCCGGCGGGCAGGGCGTCGGCGTGGACGTAGACGTCCGGCCCGTCGTCCTGGGAGAGGAACCCGAAGCCCTTCTCCGCGTCGAACCACTTCACCTTGCCAACAGGCACCGGTCTGACCCTTCTCGTCGTACGTGAACCCGGCCTCGGGGGGCCGGGCAGGGTTGAAGCCTAGGCCATCGGGCCAACCTCGTACGCCGGTGTTTCCGTCCCGGCGCAGGACGGCACGTCCGGCCCCGCCGGGCTCAGCCGGCGGGCTCGAGGTCGCCGTCCCGCTCGTCGAGGCCGGACTCGTCGAAGAGGCCCGCGAAGAGGAGCAGGAGCATGAGGATCGAGGAGATCCCGAAGATGGGCATCGCGAGCGAGAACGGGTCGGTGCCGGCGCTCGCGGTCGCGAGGTCGAGATGCTCCGTGGACGGGTGCACCACCATCGCGAACATGCCCGTGTAGTGCATCGCGCAGACACCGAGCCCCATGACGACGGCGGCGACGATCATGACCGAGGTACGCCGCAGGTTGAGCGCGAAGTAGAGCGCCAGGGTCGCCGCGACGACGGCGATGACGATCGAGATCCCGACGACGGTCGGTCGCCACTGCATGGCACCGGTCATCTTCATCGCCGACATGCCGGTGTAGTGCATGACGCAGACGCCACCGCCGGTCACGAGCCCGCCGACGACGTACCCGGCGACGCCGGTGATCCGGATCGCGAGCGTCATGCCGATCGCCGAGGCGACGATCGCGAGCAGCAGGGACAGCACCGTCACCTTGATGTCGAGCGTGTAGACGGTGCCGCTCTGGTAGGCCAGCATCCCGATGAAGTGCATGGACCAGATCGCGCCGCCCCCGATCGAGACCGCCGCGGCGAGCAGCCAGACGACCGACGCGCCGCCCGTACGCCGACGGGCGCGGCCGGCGCAGGTCAGTCCGCACCAGGACCCGAAGACGGAGATCAGGAACGACAAGGCGACCAGCGACGGGTCGAACGACCCGAGGCTGACGGATTCGGACATACCGGACATGTGACGTGCTCCCTCTGCAGTTGTCCCCCGCGACGGTCCCCGCGATTCCCTCGCGGATCCGGCGCGTCGCGACCGGATCCGAATCCCCCGGCGGCGTAGCGTACGGGATTTCCTCGCGGCGCGTGATCCACAGCACCCGTTGGAGTTATGGCCCGGTTATGCCTTAGGTTGACGGCTGCCATCCAGGGACGTCGGCCCGTCCGGCGCCCGGGAAACCACTGACCGGTGCCGTCCTCGAGGAGGAAGACGCCGGTCGTCTATCTGGTAGCGGGGGCATCGCCAGGAGAGGGAGCAATGGCCGAGCCGTCGTACACGCGCACCGCCGACCGGAAGACCAGGAGTGCCTGGCGCGGGATCCGCCCGCGCCTCATCGGCATCCTGCTGGTGCCCACGATCGCCGCGCTCGGCTTCGGGGCCCTGCGGATGCAGGCCGCCGTCTCGGAGAGCTCCGACGCCGCCCGCGCCGAGAGCATCGCCGACGCCCTTCCCGACAGCTTCAGGCTCGCCATCCAGCTGACCGTCGAGCGCGATGCCGGCAGCTCCGACATCCCCGCCGAGACGCTCGCCAAGATCCAGGGAGCCACCGACAAGTCGATCCGCTCGTGGCAGGCGAAGCTCCCCCAGGTCGACTTCTCGGACGACGCCGGTCTGCGCCACGACCTGATCGTCGCCGACGACACGCTCGACAAGATCGACGCGCTGCGCAAGCAGCTCGCCGACCCGGCGACGCGCACCAAGGCACAGCGCCAGTACACCGTCACGCTCAACGACCTCTTCGACCTCGCCGGTCACCTGCCGGCGCTGAGTGACGGCGACGTCTTCACCGAGAGCGAGGCGCTCGGCGAGATCAGGACCGCGTCGGAGGCGCTCGGTGACGAGAGGGAGCTGATGACGAAGGCGCTGGCCGCCGGCCACATCAGCATCGCCGACCTCGCCGCGCTCGCCCGCGCGGAGAGCACGTGGACGGCGGTGAGCACGAACTACTACGAGCACACCTCACCCGCCGCCCGGGCCGCGTTCGACAAGGTCACGGACCGGACCACGGAGTACGGCTCCGGCGGCGTGCCCGCGCAGGGCGCCGTCGACAAGCTCCTGCGGACCGGTGATGTCAGCAGCCTGGGCGTCACGCTGCCGCAGTGGCAGAAGGCGTACTCCGACTTCGTGACGAAGATGCAGGACGTGATCGTCCGCTCGGCGACCGACATCGCGGACGACGTGAGCGCGAGCCGCGAGGACGCGCAGCGCTCCGCGATCATCAACGCGGTCGTGATCTTCCTGGTGCTCTTCGCCGCCCTGGGCGCGGCGATGCTCGCCGCCCGCTCGATCCTGCGGCCGCTCGCCCGGCTGCGGCTGGCGGCGCTCGGCATCGCCCACCGCGAGCTGCCCGGCCGGGTCCGCGAGCTCGAGCGGGCCGACGGGCCGGTCGACGTCTTGGTGGAGCCGCTCGGCATCGGCGGCCGCGACGAGATCGGCGAGGTCGCGGAGGCGTTCGACGCCGTCCACGCCGAGGCGGTCCGGCTCGCGGGCGAGCAGGCGCAGATCCGCGCGAACGTCAACAAGATGTTCGTCAACCTCTCCCGCCGCAGCACGAGCCTGGTCGAGCGCCAGCTGCGGCTCATCGACCAGCTCGAGGCCAACGAGCAGGACCCCGAGGACCTCGCCAACCTGTTCCGCCTCGACCACCTCGCGACCCGCATGCGCCGCAACGACGAGAGCCTGCTGGTCCTCGCCGGCGGCGACAACGGTCCGACCGCGCGCGGCGACGTGCCCGTCCTCGACGTGCTGCGCGCCGCCGCCTCCGAGATCGAGCAGTTCGCCCGCGTCGAGATCGACTCGGCCGAGACCGCGGAGTTCCGCGGCCAGGTGGCCGGCGACCTCGTCCACCTGCTCGCCGAGCTGATCGAGAACGCCACCAACTTCTCCCCGCCGGACACCCCGGTCGTGGTGGGCACCGGGCGTACGCAGCCGGGCAACCAGCTGCTCATCGAGATCCGCGACCAGGGCATCGGCATGACGCCGGAGGAGCTCGCGGCGGCCAACACCAAGCTGCGGCGTACGACGGGGCTCGACGCCGACGTCGCCCGGATGATGGGCCTGGTCGTGACCTCGCGACTGGCCGCCCGCCACGGGCTGGCCGTCGACCTGGTCGCCAACAACCCGCGCGGCGTCGTCGCGCGGGTCGTCGTCCCCGACACCGCCTTCGCCGGCCGGGCCGAGGACCCGCGCTCCGTGCTGCCGTGGGCGCAGGAGCGCCCGCAGGTGCCGACTGAGGCGTCGTTCCAGGGCACCGGACACGAGCAGTCGCGCCCGTTCGAGCAGGCGTCCCAGCAGGCGCTCCAGCAGCCGTCCCGGCCGCCGCAGCCACCGCAGCCGCCGAGCGGGCTGCCGGTGCGTACGCCGGGCAGCGCGCCCGGGATCGCACCCGACGCCACGCCGTGGAGCACGCCGACCGTCACTCCGGCGACCGGCCCGACGCCGGCGTACGGCGTTGCCCCGGCCGCCACGACCGGCGAGAACTGGTTCGCCGGCACATCCGCCGCGACCGGCCGGCCCGAGGCACGGCCGGTGACGCCCCAGCGCCGCGACCCGATCGTCGACCTGCTCGGGCCGTCCGCGCTGGACCTGCCCGCCGAGGTCCAGGACGACGACGTCTCGCCGATCTTCGAGAGCCTGGAGTCGGAGTGGTTCCGGCGCCGTCCGCTCAACGCCCGCCGGCCGCACCCCGGCGCCCCGACCAGCAGGAGGACCGGATCCGTGGCCGCCGACGACACCGCCGAGAACGGCCTCGGCGGACGCGACCGCCGCGGCTGGGCGTCGCCGGGTGACGAGGGCTGGCGCCGTGCGGCCGAGCTCGAGCGGCAGCAGGAGCGCCGCCCGGCCGCGGTCACGGCCGGTGGCCTGCCGGTGCGCGTGCCCGGCCAGAACCTCATCCCGGGTGCCGCGCCGGCCACCGAGCACGCTCCGGCCCAGCCGCAGCGGGGGCTCGACCCGCGTCGTACGCGCGGCCTGTCCAGCTTCCAGCAGGGCGTCAGCCGCGCCCGCAGCACGACCGACCAGGCAGACCGCCACCCCCGCAACGACTCCCTCAACGATCCGCTGACCGACCCCCTGAACGACCCCCTGAACGACGAGGAGCAGCAGTGACGGCCCCCGCAGGACTCGACTGGCTCATCGACAGCCTCACGCAGAGCACCCCGGACATCGCCCATGCGATCCTGGTGTCCGCCGACGGCATGCCGATGGCGAGCTCGGTGGACTTCCCGCCCGACCGCGCCGACCAGCTCGCGGCGATCACCTCGGGCCTCACCAGCCTCACCCAGGGCGCGGCCCGGTGCTTCGCCGCCGGCAGCGTCCAGCAGATGGTCGTCGAGATGGACGGGGGCTACCTCGTCGTCATGGCCGTCGGCGAGGGCTCCAGCCTCGCCGCGCTGGCCAGCCCGGACTGCGACCTGGGCCAGGTCGGCTACCAGATGCAGCTGCTGATCGCGCGCGTCACCACCGCACTCACCCCCGCCAACCGCTCCGCGCTGGATGGCGCGTGACATGACCTGAGGACCGACCGTGAGCAACACCCCCGAGCCGCTGCCGATGGTCAGGCCGTACGCCCTGACCGGAGGCCGTACGAAGCCCACCCGCACCTACCCTGTCGAGGCCCTGGTCCGGACCGAGCGCTACTCGCTCGACGGCTACGTCCGCTCCCCCGAGGAGCGGAAGATCGCGGAGCTGTGCCGCGAGAGCCGGTCCGTCGCCGAGGTCGCTGCGCTGGTGAGGGTCCCGCTCGGGGTGGTGCGCGTGCTCATCGGTGACCTCGCCGACCGCGGCGTGGTCGAGGTCCACACCCAGACGATCCCGGACTCCGTGCCGGACACGGCGCTGCTCGAGCGCGTGCTCACCGGCCTGCGAAACCTCTGAGTAGGAGAACTGCGTGATTCCCGATACGCGAGCGGCGACCACCTCGGCGAAGATCGTGATCGCCGGTGGGTTCGGCGTGGGCAAGACCACCTTCGTGGGCTCGGTGTCCGAGATCGTCCCGCTGACCACGGAGGCCGTCATGACCTCCGCCAGCGAGGGCGTCGACGACCTGTCGGCGGTGCCCGACAAGACGACGACCACCGTGGCCATGGACTTCGGCAGGGTCTCGCTCGACTCCGACCTGATCCTCTACCTCTTCGGTACGCCGGGCCAGAACCGGTTCTGGTTCATGTGGGACGACCTCACCCAGGGCGCCATCGGCGCGGTCGTCCTCATCGACACCCGCCGGCTCGCCGACTCCTTCGGCGCGATCGACTACTTCGAGTCGCGCAACGTGCCTTTCGTGGTGGCCCACAACGTCTTCGGGGCCGACCAGCACTACACGGCCGACCAGATCCGGGAGGCGCTCGCGCTGCGGTCCGAGGTGCCGATCGTCAGCTGCGACGCCCGGGACCGCGAGTCCACGAAGCGGACGCTGATCTCGCTCGTCGAGTACGTCCTCTCGATGGTCACCCGGCGGAGCACGGCCCCGACGTACTGACGGGGTGCCGGCACGCACTCAGTCGGCCAGCTGCGGGACGAGCGTCGCGGCGCCGACGGCGAGGCCGGCCAGGTCGGCGGCCAGCATGAGGAGCACCCACAGCAGCGAAGGTACCCGCGTCAGCCGGGCCAGCTGATCGGCGTCCGACCCGCGCCTGCCTGCCTTGCCCCGGCCGAGGAGCTCGAGCAGCGGCCGGGGTGCGGCGAGGAGCAGCAGCCACGCGACGAGGTAGGCGATCACCGACTGCACCTGCCCGGCGGCGTACATGCTGACGGCGGCGAGGCCGGCGCCGAGCACGACGACGGTCAGGAGGCCGTAGCCGTTGCGCACCCAGACGAGGATCGCGAGCAGGACGAGGACGAGCAGCCAGAGCAGGCCGAGGGCATGGCCGGCGGCGAGCAGCAGGGCGGCCATCAGCCCGAGGAGCCCTGGCGCGACGTAGCCGGCCGCCAGCATCAGGACCATCCCCGGGCCGCGTGGCCGCCCGCGCGAGACGGTGACGCCGGAGGTGTCCGAGTGCAGCCGGATGCCGGCGAGGCGGCGGCCGACGAGGACGGCGACCAGCGCGTGGCCGGCCTCGTGGACGACGGTGATGCCGAGCCGGACCCGGCGCCAGGTCGCGTGGTGGAGGACGAGGACGAGCGCCACCGCGCCCGTCGCGACCACCAGTCCGGGGTCGGGCAGCGGCTGGGTGGCGGTCGCGTGGTCCCAGAGCCGGCGGAGGGCGTCGGTCACCGCTCGGTGAGGGCCTCGTTCATCGACCCCGACCGGAAGCCGCGGGGGTCCACGGCGGCCGCGGGGAACCCTGCGACGACGACGGCGCCCACGACCCGCTCCTCCAGCCCGGCGTCGAGCGGGAGCAGGTCGCGGTCGAGCTCGACCGAGGCCCGGTCGCCGAGATCGCGGACCCGCAGGTCGCGCAGCCCGGAGTCCGCGAGCAGCGCGCGTACGGCGGACTCGGCCCGCTCGACGCGCGCGAGCCGCCCCGGCGAGACCTCGACGCCGTACGCCACCCGGGAGGAGAGGCAGGCCGCCGCGGGCTTGTCCCAGGTCGGCAGGCCCCAGCGGCGGGAGGCCTCGCGGACCTCGGCCTTGGTGAGGCCGGCGTCGCGCAGCGGCGCGATCGCACCGCGCTCGGCCGCGGCCCGGATCCCCGGCCGGAATCCGGCGCGGGCGTCGTCGGCGTTGGTGCCGGTGGCGACGTGGGCCAGCCCGAGCTCGGCGGCCAGCGGCACCAGGGTGTCGAGCAGCTCGGCCTTGCAGAAGAAGCATCGGTCCGGCCCGTTGGCGCGGTAGCCCTCGCGCTCCATCTCGTGGGTGCGCGGTGTCAGCAGGCGTACGCCGAGGTCACGGGCGAACGCGGCCGCGGGGTCGCGCTCGGCCATCGGGAGGCTGTGGGAGTAGCCGGTCGCTGCTGCGACGCTGTCGGCGCCCAGCGCACGCACGGCCGCGGCCAGCAGGAAGGCGCTGTCGGCGCCGCCCGAGTAGGCGACGAGCACGCTGCCGCGCTCCGTCAGATCCGCCTCGAGCGCGGCGAGCCGGGTGGTCAGGAGGTGCTCGTCGGGCTGGGCTGACATGCCGCCGACCCTAGCCGAGCGTCTCGGTCAACCACGGAGTGGCTAGAGTCCCGCCGTGACCATCGACGCTCCCGAGACGACCAAGCCGAAGCGAAGCGGACCCGTCCGGGTCGTCGTCGAGACGGTCGTCCTCGTGGTGGTCGCCGTCGTCCTCGCGCTGATCGTGAAGACCTTCTTCGTGCAGGCCTTCTACATCCCGTCGATCTCGATGGAGCCGGGGCTGCAGATCAACGACCGGATCCTGGTCGAGAAGCCGTCGTACTGGTTCGGTGGCTCCCCCCAGCGCGGCGACGTCATCGTGTTCGCCGACCCGGGCGGCTGGCTGGACGCCGACGCCGACGCGGCCCCGGCGAGCGGGGTGGGCAAGGTGCTCGCCAAGGTCGGGCTCTATCCGACCGGCGGCCACCTGGTGAAGAGGGTCATCGGCGTCGCCGGAGACACCGTGCACTGCTGCGACGACCAGGGCCGCGTCGAGGTCAACGGCCGGCCGCTGGACGAGGACTCCTTCATCGCCCGGCAGGAGGAATGCGACGGGCCGATGGAGCAGTCCGACGGGACCTACCGCGGCGGCTGCCGGGGCTGGACCGCGAAGGTCCCGAAGGGCCGGCTGTTCGTCATGGGCGACAACCGCGGGGACTCCGCCGACTCCTCCTACCACCTGTGCAGTCCGACGCAGCAGAGACGGGCGAAGACGAGCGCGGCGATGGCGCGCCGGTGCGCCGATGCGTACGTCCCGACCTCCCTCGTCGTCGGGAAGGTGGTCGCGCTGGTCTGGCCGGCGTCGCACTTCTCGTTCCTGCACCGGCCGGCGACGTTCTCCGCCGTACCGAGCCCGTAGCTCAGGCCTCGCGCACGACCTTCATCTCGCGGTCGCCGAAGCGGACCCGGTCGCCGTGGACGAGCGTCGCCGGCTTGCGGGCGCCGAGCGGACGGGCGGCGCCCTGGCGGATCAGGGTGGTCCCGTTGGTCGAGCCGCGGTCCATGACGACCAGCGCGCCGTCGGGGACGACCTGGAACTGGGCATGGGTCTTCGACAGCGACATGTCGTGGGAAGTCAGCGCGACGAGGTGGGAGACCTGCTCGCCGGGGCGCGGCTCGGGGCCCCGACCGACCAGGGCGAGGCCCGACACCACGAAGCTCTCGCCGGTGTCGAACGAGACCCGCCAGCGCGCCTGCGGAGCGGGTGTCGGCCGTGGCGCCTGAGGTACGCCGCCGGCGGGCTGGGCCGGGGCCGGCGGCTTCGGCGTCCGCGCCGGAGGCGGTGGCGTCGGTGCCGGTGCCGGTGCCGGTCGCTGGGACGCCGGTGTCGGCGGCTGCGGCATCTGGGGCAACGGCTGCGCGGGCGTGGCCGGCTGCACCGGCGGCGCCGGCCGTGGAGCGGGCGGTGATGCGGGGGCGGCGGGCGCCGACGGAGCCGGAGGCGCGCCCTGCGTGGCGCCGCCCGGGACCGACAGCGGCCGGAGCTGGATCGGGTGCGAGCCGGTGAAGGTCGACTCCCGACGGGCGGACGTGGCCGTCGGCTCTGCGGCCTGCGGGGCGGGCATCAGCCGCATCGCGGTGAGGTTGACGACCCGTCGAGGCGCGGGCGCCTCCTCCGGAGGCGCCTCCGGCTGCGGGCGTACGTCGACGACGACCGTCCCTGCGAGGGTGTCGTGCCAGCCGCGCCGGTGCCCGGTGCCGTCCACCGAGGCAACCCAGGCGAGCGTCGACGTGCCGATGCCGAGTGTCGGCAGGGTCGCGACGCCGAGCACGGCCTGGCGCAGCAGTGCCTTCGCGAGCCCGACCGGGCGGCCGCTCTCGATGCCGACGACCTTCAGGCCGAAGAGGCTCTTGCCGGGCGTCGCGCCGGCGAGCCCGGTCATCAGCGAACCGACGAACCACACGGCGAGCACGACCACGCCGATCAGGACGATCCCGAGCAGGACCCTGTCGTGGCGGAGGAACAGCGCCCAGGCCCCGACCCCCGCCGCGGCGTACAGCACCCACGCGATCAGCCGGTCGACGGCGAACGCATAGAACCGACGATCCGGCTCGGCGACGATCAGCGCCGCGGCCGGCGCCTGGACGAGGTGGGTCACGGTTGGGTGACCCGGATGGTGAGCCCGTCGCCGAGGTCGATCACGGCGCCGGGCATGAGCTGGACGGGTACGCCGGGACGCAGCTCCTCCGCGGGCAGCCCGGGCTGCACGAGCAGGGTGCCGTTGGTGGAGCCGAGGTCGGTGACGACGGCGGCACCGTGGTCCACGCCCGTGCCCGGGCGGATCTCGCAGTGGGTCGAGGAGATCTCCTGGTGCGGGCTCGGGACCGTCACCAGCAGCGGCTGCTCGTCACGCCCGAGCCGGGCCGCCTCGGGTGCCCGGCCGACCAGGATCGAGCGGTCGACGTCGATCCGGTCGCCGTGGGAGAACTCCAGCCGTGCGACGGCGTACGCCGTCACCTTCGGGGCCTCCGGCTGGCCCGGGATGCCGGTCGGGCGCGCGTAGTCGCCCGCCGCCGGCGCGCCCGCCTGGGTCAGGCCGTCGTGGTCGTCGGCGCGAGGCTGGGCGGCCGCGGGCTCGTCAGATGGCTCGGCGGGCGGCTCGTCAGATGGCTCGGCCGGCGGCTGGATCGGCGGCTGGATCGGCGGCTCTGCCGGCGGCGGAGGAGGCGCGTCCCACGAGGGAGTGAGGCCCGGCGGCGGTGGTGGCGGCGGCGCGGACGGCGGAGGCGGCGGGGTCGGCGCGCCGGGCGCACCAGGGGCGCCCGGAGGCGGGAACGCGGGCGGGGGTGGCGGGAAGCTCGGTGCCGGACCGAGGTCCTCGGCGGGCTCGACCGGTCCGTCGGCCTCGAGGACGTCGCCGGTCTGCCACTCGCCGAGGCGCTTGTCCGTCGGGACGTCCTCGTCCCACTCCTCGGGCTCCTCGGGCTCCTCGGCCTCGCCCGGCTCTTCCGGCTCCGCCGCCTCGAGCGGCTCGGAGGGCTCGCCGGGCTCCTCGGGCTCAGCGAACGCAGCGGGCTCAGCGGCGGCCTCGGCAGGCTCCTCGTCGAACAGGCCCTCGATCGGGTCGGTGAGCGGGTCGGGGGTGCGCGGCGACTCCGCGGCCACCTCGGGCTCGGGGGCGTCGGCGTCGGGGACGGGAGCCACGACGGACAGCCCCGGCGGGGGCCCGGTCGGCGGTCCCGTCGGCGGTCCCGTCGGCGGTCCGGTCGGCGGTCCGGTCGGCGGAGCCGTCGGCGGTCCGGTCGGTGGAGCCGGCGGAGCACCGGCCGACGCGGCCGGTGACTCGACGGGCGGGCCCGGCCGCGCCTCGGAAGCGTCAGCGGCCGACGCCGCGGCCGGCTCGGGCTTCGCGGCGGGTGACTGGATCCCCGAGACCCGCACCAGGCCGCCGACGAACTCGCGCGCCGGGCCGGAGGGCTCCTCGCCCACGTCGACGGACATCGCGCTCACGTCGGTCAGGGACCGCTCGGTCCAGGTCGCGGCGCCGGTGCCGTCGACCGACACGCTCCCGTCGGCGGTCTCGAACGTCGCGACCGCCTCACCGCGCACCACGACCCGGGTGATGTCGTCCTGCTTCGCGACGAGGACGAACCCGGTGAGCGTCCTCAGCCCGGAGGAGACGAGCGCGTCGAGCACCTCGTCGAAGCCGGCGCCGTCGTCGACCAGCGCCCACAGCGACCCCGCCCGGCCCTTCTCCGAGGGCGGGAGGAGGACGGTCGCGTTGTCACCGACGATGCCGAACCAGCTGCCCGGGGTGTAGGACGTACCGGCGGCATCATTCACGGACTCACTCACGGAAGGACTCCCAGCTTCTGCTCCAGGCTCGCGCGCTGCTGCGCGGAGTCGTAGGGGTTCTCGTCGACCAATCCCACCACATCGACGACGACCGCCGTGGCGTTGTCGCGGCCGCCCGCCGCCACCGCGGCGGCGACCAGTCGCTCCGCGGCGTCGCGGGCATCGGTCGACTCGGCGAGGATCCCGGCGATCTCCGGGTCGTCGATCATCCCGCTCACCCCGTCGGAGCACAACAGCAGCCGCGCCCCCGGCGGGAGCACGGCGTGGAAGAAGTCGGGGGTCGACTCGGCGAGGCCGCCGAGGGCACGCGTGACGACGTTGCGGTCGGGGTGGTGGGCGGCCTCCTCGGCGCTGAGGTCGCCGGCGTCGACGAGCTCCTGGACGAGGCTGTGGTCGACGCTGATCTGCGACAGCTCGCCGTCGTAGAAGCGGTAGATCCGCGAGTCGCCCAGGTTGGCGATCAGCCACTGCGGCCCGGCCGAGCCGTCGACGAGGAGGGCGGCGACGCAGGTGGTCCCGGACTGGAAGTCGGCGGAGCCGCGGGTGCGCTGCTCGGCGACGTACGTCGTGATGCGGTGCTGCGCAGCGTCGAGGGCGGTCGTGATCGCGTCCTGCCCGGTGTCCGGGTCGTAGCGCTCGCCGCCGAGCTTGGAGAACTCCTGGACGACGATGTCGCTGGCGATGTCGCCCCCGTCGTACCCGCCCATGCCGTCGGCGACCACGAACACCGGCGGCGCGGCGAGGTGGGAGTCCTCGTTGATCTCGCGCACGCGCCCCACATCGGTGGCGGAGCCGTGGTGGACGACGAGCTTCTTCACCGGCACCCCCCGGCGCGGATGGGGGACGCTAGCGTTGAAGGGATGGCTGCCCAGGGCTTCCGATCCCTCGCCGACCAGGTCCGCTCCTGGCCGGACGACAGGCTGTCCGGATTGCTGCTCGCGCGTCCTGATCTCGCCACTCCTGCCCCTCATGACTCCGGCCAGCTGGCCACTCGCGCGGCCACCCGATCTTCGCTGGTGCGTGCACTCGACCAGCTGAACCGGTGCGAGCTCACGGTGCTTGATGCCCTCGTGATCGCGGGCCAAACCACCGCGTCGGCATTGTGTCCGATGGTGAACGCCGAGTCGACCACCGTATCCGCGGCGCTGGCGCGTCTCGAGGACCTCGCCCTCGCCTGGCGCTCTGTCGGACCGGGCGGGGCCGCCGGGCTGCGCGCGCTGAGCGGCGTCGCCGAGGCGATGCGCGGCGCCCCGGGCTCGAGCGGACTGCAGCTGTTCTCCGGCGACCCGCTCTCCGCCGACGAGGTCACCCGTCAGCTGGAGGAGATCTCCCCCGCTGCCCGCGCGATGCTCGACCACGTCGCCGACCACGGCGGAGAGGCGACGACCGGCACGGCGCGTACGACGATCACCCCGGCGGAGGCGGAGACGCCGGCCGAGGAGCTGATCTCGCGGCGACTGCTGGTGCCGCGCGGACGGGGCTCGCTCTTCCTGCCGGGCGAGGTCGGGATCGTCCTCCGCGGCGGCCACACGACCACGGAGCGGGTCGACGCCGCGCCCGAGATCCCCACGACGGCGAGGAAGCAGTCCCTCGTCGACCGGGCGGCGGCCGGCGCCGCCTTCGAGTCCGTGCGCCGGACGGAGGTGCTCCTCGACGGCTGGAGCGCACAACCGCCGGCCGCCCTCCGCAGCGGTGGCCTCGGCGTACGCGACCTGCGCGCGACCGCCCAGCACCTGCAGGTCGACGAGCCCACCGCCGCGCTGCTGGTCGAGACGGCGGCTGCCGCCGGCCTGGTGACGACCGCGGCGGACACCGACGGCAACCCGGTCTGGCTCCCCACCGACGCGTACGACGCGTGGGTGGAACGGCCGGCGGCCGACCGCTGGGCCGTCCTCGGCCGAGCGTGGCTCGAGTCGCCGCGCATGCCCGGGCTGGTCGGCCAGCGCGACACCACCGGCAAGGTGTGGAACGCCCTCGTGCCCGAGCTCGCCGGCCCGCTCATGCCCGAGACCCGGCGGATGACCCTCGACGTGCTGGCCGGCCTGCCCGAGGGCGAGGTCCTCGCGGCCGGCACCGGCGGCGCCGCCGTCCTCGCCCGGCTGACCTGGGAGCGGCCCCGGCGACCGCGCACCCGCGCCGAGCAGGTCGGGTGGACGCTCGACGAGGCGGCGGCCCTGGGCGTGACGGCGCTGGGCGGACTGGCGTCGTACGCCCGGCTCCTCCTCGCCGGCGACGACCCCGGGCCCGCGCTCGCCGACCTGCTCCCCGAGCCCGTCGACCACGTGCTGCTGCAGGCCGACCTCACCGCCGTCGCGCCGGGACCGCTCGAGTCCGGCCTCGCCCGCCAGCTCCAGCTCGTGGCGGACGTGGAGTCCCGCGGCGGGGCGACGGTCTACCGCTTCACCAAGGAGTCGGTACGCCGCGCGATGGACCTTGGCTGGACCGCCGCCGAGCTGCACGCCTTCCTCGCCTCGGTGTCGCGTACGCCGGTCCCCCAGCCGCTCACCTACCTCGTCGACGACACCGCGCGGACGTTCGGCTCGCTGAGGGTCGGGTACGCCGAGGCGTACCTCCGCAGCGACGACGAGACGGTCCTCGCCGAGCTGCTCGCCCACCCGGCCGCCGAGAGCCTCGGGCTGCGCCGGCTGGCGCCCACCGTCCTGATCAGCACGCTGCCGATCGACCTGCTCCTCGCCCGGCTGCGGGAGCTCGGCGCCTCGCCGGTGGTCGAGGACGAGCACGGCGCCGTCCACGTGACCCGGCCGGACGCGCGCCGCGCCCGCACGCCGCGCGACCGCCGCTCGCCGGGCGCGTTGCGCGCCCACGAGGACGCCCGGGTCGCGGCCGTCGTCGCCGCGATCAGGGCGGGCGACCGCGCCGAGGCCGAGCGGCCCCGCTCGGCGCCGGCCGTCGGGCCCACCAACGCGCTGTCGGCCCTCCGGGAGGCGATCGACGCCGGCGCCGCCGTCGTCATCGGGTACGTCGACGGCCACGGCGTCTCCACCGACCTGTCCGTCGAGCCGCTCTCGGTCGAGGGCGGGCAGCTCACCGCCCGGGTCCCCTCGGGCGATGTCCTCACCTACCGGCTGTCCCGGATCCGGTCGGTCCGCCGGGCTGGGTGAGCCCCGTACCCTTGGTCGCTGTGAACGACGGCCCCCTCATCGTCCAGTCGGACAAGACCCTGCTCCTCGAGGTGGACCATCCGCGGGCCGCCGACGCGCGCAAGGCGATCGCGCCGTTCGCCGAGCTCGAGCGCTCGCCCGAGCACATCCACACCTACCGGCTCACCCCGCTCGGCCTCTGGAACGCCCGGGCGGCCGGCCACGACGCCGAGCAGGTCGTCGACACGCTGCTGGAGTTCAGCCGCTACTCGGTCCCGCACTCGCTGCTCGTCGACGTCGCCGAGACGATGGCACGCTACGGCCGGCTCCGGCTCGAGAAGCACCCCACCCACGGGCTCGTGCTCGTCTCCTCCGACCGCGCGGTCCTCGAGGAGGTCGTCCGGTCCAAGAAGGTCGCCGGGATGCTCGGCGAGCGCATCGACGCCGTGCCCGACAGCGAGGGCACCGTCGCCGTCCACCCCTCCGAGCGCGGCAACCTCAAGCAGGCGCTGCTCAAGCTCGGCTGGCCGGCCGAGGACTACGCCGGCTACGTCGACGGCGAGGCCCACCCGATGGACCTCCGCGAGGACGGCTGGTCGCTCCGCCCCTACCAGCACGAGGCGGCCGAGTCGTTCTGGCACGGCGGGTCGGGCGTCGTCGTCCTTCCCTGCGGTGCGGGCAAGACCCTCGTCGGCGCCGCGGCGATGGCGCACGCGAAGGCGACCACGCTCATCCTGGTCACCAACACCGTCTCCGCGCGGCAGTGGAAGGACGAGCTGGTCCGGCGTACGACGCTGACGCCGGAGGAGATCGGCGAGTACTCCGGCTCGGCCAAGGAGATCCGGCCGGTCACCATCGCGACCTACCAGGTGCTCACCACCAAGCGGAAGGGCGTCTACCCGCACCTCGAGCTGCTCGACGCGCGGGACTGGGGGCTGATCGTGTACGACGAGGTCCACCTGCTCCCCGCGCCGATCTTCCGGATGACCGCCGACCTGCAGGCGCGCCGCCGGATCGGGCTGACCGCCACGCTGGTCCGCGAGGACGGCCGCGAGGGCGACGTCTTCTCGCTGATCGGGCCGAAGAGGTACGACGCCCCGTGGAAGGACATCGAGTCGCAGGGCTGGATCGCGCCCGCCGACTGCGTCGAGGTGCGGGTGACGCTGCCGTCCGACGAGCGGCTGCTCTACGCCACCGCCGAGCCCGACGAGCGCTACCGGCTCGCGTCCTGCACGCACCACAAGATCGACGTCGTACGCGACCTCGTCGCCGCGCACGAGGGGAAGCCGACACTCGTCATCGGGCAGTACCTCGAGCAGCTCGACGAGATCGCCGAGGCGCTCGACGCACCGGTCATCGAGGGCAAGACCTCGGTCAACGAGCGGCAGCGGCTCTTCGAGGCGTTCAGGCACGGCGAGATCGGGCTGCTCGTCGTCTCCAAGGTCGCCAACTTCTCCATCGACCTGCCCTCGGCGGAGGTCGCGATCCAGGTCTCGGGCTCGTTCGGCTCGCGGCAGGAGGAGGCCCAGCGGCTCGGTCGGCTGCTGCGGCCCGGCGCCGTGTCCGACTTGGGGGCGAGGAAGACCGCACACTTCTACACGATCGTCGCCCGCGACACCGTCGACGCCGACTTCGCGCAGAACCGGCAGCGCTTCCTCGCCGAGCAGGGCTACGCCTACCGGATCGTCGACGCCGAGGCACTCGGCTCGCTGGAGGGTTGAGCAGGGCGGGTCAACCCTCGACGAGAGGGACGCCCACCTCCTGTGCCGCGCCTCGCAGACGCTTGTCCCTCGCCCAGAGCCGTCCGCCCGGGACGATGCGGACGGCTCCGAGGAGGTGCGCGTCTGTAGGGCTCAACCCTCCTCCCCACAGTCGATGAGCCTCCACGAAGGCCAGCAGCTCCACGTGGCTGAGCATCGGGAACGGCTCCAGCACCGCCAGGCTCGCGAGGAAGGACTCGCGGTCGTCGATCCGGCCGAGCGCGAGCTCCTCCACGACGAGTCGATGCCGACCGACCTCACCGTTCTCGAGGTGGTGCACCAGTCGGGGCTCAACCTGATGAAGATGGTCGATCCACACCGGTGTCGACAAGGATCACGACACCCCTCGCCGGGGCGCCGCCTCGGCCCCGGGATCGGTGCCGCCGAGAGCGGCCAGCCTCCTGCCTGCCTCCAGCCGCACGAGCGCCTCCAGACCGGCACGGACCAGCGCCGCCTTCTCGGTGATCCCGGTGAGCTCGCTCGCGCGAGCGACCAGCTCGTCGTCGAGCGTGACAGTGGTGCGCATCGAACCTCCGGTGACGAGTTCAGCATCAGATGATGCAGGGATTGATGCTATCTCCTGAGGTCGTGCGGCGCGCTTCACCACGGCGCCGCACCACGGCTGAGCTTGCGGACCAGGAGCCGATGCGGCGGAGGGAGGTTGCGGGCCCACTGCGCCCGGCACTCCCGGCACAGGAGGTAGAGCGCGGTGCACGTGTCGTCGGGACAGAGCACCGTGACCTCGAACTCTGCGGCGTCCTCACACGCGACGCCCACGCCGTCGGGGCTGCCGTGGGAGCACTCGCACATGGGCCGCTCGGCGTACGGCTCCTCGGTCTTCTCAGGGGTCTCGTCGGCCTTCGTGGTCATGGTCATCCTTCCGATCGCGGCTCGTGACGACCACGTTTGTCGGAGTCACCGACGGGTTCCGCGATGTCCGGGCCGCCCGGTGGACAACCCGAACGCGAACGCCGCCTGTGGACGGGAAGTGGCCCGTCAGCCCCGGACCTCGGCCAGCCTGCGGAGCAGATAGTCGCGCTCGACCTGCGAGGGCGCCAGCTCCAGCGCCCGTTCGTACGCCGCCACGGCTGCCGCCGCATCGCCGCGCCGTCGCAGCAGGTCGGCGCGGGTCGCGGCCAGCAGGTGGTAGCGCTCCAGCCGGGCATCGCCGGCGAGCTCGTCGACGATCGCCAGCCCGGCCTCGAGGTCGCCGCCGAGTGCGACGGCGACGGCGCGGTTGAGCCGGACCACCGGGGAGGACGTCTGCCGCTCCAGCAGCGTGTAGAGGCCGGCGATCTGGTCCCAGTCGGTCTCGGCGGCGGTGGCCGCGCGGGCGTGGCAGGCGGCGATGGCGGCCTGCAGCTGGTAGGGGCCCGGCTCCCGCCGGAGCACGTCGTCCAGCAGCCTGAGCCCCTCGTCGATCTCGGCACGATCCCAGCGGCCGCGGTCCTGCTGCTCGAGCGTGACCAGGGCCCCGTCAGCGCCGACCCGCGCCCGGCGGCGCGAGTGCTGCAGCAGCATCAGCGCCAGCGCGCCGCTCACCTCGGGCTCGTCCGGCATCAGTCCGCGCAGGGCCCGGGCCAGCCGGATCGCCTCCTCGCAGAGCCCCTCGCGGATCAGGTCGGGCCCCGAGGACGCGGCGTACCCCTCGTTGAAGGTCAGGTAGAGCACCGCCAGCACCCCCGCCGTCCGCTCGGGCAGCCGGTGCGCCGGCGGCACCCGGTAGGGGATACCCGCCGCCGCGATCTTCGCCTTGCTCCGGGTCAGCCGCTTGGCCATCGTCGCCTCGGGCACGAGGAAGGCGCGCGCGATCTCGGCGGTGGTGAGCCCCGCCAGCGTGCGCAGGGTGAGCGCCACCCTGCCCTCGAGCGGGAGGGCCGGGTGGCAGCAGGTGAAGATCAGCCGCAGCCGGTCGTCCTCGATCTCCTCGCCGTCGGGCATCGCGTCCTCCTCGGTCCCAGCTGCTGCGGTCCCAGCTGCTGCGGTCTCCCGGCCGAGCTCCTCCAGCAGCTCCGCGCCGCGGGCCGCGCGCCGCAGCCGGTCGAGCGCACGGTTGTGGGCGACCGTCGTGAGCCACGCGCCGGGACGGTGAGGTACTCCGTCGGCCGGCCATCGGCGCAGCGCCTCGGCGAACGCCTCCTGCGCGCACTCCTCGGCCAGGTCCCAGTCGCCGGTACGACGGATCAGGGTGGCGACGACGCGGCCCCACTCCTCGCGGAACGCCGCGTCGACCGCCTCCCTGACCGCCGGCGTCGTCACGCCGGGCTCTCGTCCTGGTGCTCGGGATGGCTGGACTCGCTGTAGAACGGCCGCACCTCGACGGTGTGGCTCCGGGCGAGCGGATGGGCTGCCGCAGCCTCCACCGCCTGGGCGCGCTCCGAGCAGCAGACGACATCGACGCCGGCGACGTACTCGTCGAGCTCCAGGAACGACCCGTCGCTGACCCGAGCCCCGCCGTCCCGCAGGGTCGTCGCCGTCTCCGGTCCGCCGATCAGGCCGCCCAGCGCGAAGGCGCCGCGGGCGTCGAGATCCTGCTGCCAGGCGGCGTACTCCTCCAGGACCGCCGGGTCCTCCAGCGACTCCGCCGAGGCACCGTCGGCCCACACGGACAGCAGGTAGGGGATGCCCGCGGTGTCGTCGCTACCCGCGAACGCGTCCACCAGCCCGCCGAGCCGCAGCTCCCCCCGGAGCGGCCGGATCTCGAACGGCAGGAACCTCGCCACCGGGCTCAGCCCCTCCACCTCGATCGCCTCGTCGAGGTCCGCGCACTCGAACACGTCCATGCCGGCGACGTACTCCTTCGTCTCGGCGAACGGCCCGTCGACGACGAGCGTCTCGCCGTCACGCGCCCGGACCGTCACCGCGGTCTCCGGGAACTCCAGCTCCCGGCCGAACCGCCAGGTGCCGCGGCGCTCGAGCTCCGCCTTGTACGCCGGCCAGTCGCGGTTCATCTCCGCGAGCGCCTCCTCGGGCATGCCGCCCTCGGTGCCCACGAACGCCACGTACTTCCTCATGTCGCCCACCCTCTCGCTCCGGATCCTGCGCTCACAACCAGACGACGAACCGGAAGCGCCGAGAAGGACACCGGCGGCGGAAAATCTGCCGCGGCTAGGCTCGGAGCATGGTCATCGAGACCGTGAGGACGAGGCTGGGCGAGGCGCTCTTCGGGCTGGTCGCGGGGCCCGAGGGGCCGCGTCGACGCGACCGGATCCACGGCCGCCCGGGGGCGCGGTGGTTCCCGTCCGGCAGCGCGATCCGGCGGGTCAACGGCGATGCGTCGATGTTCGTCGGCGGGATCCGCGCGCTGCTGCTCCAGACGCTCCACCCGGCCGCGATGCGGGCGGTGTCGGAGCACAGCGGCTTCCGCGGCGACATGTGGGGCCGGCTCGCGCGGACCAGCAACTTCCTCGCCGTGACGACGTTCGGCCACGCCGAGGACGCCGAGGCGGCCGTCGACCAGGTGCGGCGGATCCACGAGCAGGTCACCGGGACGATGCCGGACGGGACGGCGTACGCCGCCTCCGACCCGCACCTGCTCGCCTGGGTCCACGCGGCAGAGGTCGACAGCTTCCTCCTCGCGCACCAGCGGTACGGCGCGGAGCCGCTCGACGCTTCCGGCCGGGACGAGTACGTCGCCCAGATGGCCGAGGTCGCCCGGCGCCTCGGCGTCGTCGAGCCTCCGACCACGGAGGCCGAGCTCCAGGAGACGCTCGCGTCGTACCGCCCCGAGCTGCGGGCCACCCCGGCGGCCCGCGAGGCGGTGAGGTACCTGCTCTTCCGGCCGCCGATGCCGCTGCCCGCCCGGGCGCCGTACGGCGTGCTCGTCGCGGCCGCGGTCGGACTGATGCCGGTGTGGACCCGGTGGCCGCTCCGGCTCCCGTGGCTCCCGGTCTCGGAGCGGACCGTCGTCCCCGCCCTCGGCCAGCTCGCCACCGGCACCATCCGCTGGGTCATGGCGCCGCCCGGCGACCGGCTGGCAGGCTAGCGCCATGACGGACGACCAGGTGACGTACACGCTCGGGCCCGAGGACGAGGTCAGGCACTGGTACAACCTGGTGGCCGACCTCCCGACCCCGCCCCCGCCGCCGCTCCATCCGGCGACGCACGAGCCGGTCGGGCCCGACGACCTCGCGCCGCTCTTCCCGCCCGAGCTGATCGCGCAGGAGGTCACCGGCGAGCGGTACGTCGAGATCCCGGCGCCGGTGCTCGACGTCTACCGGCAGTATCGCCCCTCCCCGCTCTACCGAGCCCGTCGGTGGGAGCGGAGGCTCGGGACGCCGGCGCGGATCTACTACAAGTACGAGGGCGTCTCCCCCGCCGGGTCGCACAAGGTCAACACCGCCGTCCCGCAGGTCTTCTACAACGTGCAGAACGGCATCACCGGGCTGACGACCGAGACCGGCGCCGGCCAGTGGGGCACCGCTCTCGCGTACGCCGCCGCGCTGTTCGGCGCGCAGTGCGAGGTGTGGCAGGTCGGCGTCTCGTACGACACCAAGCCCCAGCGCCGCACGCTCATGGAGGTCTTCGGCGCCACCGTCCACCGGTCGCCCTCCCGGCTGACCGAGGCAGGCAAGGCGTTCCCAGAGGATCACACCGGGTCGCTCGGCATCGCGATCTCCGAGGCGGTCGAGGTCGCGGCCCAGGACCCGGCCGCGAAGTACGCCCTCGGGTCGGTGCTCAGCCACGTCCTGCTGCACCAGACGGTGATCGGCCAGGAGGCCATCAAGCAGCTCGCCAAGGCCGGCGAGAGCGGCGTGGACATCGTCTACGGCTGCGCCGGCGGAGGCTCCAACTTCGCCGGGCTCGCCTTCCCGTTCCTGCGCGACAAGCTGGCCGGCGCCGCGTCACCGCGGATCGTCGCGGTCGAGCCGTCCTCGTGCCCGACGATGACCCGCGGCGAGTACCGCTACGACTTCGGCGACACCGCGGGGATGACGCCGCTCATGAAGATGTACACCCTCGGCCACGACTTCGTGCCCTCCCCCATCCACGCCGGCGGGCTGCGCTACCACGGCATGGCGCCGCTGGTCTCCCACGCCGTGCACGAAGGCCTCATCGAGGCGATGGCGCTGCACCAGACCGAGTGCTTCGAGGCGGGGATCGAGTTCGCGCGGACGCAGGGCGTCGTGCCGGCACCGGAGTCCTCGCACGCGCTCGCCGCCGCCCGGCGGGACGCCCTCGCGGCCGCCGAGTCGGGCGAGGAGCGGGTCATCGTCGTCGGGCTCTCCGGCCACGGGCTCCTCGAGCTCAACGCGTACGAGCAGTACCTCGCCGGCCGGCTCGCCGACGACACGCTCTCCGAGGACGACCTCGCGACCGCGCTCGCCGGGGTCCCGGCCCTCGCCTGAACCCCGCCGCTCAGCCGACCGGCTGCTTCGGCTGCTTCGGCTGCTTCGGCTTCTTCCGCGGCTTCGCGAGCGCGCGCATCACCGCGGGCTGGACCCAGGACTCCAGCTCCAGCTGCGTACCGACCGCATCGGCGGGCACGCTCACCATCCCGGCCATCACCCGCTCGCCCATCCTCATCGGCGACGCGCCGGCGGCGACCGCACCGTCGACCCCGTCGCGCCCGACGTTGAGCATCAGCTGGTCGCGGACCAGGCCGACGGCCATGTGCGTGTTCACCATGAACGTGAGCCCGCCGAACATCTTGATCTCCCCGGCCTCGGCGAGCGGCGTGATCACGTCGCGCACCCGCGCGGCCAGCGCGTCGTCGTACGCCATTCGGGCATCGTGCCACCGTTCCTGCGCTGTGGACAGGGACCTAAGGCTCGCCCCGTCCGGCTCGGGGGCTCGCGACGCTGTCCACAGGCTCGGCGTCGGTGGTGGTTCGTCCGCCTTCGTCATGGGTAGGTTGCCTCCGTCGCCGCGCGCGGGCGCCGGCGAGCTCGGGAAGGACGGACCGCAGATGAGGCGTACGCCGCTCGCCACCCTCGCGCCCTGCGCTGCCCTCGCGCTCTGCGCCGCGCTCGCCCTCGGCGGCTGTGGCGGCGGCGACCCGAAGCCGAAGTTCACCGACTCCCCCGACCCCTCGCCGTCCGCGTCGTCCAGCGCTGCCACCGAGCCGCAGCCGCCGGAGATGCCCGACGCGGCCAAGCGGCACACGGTCGCGGGGGCGAAGGCATTTAACGAGTACTTCTGGCAGGTTGCGACCTATGCAAGCGAGAGTCTCGACACCGCGCTGTTCTCGTCCCTGATGTCTGACGAATGCGCGGGATGCCGAGGTGCTCTCAACGGCATTAGGAAGCTGCGGAAACAGAAGGCCGAGGTCTCCGGGGGTGCGAACAGCACTGAGAACGTCAAGGTCGTGCGCCTGAAGTCGGGAAGCGCTTACCCGATGGAGGTAACGAGCGATGTGCACAGCACGAAGCAGGTCATCACGGTGCCGAGTGGCCACAAGGACATCTACTACCCATCGACATCGCGGGTCAGGTTGATCCTGAACCCAGTCTCCGGTGGCTGGTCAGTTGGCTATTGGGAGGTGATGTCATGAACCGCCAAGCCCGACTCATGCCAGCCCTTCTCATTGTCGTAGTAGCGCTCCTTACACCTACCGGACCAGCAGTTGCAGGTCATGGCGGCGACGTAACCGCACACCACGGCCCGTCGTACCTGCAGGGAAACGCCCTTGTGGGGCAGAGCGGCGGAAGCGGAGCCAGCGCCGGGGGAGGTGAGTCTTCGGGCAACATCCCGACAACCCACTACGAAGGGACGTGGCGAAATGGCTATCTCTGCATCCTCGGGGGATCGGGAACCTGCCGAGAGCCAGCGACCTGCCCAGACGGAAGTGTGATGCAACATCGCTGGCTCGAGACGAGTGACGGGGCCCATCACTATGACAGTGAATATTGCCCGAGTACGGGAGGACGGCCCGCACAACCGGCACTTACCATTGGGCGCATCACCGAAGCGTTCAAGCGCATATATCTGCCGGCGGCACCGCTGAAGATCGACCCACCCCACGGCAAGACGCTGGTCAACCTTGACACCGTCTTCTACACCACCCAGAAGCCGTTCACGAGGACGATCCACCTGCTCGGCCACCGGATCGACTTCCGGATCAGAGCATCGCGCTACACCTGGCACTTTGGCGACGGCCACTGGACCGTCACCGACAACCCCGGCAAGCCCTTCACCACCCAGGCCGCCCACGTCCACGACATCAGCCACAAGTACCTGAGCAGGGACACCTTCCAGCCCAGCCTCGACACCACCTACACCGCCGACTTCCGCGTCGACGGCGGCGCATGGCGCGACGTCAACGGCACCGTCACCATCCAAGGACCCACCCAGAACATCACGGCCGTCACCGCCACCCCCGTCCTCGTCGGTTGAGCGAACGTTCGCTCAAACCGACCCGACCGCCCTCGGAGGCCGGACCCGGGCGACGCGTGCGCGGGGTCGCGACCAGGCGGGCAGGGCCGGGCCGGACCGGGCCGCGCACGACGGATGCACAGGCAATACCCGTGGCACAACGGGATTCGGCGTCCCTAGCGTCGACGGTCGGCCCGCCGCCCGGCGGGTACAGACACGAGAAAGGCCACGACGCAGGACACCACGATGGAGAAGATCACGCCGAAGCTCCTCAGCTGGGCTTCGATCCTCGAGCAGGGCACCCGCGAGCAGGCGGAGACGACGGCCACGATGCCGTTCATCCACCCGCACCTCGCGCTGATGCCCGACGCCCACCTGGGGCTGGGCGCGACCGTGGGCTCGGTGATCCCGACCCTCGGCGCGGTCATGCCGGCCGCCGTGGGCGTGGACATCGGCTGCGGGATGATCGCGGTGCGGACCGAGCTCACCCGCGACGAGCTGCCGGCCGAGCGTCGGCCGCTGCGGGAGGCGATCGAGCGGGCGGTGCCGCTGTCCGCCGGCGCCGCCAACCGCACCGTCAGCCGCGAGCACACCGCGCGCCGGCTCGAGGAGCTCACCGCGCTGGCCGAGCAGGCCGGCTTCGACCCTGCGGCGTACGCCGGCCGCTGGGAGCTCCAGCTCGGCACGCTCGGCTCGGGCAACCACTTCATCGAGGTGACCGTCGACGAGCTGGACCGGGTGTGGCTGTTCCTGCACTCGGGATCACGCGGCGTGGGCAACAAGATCGCCTCCCACCACATCAAGGTGGCGGCGCGGCTCTGCGAGGAGGCCGGGGTCGCGCTCCCGCACCGGGACCTGGCCTACCTGACCGAGGGCACCGAGGAGTTCGACGCCTACATCCGGGAGATGCGGTGGGCGCAGCACTACGCGCTGCTCAACCGCGAGGAGATGATGGACCGGGTGGCGCGGCAGTTCGCGGAGTCGGTCGGCCTGGGCTCGGTCGAGGAGCTGGTGCGCGCCGAGGAGATCAACTGCCACCACAACTACACCGAGCCCGAGCACCACTTCGGCGAGCGGGTGTGGCTCTCCCGGAAGGGCGCGATCAACGCCGAGAGGTGCCGACCGGGCCTCATCCCGGGGAGCATGGGCACGGCGTCGTACGTCGTCGTGGGGCTCGGCAACGAGCTGGCGCTCAACTCCGCGCCGCACGGGGCGGGCCGGGAGTACTCCCGCACCAGGGCGCGCAAGACGTTCACCCGTGAGCAGCTGCGCGCGGCGATGGCCGGGATCGAGTACCGCGAGACCGACGCGTTCCTCGACGAGATCCCGGCGGCCTACAAGGACATCGACCGGGTCATGGCCGACGCCAAGGACCTCGTGGAGGTCAGGCACACGCTGCGGCAGATCGTGAACGTGAAGGGCGACTGAGTGCGCCGACCGGCCGGCGTACGTCGGGGCCTGGCCGTCCGCCCCTCGGCGGGATTCCGCGAGGGGCGGACGGTCGACCTACCCTTGAAGCCGTGAAGGTGCTGCTGCTGGAGAACATCCACCCCGTCGCCGTGGACAACCTCGAGAGGGCCGGCTTCGACGTCGAGCTGCTCAGTCGATCGCTGTCCGAGGACGAGCTCGTCGAGAAGCTGCCCGGGGTGACGCTCCTCGGCATCCGGTCCAACACCCACATCACGCCGCGCGTCCTCGACGCCGCGACCGACCTCAAGGCGATCGGCTGCTTCTGCATCGGGACCAACCAGGTCGACCTGAAGGCGGCCGCCGACCGCGGGATCGCGGTGTTCAACGCGCCGTACTCCAACACACGCAGCGTCGTCGAGCTGGTCATCGCCGAGATCATCGTCCTCGCTCGCCGGCTGGCGGAGAAGAACCAGCGGATGCACGACGGCATCTGGGACAAGTCCGCCAAGGGCAGCCACGAGGTCCGCGGCCGCACGCTCGGCATCGTCGGCTACGGAAACATCGGCACCCAGCTGTCCAACCTGGCCGAGGCGATGGGGATGTACGTCATCTTCTACGACATCGCCGACCGGCTCGCGCACGGCAACGCCCGCCGGATGCACACCCTCGACGAGCTGCTCGCCGAGGCCGACGTGGTCAGCCTCCACGTCGACGGACGGCCCGGCAACGCCGGCATCTTCGGCGCCGAGCAGTTCGCGAAGATGAAGCCACGCAGCCTCTTCATCAACGCCAGCCGCGGGATGGTCGTCGACAACGAGGCGCTCCGCGAGCACGTCGAGTCCGGCCACATCGCCGGCGCCGCGCTGGACGTCTTCCCGATCGAGCCGAAGGCGCAGGGCGACGAGTTCCAGTCGGTGCTGCGCGGTCTCGACAACGTCATCCTGACGCCGCACGTCGGAGGCTCGACCCAGGAGGCGCAGGAGGAGATCGGCTTCTTCGTCTCGACCAAGCTGAAGAACTTCGTCCACGAGGGCTCGACCGCGCTGTCGGTCAACCTCCCGGCCGTCCAGCCGCCGCCGCTGGCCGAGGGCGCCCGCATCGGCTACCTCCACCTCAACGTGCCGGGCGTGCTCGCCGAGGTCAACAACCTGCTCGCCGCCGAGGGCGCCAACGTCTCGGGCCAGTACCTCGCCACCCGCGGCGAGCAGGGCTACGTCGTCACCGACGTCGCGCAGCACATCAGCGCCGAGACGCTGGCCAAGCTGGAGGCCTCGCCGCACACGATGTGGCTGCGCTCCTACACCGCCCCGTCCACCAGCTGAGGGAGATCCCCCATCGGGGGTCGAAGCCGTCGGGACCCACGGCTACAGTTGCGCGGCATGGAGCTGCCTCAAGATTGGCCGCTGCCTGAGGCAGCGGCGCTGAAGGACGAGCTGCTGGCGGCGTACGCCGATCCCAGCAGGCACTACCACGACACCCGGCACCTCGGTGAGGTGCTGACCCGCATCGACGAGCTCCGGTCGGCGGGCGCCCCGTTCGACCCGCTGGTCGTGATCCTGGCGGCGTGGTTCCACGACGCCGTCTACGACGGCGAGCGGGACGCGGAGGAGCGCTCGGCCGCGTGGGCCGAGGACTCGCTGCCGGACTACCTCGGCCCCGACGTCGTCGCCGAGGTCGCGCGACTGGTGCGGCTCACCGAGTTCCACTCCCCCGACGACACCGACGGCAACGGCTGTGTGCTCTCCGACGCCGACCTGGCGATCCTGGCGGCCGACACCGACCGCTACGACGAGTACGCCGCCGCCGTACGCGAGGAGTACTCCCACCTCGGCGACGAGCTCTTCCGGGCCGGCCGGACCCAGGTGCTGCAGGGCCTGCTCGCGAAGGAGCAGCTCTTCCACACGCCCTACGCACGGGAGCGCTGGGAGACCCGCGCACGGGCCAATCTGCGCCGCGAGCTCAGCGCGCTGGCGCCGGTCGAAGCGGCCGGCTAGACGACCGCAAATAACGATTAGGTCACCGAAGGGCCTCGCTGGGAGAATCCTCCGGTGAGCTTCTCGACGTACGCCGAGCTCAGCAGGATCGCCGCCGTACGCCGCATCCTCCTTCTCGGCTTCCTCCTCCGCGTGCCGATGGCGGCCTCGACCGTCGTCGTCGCGCTGCACGTGGTCGGCCATCTCCACCGGTCGTACGCCGAGGCGGGGATCGTCACCACCGTCCTCGCGATCGCCCTCTCGGTCAGCAGCCCCTGGCGCGGCCGGCTGCTCGACAGGGTCGGGCTGCGCCGGGCGGTGGCGCCCTCCCTCGTCGTCCTGGCGGTCGGCTGGAGCATCGCGCCGTGGGTGTCGTACTGGCCGCTCATCGTGCTCGTCGGCATCGCCGGGCTCTTCACCGTGCCGTCGTTCTCGATCGTGCGGCAGGTGCTGATCGGCGCCGTCTCCCCCGCCCAGCGGACCGCCGTGCTGTCGATCGACTCGGTGGTCACCGAGTTCTCGTTCATGGTCGGGCCGGTCCTCGGCGTCCTCGGTGCCACCTACCTGCCCACGCCGGTCGCGCTGATGGTGTGCGAGCTCTTCTCGGTCGTCGCCGGCGTGGCGCTCTGGATCGCCAACCCGCCGCTGAGCCTGGAGACCACGTCCACCGACACCCCGAAGGCGAGCCTGCGCAGCTGGATGACGCCCGGCGTGGTGCTCGTGCTGGTCGTGACCGTCACCGCGTCGCTGATCCTCACCAGCGAGGACCTCGGCTCCGTCGCCGCGATGCGCGCGATGGGCCACACCAGCTCGCTGGGCTGGGTGATGGCGCTGTGGGCGGCGGGCTCGGCCGTCGGGGCGGTGGTGTACGGCGCCCTGCGCAGTCACCCGCCGGCGGCGCTGCTCCTCGTGCTGCTCGGCGCGACCGCGGCCCTGGTGTCCGTCGCCCCGGACCGGCCGACCTACGCGGTCCTCATCGTCCTCAGCGGCCTCTTCTGCGCCCCGACGCTGACCGCGACGGTCGACGACCTCACCCGGCTCGTCCCGCCCCGGGTGCGGGGCGAGGCGATGGGCTGGCACGGCTCGGCGCTGACCCTCGGCAGCGCTCTCGGCGCGCCGGTCGTCGGCCGAGCGATGGACGCCGGCGGCTGGAGCTCCGGGCTCCTGCTCGGCGGCCTCGGCGGCCTGGCCATCGCGGCCGTCGCGCTCGCCGCCCACCGGCGGGTCGCCCGTCCGGTGCCGGTGGCGGTCCCCGGCGGCCCGGCCGAGCCGACGAAGTCGGACTTCAGCGTCTGCGCCTGACCTCGTCGGCGCGCCGGGCCCCCGCCTCGCGTCGGCCCTCTGTCTTCCGTCGACGCAGGCCGACCGCGACCAGTCGCGCGACCAGCTCCCGGCTCGACACCGGCGTCGCCCCGGCGGCCACCACGTCGTCGTACAGCTCGGCCGGGACGTCGTAGTGGTCCCGGTCGAACCTCCGCTCGGGGATCCCCAGCGTGCCGGCGAAGGCGTGGAGCTCGGCGTACGACACGTCGCTCGCGAGGTGCGACCACAGCCGTCCGTGCCCGGGGGCGTTCGGCGGGTCGATGAGGATCACCCGGCCATCAAAGCAGGCGCACGCCGGCGACGCCTCCGGAGCCGGAGGTTGACTCCGTGCGCAACCATGGAGCCGATGGACACCGCCACCCTGTTCGAGGCTCGCGCGAAGGTCTTGCACGACCTGGAGGCGCGCCGGCTCGCGACCGCCGAGACGGTCTCGACGCTCGAGGAGGCGATGTCGGAGCGGGCGTGGTGGGCCGAGCAGTGGCCCGAAGGTCTGGTGTACGTCGCCGGGCTGGTCGCCCAGGACGTGCAGGACGCGCTCTTCGACGGCGCCGTCTCCGGCGGCTCCCAGCGGTGGCCGGTCTGCACGAGCTGCCCGCCGCACGCGCCGCTGCACTCGCTGAGCATCTCCCCCGACCTCGGCGGGCCCGACCCGGTCTGGGTGTGCGAGGAGAGCGGCGACGTCGTCGCGCCGCTCGGCGGCCTCGCCGCCGGCCCCGCGACGGAGCCCGACGAGCTGAGCTAGCTGGAGCGGCCGAGCTGCAGCCGCAGGGTGTAGCGGTCGGCGCGATAGACCGAGCGCGAGACCTCGACGACCCGGTCCGAGGAGAGCGCCCGCCGCTGACGGCGGAGCACGGCGGCGCCGGTGGCGAGCTCGAGGAGGCCCGCCTCCTCGGCACCGGCGACGTCCGCGTTGACGTTGTCCTCGACCCAGGTGGGGCGCAGGTCGCGCGCGGTGAGCTCGGCGTACAGGCTGGTCGGCATCACGCCGTCGAGCAGACCCGGCAGCAGCGTCTCGTCGAGGTAGGCGTCCTCGACACAGACCGGGAGGCCGTCGGCGCGGCGCAGTCGGCGCCAGTGGACGACGCCGTCACCCTCGCGGATGGCGAGCGCGCGGGCGACGCCGGGGCCGGCGTGCTCGCGGCGGGCGACCAGGGTCTGGGACTCGGCCTGGAGGCCACGGCGGGCCATCTCCTCGGTGAACCCGAGGACCGGGCTGGTGGCCCGGCGCGGCCGGGCCACGAACGTGCCGCGGCCGGGGATGCGCTCGAGCAGGCCCTCGACGACCAGCGCGTCCATCGCCTGGCGGACCGTCATCCGGGCCACCCCGAAGCGGTGGACCAGCTCGCGCTCGGAGGGTGCCGGCGACCCCGGGGCAACCCCCGTGACGAGAGACCGAACGTACTCCCTGACCTGCACGTGCTTCAGAGACCTCCCCGCGTTCATTGTCCCTCCGGGGGGTGCCACCGCCTGCTCCATGGCGAGAACAGTAGGTAGCAAATCGCCGCCCGTCCTGAGAATGGCGAACTTCGAACACATTTTCGACCTCCGGGGTTATGGTGGAGGGCATGGACTTCCAGGCCACGCTCTTCGCACCCGCCGGTGACGGCGAACTCGGCGAGCGCCCGCTGGGCGACGACGGCTTCGAGCGCATCCCGCTCTCCCGGGGCGCCTGGGTCGACGTCCGCCGCGGCTATCTGCCCGACGCCGACGACGTCTTCGACACCCTCGTCCGCGACGTGCCGTGGCGGGCCGAGCGTCGGCAGATGTACGAGCGCGTGGTCGACGTCCCCCGTCTCGTCCACACCTACCTGAAGGACGACGAGCTGCCCCACCCCGCGCTCACCGCGACCCGCAGGGCGCTCTCGGCCCACTACGCCGACGAGCTCGGCGAGCCGTTCGTCACGGCCGGCTGCTGCTACTACCGCGACGGTCGCGACTCGGTCGCCTGGCACGGCGACCGGTTCGGCCGCGGCCGCACCAGCGACACGATGGTCGCGATCCTCTCCGTCGGCGACCCGCGCAAGCTGGCGCTCCGCCCGCGCGGCGGGGGCGAGTCCACGTCGATCGAGATGGGCCACGGCGACCTGCTCGTCATGGGCGGCAGCTGCCAGCGGACCTGGGAGCACGCCGTCCCGAAGGTCGCCCACGCCGGTCCGCGGATCTCCGTGCAGTTCCGCCCGATCAACGTCTTCTGAGCCGCGCGAGAGGCCGGACCACCGGCCGGGGGTTTGCGGATTTCGGGGACGAGGGAAGATCGGGGCCAGGGGAGACTGGTCCCCGTCGACCCGGAAGCGACCGGAAGGCCACGATGACCGCGACCGCCGCCACCGCAGCACCCCCGCCCTCCCAGAGCGAGCTGGCCCGCGCCGGTGAGCTCCTCGGCCGGATCACCACCGCGTTCAGCGAGCGGGTCGTCGGCCAGGAGCGGCTCCGCAGCGCGCTGCTGGTGGCGCTGCTGGCCGAGGGCCACGTGCTCCTCGAGAGCGTCCCCGGCCTCGCCAAGACCCTCGCGGCGTCCACCCTGTCGCAGACCGTCGACGCGCACTTCTCCCGGATCCAGTGCACCCCGGACCTGCTGCCGAGCGACATCATCGGGACCCAGGTCTACGACCCGCGCAACCACGAGTTCGAGACCCAGCTCGGGCCGGTGCACGCCAACTTCGTCCTCCTCGACGAGATCAACCGGTCCAGCGCGAAGACCCAGTCGGCCACCCTGGAGGCGATGCAGGAGCGGCAGACCTCGATCGCCGGCGTCGTCCATCCGCTGCCGCGGCCGTTCATGGTCCTCGCGACGCAGAACCCGATCGAGGAGGAGGGCACCTACGTCCTCCCGCACGCGCAGATGGACCGGTTCCTGCTCAAGGAGGTCGTCACCTACCCGGACGAGGCCGACGAGCTGACGGTGCTCGACCGGATCGAGAGCGGCACCCTCGGCCCCGACCACGCCGACACCGAGCCGGTCGCGACACCCGCCGACGTGATCGAGCTGCAGGAGCTCGCCAAGCGGGTCTATGTCGACCCCGCGATCAAGCGCTACATCGTGGCGCTCGTCCACGCCAGCCGGAACATCGGCGCCGTCCTGGGCCCGCAAGCGGCGGCCTACGTCGAGTTCGGCGCCAGCCCCCGCGCCAGCGTCGCCTTCTTCCAGTCGGCCCGCGCGGTGGCGCTGCTGCAGGGGCGGAGCTACGTCACCCCCGACGACGTCCGCGACCTGCGCCACAGCGTGCTGCGGCACCGGCTCCACCTCAGCTTCGAGGCGCTCGCCGAGCGGGTGGCGCCGGAGACGATCGTCGACGCGCTCGTCAGGGCGGTCCCGAGCCCATGACCACCTACCTCCCGCGGATCAAGGCCCGGGTCGCGATCCACGCGCACCGGAAGGTCGTCGGCCTGCTCGAGGGCGAGTACGCCTCGCGGCAGACCGGTCGGAGCATGGACTTCAACGATCTGCGGGAGTACGTCCGGGGCGACGACGTCAAGGACATCGACTGGAAGGCCACCGCCCGCAGCCGGCAGCTGCTCGTCAAGCGGTTCACCGCCGAGCGACAGCACCTCGTCGTGGTCGCGGTGTCGACCGGGCGCTCGATGGCCGCCCAGCTGACCCCGACGGCGGTCAAGCGCGACCTCGCGGTCTTCGTGGCCGGAGTGGTCGGCTGGCTCGCCGTACGCCACGGCGACCGGGTCAGCATCGTCGAGGGCGACCGCGACCGGCAGCGGCTGCTGCCGGCCGCCGAGACCGAGGTCGCGCTGGAGCAGTCGCTCGCCGCCGTCCACGACGCGGTGTCGCCGTCCGCCGGCGAGTCCGACCTGGTCGCGCTGCTGCGCCACGTCGCCCGGAGCGTACGCCGACGGGCGATCCTCGTGGTGGTCTCCGACGAGCACACCGTCGAGCCCGGGCTGGAGGCGGCGCTGCGCCGGCTCGCGGTCCAGCACGAGGTGCTGTTCGTGACGCTCGACGACCTCGACCCCACCCTCGACCAGGGCCGCGGGGGCGCCGTCGAGATCGCGTCGGGCCGGCGGCTGCCGGAGTGGCTGCGCGACGGTGAGCTGGCCCGGGAGTACGCCGCCTACTCCGCCGCCGAGGACGAGATCATGCGCGAGACCCTCGACGGCCTCGCGATCGCCTACGAGCGCGTGCGCGACGAGCGGACCGCGCTCGGGGCGGTCTTCCGGCTCCTGGAGAGGCACCGGCATGCCCGTCGCTGACGACCTCCCGCGCGAGTTCCACGGCCCGATCAGCCACTCCGAGCTGTGGCTGTGGCTGGCGCTGCTCGGCCTGGTGCTGGTGGCGGTCTACTTCGCCGTCGTCACCTGGTGGACCCGGGCGCGGGTCAAGCCCGAGCCGCCGCCACCGCCCGCGCCACCCCCGCCGCGGCGCGACCCGCGGCCGCTGCACCTCGCCGAGCTGGACCGGATCGAGCGGGCGGTCGTCGACGGCGTCATCACCGCCCGCGAGGGGCACCAGCGGGTCAGCCTCACCGTCCGGTCCTACGTCGGCGAGGTGACCCCGCTGCCCGCCGACCGGATGACCCTCGCCGACCTCCGCGCGGCGGGCGTGCGGCCGCTGGCGGAGGCGGTCGCGCTGATGTACCCGCCGTCGTTCGCGCCCGGCGACGAGGGCCACGCGCAGGACCGCTTCCCCGAGGCCGTCTCGCGCGCCCGCGAGGTCGTGGGGACCTGGGGATGAGGGCGGTGCGCGGATGGATCTGAAGTGGCCCTGGCTCGGGCTCGGCCTCGCCGCCCTCGTGGTGGCTGCCCTGGTCGCGTGGTCGGTGGTCCGCTCGCGGCGGCGTACGCCGGCCGACGCGCTGCTGGTCGCCCACTCCGACCGGATCCGCATCCTCGACCGGTTCCGTGCGCTGGCGCGGCGCGAGGTGCTGCTGGCCCGCTGGATGACGGTGGCCGTGCTCGTCGCGGCCACCGGGGCGGTCTGGCTGGCGGCCCGGCCGCAGGCCACCGCGGTCAGCGAGCGCAGCCACGCGACCCGCGACGTCGTGCTCTGCATGGACGCCTCGACGTCGATGTTCGACGAGGACGCCGAGGTGCTCGACGCCTACACGAACATCGTCGACCAGCTCCGCGGCGAGCGGATCAGCCTGGTGCTGTGGAGCGACGCGGCCGTCACGGTCTTCCCGCTCACCGACGACTACGACTTCGTCCGCGAGCAGCTCCGCAAGGCCGCCGACGCCTTCAGCATGCAGGACCTCGACTACATGGCCGGCACCTTCCTCGGCCGGCGCGCCTCGATCATCACCGACGGCATCGTCTCGTGCACGCAGCGGTTCGACCATGCCGGCGAGGACCGCGGCCGGGCCGTCATCGTCGCCTCCGACAACGACCCGCAGGGCGGCGCCCCGATCTTCAGCTGGAAGGACGTGGCGACCTACGCCAAGAAGCACGACGTGCGCCTCTACGGCATCGGCTCCCTCGACCTCGCGGCCGAGCCGCAGGCGCGGGCCGAGTTCGAGGACGCGATGCGCGCGACCGGCGGCACCTTCTCGCTGCTCGGCGAGGACGGCTCGACCGAGAGCATCGTCGCCGGCATCGACGCGCTCGAGTCCGAGCGAGTCCAGGAGCCGCCGCAGCTCAGCGTCGAGGAGAAGCCCGGCGCCGCGATCGCCGTGACCGGGGTCGGCGTGCTGATGCTGCTCTTTGGCTGGGGAGTGGCGCTCGTACGCCGGATCGGGAGCGCGTCATGAGCCCCGGCCTCGCGAATCCGGCCCTGCGGCAGGTGCTGACCGTCGTACGCCGCGTGCTCATCGTGGCGGTGATGGTCGTCATCCTGGTCAGGCCCGGGTGGGGCGAGGCGAAGACGGTCCTGCACCGGACCGACCTCGACGTCCTCGTGGTCGTGGACCGGACCCGGTCGATGGACGCGCTCGACGGTCCCGGCGGCAAGCCCCGGCTCTCGCTCGCGATCGACGACCTCGTCACGCTCGCCGATGACCTGCCCGGCGCGCGGTTCGCCGGCATCACCTTCGGCGGCGACGTCGTACGCCTCGAGCTGCCGTACACCACCGACACCGCCGCCTTCAGCGCGTTCGCCCAGACGATCAAGCCCGAGGGGCCCTTCGACGGCGTGGGCTCGCGGATCGACAGCCCGCTGGAGCAGATGCAGACGGTGCTCGCCGACGACGTCGACCAGCATCCCGACCGGCGCCGGATCGTCGTCTTCGTCAGCGACGGGGAGAACACCGCGGGCGGCGACCAGGCGTCGTTCGAGCCGCTGAAGAAGTACGTCGACGGCGGCGTCGTCCTCGGCTACGGCACCGAGCAGGGCGGCAAGATGCTGATCGACGACGAGCGGCCCGGGCAGGGCTACATGACCGACCCGGACTCCGCCCGCGACGCCGTCTCCCGGATCGACACCGGCAACCTGCGCAGCGTGGCGAGCCAGCTCGACATCTCGTTCCAGCACCGCACCGAGCGGGACGACGCGAGTCTCGCCGAGGCCGCGCGGTCCTTCCGGGCGGCGCCCGCGAGGTCGGGTGGCACGGGCCACCACGAGCGCGAGATCACCTGGGTCTTCGGGATCGTGCTCGTGCCGCTGTTGATCTGGGAGCTCCTGCCCCACCGCCGCCGCATCCGCGAGGTGAAGGGGCTGCTGCGATGACCCGCACCGACCCCCGCGACCTGCGGCTGGCCCACCACCGCCGGGTGCTCTACCTCATCGGGCTGCTCCCGCTCGTGCTCGCCGTGGCGTTCTTCGTCAAGGTCCTGCTGATGACCCATCACGACAGCGCCGGGATCGAGGCGTGGGACCAGCGCGACGGGGCAGTGGCGCTGGAGGAGTACTCCGCCAACCGGTCGTTCAACATCCTCGAGCGCTGGCTGGCGCCGTACGACTCCGGCGACGCGGCCTTCCTGCTCACCGACTACCCGCGGGCGCGGACGCTCTACACCGAGGCGCTCGCCACGGTGCCCCACGAGCACGAGTGCACCGTGCGGATCAACCTCGCGCTCGCCGACGAGAAGATCGGCGACGGCGCCGCGGAGGCCGGGTCGCACGAGGAGGCCGTCAAGGCGTGGAAGCACGGCATCGCCGTCCTCGACGCCGGCGACTGCCCGCACCACTCGGGCCAGGGCAAGCTGCAGTCGAAGGACGCCGCGACCGTCAAGAAGCGCCTCGAGGACAAGCTCAAGAGCTCCTCGAGGCAGCAGTCGAAGCCCAAGAACGACAAGGACCGGCAGCAACAGCAGCCCAGCCCCGAGGAGAAGGACAAGCTGAAGAAGCTGCAGGAGAAGAACCGCCAGGGTCGCGACGACCGGGACCGGTCGAGGGACGACCGCGACTACGGCGACTTCGGCTACGACTACCAGTGGTGAGGCCGCAGACCCCGGCAGCAGCGGTGCCTGAGCAACCGATCCAGAGCGTCGGATGGTTGTGCAGTCACCGCCGTCCGCGGCCCCGCCCGGCCAGCGGTCAGTGCCTGCGCAACAGCCGGACGAGCAGCACCAGCCCGAGCAGCGCGCCGAGCCCGGCGGCGACCTGCTTGCCGTAGCTCTTGATCAGCACCGGCAGCACCGTCGCGCCGAGGTCGAGCGCGTCGTCGCTCGGGGCGCTGCTGCTCGGGGCCGACGCCGTGCTCGGGGCCGACGCCGTGCCTGCTGGCTGTGTTGGTCTCGACGCGCCGTCGCTCGTGCCTCGCTCCGGCGGCTCGACCACCGTCCCGGCGGACTGGGCGGCGGCAGCCGCAGCGGCAGCCGTCTCCTCGGCCGGTGCCGCCGGCTCGGCGGGCGCCTCCGCGGTCGGCTCGGGCTCGGTCGCCGTCCGCTGCTCGAGGCACTGGACGAACTGACCCAGCAGCTTGTCGGAGACGTCCTGCATGACGCCCCGGCCGAACTGCGCCGGCTTGCCCGTGATCGACAGATCGGTGAGGACCTCCACGGAGGTGCCGCCGCCGTCCTCGGCCATCGTCAGCGTCGCGGTCGCCCCGGCGGTGCCGTTGCCGCGCTTGTCCCGCCCCTTCGCCTCGACGACCAGCTTGTGGGCGGCCTCGTCCTTGGTGACGAAGGTGCCGGAGCCGGCGTAGACGAGCGCGATCGGCCCGAGCTTGACCTTGACGGTGCCCTGGAAGCTGTCGCCCTCGACCGAGGTCACCTGGGCGCCCGGGAAGCACTCCGCGAGGGAGGCGATGTCCTGGAACTTCGCCCAGGTCTCCTCGATCGGCGTGGGGACGGTGAAGGTGTGGGTCAGGTCCAAGGTGTCGTCCTTCCAGATCCTTAAGATCCCAGCGCGGCGAGGATCGCCCGTCGGGTGAGCACGGTGACGAGGTGGCGACGATAGTCGGCGTCGCCGTTGAGGTCCGACGGCGGCTCGGCACCGTCGACGGCCCTCTCTGCAGCCGAGCGTACGACGTCCTCGGTCGGCGCGCTGCCGACGAGGGCCTCCTCGACCGCGCGGGCACGCAGCGGCGTCTGCCCCATGTTGGTCAGTCCGACGGCGGCGCCGGAGATCGTGCCTCCGTCCACCTTGACGCTCGCGCCGACGGCGACGATGGGCCACTGGTGGGCGACGCGGACGAACTTCTCGTAGTGGGCCCCCCAGCCGGTGTGCTTCGGGATCCGCACCTCGGCAAGGATCTCGTCCTCGGTGATCGCCGTCTCGAAGAGGCCCTGGAAGAAGTCGTCGGCCTCGACCGTCCGGGTCCCGCCGCTGCCGGCGACGACGAACTGCGCCCCCAGCGCCCGCGCCGGAGCCCCCAGGTCCCCGGCAGGGTCGGCGTGGGCGAGGGCGCCCCCGAAGGTGCCGCGGTGCCTGACCTGCTCGTCGGCGACCGTCTCGGTCGCACGCGCGATGAGCGCCGCGTGCTCGTTGACGAGCGGATCGGTGGCGACCACCGAGTGCGGCGTCATGGCGCCGATGACGATGGCGTCGCCGTCGTCGCGTACGCCGCGGAGCGAGTCGATCCGACCGAGGTCGACGATCCACTCCGGCGCGTTGAGCCGCATCCGCAGGACGGGCAGGAGGCTCTGCCCGCCGGCGATGATCTTCACGTCGTCGCCCGCGGAGCTGTGCTCGTTGAGCGCGGCGAGCGCCTCGTCGAGCGTGGTCGGGGCGACGTAGTCGAACGGTGCGGGGATCATTCGTCTGCTCCTGACGTGCGGTCGACGGTGCCTTCCATGCCCGTCGAGGCGTCGAAGTGCGGGGCGGCCGCACCGGTGGTCTCGCCACCGGCGCTGCCCTCCTGGATGGCCCGCCACACCCGCTCGGGCGTGCAGGGCATGCGTACGTCGTGGACGCCGTACGGCCGCAGCGCGTCGACGACCGCGTTGACGACCGCTGGCGTGGAGGCGATGGTGCCGGCCTCCCCGACGCCCTTGGCGCCGAGCGAGTTGCTGGTCGCCGGCGAGGTGGTGTGGTCGACGTCGAAGCTGATCGTGTCGGCCGCGGTCGGCAGCAGGTAGTCGACGAACGACCCGGTCACGAGGGTGCCCGTGTCGTCGTAGACCGCCTCCTCCCACAGCGCCTGCGCGATCCCCTGCACCAGGCCGCCGTGGACCTGGCCGGAGACGATCAGCGGGTTGATGATGACGCCGATGTCGTCGCAGGCGACGTACTTCCGCATCCAGGTCTGCCCGGTCTCCGTATCGACCTCGACCGCGCACAGGTGCGTACCGTGCGGGAAGTTGAAGTTGATCGGGTCGAACGTCGCCTCGGAGTCGAGGCTGGCCTCGACGCCGTCGGGGAGGTTGTGCGCGGCGAAGGCGGCGGTCGCGACCTCGGTGAGCGCGATCCCCTGGTCGGTGCCCTTCACGCCGAACCGGCCGTCCTTGAACTCCAGGTCGTCGACCGACGCCTCGAGGAGGTGGGCCGCGATGGGGCGGGCCTTCTCGAGCACCTTGTCGGCCGCGCGTACGACGGCCTCGCCGCCGACCACCAGCGACCGCGAGCCGTAGGTGTCGAGGCCCTTGGCCGAGACCATCGTGTCGCCGTGGAGGATCTCGACGTCCTCGAACGGCACCCCGAGCCGGTCGGCGACGATCTGGCTGAAGGCCGTCTCGTGGCCCTGCCCGTGGGCGCTCGCTCCGGTGACGACCTCGACCTTGCCGGTCGGCAGCATCCGGATCTCCGCGTGCTCCCAGCCACCGGCGCCGTAGTCGAGGCTGCCGAGCACGCGGCTCGGCGCGAGCCCGCACATCTCGGTGAACGTCGAGATGCCGATGCCGAGCTGGACCGGGTCACCCTTGGCGCGGCGCTCGGCCTGCTCGGCGCGGAGGGCGTCGTACTCGAACATCTCCTTGGCGCGCGCGGTGGCCGCCTCGTAGTTGCCGGAGTCGTACTCGAGCCCGGCGACGGTGGTGAACGGGAACTCCTCGTGCTTGATCCAGTTCAGCTCGCGCACCTCGAGCGGGTCCTTGCCCACCTCGGCGGCGAGCTCGTCCATCAGCCGCTCGATGGCGTACGTCGCCTCCGGTCGGCCGGCGCCGCGGTAGGCGTCGGTCCAGGCGGTGTTGGTGAACACCGTCTGGCAGTTGAACTGGTAGGCGGGGAACTTGTAGATCGCGTTGAACATGAAGGCGCCGAGGACCGGTACGCCGCCGCCGACGAGCGCGACGTAGGCGCCGAGGTTGGCGCTCAGCTCGACCTTGAGCCCGGTGACCCGGCCGTCCTTGTCGGCCGAGAGGGTGAGCTTCTGGATCTGGTCACGGCCGTGATGGGCGGCCATGAGGGACTCGGAGCGGGTCTCGGTGTACTTCACCGGCTTGCCGATCCGGCGGGCCACGGCGAAGGCGAGCATCTCCTCGGGGGTCTGCTGGAGCTTGCCGCCGAAGCCGCCGCCGACGTCGGGGGCGATCACCCGGATCTTCGACTCGGGCACCCCGGTGGTCGCGGCGAGCGCGAACCGCAGGATGTGCGGGATCTGGGTCGCACTCCAGACGGTGATCTGCTCGCCGGTCGGGTCGACGACGACGCTGCGCGGCTCCATGAACGCCGGGATCAGCCGCTGCTGGCGGTAGGTCCGCTCGAGGACGATGCCGTCCTGGCGGGCGGCGGCGATCGCGTCGTCGACGCTGCCGCCGGTGCCGGCCTGGGCGCTGTCGAAGACCCACAGAGCGCTCTTGTTCGTGCCGAGGTCCGGGTGGGCGAGCACGGAGTCGTCCAGCGCCTCCTCGAGGTCCACCACCGCCGGGAGCTCGTCGTACTCGACGAGGACCTGCTCGGCGGCGTCGCGCGCCTCCGCGGCGGAGCGGGCGGCGACCACGGCGACGATCTCGCCGGCGAAGTTGACCGTGTCGGTCGCGATCGGCGGATGCGTGGGCGCCTTCTGGTCCGGCGTGATGGGCCAGGCGTTGATGCAGACGCCGAGGCTCTCGTCGAAGTCGGCGCCGGTCACCACGGCGACGACGCCGGTGCTCTCCTTCGCGGCGCTGGTGTCGACCGAGGTGATCCGGGCGTGGGCGAACGGGCTGCGCACCATCGCGAGGTGGAGCATGCCCGGGAGCGTGATGTTGTCGGTCCAGCGGGTCCGGCCGGTGATGAGGCGCTGGTCCTCCTTGCGGCGGCGGTCGCGGCCGATCTCCTTGGCCGGGAGCGGGCGGGCCTCGGTGGTGGTCATCCCACGACCTCCTCGGTGGCGCCCCGGCCGTTCGCGGCGGCGGCGAGGTGGCCGGAGGCGTACTGCACCGCGCGCACGATGTTGTGGTAGCCGGTACAGCGGCACAGGTTGCCCTCGAGACCCTCGCGGATCTCCTCCTCGGAGGGCTGCGGGTTGCGCTTGAGCAGGTCGGCGGCGGCCATGATCATCCCCGGTGTGCAGAAGCCGCACTGGAGGCCGTGGCACTCGCGGAACGCCTCCTGGACCGGGTGCAGCTCGCCGTCCGCGGTGGCGGCGAGGCCCTCGATGGTGGTGACCTCGTGTCCGTCGGCCTGCACGGCGAGCACGTTGCAGGACTTCACGGACTGGCCGTCGAGGTGGACCGTGCAGGCACCGCAGTTGCTGGTGTCGCAGCCGATGACCGTGCCGGTCTTGCCGAGTCTCTCGCGCAGGTAGTGCACGAGGAGCGTGCGTGGTTCGACGTCGTCGGCGACCCTCATGCCGTCGACGGTGAGGTTGATCCGGGTCATGAAGACTCCCTGAAACGAGCCGATGTGGCGTCATTCACACTAGGAGCGGGACGGTTGGGTACTGGTTGGTGCAGACCGCACAGCAGCGGGCTGACCGGCCCGTTCCTTACAGTGACGATTCGTGGAGGACTGGCACGTGGTGACGCACGGGCGATCGGACACCGTCGTGCGCCGTAGCCCTGACGGGCGCTGCTATGCCAAGTCGGCGACCTCGGAGCCTGCCAAGGAGGAGCTCGTCGCGGAGCGCGACAGACTCATCTGGCTCTGCGAGGCCGGGCTGGAGACCGCTGTCGTCGCGGAGTGGTACGACGGCGGGGACACCTGGACGATGGTGACGACCACCGTCCCGGGCATCCCGGCGAGCGAGGTCCCGCCGTACGCCACCGCACGGGCGACCTCGTCCATCGCGATGTACCTCACCGACCTGCACGACCTCGACGTCGACGAGTGCCCCTTCGACCGCAGGCTCGAGGTAACGCTGCCGGCGGCCGCCGAGCACGTCGCGGCGGGTCTCGTCGACGAGACGGACTTCGACCTCTCCCGCCTCGGCCGCACCGCCCCCGAGCTGCTCGAGGAGCTCCACGACGGCGCACTGCGCGCCTCCCTGGAGGAGGACATCGACCTGGTGGTCTGCCACGGCGACTACTGCCTGCCGAACGTGATCGTCGACCCCGAGACGTACGACGTCACCGGTGTCGTCGACGTCGGCCGGCTCGGGGTCGCCGACTGCCACGCCGACCTCGCGCTGATGACGCGGTCGATGGCGGCGCGGCACCTCAACCCGCAGTACGGCCTCGAGTGCGCACAGCGGCTGCTCGCCACCTACCCGGTCGAGGCCGACCCGTGGCGGCTGGACTACTACCGGCTGCTCGACGAGTTCTTCTGACCGAACTGCGAGCCGGGGTCAGTCGGTGACGAGACCCTGGCTCTTCAGCCACTCGTACGCCACGTCGGCGGGCTCGCGGCCCTCGACGTCGACCTCCGCGTTGAGCTTGGCGATCACCGGGTTGGTCAGCCGCTGGCTCACCGGCGCGATCAGGTCGGCGATCTGCGGGTACTCGTCGAGAAGCTCCTTGCGTACGACGAGCGAGCCGTTGTACTTCGGGAAGAAGCTCTTGTCGTCCTTCAGCGCGATCAGGTTGAGCGCCTGGATCCGGCCGTCGGTGGTGAACACCTCGCCGAAGGTGCAGTCGCCCTTCGCGGTGGCGTCGTAGATCGCCCCGGTCTGAAGGGTCAGCAGGTTCTTCCGCGGGACGCCCTTCGCGCTGCCGAGCGGGACGCCGTACGTGTCGAGCATGCCCTTCAGCCCGTCGGGTCGGTCGGTGAACTCGGACTCGACGCAGAACGTCCGGTCCGCGACCGGCACCTTCGCGATGTCGGAGAGGCTCGTGAGCCCGTACTTCTTCGCCGTCTGCTGGGTGACCGCCATGTCGTAGGTGTCGTTCATCGGAGTCGGCGGCAGCCAGACGAGGTTGTTCTCCTTCAGCTCCTCGTCGCGGACCGCGACGTACTGCTGGTGCGACTGCGGGATCGGCTTGTCGTGGCCGAGGTAGGTGAGCCAGGCGGTGCCGGTGTACTCCCACTCCATCTGCACCTGGTTGACCAGCTGCGCCTGCCGCGCCGCGGCGCTCCCCGGGATGTTGGTGAGGTCCTTGACGTCGGCGCCGGCCGACTTGAGCAGGATCACCGTCATCTTCCCGAGCAGCACCTGCTCGGTGAAGTTCTTCGAGCCGACGGAGATGGTCGCCCCGTCGAGGCGCTTCACGTCGGCCAGCGGACCGGCGAGCTGGCCGCTCGGCGAGTAGCCGCCCGCCGTACCGAGCCCGATCGAGCAGCCCGACGTGGCGACGGCCAGGGTGACGAGGACGGCCAGGAGGGTGCTGCGCAGGCGCATCAGATGCCCTTCGGTCGGAAGACGATCTCGAGCACGCGGCCGATCCACTCGATGAGCAGGGCCAGCAGGGCGATGAGCACCGCGGAGGCCACGATCGCCGGGTAGCGGAAGAGGGTGATGCCCGAGGTCAGGGCGGCGCCGAGTCCGCCGGCGCCGATGAACGTGACCAGGGCGGCCGTGCCGACGACGAGCACGAGCGCGGTGCGTACGCCGGCCATGATGACCGGCAGCGCCAGCGGCAGCTCCACGCGGAGGAGGACGGCGACGGCCGACATCCCGATCCCGCGGCCCGCCTCGACGAGGGTCGGGTCGACGCCCTGCAGGCCGGTGATGGTGTTGCGCAGCACCGGCAGCAGGCCGTACAGCGACAGGGCGAGCACGGCCGTCCAGAAGCCGAATCCCAGCCAGATCGCCAGCAGGACGACCAGCCCGATCGAGGGGGCGGCCTGGCCCGCGTTGGCGATCGCGACCACGACCGGGGCGACGATGCGCGCCCGCCCGCGGGTCAGCAGGATCCCGAGGGGTACGGCGACCGCGACGACGATGAGCGAGGAGACGACCGTCAGCTTGAGGTGCTGGACGAGCTCGTCCCGGATCGCCGGCCAGGCCAGCGTCGACCGCTCGATCTCGTCGAGGTCGGCGGTCTGGCGCCACCACACGTAGCCGAGGAAGACGACGACGACCAGCGCGGGCAGCACGAACAGCAGCGCGCGGGACTCGCCGGCGGCCCGGCGTCGGCGCGTACGCCGAGGGCGGGCCTCCTCGGCCGTGACCTCGGTCGTCGCCGTCACGCCGGCGCCTCCGTGTCGGCCGCGGCCCCCGCGTCGGCAGCAGCCGCGGCGGCCGCCTCGGTCTCGGCGGCCGCCTGCTGCTCGACCGCGCGCATGTGGTCGGTGACGCTGTCGAAGTCGACGATGCCGAGGTACTGGTCCCGCTCGCCGGTGACGATCGCGCCGCCGTGGCTCGAGGTGAGCATGACGTCGAGCGCGTCGTTGAGCGTCGCGCGCTCGTCGACCGTGACCAGCTTCTCCCGGTCACCGGCGCCGATCGTCTCGGAGCGGAGCTGGCGCAGGAACCACCAGCCGACCGGCCGGTTGCGGTTGTCGAGGACGACCACGGCGGCGTCGCCGGCGGCCTTCGCCCGGGCGAGCGCGTCGGCGGTCCGCTCCCCCACCCTCGCCGTCGTACGCTGCGTCAGCTCGATCTCGGAGACGCGGGACAGCGTCAGCTGCTTGAGCGCCGACCCGGAGCCGACGAAGTCGTCGACGAACTCGTTCGCCGGCGCCGCCAGGATGTTCTCGGGGGTGTCGTACTGTGCGAGCCGGCCGCCCGGCTCCAGCACCAGCAGCCGGTCGCCGAGCTTGACCGCCTCGTCGATGTCGTGGGTGACCATCACGATCGTCTTGCGCAGCTCGCGCTGGATCGAGAGCAGCTCGTCCTGGAGCCGCTGCCGGGTGATCGGGTCGACGGCGCCGAACGGCTCGTCCATCAGGATCACCGGCGGGTCCGCGGCCAGCCCGCGGGCCACGCCGACGCGCTGCTGCTGGCCGCCGGAGAGCTCACGCGGGTAGCGGTCGCGGTACTGCGCCGGGTCGAGGCCGACGAGGTCGAGCAGCTCGTCGACGCGCTCGTTGATCCGGGCCCGGTCCCAGCCGAGCAGCTTCGGCACGATTGCGATGTTGCGCGCGACGGTCATGTGGGGGAAGAGGCTCCCGCCCTGGATGACGTAGCCGACCCGGCGTCGCAGCTCGTCGACGCTCTTGGTCCGAACGTCCTCGCCGTCGATCCTGATCGTGCCCGACGTGGGCTCGATCAGCCGGTTGATCATCTTCAGCGAGGTGGTCTTCCCGCCGCCGGACGGGCCGATGAACATGACGATCTCGCCGGCCGGGATGGTGAGGCTGAGCGAGTCGACCGCCGGCGCGTCCTGGCCCGGGTAGCGCTTCACGACGTTGTCGAACTCGATCCGGGCACCGCTGATCGCGGGGCCCGTCCCGGCGTGCTCGGGGCTCTGGTCGGGCGTGGTCTCGGTGGTGCTCATACTCGGATTCCCTTCGAGGTGGTCACGCGCCCCAGCAGGAGCAGCAGCAGGTCGAGGACGAGGGCGAGGACGACGACACCGAGGGTGCCGACGAGCGCGTAGTTGAGCGCGTTCTTCCCGCCGATCTGCGCGATGCCGGTGAAGATGTAGCTGCCGAGCCCCGGCCCGAGGATGTAGGCCGCGATGGCCGCGACGCCCATCGACATCTGCAGCGAGACCCGGATGCCGGCGAGGATCACCGGCCAGGCGAGCGGCAGCCGCACCCGCGCGAAGACGGCGAACCCGTGCATGCCCATGCCGCGGGCCGACTCGACCAGCGCCGGGTCGACCCCCTGGAGGCCGACCACGGCGTTCCGCAGGATCGGCAGCACGGCGTAGAAGCAGACGCAGATCAGCGAGCTGGTCGCGCCGATGCCGGTGGCCGGCATCAGCAGCCCGACGAGCGCGAACGACGGGATGGTCAGCCCGATCGCGCTGAGCGTGTTGGCCACGCCGGCCAGCCGCGGGACCCGGGTCACGAGGACCGCGAGCAGCACGGCGATGACGGTCGCGAGAGCGACCGCGAGCACGACCAGGTAGGCGTGCTGGAAGCCGTTGTAGAGGATCTCGCGGTGACGGTCCTCGATGAAGTCCCACATCCGCCTGGCCCACCTCCGAGTCGGTCATCGGGCGAAAAAAGCGACGCCTACCTAACCACACCGACGTGTCCGGCGGCGTACTCAGGGTATGTCCGCGCCGCCCTCAAGGTAGGCCCGCAGGCCGCCCATCGCGCGGTCGAGGAGCACCGGGACCGGGGTGGTCCCGTCGGCCAGCCAGGCGTCGTACGCCGCCAGGGCGAGCGCCAACGAGACCTGCCCGACCACGCGCGGGAGGAGGTCGTCGGGCGCCCCGCCGGTACGGCGGGCGACGTACTCGGCGATGACCCGGCGCCACTCCTGGTAGCGGAGCACGGAGTGGGCCTGGAGCTCGGGGGTGGTGAGGATCAGCCGCATCCGCTCGCGATGCGGCGGGCGGGCGTCGTCGGGGAACCGGTTGAAGGCGAGGACGCCCCGGTGGACGGCCTCGTGCAGCGGCAGGTCCTCGGGCTGGCCGTCGAGGATCTCCCGGAAGCCGATCAGGGTGAGGTCGAACCGTCCCCATGGGATGTCGTTCTTGGACCGGTGGTAGCGGGTGACGGTACGCCGGCCGACCCCCACCTCGGCGGCGATCGCGTCGAGGGTCGTGGCGGCGAAGCCGCGCTCGGCGAACAGCCTGAACGCGGCCTGCTCGATCTCGCCGTGGGAGGTCGCGACCGGGCGCCCACGGCCCGGCGGCGGGCTTCCGTCCGGCAGAAGCCCGGATCGAGCCCGTCCGTTCGGACGGTTCCTTGTGGCCACGAGTGCCATTAATGTGGCTCGGGTCACACAGCGCAACCCCTCTCCCCGTCCGCGGGAACGACACGAAGGAGCCGAGATGGACCCGCAGCTCGAGCAGACCGCCCAGTCCGACGCCACCGACGCCCTCGATGACCTGGTCATCGAGGAGGTCTCGATCGACGGCATGTGCGGCGTCTACTGATGGCGACCGCCACGAGCACGCCGCTCGCGCCCGCTCTCGAGCGGGCGCGGGCGGGTCTCCCGCCCACTACGGAGCTGCGGCCGGAGCGGTTCGGGGCGCTGGCCTACGACTTCGCCACCCGGCGGCTCAGCTTCCTTCGCGGCCGCGACAGCGCCCCGCTCCAGCAGCAGTTCGAGCACGGCCTGGACGCACCGATCTGCCTGACCTGGGAGCTGACCTACGCCTGCAACCTCGCCTGCGCGCACTGCCTGTCCTCCTCGGGCCGGCGTGACCCGCGCGAGCTGACCACCGAGCAGTGCGAGGCGGTCATCGACGAGCTGGAGCGGATGCAGGTCTTCTACGTCAACATCGGCGGCGGCGAGCCGACCGTACGGCCCGACTTCTGGCACCTGGTCGAGTACGCCGTCACCCACCACGTCGGCGTGAAGTTCTCGACCAACGGCGTACGCCTGACCCCGGAGCGGGCCCGCTGGCTCGCCTCCCCGGCGACGCTGGGCTACGTCGACGTGCAGATCTCCCTCGACGGCGCGACCGCCGAGGTCAACGACCGGGTCCGCGGCCCGGGGTCGTACGAGGTCGCGATCACCGCGCTGCGCAACCTGCACGAGGCGGGCTTCGAGGACGCGAAGCTGTCGGTGGTCTGCACCCGGGAGAACATCGGCCAGCTCGACGAGTTCAAGGCGATCGCCGACTCCTACGGCGCCACCCTGCGGCTGACCCGGCTGCGTCCGTCGGGCCGCGGCGCGGACGTGTGGGACGAGCTCCACCCGCTGCCGGAGCAGCAGCGCACGCTGTACGACTGGCTCGTCGCCCACGGCGAGAACGTCCTCACCGGCGACTCGTTCTTCCACCTCGCCGCCTTCGGCCCCGAGGACGGCAGCGGAGCGCTGCCCGGCCTCAACCTGTGCGGCGCCGGCCGGGTGGTCTGCCTGATCGACCCGGTGGGCGACGTCTACGCCTGCCCGTTCGCCATCCACGACGAGTTCCGCGCCGGCAACGTGATCGCCGACGGAGGCTTCGAGCGGGTCTGGCAGGACTCGGAGCTGTTCGCCGACCTGCGCGCCCCGCAGACCGGCGGCGCGTGCGCCTCCTGCTCGTTCTACAGCTCCTGCCGGGGCGGCTGCATGGCGGCCAAGTTCTTCACCGGGCTGCCGCTGGACGGCCCGGACCCCGAGTGCGTGCAGGGGTACGGCGAGTCGGCGCTCAGCGCCGAGCGGCAGATCCCCGCCGCCAGCCAGGACCACTCCCGCGTCGTACCTCCTCGCAACGCACCGGTCCTGCTCACCCTCCAGCGCCGGCCACCGGTCTCCGCGTGCGACCCCGACCCGCTGGCGGGGGTCTCGACAGGCTCGACGACCGGAGGGGTCGGGCTGTGAGGATCGAGAACCCCTGGAAGCAGAACCCCTGGTTCGAGTCGGTCGCGGTGGCCCAGCAGCGGGCTCGGAAGCGGCTGCCCAAGCCGGTCTACGGCGCGCTGGTGGCGGGCTCGGAGCGCGGCCAGACATCGACGGAGAACCAGCGGGCGTACGCCGACCTGGGGCTCGCGCCGCATGTGGCGGGCCATCAGGTCAACCGGACGATGAGCACCCACGTGCTCGGGCAGGACATCGCGCTGCCGGTGATCATCAGCCCGACCGGCGTCCAGGCCGTGCACCCCGACGGTGAGGTGGCCGTCGCCCGCGCGGCGGCGGCCCGGGGCACCATCATGGGGCTCTCCAACTTCGCCTCCAAGCCGGTCGAGGAGGTCTGCGCCGCCTGCGACCAGACGTTCTTCCAGATGTACTGGACCGGCGACCGCGACGTTATGCTCCAGCGGATGGAGCGGGCCCACCGGGCCGGCGCGAAGGCACTGATCGCGACGCTCGACTGGTCGTTCTCGATCGGACGGGACTGGGGAAGCCCGGAGATCCCGGAGAAGGTCGACGCCCGGACGATGCTCCGCCTCGCGCCGAAGGTCGTGACCAAGGTGCGCTGGATGAAGGCGTTCGCGCAGGCCGGGGCGATCCCCGACCTGACCGCCCCCAACCTCGCGCCGCCGGGTGGCGACGCGCCCACCTTCTTCGGCGCCTACTACGAGTGGATGACCACCCCGCCGCCGTCGTGGGAGGACGTCGGCTGGATGGGCAAGGAGTGGAAGGCCATGACGGGCCGGCCGTTCGTGCTCAAGGGCGTCACCCGGGTCGACGACGCCAAGCGGGCCGTCGACGCCGGCGTCGACGGGATCTCGGTCTCCAACCACGGCGGCAACAACCTCGACGGCACGCCCGCGACCATCCGCTGTCTCAAGGCCGTCGCCGACGCGGTCGGGAGCGACGTCGACGTGCTGCTCGACGGCGGCGTACGCCGCGGCTCCGACGTCGTCAAGGCGCTCGCCCTGGGCGCGAAGGCGGTCATGATCGGCCGCGCCTACCTGTGGGGGCTGGCCGCCAACGGCCAGGCGGGTGTGGAGAACGTCCTCGACATCCTCAAGGGCGGCATCGACTCCGCGCTCCTCGGCTTGGGCAAGTCCGACATCTCCGAGCTCTCCGAGACCGACCTGCTGGTCCCGGACGGCTTCCACCTCGCCCTCGGGTCGTGAGGCGCTGATGGCGGGCGGGGTCGGGCGGGTCGCGCTGGTCACCGGCGCGGCCCGCGGCATGGGCGCGGCGACCGTGCGACGGCTCGCGTCCGACGGCTACGCCGTCCTCGCGCTCGACTGGTGCGCCGGGCCCGAGTCCGACCCGTACCCGATGCCGACGAAGGCTGACCTCGACACCGTCGTCCACGACGCGGCCGAGGGAGGCGCCGAGGTGGAGGCGCACGTCGCCGACGTCCGCGACCGCGCCGCGCTGACCGACGCCGTCTCGGCCGTCGTCGAGCGGTGGGGCCGGCTGGACGCGGCCGTCGCCGCGGCCGGGCTGGTCGGCGGCGGCCGGCCGTTATGGGACACCCCCGACGACCAGCTCGAGCTGCTGTGGCAGGCCAACGCGCGCGGGGCGTGGAACACCGCCGCCGCCGCCGTACCCGCCATGCTCACGGGGCCCGACCCCTCCGGCTGCCGGTACGTCGCGGTGGCCTCGGCCGCCGGGACCCACGGCCTCTTCCACCTCGCCGCCTACAACGCCGCCAAGCACGCCGTCGTCGGTATCGTCCGCGGGCTCGCCGCCGACCTCGTCGGCACCGGCGTCACCGCGGTCGCGGTCTCCCCCGGCGCCACCGCGACACCGATGCTCGCCGAGACCGCCGCGCTCTACCCGGACGCCGACGTCGGCGAGCTCGCCTCCCACCAGCTGCTGCGGCGGCCGCTGCAGCCGGACGAGATCGCCTCGACCATCGCCTACTGCTGCTCCCGCGACGGCGCGGTCCTCAACGGCTCGGTCGTGCACGCCGACGGCGGGTTCCGCGCATGAGCCGATTCGGGGACGGCTTCGCGGTGCGGGTCCGGGACGACGTACGCCGGCTGCCCGCACCCCCGGACGGCGTCCTGCTCGTCGGCGGCTCCCCGCTGCGGGCGCTCCGCCTCGGGCCGGGTGCCGTGGAGCGGCTGCGCCTCGACGGGCCCGACGCCCCGGATGGCCGGCTCGACATCGCCGCCGACCCGGGCTCGGAGCGGCTCGCCGCGCGGCTGCTCGACGCCAACCTCGCCGACCCAGTCATCGACGGCGCGCCGGTCGACCCGGCGCGGCTCACCGTCGTCGTCCCCGTCCGCGACCGACCCGCCCAGCTCGACCGCTGCCTGGCCGCACTCGACGGCCTGCAGGTCATCGTCGTCGACGACGCCTCGGAGGACCCCGAGTCGGTCGCGAAGGTCGCCGCCACCCACGGCGCCGAGGTCGTCGCGCTGACCGACAACGTCGGGCCGGCCGGGGCGCGCAACGCGGGTCTGGCGCGCGTCACGACGGCGTACGTCGCCTTCGTCGACTCCGACGTCGTCGCCGACGCCACGATGCTCGTCCGGCTGACCAGGCACTTCGCCGACGAGACGGTCGCCCTGGTCGGGCCGCTGGTGCGCAGCCGGGCGACCCGTGGCGAGGACGGGCGGGCGAGGTGGTTCGAGCGGTACGACGAAGAGGCCTCCTCGCTCGCGCTCGGCCGTCGGGCCTGCTCGGTGGCCCCCGGCTCCGCCGTCGGCTGGCTGCCCTCGGCCTGCCTGGTCGGCCGCACCGACCGACTGGCCTGCGGCTTCGACCCGCGGATGCGCGTCGGCGAGGATGTCGACCTGGTGTGGCGGCTGGTGGAGGCCGGCTGGACCGTGCGCTACGACCCCGCCGAGGTGGCCCACCACGACACCCGGCCGACGCTGCGCGGCTGGCTGGGGCGCAAGCTCGTCTACGGCACCGGCGGCGCGCCGCTCGCCCGCCGCCACGGCCGCTCCGGAGCGCCGGCGGTGCTCACCGTGTCGGGCGCGGTGGCCGGCGCCGCGGTCCTGCTGCGCCGGCGCTGGTCGCTGCCGGTGGCCGCCGCGGGCCTCGCCGTCGGAGCGTGGCGGCTGGACCGGCGCCTGCCCGAGGTGCCCGGTCGCCGGGCTCTCGCCGCGAGGCTCTCGCTGCAGGGGCTCGGCTGGGCGGTCCGCCAGGAGTCGGCGCTCCTGCTGCGCCACTGGTGGCCGCTCACCGCCCTGCTGCTGCCGTCCCGCCACGTCCGGCGGGCCGCGCTCACCGCGCTCGCCGTGGACGCCGTCGTCGCCGAGCTCGAGCACCCCGGTGCGCCGTACCAGCTCCTCGGCCGCCGCCTCGACGACCTCGCCTACGGGGCGGGACTGTGGCTCGGCGCGCTCCGGTCGCGCTCGGTCGGCTGCCTGCTCCCGCGCCGCCCCGGGCCAACCCGGCGCTGAGACGCGCGGATCTGTCACTTCCGTGCAGATGCACGGAAGTGCGGTCGGATCCGGCCGACCGGGCTGCCACATTCCCACAGTGGTGGGATTGTGCGCCCGCTCTGACCTCGACGGTCAGCGCGCCGCGACGGCGAGCCGCCCCTTGAGGAGGGGTACGGCGGGGTGCGGGCGGCCGCCGAGGCTCGGCCGGGTGGCGAGGCAGGCCTCGATGACCTCGGTGTCGTACGGCGCCAGCTCGGTGTAGCGCACCACGGCGTCCGGCACGGGGTCGGCGAGCAGCGCCTCGCGGACCGCGACGGCGACGTACTCCCCCATCTCGGCGAGCGCCGGCGAGTTGGTGCCGGGCAGCAGGTCGCCGCCGTACGCCTCGACGGCCGCCGAGACCAGGCCCCGACGCAGCAGCCGCAGGACGTGCTCGACGTCGGTGGAGATCGGCATCAGCAGGCGGTAGGGACGCGAGGAGAGCTGGCCGCCGAGGGCCTGGCGCAGGTGGGAGACCTCGGCCTTGAGGGTGGAGAAGGTGACCGCCTGGTCGCCGTAGAGCATCGCGTGCAGCTGCTCCAGCGAGAGCCCGTCGGGGTGGAGCGCGAGCAGGGCGAGCACCTCGGTCTGGCGCCGGTTGAGCAGCAGCCGCTGGCCGTCGAGCCAGATCTCGACCGAGCCGAGGAGCGACATGACGAGGCCCGGCTCGCCGAGCTCGGGCCCTCCTGAGGTCGAGCCCGAGGTGGCCCGCTGCGGGACGCTCGGCAGTGCCTGCTCGATGAGCCGGGCCATCACCCGGGCGGTCGCGAGCCCGATCGGGTGGGTGCGGTCCCAGGTGGTGGAGAGGTCGATGACGCCGAGCTGGGCGCCGGTCGCCGGGTCGTAGACCGGGGCCGCCCAGCACACCCAGTTGTGGACCGCCTGGGCGTAGTGCTCGGCGCTGAAGACCATCGCCGGCTCGCCGGTGCGCTGCGCGAGGTCGAGGGCGTTGGTGCCGACCGACTGGTCGTCCCAGCGCCCGGCCGGCACGAAGTTCACCGTCTCGGCGCGGCGGCGCATCACCCGGCCGCCGTAGGTCCACAGGATGCGGGTGTCCGGGTCGGTGACGGCGATGACGAGGTCGCCGTCCTCCGCCGTACGCCGCAGATCCTCCTCGACCCGCTCGACCGCGACCTGGAGCGGAGACTCGCGGAAGTACTCCTTCGTCTCGGTCTCGTCGGCAAGCGGCGCCTCCGGGACGTCCGGGGTCACCGCCGCCCCGGAGCGGGTCCAGCTGGTGAGGATCTCGGGGCGGACGAGCACCTCCGCCGCATCGCCGTTCTCCACGAACGTGGACCAGGCGCGCACGGCCGCGAGGCGGCGCTCCTGGAGGTCAGGACGGACCATCAGTGCCTCCCGCTCCCCCCGCTCTCGATGTGTGGTCGCCACGGTAGCACCGGACCCGTGACCCGGATCACAGACGTTGCGCCGGTCTAGGCGGCGCCCGGGCCCGGGAGCAGATCGATGTCGCCGGCGTGCATCGGCTGGCCGCAGCGCTCGCAGCGCAGGTCGACCCGGCCGATCTCACCGCACGCGTGATGGCGGTAGAGCACCGGCGGACCGTCCTCGCCGGCCAGCCACTTGTCGCCCCACCTGACCATGACCATGAGCATGTCCACGAGCTCGCGGCCCTTCTCGGTGAGGGCGTACTCGTGGCGAGGGCGGTTGTCGTACGGCCGGCGCTCCAGCACGCCCTGGTCCACGAGGTGGTTGAGCCGCTCGGTGAGTACCTTGCGGGAGATGCCGAGGTCGGCCTGGAGCTGGTCGAACCGGTTGATGCCGACCCAGACGTCGCGCAGGACGAGTGGCGACCAGGGCTCCCCGATCACGTCGAGCGTGCGGGCGATCGAGCAGGCCATCTCGCCGAAGTTCGTGCGCTGCATGGGATCGACTCTAGCAAATGGGGTTCCCTCAGGGAACTCAGGCGTGCTAGCGTCCCTCAGGTCAAGTTTCTTCAAGGAACTCAGGAGGAGAACACCATGCTCGACCCCGACGTACGCCGCCTCCTCGACGGCACCCCGATCGCCCACGTGGCCACGGTGCTACCCGACGGCGCGCCGCACAGCGTGCCGATGTGTGTCGGCACGGACGGCGACCTGGTCGCGATCTTCACCGGGCCCGGCTCGCGCAAGGCCCGCAACCTGCGCCACGACCCGCGGGTGGCGCTCTCGCTGACCTCGGCGGACAACCCGTTCGAGCCGGTGGTCCTGCGCGGACGGGTGGAGCGGTGGGTCGACGGCGACGCCGGCTGGGAGATCATCGACCGGATCTTCGGGAAGTACACCGGCCAGTCCTACCCGCGCGGTGAGGACCGGATCGTCGCGCTCATCGAGCCCGAGCGGCAGCACGTCGGCGTCGGCTGACCTGCCCGTCAGCCGCCGACGCAGCGGTACGACGACGCGTCGTCGATCGAGCCGCCGCCGACGTACGACGGCCAGGCCGGGTACTCGCACAGCGGACGGGACCGGTGGGCGCCCTGGTTGCCGTCGTACGCCACCAGGTTGCGCGGTGCACGCCCGTGCTCGACCCAGCCCTGCAGCGCCTCCAGGCCGTCGTACGTCGCGTCGAAGGGTCCCTGGCCGTGTCCGAAGCCGGGGATCTCGTAGAACCGCAGGAAGCTCCGCAGGCGCGGACCGAACTGCCGCAGCTGGCGCTCGTAGTACTGGATCGTGTTGTGCGGCGTGATGAAGTCGTCGGCGGTGCCGTGGGTGAGGATGATCTTCCCGCCGCGGCGCAGGAAGGGCTCGAGGCTGACGTCGGTGACGTCCATGATCGTCGCGACCTGCTGGATCCGCTGCCGCCACTGCCGCGGGTCGAAGCTCATCGTGTCGAGCGAGGGGTCGCGGGTGACGATGTACTTCGAGGTCTGGTCGAGCACGATGTACTGCAGCGCCTCGTCACCGGCGATCGGGTTGGACGGCTGCGGGCGCGCGCCGAAGCCCGAGAAGCCCTGGTAGAGGGCGCCCTCGAAGAGCGCGCTGCGGGCGAAGGTCCGGTTGCCCGCGACCGGGAAGCCGAGGTCGTAGTCGGTGGCGATCTTCTTCGCGGCCGCCAGCTGGGCGTCGGAGAGGCAGGTGTCGCCCTCGTCGGTCCCGCTCGGGCAGCGCAGCGTGTCGGGGTCGAAGACCCGGTCGCAGCCGCGGACGTTGCTGACGATGTCGTCGTCGGCGCCGTCGAGCCCGTCGCAGGCGGCGTACACCGCGTCCGTGATGAGCTTCGTCTTGGCCGGACTGAGCCACCCGGCCCCACCGTCGCCGTACAGCGCGTCGCGGAAGTTGACGGCGCCCTCGTGCATCATCGTGACGTTGTACGCCGGGTAGTTGGCGATGACGCCGTCGTAGTCCTTCGGGTAGCGCGCGGCCGCGTCGAGGGCCTCGTGGCCGCCCTGGGAGCCGCCGATGAAGTAGGAGTACGCCGGATTGCGGTGGTAGGCCGCGCGGACGACGACCGCGGCAGCGTCGTGGGTCTTCTTGACCGACTCCTTGCCGTAGTTGAGCAGCGCCTCGTCGTCGAGCCCGAACGTGCCGTCGAACCCAGGGCCGCCCTGATGGCCGCCGTCGCTGCCGAGGGTCACGTAGCCCTGCTGCAGCGGCGTCGCCTCTCCGCTCGGCTGCGCGGTGTAGGCGTCGAGCCCGGTGACCAGCGTGCCGTCGTACCCGCCGCCGCCCATCTGCAGCGTCCGCCGGTTCCACTCCGCGGGCAGGTTGACCTCGAACTGCATGGAGGGCGACCCCTGGTGGACGGGTCTGATCCAGCCGGTCACCTGGCAGTACGCCGTCTCGCCGCTGGTGGTCCAGGTCGCCGACTCGAGGTACGCCCCGCTGGTCGGCAGGCCGATCTGCCGCCGGTCGACCGTGAGGTCGACGAGGCTGTCGCAGCGCTGCTCGGCCAGCGTCACGCTGCCGGCCCTGCCCCAGTGGCCGCTGCCCCAGTGGCCGCTGCCCGAGTTTCCCCCGGGCGGGTGCGCGTCGGCCGGCGACCCGGCCCCCGTCGCGAGCGCCACCGCACTCATCAGCCCTGCCACCGTCGCAACGAGCCGCTGCCGGATCGAGTGCATCGTCGCCTCCCGAGATGTCGACGCTCCCACGGTGGCTCCGGTCCCGTGACGGCGTCGACCGGTCTTCCGGGTGGCGGTAGAGGTCGGGGATGCGGTCTCAGAGGTCGAGGTGGCGCCGCAGGAACCGCACTGTGGTCCGGATCGAGTCCTCCCACCGAGGGATGAAGGCGTGCTCCTCGCCGGGATAGATGACGAGCCGGGCGTCGACGTCGGCCCGCCGCAGCAGGCGGTAGGTGGTGCGGGACCAGGCGACCGGGCAGGAGTCGTCGCTGGTGCCGTGGAACATGAGGACAGGCTCGGTGATCCGGTCGAAGTAGGTCCGCGGCGACAGACCGCGGTAGAAGCCCGGGTCCGCCCGGGGTGTCCCGAACCGGTCGAAGAGCGCCTCCGCGGCCTCCGGCCGCTCCGGCAGCGTCCAGCGGCGCAGGTTGTCGAGGAAGGAGGAGTTCACCGACGCGTACACGACCGCCGCCTTCACCAGCCCGGGCTGCGCGACGAGGACGTCCTGGACGACGCCGCCACCCATGGAGCGGCCGAGCAGCGCGAGCCGGTCACCGTCGACGTACGGGAGGCGGCGGAGGGTGCGGACGGCGTTGATCGTGTCCCGGGCGTAGCCGAGCCTGGTCTCCACGTCGATCGGGCCGGCCGGGTCGGAGTCGGCGTGGCCGCGGTAGTCGGTGTGGAGCACGACGAAGCCTTCGCGGGCCAGCCGGTCCTGCTCCCGGGCGAGGCCCTGGCCGGTGACGTAGATCGACGGCTCGATGTGGCCGTGGGCCAGCACGACGCCCGGGAACGGCCCCTGGCCGTGCGGCCGCACGAGTACGCCGGAGATGCTCAGGTCGCCGCTGCGGTAGGTCACCTCCCAGCGGGTGTAGGCCTCGGTCACCGCGATCCGTCGCACGATGCGCAGCCGTCCGCCGTCGTACGACGCCCGCATCAGCGCCGGCAGCGACACCCGGTGCGTCACAGGAGGAAGCGTCGCCGTCGGGACGGGAACCGGGACGCTGGTCGAGCCGCCGGAGCGAGGAACGAGCGACGGCGTGCCGAGACCAACAGAGTCGCTCGGAGGACCGTCCGGCCCCGAGGACGGCCCCGACGGCGCCGAGGACGGCCCCGATGAACCGCAGCCGGCGAGCGCGAGGATCAGCCCCGTGATCGCCGCCGCGACCCGGATCATGACCTGCTCATGACCGGGCGACGTCCCGGTGGATCCGGCCGGCGGTGGAGGCGAGTCGCTCGCCGGAGCCGCCCCAGCGGCCGGCGATGATCTCGGCGGCGATGGAGACGGCGGTCTCCTCCGGCGTACGCGCGCCCAGGTCGAGCCCGATCGGCGAGGACAGCCGGGACAGCTCCTCCTCGGTGAGCCCGGCCTCGCGCAGCCGCGCGAGCCGGTCCTCGTGCGTACGCCGCGAGCCCATCGCGCCGACGTAGGCGACCTCGGGCAGGCGGAGCGCGACCTCGAGGAGGGGTACGTCGAACTTCGGATCGTGGGTCAGCACGCAGACGACCGTGCGGGCGTCGATCCGGCCCTCCTCCGCCTCCGTGGTGAGGAAGCGGTGCGGCCAGTCGACGACCACCTCGTCGGCGTCGGGGAACCGCGAGTGGGTGGCGAACACCGGCCGGGCGTCGCACACCGTCACGTGGTAGCCCAGGAACGAGCCGACCCGGGCCACCGCGGCGGCGAAGTCGATCGCCCCGAAGACGAGCATCCGCGGCTTGGGCGCGAAGCCCCACACGAAGACCCGCATGCCCTCGCCCCGGCGCTCACCGTCGGTGCCGTAGGTCAGGGTGGCGTTGTTGCCCTGAGCCAGCAGTCCGAGCGCGTCGTCGTGGACCGCATCGTCCATCCGGGAGCTGCCGAGCGAGCCCTTCATGCCGTCCGGGCGGACGATCACCCGGCGGCCCATCACGGCAGGGTCCGGGTGCTCGATCACCGTCGCCAGCGCGACGGGTCGGCCCTCCCGGATGTCATCGGCGATCTCACCGAGCTCGGGGAAGGTCTCCTGGTTCACCTTCTCGACGTAGACGTCCAGGATCCCGCCGCAGGTCAGCCCGACCGCGAAGGCGTCGTCGTCGGAGACGCCGTACCTCTCCAGCACCGGCGTCCCGGAGTCCACGACCTCCTGGGCGAGGGTGTAGACGGCGCCCTCGACGCAGCCCCCCGACACCGACCCGACCGCCGACTCGTCCGGCCCGACCAGCATCGAGGCACCGGCGGGGCGCGGCGCCGACTGGAACGTCGCCACCACGGTCCCCATCCCCACGGTCTCGCCCGAGTCCCACCACTTCATGAGCTCGTCCAGTACGTCACGCACGGGCGATCACCTCCATCAGCTCCTCGTAGGTCGCGAGCGAGTGCCCGGCGAGGAAGTCGTCGACATGCGGGAGGACGGCGAGTACGCCGGCCTGCACCGGCTCGTAGCCCGCCTTCCCGCGGTGCGGGTTGACCCACACGACCCGGTGCGCGATCCGGTGCAGCCGCTCCATCTGCTCGCCGAGCAGGGTCGCGTCGCCACGCTCCCAGCCGTCGCTGATCACGACGACGACGGCGCCGCGCGCCAGACCGCTCTGGGTGTCGAGGAAGCGCTGCAGCGTCTCGCCCAGCCGGGTGCCGCCGGACCAGTCGGGCACCGTCTCGCCCGCCGCCACCAGCGCCCGGTCGGCGTCGCGCAGGCTCATCGCCCGGGTCAGCTGGGTGAGCCTCGTCCCGACGGTGAAGACCTCGACGGCCCGCGAGCCGGTACGCGCTCGCGCCGAGGTGACCATGCGGTGGGCGATGCGCAGCACCGCGTCGGCGTACGCGCTCATCGAGCCGGACACGTCGGCCAGGACGACGACCCGGCGCGGCCGCGTGCCGCGGCGGCGCCATCGGATCTCGGCGGGCTCGCCCATCCGGCGCAGGCTCGCGCGGAGCGTGCGGGTGGGGTCGACCCGGCCGCGCCGCCAGGCCTGCTGACGAGGCGTACGCCGGCGGGGCGGCCGCACCTCGAGCCGGCCCACGAGAGCGGCGAGCTGCTCGCGCTCGGCCGGGTCAAGGCCGGCCACGTCGCGGTGGCGAAGCACCTCGGCCGCACTGGCCTTGGCGCGCACGGGATCGCCGTCGGGACCGGCCCCCTCACCGGTCCCGACGGTCTCGGGAAGCTGCGAGGGGGTCGACACCCGGGCCACCGGCTGGGTCCGGGGCAGCTCGTCGGTGCCGAACCACGCCTCGAAGACCTGGTCGTAGCGGCTGAGGTCGTCCGGCCCGGCGCAGAGGGTCGCCCGGCCGGCGGCGTACGTCCCGGCCGGGTCGCCGGCGCCCACCAGCGCGACGGCGGCGAGGTAGCCCTGGGCGCGGTCCTGCGTCACGGGCACCCCGGCCGCGCGCAGCGCCCGCGTGAAGGCGAGGAACACCTCGTCCGCATCGTTCGACGCGGTGGTTGAGGAGGTTGCACTAGCAACCGTCTGGAAACCACCCGCGCCGCTCGGACCGCTCATGCCAGCATCCGGTCCAGGGCGGCGCGGACGCGGTCGGCGTCCTCGCGGTACTTCACCAGGGCGCCCAGCGTCGCCGCGGCGGTGGCGAGGTCGAGCCGCTGGGTGCCGAGGTGGTTGAGGGCACGGGCCCAGTCGAGCGTCTCGGCGACGCCCGGGGGCTTCTGCAGGCTGTCGGTACGGAGCTCCTGCACGATCCCGACGACCTGGCGGGCGAGCTCGGCCGACACCTCGGGCGCGCGGCTGCGCACGATCGCCACCTCGCGCTCGAGGCCGGGGTGGTCGATCCAGTGGTAGAGGCACCGGCGCTTGAGCGCGTCGTGGAGCTCGCGGGTGCGGTTGGAGGTGAGTACGACGACAGGCGGCACCGCCGCGGCGACGGTGCCGAGCTCCGGGATGCTCACCCGGTAGGTCGACAGGACCTCGAGCAGGAACGCCTCGAACTCGTCGTCGGCCCGGTCGACCTCGTCGACGAGCAGGACGGCGGGGCTCTGCTGGAGCGCGGCCAGCACCGGTCGGGCGAGCAGGAAGCGCTCGTCGTACAGGCTCTTCTCGGCCTCCTCGACCTCGGCCCCGTGGCCGGCCGCCTCGAGGGCACGCAGGTGCAGGATCTGGCGCGGGAAGTCCCAGTCGTAGAGCGCCTGGGTGGCGTCGATCCCCTCGTAGCACTGCAGCCGCACCAGCGGGAGGCCGAAGGCCTCGGAGATCGCCTCGGCCATCGCGGTCTTGCCGGTGCCGGGCTCACCCTCGAGCAGCAGCGGCCGCTCCATCTTGAGGGCGAGGAACACCACGGTCGCGAGCTCGGGGTCGCTCAGGTAGCCGGTCGCACCGAGTCGCTCGGTGACCGTGGCGGGGGTCAGCTCCATACCTTCGAGAGTAATCCGAGCGGCGTTGGATCCGGGTTGGGCTTCCATTCAGCGCTCAATCGGGTGGTTTGAGCCTGCCGCGACCGCGGAAACCATGTCGGAAAGCGGCCGGGCCGGTCCCGGTCCTGATCTCGGGGGAACCATGCACGCACCGACCCTGGCGGCCGGCGTCGCGGGAGCGCTGCTCGGCGGCGTACTCCTCGCGACGCCCCCACCCGTCACAGCCAGCACCGCACCCAGCACCGCACCCAGCACTGCAGCCAGCACCAGCTCCTGCGCGGAGGGCTACACGACCGAGCAGGGCACCTGCGCGGCCCCGGTGGAGCAGCATCCGCTCACCGGCGCCCAGCGACGGCAGCGGGCGGAGAAGGACGAGCGGATCTCGACCCTCCACGCCGCGTTCGTCGCCCAGGCGAGCGGGAGGAGCGCCGACGACGCCGCGTCGCCACCGGTGCGCAACTACTACCTGCCCGAGGTCGCGCGGATGACGATCTTCAAGGAGGGCCAGGGCAACGGGAGGAAGAGCTACACCTGCGGGCCGGCGGCGACCCGCAACATGGTGGCCGCGATGTACGAGCACGCCGACGGCAGCTACAAGAACATCAGCGAGGACCAGTTCGCGATCTGGGAGGGCACGACGAGCAACGGCACCGCCCGGGCCAACGTCGCGGCCGCGCTCAACAACCACTTCTCCCGGTTCGGGAGCTGGAAGACCTGGCGCCCGTCCGACCGGTTCGCCATGCTGGCGACGATCGCGGCCGACACCCACGACTACCACCAGTCGGTGATCCTCAACGTGGACACGGAGTACTACTCGTTCTTCAACGGCAAGGCGCTCAACCACTTCGACTTCGCCTACGGCTACGACAACACCAACGCGGCGAAGCGGATGGTCTACGTCGGCGAGGAGTGGGACCCGGTCTTCACCTACGGCTCGAGCTCGTACGGCAACCCCTACGGCAAGCACCGCGAGCAGCTGTGGAACGTCTGGCAGGCGGTCATGCACACGAGCATCCACGGGATCGTGGCGTGACGCGCGCCCCGGCCGTGGTCGTCGCCGGGGCGCTGGTCGCCCTCGCCACGATCACGGCCGGCTGTGGGTCGGGGTCGCCGGGTGCCGGCCCGTCCGGGGGTACGCCGTCGGACGGCTCCTCGACGGGCCGCTCGCCATCGGCCGCCACGGCGTCGAGCCCGTCCACCGGTCCGCTCGCGCTGCACCCGACGACCAAGGTGCGGGTGCCCGGCAGTGTCGGCCCGGTCAGGCTGGGAGACGACGAGGTCGTCTTCCCGTTCTCGGACGGGAGCGACGACAGCTGGCGCGAGGTCGGCGTGGCCGGCTTCGACGACAGCAGGCCGCGGGTCGTCGCTAAGAGCGCGTGGCCGCACGGCCTGATCAACTGGGTGGCCGCGACCGGCGACTGGGTGGCGTACGTCGACCAGTCGGCCGAGCAGAGCGACAGCTCACCCGACGTGCGGTGGCGGATCCGGGCGGTCGACACGAGGACCGGCGAGACGGTGCAGCTCGCCTCGAACGGCGACGAGCCCGACCCGTACGTCCCCATCGTCCTCGGCCAGGACGGCTGGTTCTTCTGGACCTCCGCCGAGTCCGACCGGAGCGCGCGGGAGTCCGTGTGGAAGCCGGGCTGGGGCGCGCCCAAGGACCTGCTGCGCCACACCGAGATGACGCCCGGGAGCGAGACGCTCGCGGGCGACCGACTCGTCTACCTCGGCGCCGCCGCCACCGGCGCGCGCGGCCACACCGTCGGCGGCGACTGCTGGAGCGTCCCGATCACCGGCGGCGACCCGGCCCCACTGACCCACACCGCCCTCGCGATGGGGTGCGCGGCCGCCGGCGACGACGTCGTCTGGACCCAGCACATCGAGCAGAACCCGAAGCGGATGCCGGCCCTCGGGATCCTCGACGACCCCTACACCGTCTGGTCCCAACCGCTCGACGGCGGGCGGCCGACCCTGCTCAACCGGGGCTACATCCTCTCCTCCCCCGCCCTGGCCGGCGACGGCTTCGCGTCCTGGGACCCCGACGGGCGCCGGGTCGTTCGCTCGCTGACCTCCACCAAGGAGGTCCGGCTCCCGCCGGGGAGGTATGCCGTCGGCAGCGCCGCCGCCGGTCGGCGGCTCGCCTACGCCACCGTGGGCAACGGCGGCACCACGATCCACGTCGACGAGGTCTCGGGCGGCTAGCGCCCGGATGGTCGGGCGTCGACGTCGGCCCCGGTCGCGAGGTCGCCGCACTCGACCGGCTCGGTGCCGTGTGACCGCAGGTACGCCTTCGCGCCCTGGTCGCCCGCCAGCGTCTCGGCGACACCGGCCCAGTGGTCGCGGCCGATCAGGACCGGGTGGCCCGGGACGCCGGCGTACGTCGCCCGCGCGAGCGCCGACGGGGAGGCGAGGGCGCCGACCCGGGCGATGACCTCGGGGCCGACGTCGGGGAGGTCGACGAGATGGACGAGTACGGCGTCGGCCGGCTCGCCCGCGACGGCGGCGAGCCCAGCGCGGAGCGAGGCCGACATGCCCTCCGCCCAGTCCTCGGCGACCACGACCCGCTCCTCGCCTCCGAGCCGCGCACGGGCCCGATCGGCCGCCGCTCCGAGGACGACGGTGACGTCGTCGCAGCCGCCCTGACGCAGGACCGCGACCGAGGTGATCAGCCAGTCGTCGACGAGCGCCTTCGGCGTCCCCATCCGCCGGCCGCCGCCGGCGGCGAGGAGCAGGCCGTGCAGCGTCGTTGCGGGCGGGGTCACCGGAACGCCGCGGCGTACAGCCTGGTCAGCCGGGGGGTCTTCTCGCCGGTGAAGCCGCACCCCATCACCTGCGCGTCGCCGCCCGCGGCGACGAGGTAGGTGTGGCCGGGCGCGAAGGTGGGCGTCGACTCGGTCGTGCGGGCCGGGAGCGCGATCCGGACGGTGTCGGTGCCGCCGAAGCCGTCGGAGAAGAGCCACTTCGTGACGTCGAGGACGGCGGTGCCGGTGGACTGGTCGACCTCGCCGACGGTGGCCTCGAAGGCCAGCGTCGCGCCCGACTTGAGCCGGTCGGCGGACGGCAGCAGGCAGCGGCCGGTCTGCGGCGTCACGGTGAGCGCCAGCGGCTGCGACCCGGACGCGGAGTCGGACGCCGAGTCGGACGCAGCGCCGGTGTCGGTGGACGCTGCGGCCGATGGGTCGGCACGGAGGCCGCCGTCGGTGTGGCCGTCGTCGCCTTCGCCGAGCCACAGCACCGCCGACGCGGCCGCTGCCACGACCAGCACCGCGACCGCGACGGCCGCCGCGACCCAGCGCCACGGCGAGCGCGGCGGGGTCGGCGTGCTGGTCTGTGGCTCGACGTCGAGGCTCATGTCTCCATGATGCGACACGACCGGTCGTCGATTGCGGCGGGACACCCGCTCGGTCAGCCGAAGGCCTGGCTGTAGAGGCTCTCCAGGGAGCCGGACTCCTCGCCCGTCAGGCCGCATCCGGACAGCGTGCCGTCCGTGGCGATCGCGAGCAGGTAGGTGTGGCCGTCCTGGAAGGTCGGCAGCCTCAGTGCCGGCGCCGGCGTCGCCGACGGCAGCTGGAGCTCGATCCGCTGGGACCGCTCGCCCTTGAAGACCCGCTTCGGCTCCAGGGTGACCGTCGTACCGCTCACCGAGGTCACGGTCGCCTCGACCGCGTCCTCCTGGCCGGCCAGCGCATCGGCGTCGGCCTTCCCGCAGCCGGACGCCGGCGCGTCGGCGGGGACCGTCACCGTCTGGGTGGCCGGATGGAGGTTGGAGTCGTGCGGTCGGTCGACGAGGATCCTGATCAGGATCGCCGCGATCACCACCGCGGGCACGATCGCCGCGAGGACCAGCAGGCGGTAGTCCGGGTCCGGACCCCGCGAGGTGTCCGGGGCCTGCTCCGGAGCGTCGGTGCTCATGCACCCATCATCCGCGCCCGGCTTCCTGAGAGCGCACCGGGTCTCCTCCTGAGAGCCGCGCCCGCCGCCGTACACCCGCTGTAACGTCGTACGCACGCTCTCCCAAGTAGGGACATGACCACGCCCGACCTCCACCGGATCGCCCAGGATCCGGACGCGTTCGAGGACTTCTACCGGACGCACCTCGAGCAGGTGCAGCGGTTCGTCGCGCGGCGGGTGAGCGATCCCCACCTCGCGGCCGACCTCACCGCCGAGGTGTTCCTCGCCGCGATCGACGGCGCGCGCGGCTTCCGGCCCGATCGGGGCTCGCCGGCCGGCTGGCTCACCGGCGTCGCCCGCCATGTCGTCGCCGCCGAGTTCCGACGGCAGGCGAAGGACCGCGAGACCGTACGCCGGATCTCGGGCCGCCGCCTCCTCGACGCCGACTCCCTCGCCCGGATCGAGGAGCGGCTCGACGCCGAGCGCGAGACCCGCCGCCTGTACGACGCCCTGGCGTCCCTCCCCCGTCGCGACCGCGCCCTCATGGAGCTGGTCGCGGTCGACGGGCTGTCCGTGACCGAGGCCGCCGCCGTGCTGGGGGTGAAGCCGGGCACCGCGCGGGTCCGGCTGCACCGAAGCCGCGCCCGGGTCCAGTCACAGCTCCAACCACGCATCACGGAGGCACTCCCATGACCCTCGACACCTTCGAGCAGTCACTGCTCACCGAGCTCCGCCGGCACGTCGCCGAGGCGGCTCCTCCCGCAACCACGCGCCGCTCCCGCCGGTGGGGCTGGGCCGCCGTACCTGTCGGCGCCGCCGCGGCCGTCGCGGTCGGCGTCACGCTGACGCAGTCGCCGGCGGCGTACGCCGTCTCGGAGGACTCCTCCGGCGACGTCACCGTCACCATCCACCGGCTCGACGATGCCGCCGGCCTCGAGAAGGCCCTTGCCGCCCACGGCATCGAGGCCGACGTCGACTACGACGCCAGCGCCGCGCCGCCCGCGCCCGCCCACGGCGGCAGGTCGGTGACGGCGCGGGACGACAGCGGCGCCGGCAGGCACCTCTCGAACGACGGGCCGACACGGCCGTGCGGCGGACCGACGAGGGCACGGCTCTCTCAGGACGCGTTCAGCCTGACGGTCCCGGCCACGTGGGCCGACTCCGGCGCCGTCCTCCACCTCACCACCAGCGGTTCGGTCTCCGACGGTGTCGCCGGGCTGCAGATCCGCTGGACGGGCCACCTCCCGAAGGGTTGCTGACAGACCCCGGCTCGACGCCGAAATGGAGCAGGGCCCCTCCTCGCGAGGAAGAGGGGCCCTGCCGGTTGTTGCTTCGAGCGACCGGGTCTCGAGACGCGTCGCACGTCCCGCGCTGGCGCGCGGTCCGTGCCGACGCTCCTCGACCTTGTCGCTGGGCTTGTCCGACTAAAAGTCCATGCCGCCCATGCCGCCGGTGGGGTCGCCCGCGGGGGCGGCCTTCTCCGGCTTGTCGGCCACGACGGCCTCGGTGGTGAGGAACAGCGCGGCGATCGACGCGGCGTTCTGCAGTGCCGAGCGGGTCACCTTGGCCGGGTCGATGATGCCCGCGGCCAGCAGGTCGACGTACTCGCCGGTGGCGGCGTTGAGGCCGTGACCCGGCTCGAGGCCGGCGACCTTCTCCGCCACGACGCCGCCCTCGAGGCCGGCGTTGACGGCGATCTGCTTCAGCGGCGCCGAGACGGCGGCCTTGACGATCGCGGCACCGGTGCCCTCGTCGCCCTCGACCTCGAGCTTCTCGAAGGCGGCCTTCGCGGCCTGGACGAGCGCGACGCCACCACCCGGGAGGATGCCCTCCTCGACGGCCGCCTTCGCGTTGCGGACGGCGTCCTCGATGCGGTGCTTGCGCTCCTTGAGCTCGACCTCGGTGGCCGCGCCGACCTTGATGACGGCGACGCCGCCGGCCAGCTTGGCGAGGCGCTCCTGCAGCTTCTCGCGGTCGTAGTCGGAGTCCGACTTCTCGATCTCGGCGCGGATCTGGTTGACCCGGCCCTCGATCTGGGCGCTGTCGCCGGCACCCTCGACGATGGTGGTCTCGTCCTTGGTGATGACGACCTTGCGGGCCTGGCCGAGGAGCGGCAGGTCGGTGTTCTCGAGCTTGAGGCCGACCTCCTCGGAGATGACCTGGCCACCGGTCAGGATCGCGATGTCCTGCAGCATGGCCTTGCGGCGGTCACCGAAGCCGGGGGCCTTGACGGCGACGGACTTGAAGGTGCCGCGGATCTTGTTGACGACCAGGGTCGAGAGGGCCTCGCCGTCGACGTCCTCGGCGATGATGACCAGCGGCTTGCCGGACTGCATGACCTTCTCGAGGACGGGCAGCAGGTCCTTGACGTTGGAGACCTTCTGGTTGGCGATGAGGATGTAGGGGTCCTCGAGGACCGTCTCCATGCGCTCCGGGTCGGTGACGAAGTACGCCGAGATGTAGCCCTTGTCGAAGCGCATACCCTCGGTGAGCTCGAGGTCGAGGCCGAAGGTGTTCGACTCCTCGACCGTGATCACGCCCTCCTTGCCGACCTTGTCCATCGCCTCGGCGATGATCTCGCCGACGGTGGTGTCGGCGGCCGAGATCGAGGCGGTCGCAGCGATCTGCTCCTTGGTCTCGACCTCCTTGGCCTGCGAGAGCAGCTGCTCGGAGATGGCGGCGACGGCGGTCTCGATGCCGCGCTTGAGGCCCATCGGGTTGGCCCCGGCGGCGACGTTGCGCAGACCCTCCTTGACCAGCGCCTGGGCGAGGACGGTCGCCGTCGTCGTACCGTCACCGGCGACGTCGTCGGTCTTCTTGGCGACCTCCTTGACCAGCTCGGCACCGATCTTCTCGTACGGGTCCTCGAGCTCGATCTCCTTGGCGATGGAGACACCATCGTTGGTGATGGTGGGGGCGCCCCACTTCTTCTCGAGGACGACGTTGCGGCCCTTGGGGCCGAGGGTGACCTTGACCGCGTCGGCGAGGGTGTTCATACCCTTCTCCAGCCCGCGGCGGGCCTCCTCGTTGAAAGCAATCAGCTTCGGCATTGCTCCTGCGATCCTTCGCTTAGGGAAGTTCGTTGGACCCGGTCCGATGGGTTGCCCGCGACGGACGACCCCGCGCACCCGACGGAACCCTTCTCCGCCGGACGAGGAGCCTCAACGTCACCGGTCCGGTGTTGTCACTCTCATGCTACGAGTGCCAACGCCATGTTTAGCACTCGCCCCGGGCGAGTGCAAGAAAACCGGGAGGCTCAGAAGAGGCTCTTCACCAGGCGCTCGAACTCGAGGTCGTCGCGCTGCGGGATGCCGAACCGCTCGTCTCCGTACGGGAACGGCGACATCTCCCCCGTACGCCGGTAGCCGCGCCGCTCGTAGAACGCGATCAGGTCCTCGCGGACCGAGATCACGGTCATCTCCATCGACGTCGTGCCCCACTCCTTGCGGGCGATCCGCTCGGCCTCGGCCATCACCTGCGTGCCGAGGCCGCTGCCCTGGAGGGCCGGGCTGACCGCGAACATGCCGAAGTAGGCGTGCTCGCCGTCGGGACGCGAGCGGTGCTCGAGCTGGCAGCAGGCGACGAGGACGCCGTCGAGCTCGGCGACCAGGAGTCGGCTGTGGGGCGTCGCTATGACCTCGCGTACGCCGTCGGGGTCGGTGCGCTGGCCGTGCAGGATGTCGGCCTCGGTGGTCCAGCCGGTCCGGCTGGTGTCGCCGCGGTAGGCGGACTCGATGAGTGCCACCAGACCCTCCACGTCGGGCTCGGCGGCGTCGCGGAAGGTGAGGACGAGGTGCTGCACGGCGTACAACGTAGTCCCCGGCTGTCGATCGGGGCCTCCCTCGTCCGTCATCACGGTGACAGACTCCCTTCAACTCACCGATTGGGGACACCGACATGGCCCGATACATCATCCTGCTGCCCGAGGGCGAGGCCCGCTGGGAGGCCGCCTCGCCCGAGGAGAAGGCGGCCGGCTACGAGGTGCACGGGAAGTTCGCCGCCCTCCTCGCCGAGCGCGGCCACACGATCACGTCCGGCGCCGAGCTCACCCACTCGCGCCACACGACGACGGTCCACAAGAGCGGCGACGGGTTCACCGTCACCGAGGGGCCGTACGCCGAGGCCACCGAGCACGTCACCGGCTTCTACGCCGTGGAGACCGACGACCTCGACGACCTCGTCGAGTGCTGCAAGGTCCTCGCGGACCTCGAGCAGACCCTCGAGATCCGGCCGGTCGTCGAGCACGGGGAGGCGTGATGGCCAGGTACTACCTGCTCATCCCGAACGTCGAGGCCGAGTGGCAGGCCAAGAGCGAGGAGGAGAAGGAGGCGGTCTTCGCCGTCCACGGCCAGTTCGCCGAGCTCCTCGCCGAGCGCGGCCACACCGTCCTGAAGGGCTACGGCGCGGCGCTCGCCGACCCGGCCACCGCCGTCACCGTACGCGCGAGCGGGATCACCGACGGCCCCTACACCGAGGCCGCCGAGCACCTGGCCGGGCTGTACGTCGTGGAGAGCGACGACCGCGACGACCTCGCCGAGTGCTGCAAGCTGCTCGCCAAGGCCGAGTCGGCGATCGAGATCCGCGGGGTGGACCAGTCATGAGGCTCATGGTGATGCTGACCGAGCCGGACCACTACGACCGCTGGGAGTCGGTGTCGCCGGCGGGCCGCGAGGAGCTGGCACGACTGCTGCCGGACGACCTCACCGTCGAGATCCGCCCGACGGTCGAGGAGTGAGTCGCTGACCGCCGCGGCGCGCCTCGAGGAGCTGCTGCGCGACGAGTGGGGCCGGCTGCTGGCCCTGCTCGTCGCGCAGTACCGCCGCCTCGACCTCGCCGAGGACGGGCTCGCCGACGCCTTCGAGGCGGCGGCCCGCACGTGGGCCGCCGACGGCGTACCTCTCAATCCGCAGGGCTGGCTGCTCACCGCCGCCCGGCGCCGGATCGTCGACCGGCTGCGCTCGGAGGACGTGCTGGTCCGCAAGATGCCGCTGCTCGCGGTCGAGGCGGAGCTGACCCAGGGGGCGCAGCGGGTGATGGCGACGGTGCCCGATTCGGGGGAAGGCGAGCAGATCGTCGACGAGAGGCTCCGGCTGGTGCTGCTGTGCGCCCATCCGCGGCTCTCCCGCGAGGCGGCGGCCGCGTTGACGCTCCGGCTGGTGCTGGGCGTCCCGACCGAGGACGTCGCCCGGCTGTTCCTGCTCTCGACGCCGACGATGGCGGCGCGGCTGACCCGGGCGCGCAAGCGGCTGGCGGGGGCCTCGTTCGGCGTGCCGTCGGGGCGCGAGCTCGCCGAGCGGGTCGGCGTGGTGACCGACGTGGCCTACCTGGCGTTCACCGCGGGCTACGCGCCCGGCTCCGGCGCGGAGGTGCTCCGGGTCGAGCAGGCCGGCGAGGCGATCCGGCTGGTGCGGGTGCTGCGTGCGGTGCTCCCCGAGCCCGACGCCGAGGTGGACGCGCTGCTCGCCCTGATGCTGCTCCAGCACTCCCGGCGGGACGCGCGCGTCCGCGACGGGAGGCTCGTGCTGCTCCCCGACCAGGACCGTGCGCTGTGGCACACCGACGAGATCGCCGAGGCGCTCGGCCTGCTCGCGCCGCTCGTGCAGGCCCCGCCGGCGCCGTACCTCCTCCAGGCGCTCATCGCCTCCGAGCACGCGATCGCGCCGAGCTCCGACGAGACCGCCTGGGAGCGGATCGTGCAGCGGTACGACGAGCTGCTCGCCCTGCGCGAGAGCCCCGTCGTACGCCTCAACCGGGCCGTCGCCGTCGCCGAGGCACAGGGTGCCGAGGCCGGGCTCGCCGAGCTCGAGCAGGTCGCCCTCCCGGGGCACCGGCTGCCCGCCGTACGCGCCCGGCTGCTGGAGCGGCTCGGCCGCGACGCCGAGGCCGTGGCGGCGTACGACGCGGCCCTCGCGCTCTGCTCCAACGGGGCCGAGCGGGTCGAGCTCGCGGCCCGGCGGGCGGGAGTCGCGGCGGGGTAGTCAGCCCACCTGGTCGGGCTCGTCCGGCACCGGCAGCAGGTGGCCGAAGGGCACGTCGTCGACGTGGCCGAGCGCGGCGAGCACGGACGGGAGCATCGCCTTCGCGGTGCGCTTGTAGCCGGCGGCGCTGGGGTGGAACCGGTCGATGCTGAACATCTCGTCGGGATTGGTGATGAAGAACGGACCGACCACCTCGGCGAGCGAGACCACGTGAGCGCCGGCGGCGAGGGACGCCTCCGCCTGTGCGGCGGCCAGCTGCCGCGCCACCCGGCGGCCGAGGGAGCGCAGCGGCTGGGGCAGCGGGCGTACGGCGCCGACGTCGGGGCAGGTGCCGACCACGACCGCGGCGCCGCGCTCGCGGAGGCTCTCGATCACCGAGACGAGGTCGCTCACCGACTCGCTGATCGGGATCCGGTGGGTGACGTCGTTGCCGCCGACGATGACCACCGCGACGTCGGGGACGTAGGACGCCGGGAGCGTCGCGAGCTGGGCCGGCACCATCGAGGTCTCGGCGCCCACGACCGCGATGGTCCGCAACCGCACCGGCTGCTCGACCCGCCTCGCGATCCCCTTCGCCAGCCTGGCACCGAGAGTGCCCTTGGCGGTCTCGGCGCCCAGCCCGGCGGCGATCGAGTCGCCGACGATGAGCAGGTCGATCGGGCGGCCGGCGTACGACTTCTTGTAGATCTTGTCAGCATTCGGCGCGACCTCGCCGAGCGGCTTCCCGATGACCTGACGAGCGTGCTCGGCCTGACGCTTGAGCAGGGTGACGAACCCCAGCCCCGCGGCCGCTCCGACGACACCGACGGCACCGGCCACGCCGGCGGTCACGGCGGCGATGCCGATCTGCTTGGCCTCCTGCGTGCGTGAGCTCATGCTTCCTTGTTACAGCACGCTCGTTAACACCACGCGTAACACGCGGCGGTCAGCCGCCGGCGACCGCCGGAATGATCGAGACCTTCGCTCCGTCGGGCGTCGGCGTTGCCAGCTCGCCGGAGAAGCGGACGTCCTCGTCGCCGACGTAGACGTTCACGAAGCGCCGCAGCGCGCCGTTGTCGTCGAGGACGCGCCCCTTGATGCCGGGGTACGACGCCTCGAGCGCCTCGATCACCTCGGCGAGGGTCGCCCCGTCGGCGGTCACCTCCGAGGAGCCACCCGTGTAGGTGCGCAGGATCGTGGGGACCCGGACCGAGACCGACATCAGGCCTGCCCGATCCCGGTGGCCGCGAACGCGTCGTACGACGGCGCGATGGTCGCCGCGGGGGCGACCGAGCCGCTCACGGCGTCGAGCGTCTTCAGCCCGTGGCCGGTGTTGATGATGACGGTCTCGAGCGTGGGGTCGAGCTGGCCGGTCGCGACGAGCTTCTTCAGGACCGCGGTCGTGGTGCCGCCGGCGGTCTCGGTGAAGATCCCCTCAGTGCGGGCCAGCAGGACGATGCCCTCGCGGATCTCCTCGTCGGTGACCTCCTCGACGGCACCGCCGCTGCGGCGGGTCGCGTCGAGGACGTAGATCCCGTCGGCCGGGTTGCCGATGGCGAGCGACTTGGCGATGGTGTCCGGCTTGACCGGCCGGATCGCGTCGACCCCGGACTTGAAGGCGGTCGAGACCGGGTTGCAGCCCGTCGCCTGCGCGCCGAAGACCTTGTAGGGCTTCTCCTCGACGAGGCCGAGCTTGATGAGCTCCTGGAAGGCCTTGTCGACCTTGGTGAGCTGGGAGCCGGACGCGACCGGGATGACGATCTGGTCGGGCAGCCGCCAGCCAAGCTGCTCGGCGATCTCGAAGCCGAGCGTCTTGGAGCCCTCGGCGTAGAACGGCCGGACGTTGACGTTGACGAAGGCCCAGCCGTCCTCCTCGCCCGCGATCTCGGAGGCGAGCTTGTTCACGTCGTCGTAGTTGCCCTCGACCGCGACGAGGTTCTCGGTGAAGACGGCCGAGTTGACCTGCTTGGGCTGCTCGAGGTTGCTGGGGATGAAGACGACGGTCTTGATGCCGGCCCGGGCGCCGGCGGCGGCGACCGCGTTGGCGAGGTTGCCGGTGCTCGGGCAGGCGAACACGGTGGAGCCGAGCTCGCGGGCCGCGCTCAGCGCGCAGGCGACGACGCGGTCCTTGAACGAGTTCGTCGGGTTGGTGCTGTCGTCCTTGACCCAGAGGGTCTCGATGCCGAGCTCGCGGGCGAGGTTGTTCGCCTTCAGCAGCCGGGTGAAGCCGGGCTCGGTGTTGGGGCTCTGCTCGATGTCCGCAGGCACCGGGAGCAGCGCCTTGTAGCGCCAGATGTTGCGCGGGCCGGCCTCGATCTCCTCGCGGGTCACGGCCGGGAAGTCGTAGGCCACCTCGAGGGGGCCGAAGCACTCCGGACAGGCGTAGAACGGACCGAGGTCGATCCGGTGCCCGCACTCGCGACACGACAGTGCGGTCGCGTTGCCGAAGGCGCCCTCGCGGATCGCAGTCCTCTCCTGCACAGCGGCGCTCATGAGAAACCTCCTCCTCATCTTCCCCGGGGCGTCCCTCGCCGCGGGCCGGAATTAGCACCTGCTCCACGTCCGCTCCCGGAGGCTGGCGTGCCTGGGCGGCGGAGGCTCGTGGTCGGTTGCCGGGACTTCGCTGGGCCGTTCCCTCAGTCCCTCTCGATGAGCAGCACTCACTCTAGGGGCGACGCGGCCGGGCCAAGAAATCGGGGTCCGAATGGCGGATGGCCTGTCCGCCATTCGGACCCCGAGCCCTGCGACCAGCGGCGCCCAAAGTGTCACCGTGACACTGTGGCGGCGGCGTCAGGCCGCGTGCGCGCCGTTGCCGTGCGACTCCTGGTCGACCGCAGTGAGCGCGCCGCGTACGACGTCGCGTACGTCGCCGACGAGGTTGATCGTCAGCGAGTCCTTGACCTCGGCGGGCACGTCGTCGAGATCGGGCTCGTTGCGCTGCGGGACGAACACCTCGGTCAGCCCCGCCCTCTGGGCGGCGAGCAGCTTCTGCTTGAGCCCGCCGATCGGCAGCACCCGGCCCGACAGCGACACCTCGCCGGTCATGCCGACCTCGCTGCGCACCGGCCGTCCGGACGCGAGCGACGTGAGCGCGGTGACCATCGTGATGCCCGCGCTGGGGCCGTCCTTCGGCACTGCACCGGCGGGCACGTGGACGTGGATCGCCTTGTCGAGGACCGACCGGTCGACCCCGAGCTCCTCGGCGTGCGACCTGACGAAGGAGAGCGCGATCTGGGCGGACTCCTTCATCACCTCGCCGAGCTGGCCGGTGATGGTCAGCCCCTGCTGGCCCTCCGCGGCCGAGGCCTCGATGAAGAGCACGTCACCCCCGAGCCCGGTCACGGCCAGGCCGGTCGCGACGCCGGGCAGCGAGGTCCGCTCGGCCGACTCCGGCGTGAACCGCGCCCGCCCGACCAGGTCCTTCAGCTGGTCGGCGCCGACGTCGACGTGGGTCGCCTCGCCGGTGGCGAGGAGAGTGGCCGCCTTGCGGAGCGCCTTGGCGATCAGCCGCTCGAGCTGGCGTACGCCGGCCTCGCGGGTGTAGTTCGCGGCCAGCTCGCGCAGGGCGTCGTCGCTCACGCTCACCTCGTCGGCGGTCAGCGCTGCGCGCTCCAGCTGCCGGGGCAGCAGGAAGTCGCGGGCGATCGCGACCTTGTCGTCCTCGGTGTAGCCGTCGATCGTGACGAGCTCCATCCGGTCGAGCAGCGCGCTCGGGATGGTCTCGACGACGTTGGCAGTGGCGATGAAGACCGCGTCGGACAGGTCGAGGTCGAGCTCGAGGTAGTGGTCGCGGAAGGTGTGGTTCTGCGCCGGGTCGAGGACCTCGAGCAGCGCCGCCGCCGGATCGCCGCGGTAGTCCGCGCCGACCTTGTCGACCTCGTCGAGCAGCACGACCGGGTTCATCGACCCGGCCTCCTTGATCGCGCGCACGATCCGCCCCGGGAGGGCGCCGACGTACGTCCGCCGGTGACCGCGGATCTCGGCCTCGTCGCGGACGCCGCCCAGCGCGACCCGGACGAACTTCCTGCCGAGGGCGCGCGCGACGGACTCGCCGAGCGAGGTCTTGCCGACGCCGGGAGGGCCGGCGAGCAGGATGACGGCACCGGAGCCGCGGCCACCGATGACCTGGAGGCCGCGCTCGGCGCGGCGGGCGCGGACGGCGAGGTACTCGACGATCCGCTCCTTGACCTCGTCGAGGCCGTGGTGGTCGGCGTCGAGCACCGCTCGGGCGGCGGCGACGTCGGTCGAGTCCTGCGTGGTGACGTTCCACGGCAGCTCGAGGACGGTGTCGAGCCATGTCCGGATCCAGGCGGTCTCGGGGTTCTGCTCCGAGCCGCGCTCCAGCTTGTCGACCTCGCGGAGCGCGGCCTCGCGGACGTGGTCGGGCAGGTCGGCGGACTCGACCCGCGAGCGATAGTCATCCGCGCCCTCGGGCTCGCCCTCGCCGAGCTCCTTGCGGATCGCGGCCAGCTGCTGGCGCAGCAGGAACTCCCGCTGCGACTTCTCCATGCCCTCGCGGACGTCCTCGCTGATCTTGTCGGTCAGCTCGGCCTCGGCGAGGTACTCCTTGGTCCAGTCGATGACCTTCTCGAGCCGCTCCTCGACGTACGCCGTCTCGAGCAGCTCGCGCTTACGGTCGTCGCCGAGGTACGGCGCGTAGCCGGCGGTGTCGGCGATCTCGCCGGGGTCGGTGAGCCGCTGGACCTGGTCGATCACCTGCCAGGCCTCGCGGCGCTGGAGCACCGCGACGACGAGCCGCTTGTACTCGTCGGCGAGCTCCTTGGCCCTGGCCGTGACCGCGCCGCCCGGGTAGTCCTCGGCCGGCTCCGCCTCGACCCACAGCGCGGCACCGGGGCCGGTCACGCCGGAGCCGATGCGCGCGCGCCGCTCGGCGCGCAGGACGGCGGCCGGGCCGCCGCCGCTGAAGCGGCCGACGCGGTCGATGGAGGCGATGGCGCCGTACGACGCGTAGCGGTCCTCGAGCCGGGGCGCGACGAGCAGTTTGCCGTCGCTGCTGGCGCGGGCCGCGTCGACGGCCGCCTGTGCGGCCTCGTCGAGAGCGATCGGCACGACCATGCCGGGGAGGATGACGACGTCGGAGACGAACAGGACGGGAAGCTTCTCCACGGTGTCCCCTTTCAAGACTTGAGTGATAGCGACTCAACTCTCGGGAGCCACCGGATGTTCCCTCCGGATCCGCTGTTCGCCCTGAGCGGACGGCCGGGTCCGGGGTCATGGTTCCTTCAGGTGGCGCTCCTAGGTTCCGCGGCATGAACCTCCGGCCCGCCGCACCGCGCCCGACCGCGCTCCCCCTCGACCGGGTGCGCGGCGGACGAGGGCGGTCGACCGTCCCCATCCGGCCGGCTGTGTCCGTGGCGGTGGCCGGGCTGGTCACCCTGGTCGTCCATCTGCTCTTCCTGTCCCGCGACCTCTCGCCCGACGAGGGCGGGTACGCCGTCGTCGCGCGGCTGTGGCACCTGCCCGGCCCCTACCTCTACGGCCCGACCTGGGTCGACCGCCCACCCGGGCTGGTCTCGGCGTTCGCGCTCGCCGACCACCTCGGGACGTACGGCGTCAGGCTGGTCGCGGCGCTCGCCGCGACGGTGCTCGTGGCGGCCGTCGGCAGTGCCGCGCGGGCCGTGGCCGGGCATCGCGCCGCGGCGTGGTCCGCGTGGACGGCCGCCGCCCTGGTCTGCTCGGTGCGGCTCGACGGCCAGCGGCTCGACGGCGAGCTGCTCGCCGCGACGTGCGTGTCGCTGGCCGCGGCGCTCCTCGTCCACGCGCTGTGCGCGCAGCGGCACGCGGTGGCCCTCGGTCTGCTGTCCGGAGCCGCCGCGAGCGCGGCGCTCACGATGAAGCAGAGCTTCGGCGACGGGCTCGTCCTGCTGGCGGTCGTCCTCGCAGTCGGCCTGCGCCGGCGACCGGACCGTGTGCGCCGGGTCGCCGTCGCCGCGGCGGTGGGCGCCGGCGTACCCCTCCTCGCGACGCTGCTGTGGGCCGCCGCCCACGGACGGGTCCGGGCGCTCGGCCACGCGCTCTTCGGCTTCCGCCTCGACGCGGCCGCGCTGCTCAGCGTCCGGCCCGGCGGCGCCCCCGAGCGGCTCCACACGATGCTGCTCGAGGCGCTGGTAACCGGCCTCGCATTGCTCCTCGTCGCCGCCCTCGCCGGCCGGGTCCGCCACCTGCTGCGCGGCGAGCCCCTCACCTGCGGCCTGGCCGCGGCGATCCTCGTCGAGCTCGGCGGCATCGCGGCGGGCGGCGGCTACTGGGACCACTACCTGCTCGCCCTGGTCCCCACCACCGCGCTCCTGGTCGGTCTGTGCCTGCGCCACGGCTGCGCGACCCCGCGGTTGCTCCGGCGACTGGTCCGGGCCGCCGTCGTCGCGGCCGGGCTCTCGACGGCGGTGGCCACGATCCCCGCGGCGTACGCCGAGCACGCCACAGCCCAGGGACCGGCGGTCGCCGGTCGCTGGCTGGCCGCGTCGGCGCGGCCGGGCGACACCGTGGTCGTCCCCTTCACGCATGCCGAGGTGATCGACGCGTCCGGGCTGCGGCCGGCATACCCCTACCTGTGGAGCCTCCCGACCCAGGTCGAGGACCCGCACCTGCGGCTGCTCGACGCCACCCTCACCGCGCCCACCGGCCCCACCTGGGTCGTCGGCTGGAACCGCCCGGAGAGCTTCGGGCTGGACCCCGTCGGCTTCGACGGCGCGCTCGACGGCAGCTACCGCGCGGTGGCCGAGGTGTGCGGCCATCCGGTCTGGCTGCGCGACGGCGTCACCCGCCGGCTCGCACCGATCCCGCCCGACGACGTCTGTCACCAACCGGAGTACCCCCTTGAGCACCTACCCTGAGACCGTGCACGTCCTGGTCGTCGATGACGAGCCCAGGCTGGTCGAGCTCATCACCGGCTACCTCCGCGACGTCGGTCTGACGACCAGCGGGGCGCTCGACGGCCCGTCCGGCCTGGACGCCGCGCGCGAGCCGGGCGTCGACGTCGTCGTCCTCGACCGGATGCTGCCCGGCATGGACGGGCTCGAGGTGTGCCGCCGCCTCCGCGAGGACGGGTACGACGTACCCGTCCTCCTCCTCACCGCCCGCGGCGCCGTACCCGAGCGCGTCGCCGGCCTCGACGCGGGCGCCGACGACTACCTGGTCAAGCCGTTCGCGATGGAGGAGCTCTACGCCCGCGTGCGCGCGCTCGCCCGGCGCCGCGAGGTCCCCGACACCGCCCGGCTCGCGTACGGCGACGTGGTCGTCGCCCCCGGGGAGCGGCGCGCGTGGGTGGCCGAGGAGGAGGTGTCGCTGTCGCGCCGGGAGTTCGACGTCCTCGTCTCGCTCATGCAGAACGCCGGCCGCGTCGTCTCCCGCTACCGGCTCTTCGACGACGTCTTCGAGGACACCGACATCAACAGCAACGCCCTCGAGGTGCACGTCTCCCGTGTGCGAGCCCGGCTCGCCGGCTCGAAGCAGGTCCGGATCACGACCCTGCGCGGGGTGGGCTACCGCCTCGACCCGGTCGGGCGATGAGGCTGCTCGCCGGCCGGCCGATCGTCTGGCGCCTCGTCGCCGCGGTCGCCGCGGCGATGGCCGTCGTGCTCGTCCTGGCGGGCGCCTTCGTCTACTGGCGGGTGGCCTTCGCGCTCGATCGGCAGGTCGACCAGGACCTCGCGGCCTACCGCGAGCTGGTCGAGGCGTCGGTCCACGAGGGCCGCGCGCCGGTCCGCGACACCCCCGGCGAGGCGTACCAGACGTACGCCGCCGACGGGTCGGTCACCGGCGGCAGCGCCCACCACAGGCTGGCGTCGGCGGCCACGGTCCGCGCGGCGTACGCCGGTGACGTCCAGCACCACGACCACGGCCGTCTCCTCCCCGCGACGGAGCCCGCCGAGCGGGTGGTCACTGCCCGGATGAGCACACCGGACGGCCCGGTCGTCGTCGCGTACGCGATCAGCCGGGCCCACCACGACGAGGCGCTCCGGGAGCTGCTCGCCCAGCTCGCGATCGCCGGCGCCGCCACCCTGGCCGCGGCGTCCGCGGTCGGCTGGTGGACGGCGCGGGCGGCCCTCGGACCGGTGGAGCGCTACCGCGCCGCGGCCGCCTCCGCGGCGCCCGAGGACCGCCTGCCGGTGCCCGAGGACCGCGACGACGAGCTCACCCGGCTCGGCCATACCCTCAACGACCTGCTCGACCGTCTCGCCGCCTCCGCCGAGCGCGAGCGGCAGTTCCTCGCCGACGCCTCGCATGAGCTGCGCTCGCCGCTCACGGTCATGCAGGCCGAGCTCGACTGGGCGAGGCTGCGGCCGCGCGACGCCGCCGAGTCCGAGGCGACGATGGGCTCGCTGCAGAAGCAGGTACGCCGGATGATCGCCCTCTGCGAGGCGCTCCTCGACCTCGAGGAGGTGCGCGCCCAGGAGCCGCCGACCGGCGACGTCGACACCGCCGGCCTGGTCACCGGCGTCGCCGCCCGTCACCGCCCGGAGGCCGAGGCGGCGGGCCGCTCGATCGCGACCGACACCGCCGGCGTGCCCGACCTCTGCGGCAATCCGGACTGGCTCGACCTCGCCCTCGACAACCTCGTCGGCAACGCGCTGCGCCACGGCGCGGGCACCGTCACGGTCGCTGCGCGGGCGTACGACGGCCGGGTGCGGCTCACCGTCTCCGACGAGGGGCCGGGCTTCCCGCCGGAGTTCGTGGCGACCGCGTTCGACCGGTTCAGCCGGGCGGAGGGCTCCCGCACCACGCCCGGGACCGGGCTCGGTCTCGCCCTCGTCAAGGCGGTCGCCGAGGCGCACCGCGGCACCGTCGCCATCGACGGCTCGGCGGTGACGCTCGACGTGCCCGCCGCGCGAGGCTGACGTCCTACGTGTCACCGACCCGGCGAAGTGTCACGGTGACACTTTGGGTGGCCGGCAAGCGCGAGCGGCGCGTCGCTCAGCGGGCGTCGGCGGTGAGCTGCCGCATCAGGTCGAGTACGCCGTCGGGGCCGTGCACCACGACGTCGGAGAGCGGCACGAGCGCGCTCTCCTCGCTCGAGGCCGAGCAGACGAGCAGGGTGGGCAGGCCGTTCTTGCCCCAGGCGGTGACCGACTCGAACGCCTCGACGTCGCCGAGGTCGTCGCCTGCGAACATCACGGCACCGGCCTTCAGGTCGTCGACCAGCCTGTCGACGGCGAGGCCCTTGTCCATCCCGCCCGAGCGGACCTCGATGACCTGCTTGCCGGGCTCGAGGACGAGGTCGTGCTGCTCCGCGAGCGGCCGCAGCAGCGGCAGCAGCCGCTCGAAGGCGGCGTCGGGGTCGGGCAGCCGACGGGTGTGGACGGCGACGGCGAGGCCCTTGTCCTCGACGTACGCGTCGCCGGCGCCGGCGCGGCGGAGCACCGACGGCAGCTCGAGCTCGAAGGTCGCGAGACCGGCCGGCGGCCGCGGCCCGTGGATCACCCGCTGGGAGGAGCTCCACCGCTCGTTGCCGTACTGCCCGAAGACGTGCAGCTCCTTGCCGTGCGCGGCGAGCGCATCGCCGACCTCCTCGAGGCCGCCGAGGTCGAGGACCTGGCGGGCGGGCCTGCCGGTGACGACCGCGATCGCCTTCACCTTCTCGGCGAGCGCGGCCAGCACCTCCCCGGCGTCGGGGTGGATGTGGGCCTTCGCCGGGTCGTCGACGATGGGCGAGAGGGTGCCGTCGAAGTCGAGGGCGACCACCGCGTCGGAGGCGGCAGCCGCGAACGCGGCGTACTTCCGCTCGCCCTCGGGCGAGGTGAACTCCATGCCCCTAGCGTCCCACGTACGCCGCCGGTGCGGCAGGGCGGCGTCATTGAATCGTGACGGAACTCTCGCCGTCCCTCAGGAGGACGCGGTCTCAGCCCAGCGGGCCGGTGAGGACGATCGTGAGCCGGTCGGGCTTCATCGAGCCCTGGACGGCGATGTGGGTGCGCTTGATGCCGAGGTCGAGGGCCAGCTTCTTGCCGGCCGCCTGCAGCTTCGGCGGGTAGTAGACGGTCGTGGCCGGGACGGTGCCCATCCAGTTGTCGGCGCCGACGACGTTCCAGCCGATGGTGCCGGCCTGCTCGGCGACCGTGCCGGCGAGGCCGCGGATGTTGGTGTTGTTGTAGACCTCGACGTAGACCTTGCCGCGGTCGATCGGCTTCGGCTTGGGCTTCGCGGGCTTCTTGTGGACCTTCGGGGCGGCGCTCGCCGAGGCGGAGGGATGGGTCTCGGGGGCGGCGGCGGGGGTGATCTCCCGCTCCTTGGGCCCGTCGTGGCCCGTGAGGACGAAGGCGACGATCGCCAGGCCGACGGCGAGGATGCTGAGGAGCACGACCGGGGAAGGGAGCGCGATGCCGCGCTGGTCACGCCTGCCCATGATCAGACCTCGAATCCCAGCCGACGGGCGGAGCGCTGTCGCTGCCGGGCGGCGCGGAGGCGGCGCAGCCGGCGTACGAGAAGGGGGTCGGCCTCGAGCGCCTCCGGCCGGTCGATGAGGGCGTTGAGCACCTGGTAGTAGCGGGTCGAGGACATGTCGAACTTCTCGCGGACGGCGGTCTCCTTCGCGCCGGCGTACTTCCACCACTGCCGCTCGAAGGCGAGGATCTCGAGGTCGCGCTCGCTGAGTCGCGGCGCGCCATCGGCCGACCCGTTTGGCTGGGCGTGCGCGGCGTCCATCCGTGGATCCCCCAAAAGCTCGACAACAACGATCCACGCGACACCATACGCGACGAACTACACGCTTGTAGTTCGTTGTCACCGGCGCGCCTCCGATCGCGTGATCGCTACCGTGAGCGGCGTGACCGAGTCGACCTCCGAGCCCGCTCCCGAGTCTGCCGCCCCCGTCCGGTGGGGCATCCTCGCCACCGGCCGGATCGCCCACTCCTTCGCCGCCGACCTCATGCTCGTCCCGGACGCCCAGCTGACGGCGGTCGGCTCGCGGAGGGTCGAGAGGGCGCGCGAGTTCGCGGCGGCGTACGACCACTACGGGCTGGCGCGGGCACACGGCTCGTACGAGGAGCTGGTCGCGGATCCCGACGTCGACGTGGTGTACGTCGCGAGCCCGCACTCACACCACCTCGAGCACGCCCGGCTCGCGCTGGAGGCCGGCAAGCACGTGCTCTGCGAGAAGGCGCTGACCCTCAACGCCACCGAGGCCGAGGAGCTGGTCGGAGTCGCGAAGGCGAACGACCGGTTCCTCATGGAGGCGATGTGGACGGCGTGCCACCCGGTGATCCGGGCGCTGCAGTCCGAGCTCGCCGACGGGCGCTTCGGCACCCCTCGGCAGCTCCACGCCGAGCTCGGCTTCGTGGTGACCCCCGAAGACCCGGACCGGCTCTTCGACGCCTCGCTCGGCGCGAGCGTACTGCTGGACATGGGGATCTACCCGCTCACCTTCGCCCACCTGCTGTTCGGCGAGGCCGAGGCGCTGACCGCCCAGGCCGACGTACGCACGACCGATGCGGGGAGCTTCGACACCGACCTGGTCATGACCGGGAGGTACGCGCGCGGCGTACTCGCCACCCTCGCCTGCTCGATGTCCTCCTGGTCCTCGCGGGCCGCCGCCATCGGCACCGACCGCGGCCGGATCGACCTCGCCGACTTCCACCACCCGGCGAAGGCAGTCTTCACCGAGTACGCCGCCGGCACCCACGGCACGCCGTCCGGCCGGGTCGTCGAGATCGTCGGCGACGAGCCGGTCGTCGGGAAGGGCTACGGCAACGAGATCCTCGAGGTCAACCGCTGCCTGCGCGAGGAACTCCTGGAGTCCCCGCTCGTCCCGCTCTCCCAGACGCTCACCCTGATGCGGCAGATGGACTGGATCCGCGAGACCGTCGGCGCCCGCTTCGCGCGGGAGACCTGACCCCACCCGCGCCGACGGGGTCGTGCTGCATCGATCGGTCACCGTGAGTGATCGGTGCCGTCCCGCCCGGCACCCGGGAGCAGGAATCGAGCGCCACCGTGCCCCGGCGGGCGTCCGGCGCCGACGTTGGTTTGCCTCACCCGGTCGAAGAACTGCGTGAGTGGCATCTTCTGCGTGTGGCCCGCTCTGTCGGGATCGACGACCATCGCGATCTGGGCCTCGCCCGCATCGAAGTCGAGGGTGACGTCAATGAGGTTGCCCGGCAGCTCCACGACACCCTGATGACGATCCCGCTCCGCACGCAGGATCGCCAACTTGCCGGGCTCCCCCATCTCCTCGCTCAGGAACTCCTCGAGAACTGTCTTCTTCGATTGCGCCACTGTCATCACCCCACTGGGAAAGCTGTCCGAATTCGTCCATCAAGCACATAGATCTGCAAGCGACTGGTCGGAGCACCCCACTTGTCGGTCCCAATCGTCCTCCCGGTGTCATACACGACCTTGTAGCTGTCGCCGTTGGGGGTCACCTCGCCGCGCCGGAGCGCCTGGTCGACCATCGAGTAGATGTCGCGAGCGCTGGTTCCCTCGGCGAAGTGGCTGACGTTGGTGAACCCTGAGCCGTACGCATGCCGGTAGTTGATGTGCTCGATGGCTGTCATCTCGCCGCCGTGGTTGTAGTTCGTGGTGCCCTGCCAGTGGGCCTCGAGCTTGCGGCCGCTCTCGAGGGCTCGCGGGCCCTCCGCGGAGCTCGGACCGTTCACCGGGTCACACGGCGACAGCCCGAGCGGGTCGGCCCAGGTGGTGGGGTTGTGGACGTACGCCGTGGGGTTGGGCGCGGGCGCGAGCCCGAGCGGGTCCTGGGAGACGTAGCGGCCTGTGGCGGGGTCGTAGTAGCGGTTGAGGTTGTAGAACAGCCCCGTCTCGGGGTCGGCGTACTGGCCCGGGAAGCGCAGCGGCGTCGGGTCGGCGGAGGGGTCGGCCGGGGCGCCCCAGACGGTACGACGAGCGTGCCAGACCAGCTCGCCGTCGGCGGAGACCAGCTCGGTCGGAGCGCCGACGAGGTCGGTGACGATCGCGAGGAAGCGGGCGTCGACCTCCTCCTGCGGAAGCTCCTGCGCGAGCTCGACCTGCGCCAGCGGCGCGAGGCCGTCGTGCACCCACGACCGCACCCCGGAGGCCGCTGACTCCTCGACGAGCGTCGAGTCGTCCCAGGCGAACAGCACCTCCTCGACCACGGCGCCGGCGTGATCGAGCCGGCGCTTGGCGACCCGCCGCCCGAGCACGTCGTACACGTAGCGCCACCGGGTCCCGTCGGGCGTGCGGCAGCCGACGAGCCGGTCCTCGGCGTCCCACTCGTAGGCCCAGGTCTCTGCCTTCCGCGACAGCCGCGACCGGACCCGTGAGACGAGCCGCCCCTGGGCGTCGTAGGAGTAGCGGTTGCGGCCCGACCGGGTCAGCAGCGTGCCGGCGTACTCCCGGCGCTCGGCGTCATCGCCCGCCGTCGCGCTGGTGATGTTGCCCAGCGGGTCGTAGGAGTAGACCTCGGACCAGTCGGGCCCGCTGACCGAGGTGATCCGGTCGGCCAGGTCGAGTTCGAGCCGCCGCGCGCCGGAGAGCCGGTCGTCGACGCCGACGAGGCGCCCGCCGGCGGCGTAGGTGTAGCGGCGCTGCTGGAGTACGACGGGCTCGGGCACACCGCCCGCGCCTCCGCCGGATGCACCGAGCCGGCCCTCGAGCCTGCCCCGCAGCGCCGCCTCCGGCGCGGCGGCCGGGACCGCGAGGGTCTGGCTGACCAGCTGGCCGAGCGGGTCCCAGCCCTGGTCGAGGACCGCGCCGCCGAGCTCGCGGCGGGTCTCCCGGCCGAGCAGGTCGCGGTGGAAGGCCACCTCGTGGCCGGCGACCGTCAGCCGCTCCGGCAGCCCGGAGAGTCCGTAGGACCAGACCGCCTCGACGCCCGCGGGCGTGGTCCGGCGCACCCGCCGGCCGAGGACGTCGTACGCCGAGGAGACGGTGCGGCCGTTGAGCGACTCGGCCACGACCCGGCCGAGCGGGTCTCGCTGCAGCACCAGCTCGACGTCGGGGCCGGTCGCGCGCAGCAGCCGGCCGAGCGGGTCGTGGGTGAGGGTCGTGACGGCGTCGCCGGCGCGCTGCTGCTGCACCCGGCCGAGCGCGTCGAGCTCGTAGTCCACAGTCTCGCTGGCGCCGTTGGTGCGGCGTACGAGCTGCCCGGCGGCGTCGTGCTCGTAGCGCAGGGTCCGCCCGTTGAAGTCGGTCTCGGACGCCAGCCGGCCCGCGGCGTCGTAGGCGTAGCGCCACACACGGCCCTGCGGGTTGGTGACGGCGGTGAGCCGCAGCTCGGCGTCCCACGTGTAGCGGGTGACCGACCCGTCCGGCGCGGTGACCTCGGCGGGCAGGTCGAAGTGGGTGTAGGTCGTCCGGGTGGTCCGACCCGCCGCGTCGACGTGCTCGACGGGGTTGCCCTCGCCGTCGTAGATCCAGGTCGCGGTCGACCCGTCGGGCAGGGTCCGCGAGGCGAGCTGGCCCTCAGGCGTCCAGGTCAGCTCGACCCGGCCGCCAAGTGCGTCGGTGAGTGCCACCACGCGGCCGAAGGCGTCGCGCTCGAGGCGGGTGGTGCTGCCGTCGGCCTCGGTGACGACGAGCGGCAGCCCGGCGCCGTCGTTGTCGATCGTGCGGGTGCGGCCGGCGGCGTCGGTGACCGAGACGAGATGGCCACGGTCGTCGTAGCCGAACCGGGTCGTCGCGCCGGCAGGGTCGGTGACAGCAGTGCGGTTGCCGCGCTCGTCGTACTCGAAGGTCCAGACCGTCCCGTCGGGCAGCGTCGCCCGCACCGGGCACGGCCGGCCGCCGGCGGTCGTCCACGCCACGGTCTGGCGGGCGCCGTCGGGCCGGGTGATGCCGACGAGGTTGCCGTCCGCGTCGTAGTCGTAGCTCGTGGTCCGGCCGAGCGGGTCGGTGCGCGACAGCAGCCGGTCGCGGTCGTCGCGGACCGACCGGGTCCGGGCACCGAGCGGGTCGGTGACGGCGACGACCTGGAAGCGGTCGTCGACGAGGTACGTCGTCGCGTGGCCCGCGGAGTCGGTCACGACCGTCTCGCGGAGCCCGTCGCCGACGGCGGTGTAGCCGAAGCCGCTGGCCAGCACGCCGGAGGGGCCGACCTGGCCGACGCAGCGGCCCTCGGCGTCGTAGGAGTAGGTGAAGACGGTGCCGTTGCGGTCGGTCCACTCGGCGAGCCGGCCGGCGTCGTCGTACGCGAAGCGGAGCGGCTGCCCAGACGCGTTGACGACGCGGGCGAGCCGCCCGTCGTCGTACTCGTAGCGGGAGGTCGTGACCGGCTCGCTCCCGTCGTCGTTGATGACGGTCAGCCCGGTGACGCGCTGCTCGGCGGTGTCCACGAGCACGCGGTAGCCGCCGGTGTGGCGCAGCTCCACCGGTGCGCCGTACGGGTCGCGGACGATGGTCACCCGGTGGCCGGTCCGGTCGGTGACGGCGGCGAGCGGCGAGCGCCCGTCGACGGGACGCAGGTAGTGCCTGATCTCGCCGGTCTCCGGGTCGGTCAGCTGGAAGCCGCCCACCTCGGTCCGTGCCAGCCGCGGCGCCCCGCCGGCGACCGGGGCGACCGGCTCGTCGACCGTCGGGTGCGGGTAGACGCTCGCGGTCGCATCGGCGCGTACGACGACGACGTGGTGCTCGTCGAGGTCGACCCGCTCGTCGAACGTCGAGGCCCAGCTCCGGCCGAACCAGAGCCCGAAGGTCCAGTCCGAGGAGTGCTTGCGCCTCACGACCAGCGGGAGCACGCCGGGGAGCTCGAGGTCGCGCTGCTCCAGGACGACGGCGCCGGTGGCGACGTCGACCGGGTCGCGCTCGCAGACCTTCACGTCGTCCAGGCGGCCCTTCTCGGCGGTGCCCGCGAGGTCGTCGCCGAGCCCGGCCGCACGCTCCCCGATCCCACCCGTCTCGCGCTCGCCGAGGCCGACGACGGCCCGCTCCGCGACCCCGGCGCCGGCGTCCGCGGCCGTCCCGGCGCCGTCGGTGCCGACGGCCAGCAGGACCTGCGGCACGAGCTTGCCGAGCGCCTCCGCGGGGTCGGTGGTCCATCCGCTGCCGACGAGCCCGTGGACCAGCGCGCCGGGGTGGTGGCTGGCGTAGACCAGCCCGGCGGCGGTGTCGGACATCCCGGAGAGGTACTCGGCCGGGTGGGTCAGGTTGTAGGGGTCGGTCGGGTTGAGCGTCCGCGCGAACCGCACGAGGTCGCCGGTTCCCTTGAGGACGCCGCCGACGAAGTGGGTCTCCTGGTACTCCTTCCACTGGTACAGGTCGTGCAGGTCGGCGCCCATCCGGTTGTGGAACGCGGGGATCGGCGGCGCGCTGTCGGTCGCCTTCTGGATCGTGCTGACGGCGGTCTCCGCCGCGTCGTTGCGCTGCTTGCGGGCCTCGTCGAGGACGTCTTGGGCGGCCTTGAACAGCGCCGGCCCGGGATCGTGGAACTCACCGGGCTTCGTCGGCGGCTCGCCGGGATCCTTCCCGGCGTCGATCTTCCCGTTGTAGGCCTTGACGGCGGCGTTGTAGGTGTCGACGGCGTCGTTGTGCGCGTCGAGGGCCTCCTGCTGCTTCTTCTCGGCGTCCTTCCACTGCCGGATCGCCTCCTTGGCCTGGCCCTGCGCCCAGGTCAGGGTGCTGCTGTAGGTCGACAGCGCGCCCGCGACGTCGCTGCAGGCCTTCTGTGCCGTGGTCCAGTCCTTGGGCGTCTTCTCCCAGGTGACGTCGAAGGCGCCGCCGCCGGTGCCGCGCCAGTCGCCGGTCTCGATCCCCTTCATGCCCGAGGCCACCTGGCCGAAGGAGCCGCTGAGCGCGGTGAGGTGGTCGACGGCGTCCTGGATCTTCCCGGTGTCGCCGTGGACGAGCTGCTTCGGGTCGTCGGTCTCGCCGAGGCTCATCTCGCCGACGTCGGCCCCGAGCTGGTCTGCGAGATCGTCGCCGTGCTCGCGCACCCAGTCGGCCGCGCTGTGGAGACCGACGTGGTCGAGGCCGTCCTCGGCCAGGTGGGAGAGCCCCTCGACGCCGTCGCCGACCCACTCCTTGCCCTGGTCCCAGGCGTCCTCGAGCCCGTCGCCGATCGAGTCGACGGTCGAGGACACCCAGTCGCCGAACCCCATCAGCCCTCGCCCTCGTCCTCGTCCTTGCCGGTGAGACCGTCGAGCTCGCCACCGAGGTAGCCGAGCGGGTCGGTCATCTGCTGCTGCTCGGTATCGACGTAGTCCTCCGCGGTCGCCTTCCAGGTGTCGCCGGCATGGTGGGCGGCGTCCTCGAACGACGCCCCGCTGTAGTCGACGGAGGTGGCGTCGCCGACCATGTCGCCCCAGGACTCCTTCTCGAGCTGCTCGTCGGTCGCGTGCGGGTCGGCGACGAACGACGCGCCGGCGACCTTCAGGGCTCCGGTGATGTAGGTCTGCTCGTCGCTGTAGATGCCGGCGGACATGTTGAGCCCGGCGGCCATCGCGTTGGCGTCCTGGACCAGGCCGCGCACGCCCCAGCCCCACCGGTCGCAGAACGACGCGAACGTGTCGGCGAGCCCGGTGTGGCCGGCCTCCATCCCGGTGAGCGCCATCGAGCCGAACCCGCGGCCGGTCTCCCCCTCGGAGAGCATGCCCATGTCGTTGAGCTCGCCGATGGTCCCGTCGATCCCCTTCGCCGCGAGCGCCAGCGCCTCCGGGTCGACGTTCAGCTCGCCGCCCATCAGGCGACCGCCTCCGGAAGGGCGGGCACGAGCATCGGCTGCTCGCTCCCGATGTCGATGGCGAGCCCCGCCGGCACACCGAGCGCAGGCACGGCCTCGTCGAGGAGACGGTCGGCGCGCACGGTCAGGTAGTCGACGGGTACGTCGGGCCGCGCTCCGCGCGCGAGGGCGTACGCCGCGACGTTCAGCGCACTGGTGAACGCGTAGACCCACCGGATGCCGCCCTGGTCGGCGCACATCAGGTCGTCGTCGTTCCACGGCAGCACATAGAGCACGCTCTCTCGGAGCGCCCGGCGGAAGGCGTCGGCGTTGCCGACACCCCCGCGGACCAGTCGGATCTCGGTCCGCAACGGCGCGTTTCGCCGGTCGATCTCGCGGTTCCCGGCGTCCGTCGGGTCGCCGAGGCGGGCTTCGGGAAGCTCGGTCATAGGGGGCTCCTACCCGTCGCACGAGGGATGAAACTGCGCGGAAATCCTGCGTGTGAGGACGCGCCGGAGGATCCCACACGACAGCGGTGCATTAGGTTGGGAGCGTGCACGCTGATCTCGTGATCGTGGCCAACCGGCTCCCCGTAGACCGGGTCGAGCTGGCTGACGGCACGCGTGGTTGGCGGCGATCACCGGGCGGTCTGGTGAGCGCGCTCGAGCCCGTGATGCGGGCCAACGACGGTGTCTGGATCGGGTGGCCGGGCGGCACCGAGAGCAACCTCGAGCCCTTCGAGGACGACGGCCTCCGGCTGCTGCCGATGTCGATGACGCAGGAGGACGTCGAGGAGCACTACGAGGGGTTCTCCAACGGCACGCTGTGGCCGCTCTACCACGACCTCGTGGCCAAGCCGGAGTTCCACCGCGAGTGGTGGGACGGCTACCAGCGGGTGAACCGGCGCTTCGCCGAGCAGTCGGCCGAGGTGGCGGCGGAGGGGGCGACCGTCTGGGTGCAGGACTACCAGCTGCAGCTGGTCCCGCAGATGCTGCGCGAGCTCCGGCCCGACCTGCGGATCGGGTTCTACCTCCACATCCCGTTCCCGCCGGCCGAGCTCTTCCAGCAGCTCCCCTGGCGGCGGCAGCTGCTTGAGGGGCTGCTCGGTGCCGACCTGGTCGGCTTCCAGCTGCCGGGAGCGGCTCAGAACTTCGTCCGTCTCGTACGCCAGCGGGTCGGCCACAAGACCCACCGCGACCTCGTCTACCTGCCCGACGGTCGTACGGTCAGGGCGGACGCGTTCCCGATCTCGATCGACTTCGCCGGCTTCGAGGAGCTCGCCCACTCCGAGTCGGTCAACGCCCGCGCCAAGGAGATCCGGGAGGCGCTCGGCAACCCGCGCAAGATCTTCCTCGGCGTCGACCGTCTCGACTACACCAAGGGCATCTTCGCCCGCCTGCGCGCGTTCGGCGAGCTGCTCCGCGACGCCCACTTCGACGTCGACGACGCGGTCTTCGTCCAGGTCGCGGTGCCCTCGCGTGAGCGGGTGGAGCAATACCGCGTGCTCCGCGACGAGATCGACCGGCTCGTCGGCCGGCTCAACGGCGACCTCGGCCGGATCGGCCGTCCCGCGATCTCCTACCTGCACTCCTCCTACCCGCGCGAGGAGATGGCGGCGCTCTACCGCGCCGCCGACATCATGGTCGTCACGCCGTACCGCGACGGCATGAACCTCGTCGCCAAGGAGTACGTCGCCTGCCGTTACGAGGACGACGGCGCGCTCGTGCTCTCGGAGTTCGCCGGCGCCGCCGAGGAGCTCCGCCAGGCGTGGCTCGTCAACCCGTACGACATGAACGGCATGAAGGCCGCGCTGCTGGAGGCCTACAAGGCCGACCACCGCGAGCTGACCCGGCGGATGAAGGCGATGCGCAAGACCGTGTCGGCCAACGACGTGGGTCACTGGGCCGACAGCTTCCTCGCCGTCCTCGCCGACGTGCCGGCGGACCACGGCAAGTCGGTCAGGCCCGCGAAGCGCTCCTGAGTCAGCCGGCCGCCGTGGCGGCGCGCTCGGCCTGCGAGCGCAGGATGCAGAACTCGTTGCCCTCCGGATCCGCGAGGACCGCCCAGCCGGTGCCGTCGGGGTTGCGCCGGTCGGCGACCATCGTCGCGCCGAGGCCCAGCACCCGCTCGACCTCCTCGTCTCGGGTCCGGTCCTCGGGCTGGAGGTCGAGGTGGAGGCGGTTCTTCACCGTCTTGGGCTCGGGCACCTCGAGGAAGAGCAGCTCCTGCCCCTGCCCGGCGGGGTCGACGATGGCGCACTCCTCGTGGCCCGGCCCGTTGGGATCGCCCGGAACGTCGGTGTAGCCGAGGACCGGCTTCCACCACTCCGAGAGCTCGTAGGCGTTGCGACAGTCGAAGCCGACGCAGTAGATCGATGACGTCATGCCGGAACCCTCGTCCGCCTCGACCGTGGCCGCCAGCCCTTTTCGGCGGGAGACGGCGGGAGATGGAAGGCTGCGTGCGTGGCCTACTTCAAGCGCACCGGCACCCGCACCTTCACGGCGACGGAGCACGTCGGCGGAGCCTGGGACACCGCCACCCAGCACATCGCCCCGGCGCTCGGCCTCCTGGCGTACGCCGTCGAGGCCGACCGCGACGAGCGGCGCAGCGACGGGCTGGTCATCGGCCGGTTGTCGTACGACATCCTCGGGCTGCTGCCCGTCGACGAGGTCGAGGTCCGGGTGGAGGTGCTCCGGCCGGGACGGACGATCGAGCTGGTGGAGGCGGTGCTGGCGCACGGCGGGCGCGACGCCGTACGCCTCCGCGCCTGGCTGATGCAGCCGGGCCACACGCATGCCCTGCAGGGCAGTGCACTGCCCGCGATCCCTCCACCCGACGCGATGGAGCCGTGGGATCCGACCAGCGTGTGGCCGGGCGGGTTCATCGCGTCGGTCGAGCTGCGGCGCCGGCAGGTGGAGCCGGGGCGGGCGTCGTTCTGGGTCCGCACGGACGTGCCCCTCGTCGAGGGCGAGCAGGTGAGCCGGCTCGCCGAGCTCGTCGGGCTGGTCGACATCGCCAACGGAATGACCGTGCGCGTCGCGCCGACGGAGGTTGCCTTCCCGAACCTCGACCTCACCGCGCACCTCTTCCGCCAACCGTCGGGCGAATGGCTGGGCTTCGACACCACCGTCTCCTTCGGCCCGGGCGGCATCGGGCTGACGAGCAGCGTCCTCCACGACGCGGAGGGGCCGTTCGGCACGAGCGCCCAGGTCCTCACCGTGCGGCCGGGCTGAGCGGCCCGCGGGGCGCCGACCGTGGCCGCCAGCCCTCGTCGGCCGGTAGTTTCGTGCCATGCCCTCGATCCCCGCCCTCCCCGCACCCGGCCGCGCGGTCACCGCGGCGGGGTCGCTGGTCCACAAGGTGCTCTCGACCGGGATCTCGGTCGCCTCCTCCGGTCTCACCGTGGCCCAGTCGCTCGTCGACCGGATCCCCGGCGCCGAGCACGCCGGGGCCGCCGACATCGGCGTCAACCCCAAGCGGCGCCACGGCTCGGCGGCCTCGCGCAGCCTCGCCCGCTGACCGCCTCGCCGGCCGCAGCAGCGGTGCACTGACAACCGTTCGGATCGCGCGGCCGGTTGCGCGTGCACCGCCGTCAAGGTCCATCTCCCGGTAACGGACACGTGACCCGAGCCGCCCCGGGGCGGTTATGTTCCCGTGGTGCCTCTGATCCCCCACCCCGACAGCGCTGCCGGGGCCGCTCTCAAACCCCTGCTGTCCCCGGTGGTGCAGGAGGCGCGGGCGGCGGCCGGCAACGTCGCCCACAAGGTCCTGTACGGCGGGGTCGCCGACCTGCGGCCCATGCCGCGGACCCTCATCGACGACGGCACCCTGCGCGAGGTCTACCACTACCGCCCGCTACCCGGGGTGGTGGAAGCCGGCGACCCGGTGCTCCTCGTGACGCCGCTCGCCGCGCCCGCGCTCTGCTACGACCTGCGCCGCGGATGCTCGGTCGTCGAGCACCTGCTGTGCACCGGCCGGCCGACCTATCTGGTGGAGTACGGCGAGGTCTCCTTCGCCAACCGCAGCCTGGGCATCGAGCACTGGATCGAGGAGGCGGTGCCGCAGGCGATCCGCGAGGTCTCGGCGAACGCGGGCGGGCGTCCGGTCCACGTCGTCGGCTGGTCACTGGCCGGGATCTTCGCGCTGCTGGTCGCGGCCGACGACACCGACCTGCCGATCGCGTCGCTCTCGGTGCTCGGGTCGCCCTTCGACGTGACCCAGGTTCCCCTCGTCGCGCCGCTGCGGCCGCTGGTCGACCTCGCCGACGGCCGGATCATCACCGCGCTCTACCAGGCGCTCGGCGGCGCGCCGAAGCCGTTCGTGCGGTGGGCCTTCCAGCTCAGCGCGGTGGACAAGCTCCTCACCAAGCCGGTCGCGAAGCTCACCCACCTCGCCGACACCGACTTCCTCGCCCAGCTCGAGGCGGTCGACCGGTTCACAGAGAACCTCATCGCCTACCCCGGCCGTACGTTCGGGCAGCTCTACCACCGGTTCTTCCGCACCAACGCGCTCCGCACCGGCCGGGTCGACCTCGGCGACCGGACGATCGACGTCGCCGACGTACGCGTCCCGGTGCTCGTCGTCGCCGGCGCCGGCGACGGCATCGCGCCGATCGGCGCGGTCAAGGCGGTCCTGCCGCTGCTGGGCAACGCGAAGGAGGCCCGGTTCGACATCGTCCCCGGCGGCCACCTCGGCCTGCTCACCGGCCGCGCCGCGCGTGCGACGACGTGGCCGCTGCTCGACCGCTGGTTCGCGGACCACGAAACCGCGTGACCCTCGCGGGCTCCCGTCGTTGGGACCTGACACCAGGCAACGGCGCCCGTCACCCCGACCGCGAGGAGCCCGCATGCCCGAGAGTTCCCTGACCCGTCGCTCGCTGATCGGTGCCGCGGGACTAGGAGCGGGCGGCGTGGTGCTCGGCACCGGCGTCTTCTCCGACTCCGAGGCGGCCGGCCTGCAGGGGACGCTGCCGACGAAGGTCGACGTGGCCGTCGTCGGGGCGGGCATCTCGGGGCTGGTGGCCGCCCGCACCATCCGGCGGCACCACCGCTCCGTGCTCCTGCTCGAGGCGCGCGACCGGGTCGGCGGCCGGGTGCTCAACCACCACCTGACCAAGCCGGGCGAGCATGGGGCCACCATCGAGTCCGGCGGCGCCTTCATCGGGCCGACCCAGACCCACATCGCCGCCCTGGCCGAGGAGTACGCCGTCCCCACGTTCCTCGAGTACGACACCGGCAGCTCGACGTACGTCTCCCCCACGTTCGGCCGGATGCACTACTCCGGCACCGTGCCGTACGACCCGCTGATCCTGCCGGACGCCGCGCTGCTGACGACCCGGATCGACCACTACGCCTCGCAGATCGACGTGAGCGCGCCGTGGGACCACCCGCGAGCGGCCGAGTGGGACGCGATGAGCCTCGGCGAGTGGCTGCGCCGCAACGCGGTCAACTCCCCCGGGATCACGGAGATCATGAAGGCCTGGACGCAGCCGGGGTTCGGTGCCGACCCCGACGAGCTGTCGTTCCTGTTCGTGCTCTGGTACGTCGCCTGCTCGGGCGACGAGGACAACACCGGTACCTTCGCGCGCAACTCCGACACCGCCGACGGCGCCCAGGAGCGGCGCTTCGTCGGCGGCTCCCAGCTGATCCCGCTGCGGATGGCGAAGGAGCTCGGCGACACGCTGGCGCTGCGGGCGGCCGTACGCCGGATCGAGCAGCGCGACGGCCACGTGGTCGTCCGCTCCGACCGCGGCACGGTGGTCGCGAAGCGGGTGGTCGTCGCCGCGCCGCCGCCGCTCGTGCTCGACATCGAGTGGCAGCCGCGGCTTCCCACCGGTCGGCTGCAGCTGCTGCGCCACCTCGACATGGGCCAGCTGATGAAGTGCGACGCGGTCTACGCGCGGCCGTTCTGGCGCGACCAGGGGCTCAACGGCTTCGGCCTGATGACCACCGGCGCGACCCGGGCGGTCTTCGACAACTCGCCGAGGTCGGGCACGCCCGGCGTCCTGCTCGCGTTCGTCGGCGGCGGCACCTGGCGGACCTACGGTCCGATGACACGGGCGAAGCGGCGCCAGGCCGTCCTCGAGGGGTTCGCGGCGCTCTTCGGAGACGAGGCGCTGCACCCGATCGACTACGTCGAGCACGACTGGACCAAGGAGCGGTGGACCGGCGGCGCGCCGACCGCGATCCACGCCCCCGGGACCTTCGTGCCCTTCGGGCCGCACATCCGCCGCCCGTTCGGGCGGGTGCACTGGGCGGGCACCGAGACCGCGACGTACTGGTCCGGCTACATGGACGGCGCCGCCCGCGCCGGCAGGCGCGCCGCGCTCGAGGTTCTCGACCGGCTGTGAGTCACTGCAGGGCGGGGATCACCTTCTGCTCGAAGAGCTCCATCGAGGAGGCGTCGTACGCCGCGTCGGCGAAGTTCGCGATGGCGTACGACAGCCCGAGCCGCTCGACCTCCTGCAGCCGCTCGACGATCTGGTCGGGCGTGCCGACGAGCGCGGTCTTGCGGAGCCCGCCGACCCACTCCTCGGCCTTCGCCTGGCCGAGGTACGGCGCCACCCGGGCCACGTGGCCCTCGACCTTGGCCTCAGCCTCGGCCTCGGTCTCGCCGATGTAGACGTTGAAGTTGGAGCTGCGAGTGATCTCGTCGAGGTCGCGGCCGAGGTTCCTGCAGTGCTCGGCCAGTGCGGCGGACTTGGCCCGGAACACCTCGGGGATGCCGACGAAGTTGGTGTAGTCGGCGTGCTCCGCGGCGATCTTGAGCGTCACCTTCTCGCCGCCGCCGGCGACCCAGATCGGGATGCCGCTGCGGCCCTTCTGCAGCGGGAGCGGCCGGACGAGCGCGCCGTCGACCTGGTAGTACTTCCCGTCCAGCGTCGCCGTGCCCTCGGTCCACGCCTGGCGGAAGATCTGCACACCCTCGCGCAGCATGCCGAGCCGGTCGCGGGCCTCGGGGAAGCCGTAGCCGAAGGCCCGCCACTCGTGCTCGTACCAGCCGGCGCCGATACCCATCTCGACCCGGCCACCGGAGACGTGGTCGACGGTGGCCGCGACCTTCGCGAGGTAGGCCGGGTTGCGGTAGCTCATGCAGGTGCACATCTGCCCGAGCCGGATCCGGTCGGTGACCGCGCCGAACGCCGACATCAGCGTCCACGCCTCGTGCGTCGCCTCGTCGGAGGGCTGCGGGGTGGTGTGGAAGTGGTCGTAGACCCAGAGCGACTCCCAGCCCGGGTTGGCGTCCGCGCGCTGCGCCAGCGCCTTCATGGTCGGCCACTGCTCGGCGTCGGGGATCCCGACGAGGTCGAACCGCCAGCCCTGCGGGATGAACACTCCGAATCGCATGTCGCCAACGTATAGCCTCCCTGGACGTGACCACGCTGGCAGGCCTCGTCGACCGCGGACTCATGGCGCCCGACTGGGCGCAGGCACTCGCTCCCGTGGAGGGCCGGATCGCCCAGATGGGGGTCTTCCTGCGGGAGGAGCTGGCCAAGCGACGGCCCTACCTCCCGGCGGGTGACAGCATCTTCAAGGCATTCCGGCGGCCGCTGGCCGACGTACGCGTGCTGATCGTCGGGCAGGACCCCTACCCGACCCCGGGGCACCCGATCGGGCTCTGCTTCGCGGTCGAGAAGCACGTCCGGCCGCTGCCGAAGTCCCTCGACAACATCTACCGCGAGCTGGCGAACGACCTCGGCGTCGCACCTCCCGAGCACGGCGACCTCACCGCCTGGTCCGACCGCGGCGTCATGCTGCTCAACAGGGTGCTGACGGTGCGGCCCGGCGCTCCCGCCTCCCACCAGAACAAGGGCTGGGAGGAGGTCACCCAGTGCGCGATCGAGTCGCTCGTACGCCGCCACGACGCCGACGGGATGCCGCTCGCGGCGATCCTGTGGGGGCGCCAGGCGCAGTCGCTCAAGCCGATGCTGGGGTCGGTGCCGTGGGTCGAGTCGGCCCACCCGTCGCCGCTGTCGGCCCACCGCGGCTTCTTCGGCTCCCGGCCGTTCTCGCGGGTCAACGACCTCCTCGTCCGCCAGGGTGGCGAGCCGATGGACTGGTCGCTGCCCGGCTGAGGACAGAATGACCTCGTGGACCCCGCGATGCTGGAGGCCTTCGGCCTCGACCCCGACGTCGTCCATCTCAACCACGGCGCCTACGGCGTCGCCCCGGTCGTCGTACGCCGTGCGGCCGAGGACTGGCGCGAGCACGCCGAGCGCAACCCGCACCGCTTCAACCGGGTCGAGCTGCCCGGCCTGATCGCGGCCGCGCGCGTGCGTGCGGCGGGCTTCCTCGGCGTCGACCCGGACCGGGTCGGCTGGGTCCGCAACGTGTCCGAGGGCGTCTCGGCGGTGCTCGGCTCCCTCGACCTGCGCCCCGGGGACGAGCTGGTCGCGAGCAACCACGGCTACGGCGCCGTACGCCTGGCGCTGGAGCACCACGCCGCCCGCGCCGGCGCGCGGGTCATCGAGGCCTCCTTCCCCGTCGGCGCGGAGGACGACGAGGTCGTGGCGGCGTACGCCGGCGTGTGCGGCCCGCGCACCAGGCTGGTGGTGGTCGACCGGATCACCTCGCCGACGGCGACAGTGCTGCCGGTCGCGGCCGTCGCCGCGGCCGTGGACGCACCGGTGCTGGTCGACGCCGCGCACGCGCCCGGACACCTCGACGACCGGATCGACTCGCTCGGTGCGGCGTACTGGGTCGGCAACCTGCACAAGTGGGCCTACACACCGCGCGGCACCGCGCTGCTGTGGCACGACCCGGCGCTGGCCGCCGCGCCCGCGCCGCTGGTGAAGAGCTGGCAGCTCGAGGACGGCTTCGCACGGGCCCTCGACCATCCGGGCACGTGGGACTACGCCGGCTGGCTCGCGGCCGGCGCCGGGCTGGACTTCTGGGTGGAGGTCGGCGGCTGGGACCAGGTGGCCCGCCACACCGACCTGGTCGGGCACGGGCAGAAGCGAGTGGCGGAGGCGCTCGGCACCTCCCTCGACGGCCTGCCCGGCTCGCCCGCCCCGGCCATGCGGCTGGTGCGGCTCCCCGACGGCGTCGCCTCCACGGAGGACGACGTCGTCGCCCTCTACGACCGGCTCTCGGCGCACGGCGTCGAGGTCGCGCCCGTCCTCCACGACGGAGCCGGCTACCTGCGGCTCGGGGCAGCGCCGTACACCACGCCCGACGACTTCGACCGGCTCGCCGAGGTCCTGACCGGGCTGGGGCTCCCGCCGCGCGGGAGCCTCAGACTGCGGTGATCTCGTCGAGCTCCTCGAGGTCGGACTCCGACGGGTGCCAACGCAGCGCGGCGGCGTTCGCCGTGACCTGCTCGCCCCTGGTCGCGCCCGAGATGACCGAGGCGACGGCGGGCTGGGCGGCCAGCCCCGCGATGGCGACGTCGAGCGGCGTGAGGCCGCGCGCGGCGGCGTACTTCTCGACCGCATCGATCCGGTCCCAGTCGGCGCTCTCCAGCCACGGCGCCGGCCCGCTCGCCCCACGGGTGCCCTCCGGCGCGGCCTGGCCGCGCTTGTACTTCCCGGTCAGCAGGCCGTACTCGAGCGGGAAGTACGGCAGGATCCCCAGCCCGAACTGCTCGGCGGCGGGCACGACCTCCTTCTCGATGCTCCGGTCGAGCAGCGAGTAGCGGTTCTGCGCCGAGACGAAGCGCTCCAGGCCGGCGGTGCGGGCGGTCCAGTCGGCGTCGGCGATCTGCCAGCCGGCGAGGTTGGAGCAGCCGAGGTAGCGCACCTTGCCCTCCCGGACCAGGTCGGTGAGCGCCGAGAGGGTCTCCTCGATCGGCGTCACCGGATCGGGGAAGTGCAGCTGGTAGAGGTCGATGTGGTCGGTCTGCAGCCGCTGGAGCGAGGACTCGACGGCCCGCCGGATGTAGCGCCGCGCGCCGCGGGCGCCGTAGTCGGGACCGTTGACCCCGCCCATGTCGCTGCCGAACTTCGTCGCCAGCACGAACTCCTCGCGCTGCCCCTTGAGCGCCTCGCCGATGAGCTCCTCCGAGCGGCCCCGTGGGCCGTAGGAGTCGGAGGTGTCGAGCAGCGTCACGCCCGCCTCGCGGGCGGCGGTGAGGATCTCCCTGACGCCGTCGAGGTCAACGCGGCGACCGAACTGGTTGCAGCCGATGCCCACGGCGCTGACCATCAGGCCGGAGTCGCCGAGCGGTCGGTACGTCATGTCCGTCATGCTCGAAAACTTAGCAACGCTCACAATGAGAGGATGCGAGGGTGCAGATCCTCTCGATCCAGTCCCACGTCGCCTTCGGGTACGTCGGCAACTCGGCCGCGGTCTTCCCGATCCAGCGTCTCGGCCACGAGGTCTGGCCGGTCCTGACGGTCAACTTCTCCAACCACACCGGGTACGGCGAGTGGCGCGGCCCGGTGCAGTCGGCGTCCGACGTCGCCGACGTCATCGCGGGCATCGACGAGCGGGGCGCGCTGCAGACCGTCTCGGCGGTGCTCTCGGGCTACCAGGGCGACCCCGCCGTCGGCGCGGTGATCCTCGACGCGGTCGCCCGGGTCAAGGGCGAGAACCCGCGCTCGCTCTACTGCTGCGACCCGGTGATGGGCGACGTCGGCCGCGGGATGTTCGTACGCCCCGGGATCCCGGAGTTCATGCGCGACGAAGTGGTCCCGGCGGCCGACGTCATCACGCCCAACCACTTCGAGCTGAACTACCTCGCCGGCGTCGAGACCCGGACGCTGCAGGAGGTGCTCGACGCCGTCGACGTCGTACGCGCTGGATCCAACGCCTCGGGCTCCGCTTCGGCAGGCGGGCCGTCCAACGTCCTGGTCACCTCGGTCGTCACCACGAACCCGCACACCATCGACCTGGTCGCCGTCTCCGACGAGGGCGCCTGGGCGGTCACCACCCCGCTGCTGCCGATCACGCCGAACGGCGGCGGCGACGTCACGGCGGCGGTCTACCTCTCCCACCTGCTGCTCTCCGGCAACACCCCGGATGCGCTCGGCAAGACCGCCAACACGCTCTTCGCCATCCTCGAGCGCACCCTGGCCTCCGGCCGCCGCGAGCTCGAGCTGGTCGCCTCCCAGGACGACATCGCGACGCCGCCGACCCGCTTCGAGGTCCGCCAGCTCCGTTGAGGCGCCGAGCCGCGTGGGAGGATCGAACTCCCGACATTTCGCTTACAAGGCGAATGCTCTGCCAACTGAGCTAACGCGGCACGCTGCCCCGTTCGCGGCAGCGCGGCAATCGTAGACAGTCATCCGGAGAATGGAGACATGCACCTGCTCCACGAGCCGCACCACGACGGGTCGCCGCTGTACCTCGACGACGAGTCGCCCACGCGCGGCTGGACGGTGAAGGTCCGCGTCCGCACGGCCGCCGACGACCCGGTGGAGCGGATCTGGATCCGCACGACCTACGACGCCGAGCCGACGTACCACCCCTGCACGGTCACCCGCCACGACGAGCACACGACCTGGTGGCAGGGCGACCTGCCGGTCCACAACCCGGTGACGCACTACCGCTTCCTGCTGGCGTACGCCGACGGCAGCCAGCGCTGGCTCACGGCCGCCGGCGTGATCGAGTACGACGGCCCGGACGCCTTCGACTTCAAGGTGAGCTCGCACGAGCCGGCGCCGGGGTGGACCAGGCACGCGGTCGTCTACCAGGTCTTCCCCGACCGCTTCGCCCGGAGCAGCGCGGCCGACGACCGGCCGACGCCGGAGTGGGCGGTCCCGGCGGCGTGGGACGACGCGGTGGTCTTCGAGCCGACCGACCCGCACACGCCGCTGCAGCTCTTCGGCGGCGACCTCGACGGCATCGTCGACCACCTCGACCACGTCGAGGGGACCGGGGCCACCGTGCTCTATCTGACCCCGGTCTTCCCGGGCGAGAGCAACCACCGCTACAACGCGACGACCTTCGACCGGATCGACCCGCTGCTCGGCGGCGACGAGGCCTACGCCCGGCTCGCGGCCGCCGTCCACGAGCGCGGCTGGCACCTCCTCGGCGACCTCACCGCCAACCACACCGGCGACACCCACGAGTGGTTCGTGCGCGCCAAGGAGGACCCTGCCGCGGACACCCGCAGCTGGTACTACTTCCACCCCGACGGCGCCTACGAGTGCTGGCTCGGCCACGGCACGCTGCCGAAGCTCGACCACACCGACGACGCGATGCGCCGGACCATGATCGAGGGACCCGGGAGCACGGTCGCCCGCTGGATGCGCCCGCCGTACAGCCTGGACGGCTGGCGCATCGACGTCGCCAACATGACCGGCCGGCTCGGTGCCATCGACGTCAACCACCAGGCCGCCCGCGCCGTACGCCGGACCGCGGAGGCGGAGAAGCACGACGCCTGGGTCATCGGCGAGCACAACCACGACGCGTCGGGCGACATCGACGGCGACGGCTGGCACGGCACGATGAACTACTCCGGCTTCTCCTGGCCGGTCTGGTCCTGGCTGCGCGCCGAGGAGACGCCGGCCCGGCCGTTCGGCCGCCCGGTCGCCGTCCCGCGACGGCCCGGGCCGCTCATCCACCGCGCCCTGCAGGAGTGGCGGGCCCGCTACGGCCACCGCGCCACCGCCCAGTCGTGGAACATCCTCAGCTCCCACGACTCCGCCCGGATCCGCACCCTCACCCAGGACCCGGCCCGCCACCGGGTCGCCGCCGGCCTGCAGTTCACCCTGCCCGGTGTCCCGATGGTGTTCGCCGGCGACGAGCTCGGCCTCGAGGGCGTCAACGGCGAGGACGGACGCCGGCCGATGCCGTGGGCACACCGCGACACCTGGGACACCGCCACGCTGTCGGCGTACAAGACCCTCGCGACGCTGCGCCGCGACCATCCCGCGTTGGCCTACGGCGGCCTGCGCTGGGCGTACGTCGACGACGACTGCCTCGTCTACCTGCGGGAGCACCCCTCCGGGTCGGTGCTCGTGTGCGCCCGTCGCGCGGGCGGACCGGCGGTCACGCTCGAGGCGGCGCAGCTCGCGCTGGCTGACGGCTCGCTGCTGGCCGCCACCGAGGGCGCGGCGGCGGCGCTGAAGCCGGCCGGCACGACGGTCGAGCTCCCGCCGTCCGACGGCCCGGGCTTCTGGGTCTGGCAGCTGTGACGGAGGGCCACGCGGAGGTGAGCCCGGCCCGGCGCGCCCACTAGTCTCGCTGCCATGGCACTGCGCATCGTCGCCAGTCGCCCGGACCCCGGGATCGTGACGCTGCCCTGGACGACACCGCTCGAGGCGTGGGGCGAGGACGTCGTCGTACCCCTCGCCCAGGGCATCTCTCGCCATGTCGTCCGCATCGTCCGGCTCGGCAGCCGGATCTACGCCGTGAAGGAGACGCAGGAGGAGATCGCCTTCCGGGAGTACCGCACCCTGCGCGACCTGCAGCGGCTCTCCCTGCCCACCGTCGTCCCCCACGCCGTCGTCACCGGCCGCGTCGACCGCGACGGCCAGGAGCTGCCGGCGGCGCTGATGACCGAGCACCTGCCCTTCTCGCTCCCCTACCGCGCCCTCTTCGAGCACGGCCTCACCGCCGACCGGCTCCCGACCCTGGTCGACGCCCTCGTCGTACTCCTCGTCAGGCTCCACCTCGCCGACTTCTACTGGGGCGACGTGTCGCTCTCCAATGTCCTCTTCCGCCGTGACGCCGGCGGCTTCGCGGCGTACCTCGTCGACGCCGAGACCGGCGAGCTCCGCGCCACCCTGTCGGACCGGATGCGGGAGTGGGACCTCCAGATCGCCACCGAGAACGTGTACGGCGAGCTCCTCGACCTGATGGCCAGCGGCGCCGTCGCCCCCGACGAGTCACCGGACGACATCATCGCCCTGCTCCACCGCCGGTACGCCGAGCTGTGGGGCGAGCTCACCGAGACCCAGGAGTTCGCGACCGACCGGATGTGGGAGCTCGAGCAGCGCATCCACCGGCTCAACGACCTCGGGTTCGACGTGGAGGAGCTCGACATCGTCACCGACTACGACCGCGACACCATCCAGGTCTGCCCCCGCGTCGTGGAGGCCGGCCACCACCAGCGCGAGCTGCGCGGCCTCACCGGCCTCGACGTCGAGGACGAGCAGGCCCGCCGCATCCTCAACGACATCGCCGCCTACACCCTCTCCCGCGACCTCGGCGGCCTCTCCCGCGAGGTGGTCGCGCAGCGGTGGATGGCGGAGATCTACGAGCCGATGGTCGCGATGATCCCGCCCGAGGCGCACAGCAAGCTCGAGCCGGCCCAGATGTTCCACGAGATCCTCGAGCACCGCTGGTTCATGTCCGAGCGCCGTGGGGCCTACGTCAAGCTCCTCGACGCCGCCCGCGACTACTTCGACTCGGTCATCCACCAGCGCCCCGAGGAGAAGGCCATCACCGCCCCGCCCGAGATCTAGGTGCCGCGCGCCTGGGCCACGGCGTACAGCACGACGGAGGCGGCGACCCCGGCGTTGAGCGACTCGACGGAGTTGGCCATCGGGATCGAGACGATCTGGTCGCAGGTCTCCGCGACCAGCCGGGAGAGGCCGTCGCCCTCCGACCCGACGACGACCACCAGCGGCCCGTCGGCGAGCCCGCCCTCGGCCGCGAGCTCGGGCAGCGAGACGTCGCCGTCCATGTCGAGCCCGACGACCATGAGCCCGGCCTCCTGGTAGGCCTTCAGCTGCCGGGTGAGGTTCACGGCCTGGGCGACCGGGATGCGCGCGGCTGCCCCCGCGGAGGTCTTCCACGCGGCGGCGGTCATGCCGGCCGCGCGCCGCTCGGGGATGAGTACGCCGTGGGCGCCGAACGCGGCCGCCGAGCGGATGACCGCCCCGAGGTTGCGCGGGTCGGTGACCTGGTCGAGCGCGACGACCAGCGGAGGCTCGCCGAGCTCGTCGGCGCGGTCGAGCAGGTCGTCCGGGTGGGCGTAGTCGTAGGCCGGGATCCGCGCCGCCAGCCCCTGGTGGACGGCTCCGCCGGTGAGCCGGTCGAGCTCGACGCGGTTGACCTCGAGCAGGCTGATCCCGCCGTCGGCGGCGAGCTGGAACGCCTCCCGCAGGCGGCCGTCGCGCTCGGCGCCCTCGGCGACGTAGAGCCCGTTGACCGGCACGCCCTCGCGCAGCGCCTCGACGACGGAGTTGCGCCCGGCGATCCACTCCGCGTCGCTGCCGGTGCGCTTGCGCGGCCGGCCGCCGGCCGGCTTGCCGGGCCGCTCGGACCTCTGCGCCGCCTTGTGGGCCTTGTGGTGCGGGCGGTCCTTCGCCTTCGGCGTCGGCCCCTTGCCCTCGAGCCCGCGGCGGCGCTGACCGCCGGAGCCGACGGTGGCGCCCTTCTTGCGGCCCTTCGAGACAGCGCCGCGACGCGACGAGTTGCCTGCCATCAGGAGATGCTCCACTTCGGTCCGTCGGGGGTGTCCTCGATCTCGACGCCGGCCTTCTTGAGCTGGTCGCGGATCGCGTCGGCGCGTGCCCAGTCCTTCGCGGCACGCGCGGCGCCGCGCTCCTCCAGCAGGCCGGCGACGAGCGCGCCGACCACACCGGTCAGCTTCGGATCCGCACCCGCCGAGGTCGCGGCCCACGCCGGATCCGCCGGGTCGATGCCGAGCACGTCGGCCATCGCCCGCACAGACGCCGCGTAGCGGCCCGCCTCCTCGAGACGCCCCTCGGCCAGCATCCGGTTCCCCTCGCGCACGCAGTCGTGGATCACGGCGGTCGCCGCCGGCGTACCGAGGTCGTCGTCCATCGCGGCGACGAACGCCTCGGGCAGGTCGACCACCGTGGGCACGTGCGGGGCCGCGCGCTCGAGGAACGACTCGATGCGGCCGAGGGCCTTGGCCGCCTCGTCGAGCGCCTCGAAGCTGAACTCCACGTGCGACCGGTAGTGGGCGGCGACGAGGTAGTAGCGCAGCTCGATCCCGCGGTAGCTCTTCAGGACCTCCGGGATCACCAGGCTGTTGCCGAGCGACTTCGACATCTTCTCGCCGGCGGTGGTGATCCAGGCGTTGTGCATCCAGTACGACGCGAACGGCCGGCCGGCCGCGCGCGACTGGGCCTGCTCGTTCTCGTGGTGCGGGAAGCGCAGGTCGATGCCGCCGCCGTGGATGTCGAAGGCCGGGCCGAGGTACTTGCCCACCATCGCCGAGCACTCGATGTGCCACCCCGGACGGCCCGGCCCCCACGGGGCCGGCCACGCCGCGGTCTCCGGCTCGCTCTCCTTCTTCCAGCCCTTCCACAGCGCGAAGTCGCGCGGGTCGCGCTTGCCGCGCGGATCGGCGTCCTCGGCCGGCTCCATGTCGTCGATCGACTGGTGCGAGAGCTCGCCGTACGCCGGCCAGGACCGGACGTCGAAGTAGACGTCCCCCGAGCCGTCCTCCGCGGCGTACGCGTGCCCGTTGGCGACCAGCTCGCCGATCAGCTCGACCATCTCGGGGATGTGGCCGGTGGCCAGCGGCTCGTACGTCGGCGGGGCGACGTTGAGCGAGGCGTAGGCGGCGTCGAGATCGCGCCGCACCTCGTAGGCGAGGTTGTACCAGGGCCGGCCCTGCTCGGCCGACTTGATCAGGATCTTGTCGTCGATGTCGGTGACGTTGCGGATGAACGTCACGTCGTAGCCGGACGCGCGCAGCCAGCGCTGCAGGACGTCGAAGTTGACGCCGGAGCGGACGTGGCCGACGTGGGGCGCCGACTGGACGGTCAGGCCACAGACGTAGAGCGACGCCTTGCCGGGCTGCAAGGGGACGAAGTCACGGACTTCGCGGGCCGCGGTGTCGTAGAGCCTGAGGGTCACCCGGCAAGTCTAGGGAAGAGGGCCCTCACATCACGAAGCCTCGAAGCTCACCTGGTGCCACCCGGTCGCACCGTCCGGCACCACGTCGCGACGGACGGAGGTCTGCACGGTCCCGCGGCGGTCGACCGCGCGGACGGTGACCCGGTGGTCGCCGGCGCGGAGGTCGACGTCGAGGGCCCACTGGACCCACGTGTCGACGCTGGGCACCCGTCCGAGGCGGGCCTCCCGCCAAGCCCCGCCGTCGACCGCGACCTCGACCTTCGAGATGCCGGTCTCCTGCTCCCACGCCACCCCGGCGACGGTGTAACGGCCGGCCGGGACGGTCGCGCCGGCACGCGGCCGGTCGATGCGCGACGCCAGCTTGACCGGCCCCTCAGCCGCCCAGCCGCGGGTGATCCAGTAGCCCACGGCGTGCGACATCGTCGTCACCTCCAGGTCGACGACCCACTTGCACGCGCTCACGTAGCCGAACAGCCCCGGCACCACCGTCCGCACCGGGAAGCCGTGCTCGATCGGCAGCGGCGCGCCGTTCATGGCCAGCGCGAGGATCGCGGGGCGGTCGTCGGTGAGCGCGGCCATTGGCGTCCCGCAGGTCCAGCCGTCGGCCGAGGTCTGCAGCACCGCGTCGGCTCCGTCCTGCACGCCCGCCTCGGCGAGCAGGTCCCGGAGGCGTACGCCGCTCCACCACGCGTTGCCGATCAGGTCGCCGCCGACCTCGTTGGAGACGCAGTTGAGCGTGATCCAGGCGTTCGTACGCCGCCGGGCGACCAGGTCCTCGAAGGTGACCTCGACCGGACGTTCGACCATGCCGTGGATCTTGAGCGTCCAGCCCGCCGGGTCGACGTACGACGGCGTGATGGCGGTGTCGATCCGGTAGAAGTCGCCCGTCGGCGTGGCCCACGGCAGCGCCTCGCCGAGGTCGGCGCCGGCGGGCGTGGCCGGCTTGGTCAGGCCGCGGATCCGCAGCGCGGACCGGGCCGCCTCGACCCGGCGCCGCGCCCGGCCGACCGACGGTGTCACAGCCCCGAGGGCGGCCGCGCCCGCGGCCACGACGCCGGCCTGCAGCAGGAACCGCCGCCCGTCGCCGTACGCGCGGGGCTCACGCAGCGGGCTGCGGAGGACCGCGAGCAGCCCGACCCAGGTGAGGAACCCGGCCGCGACCGGCAGCTCCTCGCGTACGCCGGTCCCCGGCTGCGCCGAGACCGCGAGCGCCCCGACCACCGCGAGCGCGCCGAACCCCGCGACCGGCGCCCACGGTCGCCGCGACAGCCATCCGACCGCCACGAAGACCGCGGTCAGGAACGCCAGCACGAGCCCGACGAGCACCGGCTTGTCGTGGTGGCCGAGCCGTTGGATCCCCTCCTCGGCGAGGCCGCCCGGCACGCGTCGGATGATCTGCTCGGCGACGGCCGTGACCGGGTCGTCCTTCGCGGAGAGCGCGTGCGCGGCGAACCATGCCACCGCCAGCCCGGCCCACCCGGCGACGAGGCCGGCGAGGGCCGCCAGCGCTCCTCCCGCGGGCTCGCGGGAGGGCTCGTCGGCCGGCGCCGTCGGACCATCGCCGGTCCGTACCTGTGTCACGCCCTCCAGTGTGCCTCCGGCATGATCACGCCATGTCCTACAACCAGCTGCTGCCGCTCGTCGGCATCGGCACCGACGTCCACCGGCTCGAGGGGGGCGTGCCTCTGCACCTGGCCGGGCTCTCGTTCCCCGAGGAGCCGCAGGGGCTGGCCGGCCACTCCGACGGCGACGTCGCCGCCCACGCCTGCTGCGACGCGCTGCTGTCCGCGGCGGGGCTCGGGGACCTCGGCTCCAACTTCGGTACCTCGGAGCCCGAATGGGCCGGAGCCGCGGGCGTCGACCTGCTCGCCGAGACGGCCAGCCGGCTCCGCGCGGCGGGCTTCGTCATCGGCAACGTGGCCGTCCAGGTGATCGGCAACCGGCCGAAGATCGGCCCGCGACGCGCGGAGGCCGAGGCCGCCCTGGGTGAGGCACTCGGCGCGCCGGTGAGCGTCTCCGCGACCACCACCGACGGACTCGGTCTCACCGGCCGCGGCGAGGGCGTGGCCGCGATCGCCACCGCCCTGGTCCTGCCGGCCTGACCGCCCGCCCGGCGTTCGGTCAGGCCGCGTCGCCCACCTTGCGGTGGCCGATCATGACCGTGCCGTCGACCACCTTGACGAGGTAGGCCGGAACCGCCACGTGCGGGTCCTCCAGGCAGCGCCCGGTGCGCAGGTCGAACCCGTGCCGGTGGGTCGGCGACGCGACGAACGGCACGTCACCGCGCATCCCCACGATCCCCTTCGCCATGACGGAGGCCTTGGCGTACGGGTCGTGGTTTCCGAGCGCATAGACGGTGTCGTCGGCCATCCGGAAGATGGCGATCGCCTGGCCGTGCACGAGAGCGGTGGCACCGCGCTCGACCTCCAGATCCTCCACTTTGCAGACCGGCTGCCATTCGTCGCCGGAGCCCGCACGCGGAGTCATGAGGACGTAGCCGGCCCGAGCAGCTTCGTCGACATTCAGGGGCCTCCCTTCGGTGGCTCTGAACGTAGGGACGAGTTGTTCGGCGGCTGTTTCGTTGTGTAACGGGCGTGAAAACAAGTCGGTGAACACTGCCCCAACCCCGGCCCGACACCGAGGCGGTAACGTCCGGCCCGTGCCAGCCGCCCTCGTCCTCCTCGCCGCGGGGTCCGGGACCCGTGTCGGCGCCGCGACCAACAAGGTGCTGCTGCCCCTCGGCGCCTCGACCGCGCTGGGACGCTCCGTCACGACAGCACTGGCCGTGGCGGACGTCGCGCGGATCGTCCTCGTCGTACGCGACGGCGACCAGGACGCGGTCACCGACGCCGTCGTACCCCTGCTCGGCGACCGCGAGGTCGCCGTCACCCTCGGCGGCGAGACCCGGCACGCCTCCGAGCAGGCGGCCCTCGAGGTGCTGCGCGCCGACATCGCGAGCGGCGCGGTCGACGTCGTCGCCATCCACGACACCGCCCGCCCCCTCGCCTCGCCGGATCTGTACGCCGAGACCATCGCTCAGGCCCGTGAGCACGGCGGCGCGATCCCGGTCGTGCCGCTCACCCATCTCCTCACGCGCGACCTGCGTCCGGCCGCCCCCGGCGAGCAGCTGGTCGGCGTGCAAACGCCGCAGGCGTTCCGCGCCGCGGACCTCCTCGCGGCCTACGACCGCGCGGCGACCGACGGGTTCGACGGCACGGACACCGCCGTCTGCCTGGAGCGGTACGCCGGTGGGCCGGACGGCGTACGCATCGCCGCCGTGGCGAGCTCGCCGCTCAACCTCAAGGTCACCTTCGCCGAGGACCTCGCCGCCGCGGCGGCGCTGCTCGGCGAGGGCTAGCCGGCCGGGAGCGTCAGCGCCTCGAGCAGGCGTACGTCGTCGGGCGTGCTCACCCGGCGCGCGTCGGCCGGCGCCTCGAGCGTGACGACGGGGAAGCGCGCCGCGAGCGTCGGGGCGAGCTCGGCGAAGTCGGTGCTCGGCAGGCCGTCCAGCGCCGCGACCACCGGTGCGGGCAGCACGATCGGCGAGGCGACCGACCACAGTCCGCCGCGGTCCATGGTCGCGCCGACGAACCCGTCGTCGAGGACCTTCACCGTGTCGGTGACGGGCCGCACGCCGACGACGACCGCGCCCCGCTCGACGGCGGTGACGACGCACCGGGCGATGAACGCGGCCGGGGTCATCGGGCACAGCGGGTCGTGCAGCACGAAGGGCTCGCCGGAGTCCGCCAGCGCCTCCCACGTGGTCGGGAAGTCGACCGGCGTGACGCCGGACTCGCCGAGCGCCCACACCGCGGCGGCGACGAGCGCCTCGCCGTGGATGAGCGCGAACGGGAGCGAGCCGCGGTCGCCCTCGACGACGGTGCCGAGCGCGGGCGGGACGGCGTACTCCTCGATCACGAGCGCCAACCTACAAACGAAAGCGCCCCGGGCGATGCCCGGGGCGCGTTCTGCGTCAGCTCGCGAGGACCTCGTCGAGGAGGGCCTCGGCCTTGTCCTCGTTCGTGTGCTCACACAGGGCGAGCTCCGAGACCAGGATCTGACGAGCCTTGGCCAGCATCCGCTTCTCGCCGGCGGAGAGACCGCGGTCGCGCTCACGGCGCCACAGGTCGCGCACGACCTCGGCGACCTTCATGACGTCGCCGCTGTGCAGCTTCTCGAGATTGGCCTTGTAGCGACGCGACCAGTTGGTCGGCTCCTCGACGTGAGCTGCACGCAGCACCTCGAACACCCGGTCGAGCCCGTCCTTGTCGACGACGTCTCGGACACCTACGAGATCGAGGTTGTTGGCCGGAACCCGAACAACGAGGTCCTGCTGGGCGATGATCCTCAGTACGAGGTACTGCCGTTCCTCCCCCTTGATGGTCCGCATCTCGATGTCCTCGATGACTGCGGCCCCGTGATTCGGGTAGACGACGGTCTCGCCGACGGTGAAAGTCATATGTCAGGTACCCCTTCCTAGACGATCCATACTACCACGGATCCGGGAACCCTGATTCGGCGTTTCCGCAGGTCAGAGCCGACAACGAGGTCTTGACAGATCGCCCTTCCTTATGGTGGCACGCTGTGACAGCCACCACAACGAGGCTCGCGGGGCGCCTCCGGGGACGGCCCGGGACCATCGCCGCGACCCGGTCGGCTCGTGTCTGACCGGCGGTGCGGAAGTGACCGGTACGGCGGCGTACCGGATACTGCAGGCCATGCCGAAGTCGCAGGACGGACTCACGGACCACCACCGCACCATCTTCGACGACGCGGGCCTCGACGACGCGGGCGCCGGCGCCCCTGCGAAGGGAGCGGCGAGGAGCGCCGGTTCCGGTGCGACGAGGGAGCCGGTACGCCGCCGCGGGCTGCGCGACTGGACGCCGTTCCTCCTCGTCCGCACGGCGCATCCCCGCCAGGCGGTGCTGACCGCGCTCGGCGTCGCGGCGGCGGCCGCGCTCGACGGCCGGCCGTCCCGCGAGCTGGCCCTGGTCTTCGGCACCGTGCTGGTCGGGCAGTGCATCCTCGGCTGGCACAACGACCTCGTCGACGAGCCCGTCGACCTCGCCCACGAGCGGACCGGCAAGCCGATCGCCGACGGGCGCCTCGACGCCGGCACCGCGTGGTTCGCGCTCTGCGTGGGCGTCCTTCTCGTCGTACCCCTCGCGGTGTCCAACGGCGTCACCGCCGGTCTCTGCTATCTCGCCTCCGTCGTCATCGGGATGGTCGGCAACGTCGTCCTGCGCCGCGGGCCGCTCTCCTTCGTCCCGTGGGCGGCCTCGTTCGCGCTCTACCCCTTCTTCCTCTCGTACGGCGGATGGGGCGGCTCGGCCGAGGGCGACCCGCCCCAGACGGTGATCGTCGTGCTCGCCGCTGCGCTCGGGATCGGCGTCCACGTGCTGCTCGCGCTGTGGGGCCTCGTCGCCGACAACGAGGACGGCTGGACCTATCTCCCGCTCAAGCTGGGGCTGCGGATGGGCGCGACCCGACTGCTCGTCCTGGACCTCGTCTACTCCGCCGCCGTCGTCGCGGGACTGCTCTACGCCGGTCACGAGGTGGGTCTCTCCCGGTGACGGCGCGGCGCGGAACGCGGGGTCGAGGCGGGGGTCGGGGCGGGGTCCCGGCGGTCACTCCGGGCTGGCGTACGACGCCCCCGATGCGACCGCTAGGCTGTCGGCCGTGACGACCCTTGTTCGACCGCACCTGCGCCGCAAGCTGGCCCTCATGGGTGGCCTCCTGGCCCTCGCCGTCCCAGTGCTGAGCGCGTGCGGCAGCTTTGACTACGCCACCGACCGCCCCAACGACATCGCCAACGGCGGCTACGACCTGGACAGCAACATCCGGGTCAACGCCGCGCGGATCGTGACCGCCGAGCAGGGGTCCGGGGTCTTCATCGCCACCTTCAACCTCAACCCGACCGTCGACCCCGCCACGGTCGCCTCGCCGAACCCGTCGTTCACGGGCCTCTCGACCGCGTCCGACGCGAAGCAGACGGTCCAGCCGAAGGGCAAGATCGACGTCAAGATCGGCGACGCGGGCCTGGTCAACCTCGCCGACCCGAAGACCGGCGGCGTCCCGGTCACCGGCGACTTCGAGCCCGGCGACATCGTCCCGCTGACGCTCACCTTCAGCGACGGCGAGAAGGTCACCGTGCAGGTCCCGGTCGTCACGCAGTGCGGTGCGTACGCCTCGGTCGTCCCCTCGGGGAAGTCCTCGCCGACCGCGACCCCGCTGGTCAGCGGCGACAGCACCACCGACCCGTACTCCTGCAACTACCCCTCGGCCACGCCACTCGGGGGGTGATCCCATGACCTACACGCTGGTCCTGCTCCGCCACGGCGAGAGCGAGTGGAACGCGCTGAACCTCTCGACCGGCTGGGTCGACGTGCCGCTCTCCGAGAAGGGCGTCGCGGAGGCGGTCAACGCCGGCGAGCTGATGAGGGAGGCCGGGCTCCTGCCCGACCTCGTCCACACCTCGCTGCTGCGCCGCGCCATCAACACCGCCAACACCACGCTCGACGTGATCGACCGGCACTGGATCCCCGTACGCCGGTCCTGGCGCCTCAACGAGCGCCACTACGGCGCCCTCCAGGGCAAGAACAAGAGCGAGACGCTGCAGAAGTTCGGGCCCGAGCAGTTCCAGCTGTGGCGCCGGTCGTACGACGTGCCCCCGCCGCCGCTGCCCGACGACGACGAGTACTCCCAGGCCGGCGACCCGCGCTACGCCGACCTCGGCGACGACCTGCCGCGCACGGAGTGTCTCAAGGACGTCGTGGCCCGGATGCTGCCGTACTGGGAGTCCGCCATCGTCCCGGACCTGCGGGACGGCAAGACGGTCCTGGTGACCGCGCACGGCAACAGCCTGCGGGCGCTGGTCAAGCACCTCGACTCGATCAGCGACACCGACATCGCCGCGCTCAACATCCCGACCGCGCAGCCACTGGTCTACGAGCTCGACGAGGACCTGCGGCCGACCGTCGTCGGCGGCACCTACCTCGACCCCGAGGCCGCCGCCGCGGCCGCCCTGGCCGTAGCGAACCAGGGCAAGCAGTAGGGCGCTGCCGCTTGGGCTGACGCGCCGTCAGGCTCAGGCGGAGACCGGGTTCTCCCCGGTCACGACGAAGACGACCCGGCCGGCGACAGAGACGGCGTGGTCGGCGATCCGCTCGTAGTAGCGACCCAGCAGGGCCACGTCGACGGCGGCCTCGACGCCGGCGGTCCAGTCCGAGCCGAGCAGCTCGGTGAACGACGCCCGGCGGAGCTTGTCCATCTCCTCGTCGTCATCGCGGAGGTCCGCGGCGGCGGCCACGTCGCGGTCGCGGATGATCGTGGCGGTCCGGCCGACCATGCTCTCGGCGACCTCGGCCATCCGGCTGATGAGCGGCACGCACTGGTCCGGCACCGCGACGTTCGGCGTACGCAGCCGGGCGATCTTGGCGACGTGGACGGACAGGTCGCCCATCCGCTCGAGGTCGGACACCATCCGCAGCGCCGCGACGACGACGCGCAGGTCGCCGGCGACGGGCGCCTGCAGCGAGAGGATCGAGAGCGCGTTGTCCTCGACCCGCTCGCGGGCGAGGTCGATGTCGGCGTCGGCGCTGATCACGCCCTCGGCGAGGTCGGCGCGGCCGGTGAGCAGCGCCTCCGTCCCCTTCCGCACCGCCTCCTGGACCTTGTCGCAGATGGAGGCGAGGTCGTCGAAGACGGCGTCGAGCTGTTCATGGAAGGCGGAGCGCATGGCAGAGACGGTATCCAGTAGAGGTGTCCACCACTACGGGATGGGTGAATCCTGGGTGAACGTTGGGCGCGCGGCCGTTCCCTCGGCGAAACGAGGGTGAATGATGGCCTTACGCTTGTGTCGTGGATTCGACGACGCAGGCGTTCCTCGCTGCGCTCCTCGGAGCCGTGGTGGCGGCTGCCGGCGTTCTTGCCTGGCATGTGAGCGACCGTCAGCAACACCAGATCCCGCCCGTTGAGGAGCCCGTCGTACCGCCGGAGGTGGCCACTGTGCTCTCCGTGCTTCGCAGCAGCGCGGTCGTCGTCGACGACGACGACACCGTCCTGAAGGCGTCGGCACCGGCGTACGCCCTCGGGCTGGTCCGGGGGTCGTCGCTCGTGTCCGCGGACCTCGCCGACCAGGTCCGCCAGGTCCGCCGCGACGGACAGATCCGCGAGACCGAGCTGGTGATGGGCCGGCCCAGCGCACCCGCCCGCCACGTCACGGCGCGGGTCGCGCCGCTGGGCTCCCGTCTGGTCCTCGCGCTCGTCGAGGACCGCACCCGCGAGCGCCGGGTCGAGGCCGTACGCCGCGACTTCGTCGCCAACGTCAGCCACGAGCTGAAGACCCCGGTCGGGGCGATCCGCGTGCTCGCCGACGCGGTTGCGGACGCCGCCGACGACCCCGAGGCCGTACGCCGCTTCGCCGAGCGGATGCTGACCGAGAGCGATCGCCTCACCCAGCTGGTCCAGCAGATCATCGAGCTCTCCCGCCTCCAGGGCGACGAGCCGCTCGAGGCGCCGGTCGCCGTCGACGTCGACGACGTCATCGCCACCGCCGTCGACACCAGCTCCGTCGATGCCTCGGAGAAGGACATCAAGGTCGTGACCGCCGGCACGCCGGGGCTGCAGGTGTTCGGCAACGAGGAGCAGGTCCTCGCCGCCGTCACCAACCTGGTCTCGAACGCCGTCGCCTACTCCGACCCCGGCTCGAGCGTCACCGTCACGACCCGGGCCGTCGAGGGCTCGGTCGAGATCTCGGTCCTCGACCAGGGCATCGGCATCCCGCCCGACGAGATCGACCGGATCTTCGAGCGGTTCTACCGCGTCGACCCGGCACGCCACCGGTCCACCGGCGGCACCGGCCTCGGCCTCTCGATCGTCAAGCACGTCGCCGCCACCCACGGCGGCGAGGTCAAGGTCTGGTCCGTGGAGGGCCAGGGATCGACCTTCACCCTGACCCTTCCCCAGCACCTTCCGTCGGGCCCGCAGGCCAGCCAGCCGCTCGTCCCGACCCCCGCCACCACGTCGCCAATCAGGGAGGACCGCCCGTGACCCGGGTACTCGTCGTCGAGGATGAGCAGAGCTACAGCGAGGCGCTCTCCTACATGCTCCGCAAGGAGGGGTTCGAGGTCGCCGTGGCCGAGAACGGCACCGACGCGCTCAAGGACTTCGACCGCAACGGTGCCGACATCGTGCTGCTCGACCTCATGCTGCCCGGCATCCCCGGCACCGAGGTGTGCCGCCAGATCCGCGCCAGCTCCTCCGTCCCCGTCATCATGGTCAGCGCCAAGGACGACGAGGTCGACAAGGTCGTCGGCCTCGAGCTCGGTGCCGACGACTACGTCACCAAGCCCTACTCCCCCCGCGAGCTGGTGGCCCGGATCCGTGCCGTCCTGCGGCGCGGCCAGGAGCCCGACCTCGCGCCCGCGACGCTCGAGGCGGGGCCGGTCCGGATGGACGTCGAGCGCCACGTCGTGACCGTCGACGGCCAGGAGCAGCGGCTGCCGCTCAAGGAGTTCGAGCTCCTCGAGATGTTCCTCCGCAACCCCGGCCGGGTCCTGACCCGCGGCCAGCTCATCGACCGCGTGTGGGGGTCGGACTACGTCGGCGACACCAAGACGCTCGACGTCCACGTCAAGCGGCTGCGGGCCAAGCTCGAGCCCGACCCGAGCGAGCCGAAGTTCCTGGTCACGGTCCGCGGCCTGGGCTACAAGCTCGACCTCTGACCGGTTGAGTCGGGGGTTGTGCCCCCTCGATTCCGGAGTTGTGGCGACGCTGGCGGCATCTCGGGCAACGCTGGCCGATATCCGCGTGCGCGCGGGGGTTCCTTTACGTAGCGTCGTGTCGTGACGAGTACGACGACCACCGAGTCCCCCACGACCGCGACCGCCGTCCGCACCTGGCTGCCGCTCACGCTGGTGGCGGTGACGCTGTTCTTCTGGGCGTCGGCGTTCGTCGCGATCCGCCACCTCGGCCCCGACTTCCGGCCCGGGTCGCTCTCGCTCGGTCGCCTCGTCGTCGGGTCGCTCTGCCTCGCGCCCTACGCGCTGCGCCGCGGCGTACCCCACCCGACCTGGCGGCAGTGGGTCTCCATCGCGGCGATCGGGGTGCTGTGGTTCGGCGTCTACAACGTCGCGCTCAACGCCGGCGAGAAGCGGATCGACGCGGGCACGTCGTCGATGCTCATCCAGGTCTCGCCGATCCTCATCGCGCTGCTGGCGGCGACCTTCCTGGGCGAGCGGTTCACGGCGTACCTCGGACTCGGGCTCGCCCTCGCCTTCGCCGGCGTCGCGATCATCGGGCTCGGCGCCGACAGTGCCGACGGGCGCGGCCACGACGTGATCGGCGTGGTGCTCTGCCTGGTCTCGGCAGTGGTGTACGCCGTCAGCCTGGTCCTCCAGAAGCCGCTGGTCGCGCGGCTGCAGGCCGTCCACGTCACCTGGCTGGCGTGCACGGTCGGCGCGGTCGTGTGCCTCCCGTTCGCGGGGCAGCTGGTCTCCGACGTCGGCTCCGCTCCGGCGTCGTCGACGCTGTGGGTGGTCTATCTCGGCGCCTTCCCGACGGCGCTCGCGTTCACGACGTACGCCTACGCGCTGCAGCACATGGACGCCTCGCGGCTCGGCATCACGACCTATCTCGTCCCGCCGATCGCGATCGTGCTGAGCTGGATCTTCCTCGGCGAGACCCCGCCCACGCTGGCGTACGTCGGCGGCGTGCTCGCACTCGCCGGCGTGGCCCTCGCGCGGCGTCAGCCCCGGGTGCGCGCCTGAGGACCCGGCCCGGGCCCGTGCTCGGCGAGCCAGGCGTCGGCGCGGCGGCGGGAGGCGCGGGCCAGCCACGCGTCCTGCACGACCTCGGTGAGCTCCTCGAGGCTGATCTCGCCGAGCCGTGAGCCGCGCACCAGGACCGACGGGTGGCCGTCGAAGCGCCGGGTGGTGAAGTACGGCGTCGACGGGTCGCGCACCATCGCGTCCTTCTCGACGTCCGAGCCGACCCAGAACATGATCACGTCGTCGTACTTCTCGCCAGTCTCGGGGTCGACCGCGTCCGGCTGCGGCGTACGGAAGAAGACGAACGACTTGCGTCCCACCTGGTAGACCGCGTTGCCCTTCGGGCCGTGCTCAACGGTCACGTGGGGCATCGCGCGGGCCAGCGCGTGGACGTCGTCGACGGTCGCGGGACGGGTGGCCATGCCCCGACCCTAAGGGCCGGTCACAGGCACATCCGTGGAGTTCCCACAGGGATGCCCTGTGACCTCACAGCCACGCGGTCACTACTGCGCCTCCGCGATCCCCCGGAGACTGGCGACGATGAGCGCGAGCACTGCCCCGACGACCGCCCCGAGGACCGCGCCGGCCCTGACGCTGGGCGGCCTGTTCGGGCTGGGCAGCATCGTGCCCGGACTCGCGGCGGCCGTCGCGCTGGCGGTCGTGAGCACCGTGATCGGCCGGTACGTCCCGGTGCTCGGCAGCGCGGTCCCGGCGATCGTGCTCGGCGCGGTGATCGCCACCGCCCGGCGGCCGAGCGCGCGGCTGCTGCCGGGCCTGCAGTACGCCGGCACCCGGGTTCTCCAGGTCGCCGTCGTCGTCCTCGGGCTGCGGCTCTCGCTCGGCCAGGTGGTGTCCGTCGGGGCCGCGTCGCTGCCGGTCATGCTGGGCACGCTCGGCGTCTGCCTGCTCGTCGCCCAGGTCGCCGGCCGACGCCTCGGCGTGGGGAGCGACCTGCGCATGCTCGTCGGCTCAGGCACCGGCATCTGCGGCGCCTCCGCGATCGCCGCGGTCTCGCCGGTGATCGGCGCGGTGAGCGCCGACGTGGCCTACGCCGTGTCCACGATCTTCGTCTTCAACATCGCCGCGGTCGTCGTCTTCCCGCTGGTCGGCCACGCGCTCGGGATGGGGCAGCACGCGTTCGGCGTCTTCGCCGGCACCGCGGTCAACGACACCTCCTCGGTGGTGGCCGCTGCCTCGACGTACGGCCCGGGCGCGGCCGACCACGCCGTCGTGGTCAAGCTGGTCCGGACACTGATGATCGTCCCCATCGTGCTGACGCTCGCGGTGCTGGTCGGTCGGCGGCGTACGCCGACCGGCGAGGCGCCCGCGCCGCTCACCCCGCTGCGGGTGGCGCGCCTGGTGCCGTGGTTCCTCGTCGGCTTCGTGCTCATGGCCGCGGTCGGGTCGACCGAGCTCGTGCCCGCGGGCGCCGTCGCCGGCGCGGGCCAGGTATCGACGTTCCTCATCACCGTCGCGCTGGCCGGGATCGGCCTCTCGACCGACCTGCCCGCGCTGCGGCGTACCGGCGCCCGGCCGCTCGTGCTCGGCGGCATCCTCTGGGTCACCGTGTCGGTCGTCAGCCTCGCCCTGCAGGCGGTCACCGGCGGCTGGTAGCCGTCGGTCCGCCGCGGCGGTCAGCCCAGCAGCGGCAGTCTTGCGGCGAGCTCGCCGAGGGCGTCCCGGTCCTCCGCGGACGGCTCGCCGCGGCCGGAGGCGAGGAGTGCGGCGGAGGTGTCGTCCCACGCGGCCGGCAGCGGTGCGCCGAGGCCTGGACGCGCACGGTCCGGGCGTGCGCGTCGGCGCCGTCCATGTCCGGCTTGAACGGCGCCCAGTACGTCGCCGCGTCGACCGTCGGCTCGCCCGAGGCCGGCGTCGCCATCGCGACCAGCGCCCGCTGGGCGTCGAAGAGCAGGTGGAGCAGCAGGTCCTGGACCGCCCAGCCGTGGGCGCGGGTCGGGCGGAGGAGGTCGCGCTCGCTCAGCGCGTCGACGGCCGCGGTGACCGCGGCGTACGTCTCGCCGACGAGGGCCCTGGGGTCGTCCACCGACCCATCCTCGCAGGACTCAGTCAGTCTCGACTCGCAGGCTCACGGCCCGCTGGCGTCGGACTCCAGCCAGCCGCGGAACGCCTCGAGGTTGGCGGTGGACTCGCCGCGGAGCTTGCGCCACTCCCACTCCTTGCGGATCGAGCTGGCGAAGCCGAGCTCGAGGATGACGTTGAACGACTCGTCGGCGTACGTCAGCACGCAGCCGAGCAGCCGGTCGAGCCCGTCCGGGGTGAGGGTCTCGAGCGGCAGCCGGGCATCGAGGTAGATGTCGCCGAGCCGGTCGACGGCGAAGGCGACGGCGTACATCCGCAGGTTGCGCTCCAGCAGCCAGCGGTAGACGCCCTCGAGGTTCTCGTCAGGATGCCGGCAGACGAACGCGTGGACGCCGAGCGCGTGCTGGTTGACGTCGAGCCGGACCGGGGTCTGCAGCTTCTTCTCGCCCGGCAGTGAGAACGACAGCCTGACCTCGCCGTTCTCGGCCTCGGTCTCCTGCCACTCGAGGTCGTTGTCGCGCAGCCAGTCGCGGACCAGCTGCGCGCCCGGCGAGCCGGGCGCCGTCTGTGCTGCCTGGGTCATGCCACCTCTTCGCGCATCAGGGTGCGGGCCTGCTCGTAGACCGCGAGTGTCGCACGCGCGGTCGCCTCCCACGAGAAGTCCCGGGCGTGGGCGAGCGCGCCGACGGCCAGCTTCTCGCGGCGTACGTCGGAGGAGATCACCTCGGTGAGGGCATCGGCCCAGCGGGCCGGGTCGTGGCCGTCGACGAGGAAGCCGCTGCGGCCGTCCTGGACGGCCGTCGTCAGACCCCCGACGGCGGCGGCGACGACCGGAGTGCCGCAGGCCTGCGCCTCGACGGCGACGAGGCCGAAGGACTCGTTGTAGGACGGGACGGCGACGAGCGACGCGGCGGCGTACCACCGCGCCAGCTCGGGCTGGGTCACCGGCGGCACGAAGCGTACGACGTCGTCGATGCCGAGCTCGCGGGCGAGGTCGGCGAGCGAGGTGGGGTGGTCGAGCCCGGAGCCGGACGGCCCCCCGACGACGGGAACGACGAGCGAGGGCCGCAGGCCGGGGTCGCGGACGAGCATCACGGCGACGGCGCGGAGGAGCACGTCGGGGGCCTTGAGCGGTTGGAGCCGGCCGGCGAAGAGCAGCACGTGGGCGCGCTGGGGCAGGCCGAGGGCTGCCCGGGCGGCCGACCTGTCCTCCGGACGGAAGATGCCGAGATCGACGCCGGGATGGACGACCTGGACGCGGCCGGGCTCTGCGTCGTAGAGCTCGATGAGCTGCTTCGCCTCGAGGTCGGTGTTCGCGATGAGGAGATCGGCCGCCTCGACGACCTGCTCCTCGCCGATGAGCCGCGCCTCGGGCTCGGGGGTGTCGCCGCCGGCGAGCGCGGCGTTCTTCACCTTCGCCATGGTGTGCATGGAGTGGACGAGCGGCACCCCCCAGCGGTCGCGCGCGAGGGCGCCGACCTGCCCGGAGAGCCAGTAGTGGGAGTGGACGGCGTCGTAGTAGCCGACCGGGCGCGTGGCCTCCGTGCGCAGCACCTCGCGGGCGAAGACGCAGAGCTGGCCGGGCAGCTCGCCCTTCGACAGCCCCTCGAACGGACCGGCGTGCACGTGGTGGACGGCGACGCCGTCACAGGCCGGCACGACCGGCTCGAGCCGGGAGGAGGTGGCGCGGGTGAAGACGTCGACGGCGATGCCCTGGGCGGCGAGCCGCTTCGAGAGCTCGAGCACGTAGACGTTCATCCCGCCCGCGTCGCCGGTGCCGGGCTGGTCCAGCGGCGAGGTGTGGAGGCTGATCATCGCCACCCGGTCGATCCGCTCCACGGCGCTCCTCTCACCTCCGCCCTCACGCCTCCGGCCTACTCCTGCGGAGCGTCCAACCATGCATCGGGTTCCGACATTCCCCTAGGCTCGCGTCAGTCGATCGGTACCCCGCCGGGCAAATGTCGACTCGCCTTGGAGACAATGCAGCCATGACCGAGACCCAGAAGACCGCCGTCGTGACCGGGGCCAGCAGCGGAATCGGCGCGGCCACCGCCCGCCGGCTCTCCGCCGAGGGCTACCACGTGTTCCTCGCCGCCCGTCGCGCCGACCGGATCGAGGCGCTCGCCAAGGAGCTCGGCGGCACGCCCGTCGTCACCGACGTCACCGACGAGGCCTCGGTCGCCGCCCTCGCGGAGACGGTCGGCCCGCGGCTCGACGTACTCGTCAACAACGCCGGTGGCGCCTTCGGCTCCGAGCCGGTCGCCGAGGCGAAGGCCGAGGACTGGCGGCGGATGTACGAGGTCAACGTCATCGGGCTCATGCAGGTCACCAAGGCGCTGCTGCCGGCGCTCGTCGCCTCGGGTGCGGGGACGATCGTCAACGTCGGCTCCACCGCGGGCCGGGTGGCGTACGAGGGCGGTGCCGGCTACACCGCCGCCAAGCACGGCACGCAGGTCGTCAACGAGACACTCCGCCTCGAGCTCTACGACCAGCCGGTCCGCGTCATGGAGGTCGCGCCGGGGATGGTGCGGACCGACGAGTTCTCGCTGGTCCGCTTCGGCGGCGACGAGCAGAAGGCCGAGGCGGTGTACGCCGGCGTCGCCGAGCCGCTGGTCGCCGAGGACGTCGCCGACGCGATCACCTGGATGGTCACCCGACCGGCCCACGTCAGCGTCGACGAGCTCGTCATCCGCCCCAAGGCCCAGGCCGCCCAGCACAAGGTCCACCGGGTGTCGGACTGAGGACGCGCGTCGAGACCGGGTCAGACCAGCGCCCGGTCGAGCGCGGCCTCGACGTGCACGGTGATGACGTCGAGCACAGGGACCTCGACGTCCTCCTGGCGCACGAGCAGGGAGAGCTCGGTCGCGCCGAGGAGCACGCCGTCGGAGCCGGCGTCCCAGAGCTCGTCGATGATGCCGACGACCCGGCGGCGGGAGCTCGGGTTGACCTTCCGGAAGACCAGCTCGTCGTAGATGATCGAGTCGAGCGTGTCGATGTGGACCGGATCCGGCAGGTTGACGTCGATCCCCTGCGAGGACAGCCGCTCGGCGAAGAAGTCGTTCTCCATGGTGTAGGCCGTGCTCAGGAACCCCACGGCGGTGATCCCGGACTTCTTGCAGCGCTCGGCGACGACGTCGGCGAGGTGGAGCACCGGGATCGAGACGGCGGCCGCCACCTGGTCGTAGACCAGGTGGAACGTGGTGGTGCAGAGCAGGACGAAGTCCGCGCCGGCGGCCTCGACGCCCTTCGCGGCCTCGACGAGGATCGCGGCGACCTCGTCGGTGCGTTCCTTCTCCAGCAGGTCCATCACCTCGGCGAAGTCGACCGAGGCGAGCACGATCCGGGCGGAGTGGAGTCCGCCGAGCCGCTGCTGGACGCCCTTGTTGAGCCCCTCGTAGTAGGCGGCGCTGCTCTCCCAGCTCATGCCGCCGATGAGTCCGATCGTCTGCACGTCGGCAGTACAACACGGTCATGTTGCGAGGAGCGATTCCTCAGCGGCCCAGCACGAGATCGGCGATGCGTCGCAGGTCGGAGGTGAGGTGCTGCTCCGGGACGCGGACGCTCGACCCGCGGAGGTGGAACTCGTAGACGAACATGTCCGGCTTCGGGGCCTCGTCGCTGGACAGTGCCGCGACGTCGACCCGGGAGACCAGGTCGCGGAGCTCGGAGGCGCGGTCGTCGTCGGCGTCGAGGTCGACCTCGCCCTGCTGCTTCAGCCCGGCGAAGCCTCCGCTGCGCGTGACGGCGACCGTCGATGTGCCCGAGGACTGGCCGCCGCTGCCACCCGCCGATGAGTCGCCGGGGGTGACGCCCACGGTCTCCCAGGCCTGGCGTACGGCGTCGGCGTGCTCGCCTGCCGCGGCGATCGTCGCAGCGGCGAAGCCCGCGAAGTCGGTGTCGGCGGTGACGGAGCCGTTGGTGAGCGCGGCGTACCAGATCCGGCCGGCGCCCTCCCAGGTGTCGCCGCCGACGGCGAGCGCGGCCAGCGCGAACGCCCGGTTGGGGATCCCGGAGTTGGTGTGGACACCGCCGTTGTCGTCGGTGGTGTCGACGTAGCCGCTCATGTCGGCGGCCTGCGGGTCCTTGCCGAGCCGCGGGTCGTCGTAGGCGGTCCCCGGGTTGCGCATGTCGCGCAGCGCCCGGCCCTGGACGCCCTCGAGGAAGAGCCCCTCGCCGATCAGCCAGTCGGCCTGGTCGGCGGTCTGCCCGAGGAGGCGCTGCTTGACGCAGGAGCCGAACGCGTCGGAGACGGACTCGTTGAGCGCGCCGGACTGGCCGGAGTAGGTGAGCCCGGCCGTGCGCTCGGTGACGGCATGGGTGAACTCGTGGCCGAGCACGTCGACCGGCTTGGTGAACCGGTCGAAGATCTGGCCGTCACCGTCGCCGAACACGAGCTGGGTGCCGTCCCAGTAGGCGTTGTCGTAGCCCTGTTCGTAGTGGACCGACAGGCTCACCGAGGCTCCCTGCCCGTCGTAGGAGTCGCGACCGTAGATCTCGGAGAAGAGCGCCAGCGACGCCGTGATGCCGTCGGCGGCCTCGTCCACGGCGTCGTCGCCGGATGCCGGGTCACCGGCGGACCGCACCACCGTGCCCGGCAGCTCGGAGGTGTTGTTGCAGGTGTGGACCACCCACGCCTTCGCACCGCCGGCGACGGTCTCGGTCACGGGCTTCGGCCCCGCGGCGCGCGCCGAACGGAAGGACTCGTCGAGCGCGAGCTTGTCGGGCTGGAGCCGCTCGATGAGGTAGGGCGGGATGAACTGGCAGTGGGTGTGTGTCCGAGAGGTCATGCGCCAAGAGAACACCGCGGCGCCGACAATTTCACGAAACAGCGTCAGGAGGCGGGTTCACGAGTCAGCTTCACGAGGCAGGCACGCGGTCCGGCGGGAAGCCGCCGGTGGCGACCGGCCCCCACGACGTGGGGGTGATCCGGATGAGCGACTTGCCCTGCTTGCGCATCGCGTCGCGGTACTCGTCCCAGTCGGGGTGCTCGCCGGAGATGCAGCGGAAGTACTCCACCAGACCCTCGAGCGCCTCCTCCGAGGGCATGTCGAGCACCTCGGCGGTGCCGTCGACCTGCACCCACGGGTCGTTCCACTCCTCCGAGATCACCAGCACCGACGCGGCCGGGTTCCGGCGCAGGTTGACCGCCTTCGCACGGTCGGGGTACGTCGAGACCACGATCCGCCCGGACGCGTCCACGCCGCCGGTGACCGGCGACAGCTGCGGCCGCCCGTCGGCCCGCGTGGTCGAGAGCACCAGCCGGTGCCGGGTGCGGACGAAGTCGAGCAGCTCCTTGCGCGAGACGCGGGTGTTCGTGGCGATGGTCGGCATGCGGCCCAGCCTAGGAGCCGCAGCCGTACGCCGGCGTACGAGCGCCGCTCGCGATGCGGGCCAAACCCGGGCCCGCCGATAGGATCGAGGCGTTCCCTCCCCTTGAGAAGTCGGGTCGCTCACGCATGTCCGAAACCCAGTCCGCGAACCTTCGCAACGTGGCGATCGTCGCCCACGTCGACCACGGCAAGACCACGTTGGTCGACGCGATGCTGCGCCAGGCCGGCGCGTTCACCGAGCACGAGGCCGAGTCGGTGGCCGAGCGGGTGATGGACTCCGGCGACCTCGAGCGCGAGAAGGGGATCACGATCCTCGCGAAGAACACCGCGGTCCACTACACCGGGCCGAGCGCGCCGCAGGGCATGACGATCAACATCATCGACACTCCCGGCCACGCGGACTTCGGTGGCGAGGTCGAGCGCGGTCTCTCCATGGTCGACGGCATCGTCCTGCTCGTCGACGCCTCCGAGGGCCCGCTCCCCCAGACCCGGTTCGTGCTGCGCAAGGCGCTCAACGCCGACATGCCCGTCGTCCTCGTGGTCAACAAGGTCGACCGACCCGACGCCCGCATCGACGAGGTCGTCGACGAGACCTACGAGCTGTTCATGGACCTGCTCGACGACTCCCACAGCCAGGACGCGCTCGACTTCCCGATCGTCTACGCCTCCGGCAAGGCCGGGATCGCCTCGCTCGAGAAGCCCGACAACGGCCAGCTGCCGGACTCCAAGGACCTCGAGCCGCTGTTCAGGACGATCCTGGAGACGATCCCCGCGCCGCAGTACGTCGAGGGCGCGCCGCTCCAGGCCCACGTCACCAACCTCGACGCCTCGCCGTTCCTCGGCCGGCTCGCGCTGCTGCGCATCCACCAAGGCACGCTGAGGAAGGGCCAGACCGTGGCCTGGATGCGCCGCGACAGCGAGGTGAAGAGCGTCCGGATCACCGAGCTGCTCATCACCGAGGGCCTCGAGCGCAAGCCGGGCGAGGAGGCCGGGCCGGGCGACATCGTCGCCGTGGCCGGCATCCCGGACATCATGATCGGCGAGACGCTCGCCGACGCCGAGAGCCCGGTCGCGCTCCCGCTCATCCACGTCGATGAGCCCGCGATCTCGATGACCATCGGCACCAACACCTCGCCGATGGTCGGCAAGGTCAAGGGATCCAAGGTCACCGCCCGGCTGGTCAAGGACCGGCTCGACGCCGAGCTGGTCGGCAACGTCTCGCTGAAGGTCCTGCCGACCGAGCGCCCCGACGCCTGGGAGGTCCAGGGCCGCGGCGAGCTGGCGCTGGCGATCCTCGTCGAGCAGATGCGCCGCGAGGGCTACGAGCTGACCGTCGGCAAGCCGCAGGTCGTCACCAAGGAGGTCGACGGCAAGCTGCACGAGCCCTACGAGCGGCTGACGATCGACGCTCCCGAGGAGTACCTCGGCTCCATCACCGAGCTGCTCGCCAACCGCAAGGGCCGGATGGAGGGGATGACCAACCACGGCACCGGCTGGGTGCGGATGGAGTTCGTCGTCCCTGCCCGCGGCCTGATCGGCTTCCGCACCGAGTTCCTCACCGAGACCCGCGGCACCGGCATCGCCCACCACATCTCGGAGGGCTACTTCCCCTGGGCCGGGGAGATCCGCTCCCGTGCGTCCGGGTCGCTCGTCGCGGACCGGGCCGGCGCCGCCTCGTCGTACGCCATGACTTCGCTGCAGGAGCGCGGCGTCCTCTTCGTCGAGCCGGGCACCGAGGTCTACGAGGGCATGATCGTCGGCGAGAACTCCCGCGCCGACGACATGGACGTCAACATCACCAAGGAGAAGCAGCAGACCAACATCCGCTCCTCCACGGCCGACAACTTCGAGAAGCTCATCCCGCCCAAGAAGCTCTCCCTCGAGCAGAGCCTGGAGTTCTGCCGCGAGGGCGAGTGCGTCGAGGTCACCCCCGACCAGGTCCGGATCCGCAAGGTCGTCCTCGACCAGAACGAGCGCGCGAAGATGGCGTCGCGCGCCCGCAAGGCCAACCGCTAGAAGGCGAACCGCTAGAAGTACTGCATCCCTCCGTCGATGCTGACGTGCTCGGAGGTGATGAAGTCGGCCTCGTCGCTGGCGAGGAAGGCGACGACGTTGGCGATCTCGTCGGCCTCGGCGGCGTACCTCGGCAGGAAGACGCCACCCATCGGCGCCAGATGCGGCGTCGTCTCCGCGGCGTGGCCCATGGCGCTCTGCATGTCGCCGGAGCCCATCGGGGTGTTCACGGCACCGGGGTGGACGCTGTTGACCCGGATGCTGTGGCGGCCGAGCTCGGCGGCGAACGCGCGGGTCATGCCGACGAGCGCGTGCTTGCTGGTCGTGTAGTGGACCATCCACGGCTGGACCTTCTTGCCGGCGTACGAGCTGGTGATGGTGATCGACCCGCCGCCGCGCTCGATGAGGTGGGGCGCGGTCGCCATCACGGTGTTCCAGGCGCCGGTGACGTTGATGTCCATCGTGTCCTTGAACGTCTGCGGCGTGATCTCGTCCCACGGCTGCGGGATGCAGATGCCGGCGTTGGCGACCACCACGTCGAGCCCGCCGAGCTCCTCGACGCCGTGCTGGACGACCTTCTGGAGGCGCTCGAGATCGCGTACGTCGCCCTGCTCCAGGATCGCCCGGCGCCCCACCGTCTCGACCGCGTGGACGGTCTCCTCGAGGTCGGCCGGGGTCGGCGAGTCGTACGGCACGCCGGGAAGCGGGCTGGCGAGGTCGACGCCGACGATGTCGGCCCCTTCTCGCGCGAGGCGTACGGCGTGGGCACGGCCCTGGCCGCGGGCGACCCCGGTGATGAAGGCGACCTTGCCCTCCAGACGTCCGGTCACTGCTGGCTCCTCTCGACGTTCGTATGCCGGCGCGGCGCCGGCCACACCGGGCAGCCTCCCGCGCCGGAGGTCCCGGGCGCAACGGGTCGAGCGCCGCTTCTTGGAAGCGCTCCCATAGCATGGTCCTCCCGAGTCGCAGTCGTGGTTGACACCAGAATGTGACGCACGTCATAGTGGCGCAGCGGCGTGAGTGGAAGCGCTCTCACGCCCAGCCCGAGCCTCGGTCCGGGTCCGTCCACACAGTGCAACACGGCAGGAGCACCACGTGCGTACCTACTCCACCTCCTGGCGCAGGGGCTTGGCCTTCGGCGCCGTCGCGACCCTCGTCGCCGGCCTCACGGCCGCGTGCGGCAGCAGCAGCAGCGGCAGCTCGCAGTCGTCGCTCGGCAAGAACGACACCCTCACCATCACCACCTTCAGCGACTTCGGCTATGCCGACCTCATCAAGAAGTGGAACGCCGATCCGGATCGTCCGTTCACGGTCAAGCCGACGGTGGTCTCCGAGTGGGACACGTGGAAGCAGACCCTGACCTCCGACCTGCAGGCCGGCACCGGGCTGACCGACATCGTCGCCATCGAGGGCGACGCGATGCCACAGTTCCTGGCCGAGGGCGCGTCCGACCAGTTCGCCGACCTGACCGACAAGTCGCTCGACGGTCGCTGGGTCGACTACAAGTACAAGGCCGGCCAGACGACCGACGGCGAGCAGATCGGTTATCCGACGGACGCCGGCCCGGAGGGCTTCTGCTATCGCGCCGACCTCTTCAAGAAGGCGGGCCTGCCGACGAAGCGTGAGGACGTCGCGGCACTGTTCGACACCTGGGACCACTACTTCGCGACCGGCCAGCAGTTCGTCCAGAAGGTCCCCGGCTCGAAGTGGTACGACTCGAGCGGCTCGATCGCCCAGGCGATGCTCAACCAGACGAAGTACCCGTTCCAGACCGAGGACCAGAAGGTCAACGTCGACAACCCGGAGCTGAAGAGCGTCTACGACACCGTCACCAAGTACGCCCCGACCCTGTCGACACGTGTCGTCCAGTGGGGCGATGACTGGAAGGCGCAGTTCACCAACGACGGGTTCGCGACGATCCCGTGCCCGGGCTGGATGTTCGCCAACATCAAGGACGCGGCCCCGGACGTCAAGGGCTGGGACTTCGTCAACGCCTTCCCGGGCGGCGGCGGCAACTGGGGCGGCTCGTTCCTCGCCGTACCCACGCAGTCCAAGCACCAGGCCGAGGCGAAGCAGTTCGCCAACTGGCTGACCGATCAGGACCAGGAGGTGGCCGCGTTCAAGGCCGCCGGCAACTACCCGGCCAACGTCGCTGCGGAGCAGGAGCTCAGCTCGTCGGCCAAGCCGGACCCGTACTTCAACAACGCCCCGACCGCGCAGATCCTCGCCGACCGCGCCAAGGCGGTCGAGCCCGACCGGCCCTACAAGGGCGACAAGTACTCCGACATCCTCGGCCTCTTCCAGACAGCGATCCAGCGGGTCGACGAGGGCAAGTCGGCGGACTCGTCCTGGGACACCTTCGTCCAGGCCGTCAACGGGCTCTCCTGATCCGTCGCGGTTGATGAGCGAGAACTCCACGGCCACCGTCGGGGACGCTCCTTCGGCGTCCCCGACGCGCGGTCCGCGCCGCCCGTCCCCGCGCGGTGCGCCGACGGCGACGATCGCCCGGCGCCACCGGCTCTCCCGCCTCGACGTGCGGCTGTCGCCGTACCTCTACGTGCTGCCGTTCTTCCTGGTCTTCGCGGTCATCGGGCTCTACCCACTGCTCTACACCGGCTATCTCTCGTTCTTCTCGTGGCCACGCTTCGGCGCGGACCACGGCCCGTGGATCGGCTGGGCCAACTACTCCCACGTCCTCCACGACCCGGTGTTCCACAAGGCGCTCTGGAACACCATCGGGATCTTCCTGCTGTCCTCGGTGCCGCAGATCGCCGTGGCGACCGTCGTCGCTGCGTTGCTCGACACCACGCTGCGCGGTCGGACGTGGTGGCGGATGAGCGTGCTGCTGCCGTTCGTCGTCGCGCCCGCGGCCGCGGCCCTGATCTTCGGTGCGCTGTTCGCCGACAAGTCCGGCCTCGTCAACCAGATCCTGTCCGGCATCGGGCTGCCCGAGATCTCGTGGCACTCGAACCGGCCGGCCAGCTGGCTCGCGATCGCAACGATGGTCAACTACCGCTGGACCGGCTACAACGCTCTCATCGTGCTGGCCGCGATGCAGGCGATCCCGCGCGACCTCTACGAGGCCGCCGCGATCGACGGCGCCAGCAGGGTGAAGCAGTTCTTCCACGTCACCCTGCCCTCGATCCGACCGACGATGATCTTCGTCATCGTCACCTCGACGATCGGCGGGCTGCAGATCTTCACCGAGCCCCGGCTCTTCGACACCAACCTGCAGCACCAGGGCGGGGCGAACTACGAGTACCAGACGCTCACGATGTACGTCTTCAACACCGCCAACAGCAGCACCGACCCCTATCCCCGGGCCGCCGCTGCCGCCTGGATCCTGTTCCTCATCATCGTGGCGTTCGCCCTGGTCAACTTCGTCGTCACCCGCGCCGTCCAGCGGAGGAGCCACACGTGACCCGTCGCCCCGGATTCCTCGTCTACGGCCTGCTGGCCGCGTTCTTCGTCGGCTCGGCCTTCCCGCTGTACTGGTCGTTCGTGATCGGCTCGGTCACCCGGCAGCGCTCGATCCAGACCCCGCCGCCACTGGTCCCCGGTGGCCACTTCCTCGAGAACGCCGGCCGCGTCTTCGACCGCATCGACTTCTGGTCAGCGCTCGCCAACTCGGTGATCGTCTCGGGGATCTCGGCCCTCTCGGTCGTGCTGTTCGCGACGCTGGCCGGCTACTCCTTCGCCAAGCTCCGCTTCCGCGGAGCCGACGCCCTGATGGTCTTCGTGATCCTCACGCTGGCCGTGCCGACGCAGCTGGCGCTGATCCCACTGCTCAAGGAGTTCAGCAACCTCGGGCTGACGGGCACCCACGCCGCGGTCATCCTGCCGTGGCTGGTGACGGCCTTCGGGGTCTTCTTCATGCGGCAGTACCTCGTCGACGCGATCCCTGACGAGCTGATCGACGCCGCCCGGGTGGACGGGTGCTCGATGATCAGGACGTTCTGGACGGTCGCTGTCCCGGCCGCGAGGCCGGCGATGGCGATCCTCGGGCTCTTCACCTTCATGCAGGTCTGGACGGACTTCATGTGGCCGCTGCTGGTGCTGCAGGGCTCCGACGTCCAGACCCTCCAGACAGCGCTCGACCAGCTCAAGATCGCGCCGGGCCAGGGGACGAGCGACATGGCTCTGCTGCAGGCTGGGACGATCCTGGCAACGGTGCCGCTACTTCTTCTGTTCATCGCGACCGGCCGCCAGCTCGTGGCCGGCATCATGCAAGGAGCCGTCAAAGGATGACCAGCACGAACGAGCACGCCCACGAGGTCTCGACCGGCTCGACCACTGAGGAGACCCTCGAGTTCCCCGCCGGCTTCCTGTGGGGCGCCGCCACGGCGGCGTACCAGATCGAGGGGGCGTACGACGAGGACGGCCGCACGCCGTCGATCTGGGACACCTTCAGTCGCGTCCCCGGCGCGATCGTCCGCGGCGACACCGGCGACGTCGCCTGCGACCACTACCACCGCATGCCCGAGGACGTCGCGCTCATGAAGCGGCTGAACCTGGCGTCGTACCGCTTCTCGATCGCCTGGCCGCGCGTACGTCCCGACGGTGGCGCGGTCAACCAGAAGGGCGTCGACTTCTACAGCCGGCTCGTCGACGAGCTCCTCGACGCGGGCATCGCGCCGTGGGTGACGCTCTACCACTGGGACCTTCCCCAGGCGCTGGAGGACGAGGGCGGCTGGCTCAAGCGCGACACTGCCGACCGATTCGTCGAGTACGCAACGACCGTCTACGACGCGCTCTCCGACCGGGTCTCCTACTGGACGACCCTCAACGAGCCCTGGTGCTCTTCCTACCTCGCCTACACCGCGGGCCAGAAGGCGCCGGGCCGGCAGGAGGGGGTGGCGGGCCTCGTCGCCGCCCACCACCTGATGCTCGCCCACGGCCTCGTCGTCGACGAGCTGCGCCGACGGGGTGCGACGCCGGACCGCGGCAAGCAGGTCGGCATCACGCTCAACCTCACCACCGTGGAGCCCTACGACCCCACCGAGCCGGTCGACGTGGACGCCGCCCGTCGGGTCGACGGCTTCTTCAACAGGAGCTTCCTCGACCCCATCCTCAAGGGGAGGTACGCCGAGGACCTGGCGGCCGACACCGAGGGCATGACGTTCCAGGGGCGGCCGTGGCAGGACTGGGTGCTCGACGGCGACCTCGCGGTCATCAGCCGGCCTCTCGACCTGCTCGGCGTGAACTACTACCACAAGCAGATCCCCTCGGGCAGGCCTCACGACGACCTGCTCGGCAGCCGTGTGCTCCGCCCCTCTCGTCCGACCTCCTCGCCGCATCCGGGCGGCGACGACATCGTCACGCCGCGCACCGGCAGCCCGACCACGGCGATGGACTGGGAGGTGCAGCCCGACGGGCTGACCCGGCTGATGCTGCGGCTTCGCGACGAGTACGCCGCACCGCCGATCTACATCACCGAGAACGGCGCCGCCTACCACGACGAGGTGGCCGCCGACGGCGGCGTACACGACGGCGAGCGGCTGCGGTTCATCGACCTCCACCTGCGCGCGCTCCACGACGCGATCGAGCAGGGCGTCGACGTACGCGGCTACTTCGCCTGGTCGCTGCTCGACAACTTCGAGTGGGCCTACGGCTACGGGCAGCGGTTCGGGATCGTCCACGTCGACTACGACACCCAGGTCCGGACGCCGAAGGACAGCGCGCTCTGGTTCGCCCGCGTCGCCGCCAGCAACCGGCTCGGGGCGGCGTGAGCGGGAGGGCCATGGACGAGGCGGTGGCATCGGGCGGCTCGCCCACGCTCGACGAGGTCGCCCGGCTGGCCGGGGTCAGCAGGGCCACCGCCTCGCGCGCCATCAACGGCGGGTCGCGGGTGAGCGCCCGGGCCCAGGAGGCGGTCGCCGACGCCGTACGCCGGCTGGGCTACACGCCCAACCCTGCCGCACGGTCGCTCGTCACCCGGCGTACCGACTCCGTCGCGCTCGTCGTCCCCGAGCCCGACGAGCGGGTCTTCAGCGACCCGTTCTTCGCCCGCACGCTGCACGTCGTCACCCGCGAGCTGTCGGCGCACGACCTGCAGGTCGTGCTGCTCATCGCCAGTCCGGGCGAGCAGGAGCAGCGGATGCTGCGCTACCTGCGCGGACACCAAATCGACGGCGCCATCGTCGTCTCCCACCACCGCCGCGACAGCCTCGCCGACCACCTCGCCGCGCTCGGGCTGCCCTGCGTCTTCATCGGGCGGCCGTGGACGAGCGCCGACCGGGTGTCGTACGTCGACACCGACAACGTCGCCGGCGGCCGGGGCGCCACCCGGGTCCTGCTCGAGCGCGGCTGCCGCCGGATCGGGACCGTCGCCGGCCCCGCCGACATGAGCCCGGGCCGGGACCGGCTCGAGGGCTGGCGGCAGGCCATGGCCGAGGCCGGGCTCGAGGCCGACGCGGTCGTCCACGGCGACTTCACCGAGGAGAGCGGCGGCTCAGCCTGTGCGGCGCTCCTCGACGCGCACCCCGACCTCGACGGCCTCTTCGTCGCCTCCGACCTGATGGCCGCCGGCGCCCTGCGCACCCTCGCCGCCCGGGGCCGGCGGGTCCCGCACGACCTCGCCGTCACCGGCCACGACGACCTCGGCATCGCCGAGCGCACCGACCCCCCGCTCACCACGATGCGCAACCCGATCGCCCCGATGGCCGAGGAGGCCGCCCGGCTCCTGCTCGACCAGCTCGACTCCTCCGACCGCCGCGCGCCCCGTCGGGTCGTCTTCTCCCCCGCGCTCGTACGCCGCGACTCCGCGTAAGCCGGGTCGCTGCCGGGCGGCTCGGCCGGGATAGTCCGGGACGGTCTGCAGGGGTTACTGGCGAGTAGCCCCTGCAGACCGTCCCGGACTACCCCGCCGCGCCCTAGCATGTGTGACCCGGCCCACATCCGGCACAGCCCCAAGGAGCGCAGCCATGTCCGACGTCGACCTCGCCCGCCAGCACAGCCTCGGAGACCTGCCGCGGCGTAGCGCGCTGCGGTTCCCGACGAAGACGGCGATCATCGACGGTCGGACCCGGCTGACGTTCGCCGAGCTCGAGGCGACGGTCGACCGGACCGCGGCCGCGATCGCGGCGGCGGGCCTGGAGAAGGGCGACAGGCTGGCGCTGCTGTCGCACAACTGCTGGCAGTTCGCCGTACTGAACTTCGCGGCCGCCCGGGTGGGCGTCGTGCTCGTGCCGATCAACTTCATGCTCGGCGCGGACGAGATCGCCTACATCCTCGGCCAGTCGCAGGCGAAGGGGTTCGTCGTCGAGGACGCGCTGGTGCCGGTGGCCGAGAAGGCCCTGGGCGAGCCCGGCTCGAGCGTCGAGCTGCGGGTCGTCGTACGCCTGCACGGCGAGGCGCCGCCGGCCGGCTGGACCGACCTCCACCGCTGGACGGCGTACGACGGGGCGGCGCCGGTCGTCCACGTCGCCGACGACGACCCGGTGCGGATGATGTTCACCTCCGGCACGGAGTCGCGGCCGAAGGGAGCGCTGCTGTCGAGCCGGTCGCTGATGTGGCAGTACGTCTCCTGCATCGTCGAGGGCGAGATGAGCGCCGACGACATCGAGCTGCACACGCTGCCGCTCTACCACTGCGCCCAGCTCGACTGCTTCCTCGGCGTCGACGTCTACCTCGGCGCCACCTCGGTCATCCTGCCCGCGCCCGACCCGGCCGCGGTCCTCGGCGCGATCGCCGAGCACCGGGTCACGAAGTACTTCGCACCCCCGACCGTCTGGATCGGCCTGCTCCGCTCCCCGGACTTCGACTCCGCCGACCTGTCGAGCCTCCGGAAGGGCTACTACGGCGCCTCGCCGATGCCGGTCGCGGTCCTGCAGGAGCTGACCCGGCGGCTCCCCGACGTACGCCTGTGGAACTTCTACGGCCAGACCGAGATGGCGCCGCTCGCGACGATCCTCGGCCCCGACGAGCAGCTCCCGTACGCCGGCTCCGCGGGCCGGCCCGCGCTCAACGTCGAGACCCGGATCGTCGACGACGCCGACAACCCGGTGCCGGTGCGCACCGTCGGCGAGATCGTCCACCGCTCGCCGCACGCGACGCTCGGGTACTACGAGCAGCCCGACAAGACCGAGGAGGCGTTCCGGGGCGGCTGGTTCCACTCCGGCGACCTCGGCTACCTCACCGAGGACGGCCACCTCTACGTGGTCGACCGGAAGAAGGACATGATCAAGACCGGCGGCGAGAACGTCGCGACCCGGGAGGTCGAGGAGGCGATCTACACCCTCGACGAGGTGGCCGAGGTCGCCGTCTTCGCCGTACCGCACCCGCGCTGGGTGGAGGCGGTCGCGGCCGTCGTCGTACCCAAGCCGCGCGCGGAGCTCACCCCCGAGAGGGTCATCGAGCACACCCGCGGCCTGCTGGCCGGCTTCAAGACGCCGAAGTACGTCGTCGTGGCCGATGCCCTGCCCAAGAACCCGTCCGGCAAGATCCTCAAGCGCGAGCTGCGGCAGGCGCACGAACACCTGGCGGAGTGAGCCGGCCGGCCGGGCCAGGTTTCCCCGGCCGGCCGGGGAAACCCGAGCTTGTGGGCCATCCAGACACCCCACAACATCGGATTTTCCCTGACAAGCTCGGTCCGCCCGGATGTAGTTGACTGGACCTATGGACTTAGGACTCGACGGGCAGGTCGCCCTCGTCACCGGCGGCAGCAGGGGGATCGGCAAGGCGTGCGCGAGGGCGCTGCTGGCCGAGGGCGCGCGGGTCGCGCTGCTCGCCCGCGGCAAGGAGGCCCTCGACGCGGCGGCGGTCGAGCTCGGCGACGGTGTGCTGACCGTCGCCGCCGACACCACCTCGACCGCCGAGGTGGACGCGGCGGTGGCGCGGGTGGCAGAGCACTTCGGCCGGCTCGATGTGGTCGTCAACGCCGCCGCCCGGCCGGCCTCGAGCTCGGCCGGCGCCCCCGGCCTCGACGGCGTGGACGAGTCGGACGTGCTCGACCAGGTGGACACGAAGGCGCTGGGCTACCTGCGCGTCGCCCGCGCCGCCGCGCCGTACCTCCGCGCCGCCGGGGGCGGGCGCATCGTCAACATCTCCGGCATGAACGCGCGTACGACGGGGTCGGTCATGGGCTCGGTCCGCAACATCGCGGTGGTCGCGATCGCCAAGAACCTCGCCGACGAGCTCGGCCGCGACAACATTGCCGTCACCGTCGTCCACCCGGGAATGACCCGTACGGACTCGCGGGACTTCACCCCGGCGATGCAGGCGGCGTCGGAGGCCAACGCCCTCGGCCGCACCGTCGACGCCACGGAGATCGCCGACCTGGTCGCCTTCCTCGCCTCGCCCCGGGCGGTCGCCCTCAACGGTGCGGTCGTCACCGCCGACGGCGGGCGCCCGGGGAGCATCTGGACCTAGCCGGGCCGGCGGGTCTCAGTAGGCGTACCCGCCGCCGCTGTCGTCCGGGGACGACGAGGAGGACGCGGACGGCGAGGTGGTGATCCTCGATCCGTCGGGGCCGAGCACCCACCAGATCCCGTCGTAGCCCTGGCCGAGCACGTCGCCGGCGGCGGCATCGCCGTGGAAGTAGTAGAGCGGCCAGCCGTCCAGGGTCAGCTGCTTCTTGCCGTCGACGCCGGTGATCGTGCCGACGGCGCCGGTCACGCCGGCGAGCCGCGGCATACCCTTCCCGGCGTGCGCGGCCGGCCACTCGACCGCGCACGCACCGGTGCAGACGCTCGACGAGGCACCCTTGGTGTCGTCGTCGTACTGATAGAGCGTGCGGCCCGCCTCGTCCACGACGATCGAGCCGAGCGACGTCGAGGCGGTCTTCAGTGCGGTGACGGCCGGCGCGGAGCCGGTCGACGAGGTCGACGAGGTCGACGAGCCCGAGGCGCTCGAGGTGCCCGAGGCGCTCGAGGACGACGTGCCGCACGCCGCGAGCGACAGTGCTCCGGCGGCGGCGAGTACGGCGAGCGCGGGGCGCCGCCTGGAGGCGATCATGGCTGCTCCTGGGTCGAGGATCCTCCGGTCGGGGATCGGACCCTCCCCACACGACGCCGCCGCGGCGCCGGTTCACCCCGGACGACCGGCGAGCAGCACCTGACCGGTGCTGCCGTCGCGAAGCTGGACCTGCCGGATGTCGGCGACTGCGAGGTCGGTCGAGCCGCTGGTGTTGGCGGTGTCCCCCGGGCTGGCGTGCCAGCGCGAGACGAGCGACGGCCGGCCGTCGTGGTCGAGCACGTAGAGGGCGTAGGAGTGCGTCGCGTCGTAGGGCTCCTTGGCGTACCAGCACGTCATCTCGATCCGTGTCCCCCAGGCCACCGGGGTCAGCGCCACGTCGGCGGTCAGCGGGGTCTCGACCCGCGGCCGGAGCGCAACGGCGACCCCCTGTGCCTGCGGCGCCGGCCCGTCGGAGCCCTGCAGCGAGACCGGCACGACGACGGCGGCCGCCACCGCGGCGGCAGCCGCGAGGCCGAGCCCGACTCGGGTCGACGTACGCCGCCAGAAGGACGGCGGGCTCTGCTGGCCGGCGGCGGCGAGCAGCCGCCGCTCGAGGTCGGCGGGCGGCGTGGCGAGCTCGGGCGGCAGCTCCGGTACGGCGGAGGGCCCGCCCTCCAGCAGGGCCTCGGCGTCCTCGGGGTCGACCCGGGCGAGCAGGCCCGGCAGCGGCGCGAGCGCAGTGACGGCGTGACGGCACAGCGCGCAGCCGGCGAGGTGGCGCTCGAACTCCGCCCGCTCGGCCGGCGAGAGCGCGCCGACGACGTAGGCGCCGTCCCAGTCGGCGTACCTCTCGTGGCCCTCGAGCCCGGTCATCGGGTCACTCCCTTCTCCTCGAGCGCGAGCCGCAGCGCGCGCAGGCCGTAGTGGAGCCGCGACTTCACCGTGCCGGAGGGGATGCCGAGCTCCCGTGCGATCTCGTCGGTGGTGAGGCGGCCGTAGTAGGCGCGTACGACGACGGCGAGGTGCTCGCGCGACAGCGACCGCAGCGCGTCGGTGACGAGCATCGTCTCGAAGAGTGCGTCGACCCGGTCGGACAGCACCGCCTCCGGCGGCGACTCGGTGACCGCCTCGTGGCGGCTGCGGGCGCTGCGCGCCTCGTCGACGACGAGGTTGTGGGCGACGGTGAAGAGCCACGCCCGGGCGGAGCCGCCGTCGCCGTCGGTCAGCCGGCTGCGCCAGGCGCGCAGCATCGTCTCCTGGACGACGTCCTCGGCCCGGGCGCGGTCCCCGGTCAGGCGTACGACATAGCTCCACAGCGCGGCCGCATGGTCGCGGTGCAGCTCCCGAAGTACGTCGGGGTCGCCGGTCGGCATCGTCACGTGGGCCCACTCCTCCCACCCCCTTCACGGGGGCCGGGCGGCTCCGGTTCACCTGACACGTGAACCGTTCCGGCCATTGTCGCGTGTCACGGGCATGACGTTCGACGGACTTCCGGCCCATCCCCTGCTCGTCCACGCCGTGGTGGTGCTGCTACCGCTGGCCGCCGGGGCGCTCGTCCTGCACACGCTGTGGCCGGCGGCGCGCCGGCGGCTCGGCGTGGTGACGCCGCTGCTGGCGCTCGTCGTGGTCGCCCTCGTGCCGGTGACGATCAAGGCCGGCGAGGACCTGGCGCGGAACTTCGGCGCCAACCCCGCCGTCGCGCGTCACGAGCAGCTAGGCAAGCAGGTGCTGCCGTGGGCGATCGCGCTCTTCGTGCTCGCCGCGGTGCAGTGGTGGTGGGGCGGCCCCGGGGAGCGGGTCCTCGTCGGCGCCGACGGCGCCCCGACCGGCGTACGCCGCTCGGTGCACGTCGCGCTCGCCGTCCTCGCGGTGGTCGCCGCGGTGGGCGCGACGGTCGTCCTGGTCCGTGCCGGCGACGCCGGCGCCCGGGCCACGTGGGGCGGCCTGGGCTGATCCGCGGACCTGCGCCCACGGGAGGTCGACCACCCTTAACCTGTGCGTCATGGATCCGATCCGGGAGGCGCACCGGCAGTGGGTCGCCCACGGCTGGGACGAGGCCGCTGACGGGATGGCGATGGTGACCTCGGTCGTACGCGCCCACCAGCTGCTCATGGAGCGGATCGACGCCGTCCTGCGCCCGCTCGACCTCTCCTTCGCCCGCTACGAGGTGCTCCGGCTGCTCTCGTTCACCCGCACCGGAGCGCTGCCGATGGCCCGGCTCGGCTCGCTGCTGCAGGTCCACCCGACCTCGGTGACCAGCGCCGTCGACCGCCTCGAGAGGCAGGGGTACGTCGCCCGCAGCCGCGGCGAGCAGGACCGGCGGGTCGTCCTCGCCGCCATCACCGACGCCGGCCGTGAGGCCGTCGAGACGGCGACGGTCGGGCTCAACACCGAGGTCTTCGAGAAGCCGGGCGTCGAGCACGTCCGCGAGCTCACCCGGCTTCTCGGCGAGCTGCGCGCCTCCGCCGGCGACACCGTCGACTGAAGCACTCGACGTCCTGTGACCGGCGTCCTATGCTGGGCGATACTTGGACTTCCTAGTTTCTAGTCACGGAGCGCCGCATGCCTGACCTGTACGTCCCCCAGCACCACGTCCGCGTGGTGACGGCGAGCAGCCTCTTCGACGGCCACGACGCCTCGATCAACATCATGCGGCGGATCCTCCAGAGCCAGGGCTGCGAGGTGGTCCACCTCGGCCACAACCGCTCGGTGCAGGAGGTCGTCGACGCGGCGGTCGAGGAGGACGCCCACTGTGTCGCGGTGAGCAGCTACCAGGGCGGCCACGTCGAGTACTTCGAGTACCTCGTCTCCTCGCTCCGCGAGCGCGGCGCCGGCCACGTGAAGGTCGTCGGCGGCGGGGGCGGCGTCATCATCCCGGCCGAGATCGAGCGGCTCGCCCGGTCGGGGGTCCACATCTTCTCGCCCGAGGACGGCCAGCGGCTCGGGCTCGTCGGGATGATCAACTCGGTGGTGCGCGACGTCGACACCGACCTGTGGGCACAGCGCCCCGTCACCGCGGACGAGGTCCTCACCGGCGACCGCACCGCCGTCGCCCGCGCGATCACCGGAGCCGAGCTCGGCCGCCTGGACGACGCGTCGCTCGACCGGCTCCGGGCCGCTGCCGCCGGCCGTACGGTCCCGGTCCTGGGCATCACCGGCACCGGCGGGTCCGGCAAGTCGTCGCTGACCGACGAGCTCGTACGCCGGCTGCGGACCGACCAGCAGGACAAGCTGCGCGTGGCGGTGATCGCGGTGGACCCGACCCGTCGCAAGGGCGGTGGCGCGCTGCTCGGCGACCGGATCCGGATGAACTCCGTCGACGGCGACCGGGTCTACTACCGCTCGCTGGCGACCCGCGGCGCCCACGAGCTGCCCGACCACCTCGCCGACGTGCTCACCGTCGTGAAGGCGGCCGGCTTCGACCTCGTCATCGTCGAGACCCCCGGGATCGGGCAGGGCGACGCCGCCATCGTGCCCTTCCTCGAGGACGGTGGCGTCTCGCTCTACGTCATGACGCCGGAGTTCGGGGCGGCCAGCCAGCTGGAGAAGATCGACATGCTCGACTTCGCCGACGTCGTGGCGATCAACAAGTTCGAGCGCCGCGGGGCCGCCGACGCGCTCCGCGACGTGAGCCGCCAGCTCGTGCGCAACCGCGAGGCGTTCGGATCTTTGCCCGAGGACATGCCCGTTTTCGGGACGTCGGCCGCCACTTTCGATGACGATGGGGTCACCGCGCTGTACCAGTACTTGAGGGGGGTCCTGGTGGAGCGCGGTCTCCATGCCGACGAGGGCGTCCTTCCGCCGGTGTCCGTGCGGCACTCCTCCGGACTCCACCCGGTCGTACCCGCCGAGCGGGTCCGCTACCTCTCCGAGATCTCGGCGACCGTCCGCGACTACCACGCCCGCACCGACGAGCTGGTCGCCGCCGCGCGGCGGGCCCAGGCCTTCGAGACGGTGGTTGAGGAGGTCGCGAACGCAAGCTCCTCAACCACCGAGCTCGAAGCGCTCGCCGCGCAGGCGAAGGCCGCGGTCCCCACCGACGTCGCGGAGCAGCTCGCGACCTGGCCGGACACCACGGCGGCGTACGACGCCGACGAGGACGGCCGCACGTCCCTGTCCGGAAACCGGATCCCGCGGGTCGCGGTGCCGCGCTACCAGGACCACGGGGAGCTGCTCCGCTTCCTCCGCCGCGAGAACCTCCCCGGCCGGTTCCCCTACACGGCCGGCGTCTTCCCCTACAAGCGGACCAACGAGGACCCGGCCCGGATGTTCGCCGGCGAGGGCGACCCGTTCCGCACCAACCGCCGCTTCAAGCTCCTCTCCGAAGGGCAGCCGGCGACCCGGCTCTCGACGGCGTTCGACTCGGTGACGCTCTACGGCCGTGACCCCGACGAGCGTCCCGACATCTACGGCAAGGTCGGCACCTCGGGGGTCTCGGTCGCGACGCTCGACGACATGAAGGCGCTCTACGCCGGCTTCGACCTGCTCGCGCCGACCACGTCGGTCTCGATGACGATCAACGGGCCGGCGCCGACGATCCTGGCGTTCTTCCTCAACACCGTCATCGACCAGGCCCGCGAGCGCGGGATCGACCCCGCCGAGGCGCTGCGGACCGTCCGCGGCACCGTCCAGGCCGACATCCTCAAGGAGGACCAGGGCCAGAACACCTGCCTGTTCTCCACCGAGTTCTCGCTGCGCTGCATGGCCGACATCCAGGAGTGGTTCATCGAGCGCGGCGTACGCAACTTCTACTCCGTCTCCATCTCCGGCTACCACATCGCCGAGGCCGGGGCGAACCCCATCAGCCAGCTCGCCTTCACCCTCGCCAACGGGTTCACCTACGTCGAGTCCTACCTCGCCCGCGGGATGGACATCGACGACTTCGCGCCCAACCTGTCGTTCTTCTTCAGCAACGGGATGGACCCCGAGTACACCGTGATCGGCCGCGTCGCCCGCCGGATCTGGGCGGTCGCGATGCGGGAGAGGTACGGCGCGTCCGAGCGCTCGCAGAAGCTGAAGTACCACATCCAGACCTCCGGCCGGTCCCTGCACGCGCAGGAGATGGACTTCAACGACATCCGTACGACGCTGCAGGCGCTGACCGCGATCTACGACAACGCCCAGTCGCTCCACACCAACGCCTACGACGAGGCCGTGACGACGCCGAGCGAGGAGTCGGTGCGCCGCGCGCTCGCCATCCAGCTGATCATCAACAAGGAGTGGGGCCTGGCCTTCAACGAGAACCCGCTCCAGGGCTCCTTCATCGTCGACGAGCTCACCGACCTCGTGGAGCAGGCGGTGCTCGAGGAGTTCGACCGGATCTCCGAGCGTGGCGGGGTGCTCGGGGCTATGGAGACCGGCTACCAGCGCGGGAAGATCCAGGACGAGTCGATGCTCTACGAGCACAAGAAGCACGACGGCTCCCTCCCGATCATCGGGGTCAACACCTTCCGCCGCCCGGAGGTCGCCCACGACGCCGACCCGAACGCCGCCCTCGCCCTCTCCCGCGCCACCGAGGAGGAGAAGGCCTCCCAGCTCAAGCGGGTCCGCGACTTCCAGGCCGTCCACGCCGAGGAGGCGAAGGAGGCGCTCGCCCGGCTCAAGGACGCCGCCACCTCCGAGGAGAACGTCTTCGCGGTCCTCATGGACGCCGCCCGGGTCTGCTCGCTCGGGCAGATCACCGAGGCGTTCTTCGAGGTGGGCGGCGCCTACCGTCGCAACGTCTGACCCGTCGAGTCGGGGGTTGCGACCCGTCGATTCGGGACTTGCGCCCCGTCGAGTCGGGGGTTCTGCCCCTCAGCCGGCCAGGGCGGCGGCGTCGACGAGGCTCGGGCCGTACCACGTGATCAGTCGGCCGCTGACCAGCTCCACCGGCGTACGCACGAAGGCCTCCGGGCCGTCCTCGGTTGTGAACGGGTACGGCTCGTCGGGGAGCAGGACGGCGTCCGCCGCCGCGGCGTCGAGGTCGCTGACCTCGACGTGTGGGTAGCGCTCGCGACCGGGGTTGAGCGGCCCGTCGTACACGTTGGCCCAGCCGAGCCGCCGGAGCAGGTCGCCGGTGAAGGTGTCGGCGCCGACGACCATCCACGGATCGCGCCAGATCGGTACGACGACGCGGCGGGTGATCGGCGGGAGCGGGCCGCGCCAGCGCGCGCCGGCCTCCACGAGCCACGCCGGCCGCTCCCACCCGAGCGCGTCGAGCAGCCGCTCGATGGACGCGACCGCGTCCGGCACGGTGCGGATGTCGGTGACCCAGACCCTGAGGCCGGCCGCACGCAGGCGGCGTACGTCGAGCTCGCGGTTCTCCTCCTTGTTGGCGACCACGACGTCGGGCCGCAGCTCGCGGATCGCGCCGAGGTCGGGGTTCTTCGTCCCCCGCACGCGGGCGACGTCGAGCAGTGTCGGGTGCGTGCACCAGTCGGTCGCGCCGACCAGGCGGTCGGCCGCCACCGAGGCGAGCGTCTCGGTCAGCGACGGCACCAGCGAGACGACGCGGCCGGCCGGCCGCGGGCCGTCGTACGCCGTGCCCAGATCGTCACGCATCGCTGTCGAGGCTAGCGTCGACAGACCACAACCCCTGAGTCGACGGGTCACAACGCCGGACTCGACGGGTCACAACGCCCGACTCGACGGGTCACAACCCCGGACTCGACGGGTCACAACCCCGGACTCAACGGAAGGACGGCCGCTCCTTGGCCAGGAACGCCCGGACGCCCTCCTTGAAGTCGGGACCGGTGTAGACGTCGTGGAGCAGGTCCTCGTCGCCGACGGGCGCGGCCTCGAGGCTGGCAGAGCGGGCGGCGAGCTGCGACTTCGCGGCGCCGATGGTGACACGGGAGAGCGGCAGGACCGACTCGACGAGGGCGTCCACCTCCTCGTCGAGCGCGGTCGACGTCTCCGCGACGGAGGTGAGCGCGCCGGCGGCGTAGGCGCGGTCGGCGCCGACGAGCCGGGCGGCGAGGAGCATCTCGCGGGTGAGCGGCTCGCCGAAGACGGTGGCGCAGCGGTAGACGATCGGCGCGGCGAGCGCGTTGCCCAGCGTCTTCGCGATCGGGTAGCCGAACCGCGAGTACGACGTGGCCACGCGCAGGTCGCAGTGCGTGGCGACCGCCAGCCCACCGCCGACGCAGACGCCGTCGACGGCGGCGACCGTCACCTGCGGCAGCGCGTAGAGCTTGAGCAGCAGGTCGCGGATCCAGTCCTCGTAGGCCACCGCGTCGCGGGAGAGGAAGTCGGAGATCTCGTTGCCCGCAGCGAACGCCCGCCCGCCGGCGCCGCGCAGCACCAGTACCCTCGCGGACTCGTCGCCGGCCAGCTGGTCGCACAGGTCGTGCAGGGCGGCGTACATCGCCTCGGTGAAGGCGTTGTGGCGCTGGGGCCGGTCGAACGTCACGCGTACGACGCCGGGCCGGCGCTCGATCTGGAGGTCGTCGCTCACGCGACATGAGAGTAGGGCACCGCCCGCAGGCGGTGCCCCACACCTCTGACCCCTCTGACCGGTGAGCCGCTCAGGAGATGTGCGGCTTGACCTGCTGGGTGTAGATCTGCTCCAGCTTGGTCTTGAGCGCGCCCATCTCGGACTTCACGTCCTTGTTCTGCGTGAGGATGTTGGCGCAGTGGTTGGCCATCTCGATGTCGCCGCTGGGGATGAAGACGCGGGCGTAGTCCTGCGGACGGGTGATGTCGAGCTGGTCGATCGCCGTCTTGGCCTGCGGGACCTCCTTGAGCAGCCCGGAGGTGTCGGCGGACTTCCGGATCGGCATGTAGCCGGTCGCCCGGGCGAACTTCACGGTGTTCTCCGGCGAGGTCAGGAACTTGATGAAGGTCGCCGCGGCGAGCTGGTTCGGCTTGTCGATCGCCTTCGGGATCGCCACGCCGGACCCGCCGGTCGGGCAGACCGGGGTGTCGGCGGACGGCGTCGGCACCTTCGGGCCGCCGGGCAGGAAGCCGACGCCGACGTCGAACTTCGCGACGTCGAGTACGCCGACGAGGCTGCCGGTCGATCCGACCGTCGCGCTGGCAACCCCGGCGGCGAGGTCCTGGGTGGAGTCGACGCTCGCCACCCCGGCGAGCTTGGACTTGTAGACCAGGTCCTTGAGGAACTGGATGGCCGCGACCGACTCGTCGGAGTCGCAGATGATGTCGAAGCTGTCCTTCTTCGACCAGCCGCCGCCCCAGGCCCAGAGGTTGTTCTGGAAGCTCCAGCCGGCGTACCCGGCGAGGGCGGGGAGTTGGAAGGCGTACTTCGAGCCGGAGACCTCCTTGAGCTTGGGGGCCGCGTCGGCGAACTCCTCCCAGGTCTCGGGAGCCTTCTCCGGGTCGAGCCCGGTCTTGTCGAAGTGCTCCTTGTTGTAATAGAAGATCGGCGTCGACCGGGCCCACGGGACCGCCCAGGTGGCGTCGTTGTACTTGTAGTCGCTGAGCAGCGAGTCGACGTAGTCGTCGGTCTCGTAGTCGAGCGCGTCGAAGAGCGAGTCCATCGGGATGATCTGGTCGTTCATCATGTAGCGGAACCACCAGACATCGGAGAGGTTGACCAGGTCCGGGAGCTTGCCGCCGGTCTGCGCGGTCTGGAACTTCTGCGCGATCTCCTCGTAGTCGGCGCCCGCCGTGACCAGCTTGACGGTGATGTCGGACTGGCTCTTGTTGAAGGCGTTGATGATCTGCTGGGTCACCGCCTGCGAGTCACCGGGGTTCGCGGACCAGAAGGTGATCTCCTTGGCCGGCGTCACTCCGGAGAAGTCGATCTGGTCGACCTTGCCGGTGGAGCTGCTGCTGCCGCTGGTCGAGGGGCCGCCGCCGCATGCCGAGAGCGCTGCCGCGGAGACGCCCGCTGCGGCGAGCCCGAGGAAGCCGCGCCGGTCGAAGCCGGCACGTACGGGGCGGAAGCCGGGACGCTGAAACTGGGTCATGCGTTGACACCTTTCCGGGATGTGGGGCGTCGTCAACCCTTGACGCCGCCCTGGGTGAAGCCGTTCACGATGTGGCGCTGGAGGGTCGAGAAGACGAGCAGCACCGGGACGAGGACCATCACCGTGCCGGCCATGAGCACCCCGAAGGTCTGCGCCTGGTTGTCGGGGTTCACGAGCAGGGTGAGGCCGCGCGGCAGGGTCATCATGTGCGGGTCGGTGGTGATGATGAGCGGCCAGAGGTAGTCGTTCCACTCGTAGACGATGTTGACCATCGCCACCGTCGCGATGCTGGGCAGACCCATCGGCACCACGCAGTGCCACAGCCGGCGCCAGTGGCCGGCGCCGTCGAGCTGGGCGGCCTCGAGCACCTCGTACGGCAGCTGCAGGAACGCCTGCCGCAGCAGGAAGGTGCCGAAGCCGGTGCCGAGGCCCGGCAGGATGATGCCCCAGTAGGTGTCCTCGCCCCCGAGGCTGCTGATCAGCACGTAGTTCGGCAGCGCGGTGACCTGCGGCGGCACCATCAGCGTGGCGAGGATCGCCCAGAAGACGATCCGCTTGCCGGGGAACTCGCAGAACACCAGGCCGTACGCCGTCAGGATCGCGAGCAGCACCTTCACCCCGGCGCCGATCACGGTCACGATCGCCGAGTTGAGGAAGAGCCGTCCGAACGGCACCTGGTGGATGGCGTCGGAGTAGTTCTCCGCCCGCCACACGTGCGGGAAGACGACCAGGTCGCGCGAGGCGAGGTCGCCGGGGGTCTTGAACGACGACAGGACCATGTAGGCGAGCGGCAGGACCACGACCAGCACGGCCAGCGCGAGGACGAGGTAGTCACGGATCATCCACGCGCCGAACCGCCGGTGCGGCGCCCGGCCGGGGGTCTTCTCGGGCGTGGGTGTGGTCTCCTCGAGGGGAACCGTCACGATGCTCATCGGTAGTGCACCCTCCTCTCGAGGAAGACCAGCTGGAGCAGGGTCAGGAGCACCAGGATCACGAAGAGGATCGTCGAGATGGCCGCCGACGCGCCGGCCTGGCTGGCGCCCTTGAAGCCGGTGAGGTACGCGTCGAAGATCAGCGTCTTAGCGCCCCGGCCCTGCCGGTCGAGCGCGATGAGCAGGTCGAAGGCCTGCAGCGAGCTCAGCATGGTCGTCACCATCAGAAAGAACGTCGTCGGCGACAGCAGCGGGAACGTGACAGAGAAGAACCTCCTGACCGGCCCGGCGCCGTCGAGCGAGGCGGCCTCGAGCAGGTCGGTCGGCACCGCCTGGAGACCGGCGAGGTAGATGATCGCGGCGTACCCGAGGTTCTTCCAGACGTAGACGATGATCACCATCGTGAGCGTCCAGTGCGGGTCGTTGATCCACTCCGGGCTGGTGATGCCGATCGACCGCAGGATCGCCGAGAGGGCCCCGATGTTGGGGTCGAAGATGTAGAGCCAGGTCAGCCCGACGCCGTACCCGGAGAGGACGTACGGCGCGAAGACGGTCGCCCGGGCGAACATCGCCCCCGGCAGCCGCTTGTTGAGGGCGATCGCGACCAGCAGCCCGAGCGCCATCGACAGCCCCACGCTGCAGACGGTGAAGACGACCGTCGTGATCAGGACCGTCTTGGCCTCGCCGGAGGCGAAGAAGTCCCGGTAGTTCTGCAGCCCGACCTTGATCGCCGTCGGCGAGCCCAGCGTCCAGTTGAGCGTCGAGTAGTAGACGTTGACGATCAGCGGCCGGTAGGTGAACGCGACGATCAGCGCGACGTTGGGCGCGACGAAGGCGAGGAAGACCAACCACTCGCGCAGCCGACGGGGCGTGACCCGGCGCCGCGGTGGACTTGTGGCATGCGTCACACTGGCTCCCGGACTCACGGTCGGGGAGTCAAGCGAAGTCACGAGGCGGGAGTCAAGCGACGCCGTCTTTACCTGCGGGACCCTCGGGGTGAACGTCGTGTGTCGACAGCGCGAATCACGACTGAACCAGCCACCGGGCGAGCAGCGTCCCGTCCTCCTCCAGGAGCGATCCGAGCGTCAGCGGTACGTCGAGCGCCGGCCCGGTCAGGATGCGCCGTCCGTCACCCGCGAGCAGCCTCGGCGCGAGGGTCGCGCAGAGCTCGTCGACCACGCCGGCGCGGACCAGGTCGCCCAGCAGACTGGGCCCTCCCTCGCACAGAACGTGCCTGAAACCGTCCTCGTGGAGCCGGTCGACCAGCCCGATCAGGTCGACCGCCGTCTCCCCCACGACGTACACGTGGTCCTCGCCGAGGACGGCCCGTGCCTCGTCGAGCAGCGGGGCGCTCTCGGAGGTCGCCAGCCGGACCGCGCCGGGGTCCCCTCCACGTGCCGACGGGGGCACGTCGCCACTGCCGCTGACGACGAGGATCGGTGTCTGGACCGGTCCGTACCGCTCGGCGCGCACGGTGCCCGCGCCGACCAGGATGACGTCGGCGAGCCGACGCAGCAGCTGGAAGACCTCCTGGTCCACGCCGGTGTTGACCGTGCCGCTCCGGCCGTCGCCGCCGGTGGCGCCGCCGTCGACCGAGCTGACCATGTTGGCGCGCAGCCACGGCAGCCGCGGCGGCGTGTAGATCTCCCGCAGGCCGTCGTCGGTGTCCGGGTCGGCGTCGGGGCCGATCAGGACCCTCACCGCTCGTACCTCACGACCCAGTACTGCACGCCGTACGGCGCGGCGTCGTAGTCCACTGTCACGGTCTCCTCTCCGGTCAGCAGGTCGGCGAGCGCGGCCAGCGCCGCCGTGCTCGCCCACAACTCGGTGGCGAGCCCCTGGTCGAGGACGCGGAGCGCGTCCGGGTCCGGGGCGAGCAGTGCCTTGCCGAGCTGGTCGTCGAACGGGCGCGCCCGCTCGTCGTACGGCCCGGGCGAGGTGCGGGACCGGCGGGCGGTGCCGTTGGCGACGACGAGGTGGTTTCGAGACGGGCGCGGGGCGCCCTCCTCAACCACCGTCTCGAAACCACCGCGGGCCTCGACCAACGCCTGTCCGACCCGCCTCCCCTGGGCGTCGCCGAGGATCTCGGGGGCGGGGCCGAGCCAGTCGACGGCGGCGCGTACGGCGAGCCGGAGCTCGGGGAAGGGGTCGGTAGCAGCGGCGTACGCCGGCAGCAGCGCGAGCGCGCCGGGGACCACGGCCGCCCGCAGCGACGCGCTCATGCCAGCCCCCGGATCGCGTGCAGCGGCGGGCGGCGACCGGCGATCGACCAGGTCATGTCCACGACGTCGCGGGTCTCCCGCACCTGGTGGACGCGGTAGATCCGCGCCCCCGCGAGCGCGCAGACGGCGGTGGCGGCCAGCGTGCCGGCCAGCCGCTCCCCGGTCGGGCGGCCGAGCGTCTCGCCGACGAAGTCCTTGTTCGACAGCGAGACCAGCACCGGCCAGCCGGTCGCGACCAGCTCGCCGAGCCGACGGGTGAGCTCGAGGGAGTGGAAGGTGTTCTTCCCGAAGTCGTGCGCCGGGTCGATGACGATCGACTCCCGGGCGACGCCGGCCGCGAGGGCGCGCTCGGCGTACGCCGTCGTGTCGGCGATCGCGGCGGCCACCACGTCGTCGTACTCCTGTCGGTGCGGGTCCGTCCGTGGCGCCAGCCCGCCCGTGTGGGTGCAGATGAGGGCGGCGGCGTGCTCGGCGGCGACGTCGACGAGCGCCGGGTCGTGGCCGCCCCAGGCGTCGTTGAGCAGGTCGGCGCCCTCGCCGCAGACGACGCGCGCCACCTCGGAGCGCCAGGTGTCGACGGAGATGACGAGGTCGGGGTGGGCCGCCCGCACCTGCCCCACGAACGTGCCGACCCGGCGGATCTCCTCGGCCGCGTCGACGTCCGGTCCGTAGCCCGCCTTCACGCCGCCGATGTCGACGATGTCGGCGCCCTCCTCGACGACCTGGGCGACCCGCTCCAGGGCCGCCCCGGCGGCGTACGTCGCCCCCTTGTCGTAGAAGGAGTCGGGCGTCCTGTTGACGATGGCCATCACGAGCGGCCGGTCGTCGGCGAAGGCGTGCCGCCCCAGCTTGAGCATGTCGACCAACGTAGTGGACGGCCAGAACGCGCCCGATAGGGTGCGCGCCATGAGCTGGCTGGTGACCGGAGGGGCGGGCTACATCGGAGCGCACGTCGTGCAGGCGCTCCTCGACGCGGACCTCGAGCCGGTGGTGATCGACGACCTGTCGTCGGGGATCCGGCGGTTCGTGCCCGAGGGCGTGCCGTTCGTGGAGGCCTCGATCCTCGACCGCGCCGCCGTCGACGAGGCGCTCGGACACGACGTCGAGGGGGTGATCCACCTCGCCGGCTTCAAGTACGCCGGGGTGAGCGTCCGGCGCCCGCTGCACACCTACGACCAGAACGTCAGCGGCACGGTCACCCTGCTCGACGCGATGCTCGCCGCCGGGGTCGACAAGCTCGTCTTCAGCAGCAGCGCCGCGGCGTACGGCACGCCCGACGTCGACCTCGTGACCGAGCAGACGCCGACCCGTCCGGAGAGCCCGTACGGCGAGACGAAGCTGATCGGCGAGTGGCTCATCGCCGACGTGGCGCGGGCGCACGGCCTGCGGCACACGAGCCTGCGCTACTTCAACGTCGTGGGCTCCGGGCGGGCCGACCTGTTCGACTCCAGCCCGCACAACCTCTTCCCGCTGGTCTTCGACGCCCTCGCGAAGGAGCGTACGCCGGCGATCTTCGGCGACGACTACCCGACCCCCGACGGCACCTGCGTCCGCGACTACATCCACGTCGCCGACCTCGCCCACTCCCACGTCGTCGCCGCCCAGAAGCTCGCCGCCGGCGAGGACCTCGAGCCGGTCTACAACCTCGGCTCCGGCGACGGCTCCAGCGTCCGGCAGATCATGGACACGATCCGCGAGGTCACCGGCATCGACTTCACCCCCGAGATCCAGCCCCGCCGCGCCGGGGACCCGGCCCGCATCGTCGCCGCCGGCGACCTCGCCCGCCGCGACCTCGACTGGGAGCTCCGTCACGACCTGCGGAGCATGGTCGCGACCGCCTGGGAGGCACGTCAGGCGGCGGGCGACGACTACCCCACCGGGTAACCCGTCAGTAGGTCCCGACGTACCCTCGTCAAGTTCACTGACGGGTAACGTGACGGTCGTCGCAACCCCCTTTACGGCGCGCGGTCTAGTCCGCCAGAGTGTGGGTGTCCGACCTCGAGTCGGACCCCATGTGTCAGCACCGGCCAAGGGTGGCCGGTCCACTCGATCTCGGCGAATCGGACTCGTGTAACCCGGGGGGCTCACGCATGACCATCGTCTCTGCACGCATTTCTCAGCGGCTCGTCGCCGCTCGAAGTCCAGCACTCCAATATCTGCCCGGCGTCGCCTTCCTCATCGACGCCGCCCTCATGACCGCCTCGGTGATGGTCGCGGTGCTCAGCCGCCGGCACCTCCCGGTCTACAACGCCTACACGGACATCAGCCGCAGCGTCGCCCTCGTCGGGCCCGTCCTCGTGATCTGCTGGCTGGCCGTGCTCTGGGCGTTCGGCGCCTACCGGCGCGACGTCTTCGGCGCCGGCGCCGACGAGTTCAAGCGCGTCTTCAACGCGGGGATGTACGCCGCCGGCTTCCTCGGCGTGGGCTGCTACCTCGCGAAGTACTCCTTGTCCCGCGGCTTCTTCGTCCTCGCCTTCCTCGTCGGCATCCCGGCCCTCCTGCTCGGCCGGGTCGCCCTGCGTCGCTTCCTCAAGCACGCGCGCACCCACGGCGTACTGCAGGAGCGGGTGCTGATCGTCGGCGGGCCGCGCCACGTCGACGACGTCGCCGCCGTGCTGCGCCGCGAGCGCTGGCTCGGCTACAGCATCGCCGGGGCAGTCGTGCCGAGCAGCTACAGCCACGCCGAGACACCCGGCGGCGTACCCGTCATCGGACATGCCGACGACCTCGCCGACCTCCCGCAGCTCGCCACCGGCGCGGACGTCCTCTTCGTCACCGGCGGCACCCACCACTCCTCCACCGAGCTGCGCCGGCTCGCCTGGGACCTCGAGCACGACCATGTCCAGCTCGTCGTCGCCCCGAGCGTCACCGACGTCTCCAGCGACCGGGTCCGGGTCCGCCCGGTCGGCGGCCTCCCGCTCATGCACATCGAGCGGCCGCGGTGGGCCAACGCCACGCGCTGGGCGAAGCGGACCTTCGACGTCGTCGGCTCGTCGCTGCTGATCTTCGCGGCCCTTCCGGTGCTCGTGTACGCCGCCGTCTGCATCAAGCTCTACGACCGCGGGCCGATCTTCTTCCGGCAGACCCGCATCGGCCGCGACGGCGCGCAGTTCCAGTGCCTGAAGTTCCGCACGATGGTCGTCAACGCCGAGGCCCTCATCAAGCAGCTCCAGGAGGAGAACGGCCTCAGCGCGCTGCGGTTCAAGCTCAAGGACGACCCGCGGATCACCGGCCCCGGCAAGTGGATGCGCCGGCTCTCGATCGACGAGCTGCCGCAGCTGTTCAACGTCCTGCGCGGCGACATGAGCCTCGTCGGCCCGCGGCCGCAGGTGCAGCAGGAGGTCGACCTGTACGACGACGCCCTGCGCCGCCGCCTCCACGTCCGCCCCGGCATCACCGGCCTGTGGCAGGTCTCCGGCCGCAACGACCTCACCCTCGAGGAGGCCGCCCGGCTCGACCTCTACTACGTCGACAACTGGTCGATGCTCCAGGACCTCGCGATCCTCGGCCGCACCGCCGGCGCGGTGCTCGGGAGTCGCGGGGCGTACTGACCCATCTCGGGAGCCCTGGGTTTCCCCGGCCGGCCGGGGAAACCCAGGGTTGTCGGCTGTTCAGACACCCCACAAGGTCGGATTTTCCCTGACAACCAGACGCGACGAGGCCCGCCCCGGGCGAACCGGGACGGGCCTCGCTGCGGTGACGGAGCCGTGTGACGGGCTCAGGCCTTCTTCGCCGGCGTCGTCCTCGTGGTGCTGGTCTTCTTGGCCGTCGAGGAGGCGGCGGCGGTCTTCTTCGCGGTCGACTTCTTGGCGGTCGACTTCTTGGCCGGCGCCTTCTTGGCGGTCGACTTCTTCGCGGTCGACTTGCTCGCCGGGGCCTTCTTCGCGCTGCTCTTGGTGGCGGGCGCCTTCGGAGCGGGCTTGCCGCGGAGCTTGGCGACGAAGACCTCACCGCGCTTGGCCAGGTCGTCGTAGGTGCCGGTGACGCTGGTGGTCGTCTCGTCGAGCTTGGCCCGCGCCTTGCCCGGGAGCGCCTTGGCGTCGGCCTGCAGCTCGGAGACGGTCTTCTTCGAGGTGCCGGCGAACTCGGCGTACGACGCCTTGGCCTTGCTCTGGAGCGACTTCGGCTCGAAGGAGGTCACGCTCTTCTTGACCTCGGCGTACTTCGCGGTCGCGTCGCCGCGGTAGCTCTCGACCTTCTTCTGTACGCCGGCGGCGTACTCCTTCACGGTCGCGTAGGCCGCGTCGGCGACGCCGGCGCCAGCGTAGAGCGGCTTGACCGGGACGCTCACGTCCTTCGGCAGGTCCACCTTCGGCAGCTCCACCTTCGGAAGCCTCGGGAGCTTCTCGAGTTTGGGCAGCGCCGGCTTCGGGATGTCGAACTTGGGCAGCTTGGGCATTACATCTCTCCTTGGGGGGTGTCAGCGGTCGCGTCGGCGTCGTCGCTGACCCGACTGTTGAGAGCGAGGAACGACTGGTAGACGTCCAGCAACGAGCGCTTCTGTCGCTCGGTCAGGCGGTGGTCGTTGAGAACGGCGAGCTCGACGGAGCCGCCGATGTCGTCGTCGGGGCTGAGGATCCCTGCGCGGACGTAGACCTGCTCCGCGGAGATGCGCAGCGCCTTCGCGATCTGCTGGAGGACCTCGGCCGATGGCTTGCGCAGTCCGCGCTCGATCTGGCTGAGGTAGGGGTTGGACACACCTGCCTGGTCGGCGAGCTGGCGCAGGGACATCTTCGCTGAGATCCGCTGCTCCTTGAGGTACTCACCCAGAGACTCGACGGTCTTGCCGACCTTGCTCTTGACCATGCCTCCATGGTGCTAACTCTTGCTAGCAGATTCAACCCTTCTGCTAGCACCGACCAGATGCTGGACGGCTGGTTGAGCGCTCAATGGCTCTGCTGTCGCTAGCAGCGGGTGCTAGCTATGAGCAATCAGTGGCGGCTGGTGAACCAGACGTACGCCGCGACGAGCAGCCCCCCGATACCGGCCAGGTCCCCCTCGGTGAAGCCGTGGCCGGGGAACACGGTGAACAGCAGAGTGCCCTCCATCGGATGGTTGGCGAGCATCCAGACGCACGAGAGGACCGCCAGCACGAAGGCGCCACGCCGCCCCAGCCGCGGGGCCACTCCGGCCACGAGGACGAGCGCGAAGAGGGCGAGGCCCGCCATCTCAGATCGGCCCGGTCCGAATCAGATCAGCGCGCGGATCTCCCCGACGGGCCGCCCGCCGCCGAGGATCTGGTGCACGCCGGTCGCGCGTACGGCGTCCCCGTCGACGCCCGCACGCTGGTCGACCCCGTCCTTGACGAGCGCCGCGGCCATGACGACCGGTCGCGCCCGGGAGCCGCCGTCGTCGGTCTTCAGCGCGTAGGCGCGCCCGTCGGGGAGCGCGACGGCGTACACCGCCTCCGCGCCGCCCTTCCCGATCGCACCGGGGATCGCGCGCAGCAGAGCGAGCTCGTCGCGGGTGGTGCCGGAGACGTTCTGCGGGAAGCTCCTGATCGCCTCGGCGACCCGCGCGGCCGGGCCGTCGGTGGCGGTCGCGATGGTGGCGAAGGCCCGGGCCAGGCCGAGGAGCGAGGCGGAGAGCAGCGGCGCGCCGCAGCCGTCGACGGCGACCTCGGCCGGCTCGCCGGTGGTCTTGGTGAAGGTGCTGATGATGCCCTGCTGCAGCGGGTGCTGGGGGTCGAGGTAGTCGTCGACGGCCCAGCCGTTGGCCACGCACGTCGCGAGCATGGCGGCGTGCTTGCCGGAGCAGTTCATCGCGAGCCGCGACGGCTTCTCCCCCGCCCGGACCATCGCGGCGCGGGCGTCGTCGTCGAGGGGGTAGCCCTCGACGTTCTGCAGCGCGTCCTCGTCGAGGCCGGCGCCGGTGAGGATCCGGCGTACGCCCTCGAGGTGGAAGTCCTCGCCCGAGTGGGACGCGCAGGCCAGCGCGAGCAGGTCGGGCGGCAGGTCGAGGCCGAGCTCGAGCATCGCGAGCGCCTGGACCGGCTTGTTGGACGAGCGCGGCAGGACCGGCGACTCGACGTCGCCGATCGACCAGTCGACAGAGCCGTCGGGGGCCAGCGCGACGAGCGAGCCGTAGTGGCGCCCCTCGACGAAGCCGGAGCGGACGATCTCGGCGAAGGGCACGGGCGCAGGCATGCGACAAGGGTAGGGGCGATGACCCGTGCGCCCCATGTCGGTCCGGTGTCGGTCCGGACACATCCGCTTCGGTCCGGGCACCCCCGCTGTGCGAAGGTTGCATCCGTGCCCGCACCGCAGTTCAACCCGACGCCCCGCGAGCTCGACGACCTCGAGCTGATCGTCCACGGAGTGCTGCCGGGACCGTTCAACGCACCCGGCTCGCCCGTGACACTGACGCTGCCGCCGGAGGTGGAGGCGAAGGCGGCCGGGGCCGGCGCCGTCGAGCTGGTCGACCCGGAGGGGCTGCCGCTGGCCCGGGTGGCGTGGCCGGGCGGCGAGGTGACGCCGCTGGCGAGCGCGGCGTACGGGCCCTTCCGCCGGCTCTACCTCTCCCCCGCGCAGGTGCGTGAGGCGTACGCCGGCCGCACGTTCGTGCCGGTCACCGACGCGTTGACCTACACCGAGCTGGACGAGATCGCCGAGCTGGGCCCGATCGTCCTGCTCGCGCTCGTCGGCGCGGGCACCCCGGCGCTCTCCCCGGTCGCGCTGCTGCGCGCCAGCCTGCTGGCCACCGGCCACCTCCAGGACGCGGTCGTCGTCGCCGTACCTCTCGCCTCGCACGGCGACGCCACCGTCGACCACGAGCTGGGCGTCGAGGTGACGAAGGCGTACGCCGCCGGCGACCCGGTCCACGCGCTCACCTCGAGGGGCTCGACGGGCTCGACAGGCTCGACAGGCGGCACCGGCGCCGACTACCCCTCCGACATCGAGGAGGTCGTGGCGTTCGACCGGCCGGCGCCCGAGGAACGCGGCCTGGTTCTGTTCTTCACCGGCCTGTCCGGCTCGGGCAAGTCCACGCTGGCCCGGGCGCTCATGGACCGGCTGCTCGAGCAGGGCAGCCGGACGGTCACCTCGCTGGACGGGGACGTCGTACGCCGCAACCTGTCGGCCGGCCTGACGTTCTCGAAGGAGGACCGCGAGACCAACATCCGCCGGATCGGCTGGGTGGCCGCCGAGATCTCGCGCCACGGCGGCATCGCGGTGTGCTCGCCGATCGCGCCGTTCGACGCGACCCGCCAGGACGTGCGGCGCTACGTCGAGGACGCCGGCGGCGCGTTCTTCCTCGTCCACGTCGCCACGCCGCTCGAGGAGTGCGAGCGGCGCGACCGCAAGGGGCTGTACGCCAAGGCGCGGGCCGGCGAGATCCCGGAGTTCACCGGGATCAGCTCGCCGTACGAGGAGCCGCAGGACGCCGACGTACGCGTCGACACCACCGGTCGCACCATCGAGGACGCGCTCGACGACGTGCTCGTCGCGCTCCGGGACGCGGGCTACGTCGACCTCACGGCGGCGCCGGACGTCGAGGGGGTCGAGACCGTCGAGGCCGTCGGGACGCCCGCGGAGGTGGGGGCGAAGCCGCTCAAGGTGCTCTTCGTGTGCACGGCGAACATCTGCCGGAGCGCGTACGCCGAGCTGGTGGCGCGCAGCGTCGTCACCGACGGCACTCTGGAGTTCGCGAGCGCGGGCACGCACGGCTGGGACGCGCACCCGCTGGACGTGGAGATGGCGAAGGTGCTGCCCGACGGCGTGGACCCGGCGCCGTTCCGCAGCCGGCCGTTGACGACCGCGATCCTCGACGACGCCGACCTCGTGCTGACGATGGAGGTCGCACAGCGGACCTACATCCTCGACGACCACCCGGCGATGTTCCGCAAGGTCTTCACCCTCGGCCAGGCGGCCGAGGCGCTGCAGCGGCTGGCTGGGCCCGCGGGGTCGGCGGGGTCGCGCGAGGAGCTGCTCGCGCGGCTGGCATCGGCGCGGGGCGCTGCCGACCCGGCCCTCGACGTACGCGACCCCTACCGGCGCGGTCCGGAGGCGGCCGCAGCGGCCGCGGAGCGGATCGCCGAGCTGCTCCGGATTGTCCTCGGCGCCCTGGCACCCCGTTAGACTCGCGAAGGTCCTAAGTCGACCGAACAAGTAAAGACAACACGGAAGAGTGACAGGGTGCACGATCTCTTCACCATCGACGCGCTGGACGTCCTGCTCGTCAGCTTCTTCATCGGCATCGTCGTCGGTCTGACGGGGATGGGGGGAGGAGCGCTGATGACGCCGGCGCTGATCCTGCTCGGCATCAACCCCACCACGGCGGTGGCCAACGACCTGGTCGCCGCGTCGGTCAACAAGTCGGTCGGCGCGGCGACGCACTGGCGGCACGGCTCGCCCAACCTGCGCCTCGCGGCCTACCTCATCCTCGGGTCGGTGCCCTGCGCGTTCCTCGGCACCTTCATCACGAGGTGGGCCGGGAGCGGCGACGAGGAGGACCTGCTCAAGACGATCCTGGGCTATGCGCTGCTGTTCGCGGCGGCGTCGTACGCCTTCCGGATGTATCTCCAGCTCCGGCTCGTCACCAGCGGCAACACCGCCCCCGAGGGCGAGCCGAAGCTGCGGCCGGTCCTCACCGTGGCCATCGGCGCCGTCGGCGGCCTGCTCGTCGGCATCACGTCCGTCGGCTCCGGCTCGGTCATCATGATCGCGCTGCTGCTCGTCTACCCGACCCTGTCGGCCGTCAAGCTGGTCGGCACCGACCTCGTCCAGGCCGTCCCGCTGGTGCTCTCCGCCGCGGTCGGGCAGGTGCTCAACCACGGTGTCGAGTGGGCGGTGCTCATCCCGCTCGTCATCGGCGGCTCACCGGGCACCTTCATCGGCTCCAAGGTCGCGCGCTGGGTCTCGCAGTCGGTCATCCGCCGCGGCATCGTCATCGTGCTCACCATGTCGGGCGCCAAGATGCTCGGCGCCTCCTCCAACGCGCTCCTCATCATCGCGGGCGGCATGCTCCTCCTCGGCCCGCTCGCCTGGGGCTTCATCCGCCAGACCCGCGGCATCCCGGCCTTCGACAACAACCTCGCCGCCTGGCGGCTGCCGGAGAAGACCCGCGACTGACCGAATGCCGGCATCAGTGGGCCCTCAGACGTGCCTGACACGTCTGAGGGCCCACTGATCGGCGCTCAGGCCCCCAGGTAGCGGCGCAGGGCGACGAGCTGGTCCTCGGGCTCGAAGCCGGCGGCGCGGAGCTTGTCGAGCGAGAGGACCGAGCTGGGCGGGCGCGGGGCCATGGCCTTGCCGGCGGCGTACGCCTCGGTGGTGGTCGGGGTCACGTCGTCGCGGGAGCGCCCGGAGAGCTCGAAGACCTCGGCGGCGACGGCGTGCCAGGAGAGCGGGTCGCCGGCGTTGGTCACGTTGTAGGTGCCGTACGCCGCCCGCGACTCGAGCAGGTGACGGGTGGCGGCGGCCAGGGTGTCGGCGAAGGTGAGCCGGCCGACCTGGTCGGCGACGACGCTCGGGGAGACGCCCTTGTCGGCGAGCCCGGCCATGGTGCGGACGAAGTTCCTGCCGTCGCCGACGACCCAGGAGGTGCGCAGGACGTAGTGGCGCGGGGCGGTCGAGGCGGCGAGGTCGCCGGCCGCCTTGGTCTGCCCGTAGACACCGAGCGGGGAGAGCCCTTCGTCCTCGTCGTGCTCGGCGGCGGTCCCGTCGAAGACGTACTCCGAGGAGTAGTGCACGAGCGTCAGCCGGTGCTCCCGGGCGACGGTCGCCAGCCGAGCGACCGCGGCCGCGTTGGCCGCCCACGCCTCCCGGCGCCCCTCGGGCGACTCGGCCGCGTCGACGGCGGTGTAGGCGGCGGCGTTGAGCACGACGGCGTACTCCTCCCACGGCCAGGCCTCGACCGCCTCGGCGGAGGTCACGTCGAGCTCGGAGCGGCCGACCACGTCGGCGCCGGGGTAGGCGGCTGCGAGGGCGCGGCCGACCTGTCCGCCGCCGCCCAGGACCAGCGTCCTCTTCGGCGCCATCGGCGCCACGTCGGCGAGGGCGGGGTTGGCGCGGTCCTTGTCGGAGATCTCGGCGGCGTCGAGGGGGATCGGCCACGGGATCGCCGCCTTCTCGTCGGCGAGACTGAGTGCCGGGTAGGCGACACCGGGCCGCCAGTGGTCGTTGACCAGGTAGGAGTAGACGGTGCCGTCCTCGAGCGCCTGGTAGGAGTTGCCGACCCCGCGCGGCACGAAGACGGCGACGTCGGGGCCGACCTCGGTCCAGTACGTCGTGCCGAAGGACTCCCCCTCGCGCAGGTCGACCCACGCGCCGAAGACCCGCCCGGAGGCGACCGAGACGTACTTGTCCCACGGCTCGGCGTGGATCCCGCGGGTCGCGCCGCGGGAGGCGTTGTAGGACATGTTGTTCTGCACCGGGCCGAAGTCGGGCAGCCCGAGGGCAGTCATCTTCGCGCGCTGCCAGTTCTCCTTGAACCAGCCGCGGGCGTCGCCGTGCAGGGGCAGGCGTACGACGAGCAGCCCCGGGATCGTGGTCTCCTCGACGGCGAGGGTCTCGACGGGCTCGACCACCAGCGCTACATCCCCCGGGCGGCGTACGCCGCCTCGGTCGCGGCCTTGGCGGGCCGCCACCAGTCGGCGTGGTCGGCGTACCACCGGATCGTGTCGGCCAGACCGGACTCGAAGTGCTCGAAGCGCGGCGTCCAGCCGAGCTCGGCGCGCAGCTTGCCGGACTCGATGGCGTAGCGCCGGTCGTGGCCGGCCCGGTCGGTGACGAACTCGATGTCGTCCTCGTCGCGGCCGAAGTGCCGCAGGATCGCGCGTACGACCTCGAGGTTGGAGCGCTCGCCGTCGGCGCCGATCAGGTAGGTCTGCCCGATCCGGCCCTTCTCGAGGATCGTCCACACGGCCGAGGAGTGGTCTTCGGTGTGGATCCAGTCGCGCACGTTGAGCCCGTCGCCGTAGACCCGCGGCCGGCGGCCCTCGATCACCTCGGTGATCTGGCGCGGGATGAACTTCTCGACGTGCTGCCACGGCCCGTAGTTGTTGGAGCAGTTCGAGATCGTCGCCCGGACGCCGAAGGACCGCACCCAGGCGCGGACGAGGTGGTCGGAGCCGGCCTTGGAGGCGCTGTAGGGCGAGGACGGGTTGTAGGGCGTCTCCTCGGTGAACCGCTTCGGGTCGTCGAGGTCGAGGTCGCCGTAGACCTCGTCGGTGGAGACGTGGTGGAAGCGCACACCCGTACGCCGCGCGGCCTCCAGCAGCACGAACGTGCCGACGATGTTGGTCTGCACGAACGGCGCCGGGTCCGAGAGCGAGTTGTCGTTGTGGGACTCCGCGGCGTAGTGCACGACCGCGTCGGTGTCGGGGTCCAGCCGGTCCACGAGCGGGTCGACGACCGACGCGTCGGCGATGTCGCCGACGACCAGCTCCACGCGGGACTCGGGCAGGGCCGCCAGGGACTCCCGGGTCGCGGCGTAGGTCAGCTTGTCGAGCACCGTCACGTGCGCGTCGGTGTGCGCGACCACGTGGTGCACGAAGTTGCTGCCGATGAAGCCGGCGCCGCCGGTGACGAGGATGCGTTTCACCCGTTCATCCTATGAAGACGCGGCGTCTTCCGTAGGCTTTACGCATCATGAAGGGCATCATCCTCGCCGGTGGCACCGGCTCGCGGCTCCACCCGATCACGCTCGCGGTCAGCAAGCAGCTGATGCCGGTCTACGACAAGCCGATGATCTACTACCCGCTCAGCACGCTGATGCTGGCCGGGATCCGCGACATCCTCGTGATCACCACGCCCCACGACGCGGCCGGCTTCCACCGGCTGCTGGGCGACGGGTCGCAGCTCGGCGTCCAGCTCACCTACGCCGTCCAGCCCTCCCCCGACGGGCTGGCCCAGGCGTTCACCATCGCCGCCGACACCGGCTTCCTCGCCGACGACGGCGACGAGCGGGTGGGGCTGATCCTCGGCGACAACATCTTCTACGGCACCAGCCTCGGCACCCAGCTGCGCCGCTTCCGCGACCTCGACGGCGCCGCGGTCTTCGGCTACCGGGTGGCCGACCCGACGGCGTACGGCGTCGTGGAGTTCGACGAGGACAACGTCGCCGTCTCGCTCGAGGAGAAGCCGGAGAAGCCCCGGAGCCCGTACGCCGTCCCGGGGCTCTACTTCTACGACGGCTCGGTCGTCGGGCTGGCGCGCACGCTCACCCCGTCCGCGCGGGGCGAGCTGGAGATCACCGACCTGAACCGGCTCTACCTCGAGGCGGGCAGGCTGCACGTCGAGGTCCTGCCGCGCGGCTCCGCCTGGCTCGACACCGGGACGTTCAGCGACCTCAACGACGCCTCCGACTACGTCCGCGCGATCGAGAACCGCCAGGGCTTCAAGATCGGCGCTCCCGAGGAGGTCGCCTGGCGGATGGGCTGGCTCACCGACGACCAGCTCGCCGAGCTCGCCCAGCCGCTGCTCAAGAGCGGCTACGGCCGCTATCTGCTGGACCTGCTGCGGTAGTCGAGTCGTCCCAGGTTTCCCCGGCCGGCCGGGGAAACCTGACCTTGTGGGCCGTACAGACACCCCACAAGGTCAGAATTCCCCTGACAACCTCCGGCACTCAGGCGCGCTGGTAGTCGTCCTCCAGCCGGACGATGTCGTCCTCGCCGGTGTAGGAGCCGCGCTGGACCTCGATGATGACGAGCTTCTCGTCCTCGTTGTTGCCGATCCGGTGGGCCTGGCCGATCGCGATGTCGACGCACTCGCCGGGGCCGGCGACGACCGTCTCACCGTCGACGACGCAGGTCGCCTTGCCGGTGACGACGACCCAGTGCTCGGCGCGGTACTGATGGGTCTGGTACGACAGCCGCGAGTGCGGCAGCACCTCGATCCGCTTCACCTTGAAGCCGTCGCCCTCGTCGAGGATGTGCCAGGACCCCCACGGACGGTTGTCGGACTCACCGATCATGTCATCGCCTTCCTGTCGGCGGTTTCAGCGTAGGCGCGACGATGCACCCGAGTGTGCGGTTTGCAGACGTTGGGCTCAGGGCCGGCCGAGCGCGCGGTAGGTCCACCCGGCGGCCCGCCAGACGACCGGGTCGAGCGCGTTGCGGCCGTCGACGATCACCGGGGCAGCGACGTGCTGGCGCAGCTCCTCGGGGTCGAGCGCGAGGTACTCCGGCCACTCGGTGAGCAGCAGCACCGCCTCGGCGCCGGCCACGGCGTCCTCGACACCGTCGACGAAGACCAGGTCGGGCCACTTCTTCTTGGCGTTGTCGATGGCCTTCGGGTCGGTGACGGTCACGTGGGCGCCCTGCAGCTGCATCTGGGCGGCGACCGAGAGCGCCGGGCTGTCGCGGATGTCGTCGCTGTCGGGCTTGAATGCCGCCCCGAGCACGGCGATGGTGCGGCCGACGATCGAGCCGCCGCACACCTCGCGGGCCAGGTCGACCATCCGGACCCGGCGGCGCATGTTGACCGAGTCGACCTCGCGCAGGAACGTCAGGGCGTCGGCGACGCCGAGCTCGCCGGCGCGGGCCATGAAGGCGCGGATGTCCTTGGGCAGGCAGCCGCCGCCGAAGCCGAGGCCGGCGTTGAGGAACTTCCGGCCGATGCGGGCGTCGTGGCCGATCGAGTCGGCGAGCAGCGTGACGTCGGCGCCGGTGGCCTCGCAGAGCTCGGCCATCGCGTTGATGAAGGAGATCTTGGTGGCGAGGAAGGAGTTGGCGGCGACCTTCACCAGCTGGGCGGTGGCCAGGTCCGCCTCGATCTTCGGCGTACCGGTGGAGAGCGCCTTGGCGTAGACCTCGTCGAGCACCGCCATCGCGGCCCGGCCCTGCTCCGTGGGCTCCGCGCCGTAGACGAAGCGGTCGGGCGTGAGCGTGTCCTTGACCGCGAAGCCCTCGCGGAGGAACTCGGGGTTCCAGATCAGCTCGGCGCCCGACTGGGCCTCGTGGACCCGCTCCTGCAGCTCCTCGGCCGTGCCGACCGGGACGGTCGACTTGCCGACGACGACGTCGCCCGGCTTGAGCGAGGGCAGCAGGCTGCCGACCGCCGAGCGGACATAGCTCAGGTCGGCGGCGTTCTCGTGCTTCTTCTGCGGCGTACCGACGCAGATGAAGTGGACGGTCGCGTCGGCTGCGGCCGACGCGTCGGTCGTGAAGTGGAGCCGACCGGAGGACAGCGCCTCCTTCAGGAGCTCGGGCAGCCCGGGCTCGTGGAACGGCGGACGACCCGCCTCGAGCATCGCGATGTGCTCCTCGAGCACGTCGATCCCGACGACCTCGTGACCCAGCTTCGCCATGCAGGCGGCATGGACGGCCCCGAGATAGCCACAGCCGAAGACAGAGATACGCACGACGCGAGTCTACGGACGCCTCGACGGCTGCGCTGCAGATCGCGGCAGCCGATCGATGTGATGTTCACCCACTGTTCCAGCCGCCGACGTACGGCGCGGCCGCCTCTCCGCCGCGCTCATGCGGCCTCCGCCCCGGCGGGCTGGACCGCGCCGACGAACCGGCCGATCGTCCTGTCGAACAGCTGCTTCCACCACGCCATCCGTGGACCGGTCTCGACGGCCCAGTGGAGCAGCCAGGCCAGGCTCAGCAGGACCGCGATGAGCACGGGATAGACCAGCCACTTGTTCTGGTCGGTCGCGAAGTGGTTGAGCATCATGTAGCCGAAGTGCGCGTGCAGCAGATAGATGGGGAAGGTCAGCGCCCCGATCGACCGCGCGTGCGGGAGCTGGAGCGCGGCGACCCACGGGATGCACATCGAGGCGACGGCCATGAAGAAGACGGTCATGATCACGCCCACGACGTCGGCGTTGAGCGCCGTGCCCTTGTGCGCGAGGAACTGGTCGGCCTCGTCCATCGCGAACCGCACGCTCATCACGTACGCCCCGAGCAGCGGCACGACCGTCCACCACCGCGGACCGTGGTCGCGGATGTGGGCGATCAGCGCCCCCGCGGCGAACAGCAGGTAGTAGCCGCCGGCGTACGGGATCGTCGTCGAGTGGTGGAACGAGACGACGGAGATGGCGACCATCACCACGGTCCACGCCGGGATGAAGCGGTCGAGCCAGCGGCCCTTGCCGAAGAAGAGGAAGAGGAAGACCAGGAAGTAGAACTTCAGCTCGTACGCCAGCGTCCAGTACACGCCGTCGACGGGAGCGACGCGGAGGTCGCCGGGGATCATCGTGGCGTTCACGAGAATCTGGGGGACGGTCACCGACATCTGGTCGTTGGCGAAGAACATCGCCACCACCGAGGTGAACAGCAGCGCCACCCAGAACGACGGGTAGAGACGGACCGCGCGCCCGACCGCGAACTGGCGGGCGGTCTTGCCGTGCGACGACTTGGTGATCACGAAGCCGCTGATCAGGAAGAACAGCGAGACCCCCATGTAGCCGTACTTCGCCCAGGGGATCGCCCAGTCGTTGGCACTCAGGCTGGTCACCTTGCCGCCGGCGATGCCGTTGACGAGGTAGTGCATCAGCACCACCATCGCGGCCGCGACGAAGCGCAGATAGTCGAGGAGTTCGAAGCGGCCGACCCTGGTCTGGGGCGGCGAAACGGTCAGCTCTGCCACAGGACGTCTCCCGAGAACGTGGTTGCGGTCCCGAGCAACCTACCGGTCTAGACCGTGACGTCCAGTGATGCGGACCACACCGCGGCGTTCGGGCTCAGCCCGAGCGAGGACCTGCGACGGGCTTCGACCCCTTCCGGCGTACGGCGGGCTGCGCCGGCGTCTCCCCGGGCCGGACCGGCGAAGCGGGCTCGGCGGGCTCCTCGGCGACCTCGACCAGAGGGGGTACGCCGCGTCCGGCCGTCGGGTCGGCGGAGCGCCGCTTGAGCGTGCGGCCGACGGTGAGCGCGACCACCAGGCCGACGGCGCACCACAGCGCGAGGCTGAGCACCACCAGCAGCACCACTTCAGCCGTTCGCACGCCGACCACCCGCTACCCAGGGGCGCCGACACCTGCCGGACGCCGTTGTCAGAGACTGTGTCCACCCGGGGCGGCAGTTCGCCTGGGGTTCAGGCAGGACATTACGATGGCGGCTGCCCATAAGACGAGAGGTTCCTTGGTTCTGTTATGACCGAAACCCACGCCGACTACCGGCTGAGTCAGCTCGATCAGCTGGAAGCGGAGTCGATCCACATCTTCCGTGAGGTCGCCGCCGAGTTCGAGAAGCCCGTCCTGATGTTCTCCGGCGGCAAGGACAGCATCGTGATGATGCGCCTCGCGGAGAAGGCCTTCTACCCCGCGAAGATCCCGTTCCCGGTCTTGCAGGTCGACACCGGCTACGACTTCCCCGAGGTCCTCCAGACCCGTGACAACTGGGTCAGCCGTCTGGGCGTGAAGCTGATCGTCGCCTCCGTCGAGGAGGCCATCGAGAACGGCGTCGTCGTCGACGACGGCCGGACGTCCCGCAACCGTCTCCAGATCGGCACCCTGCTCAACGCCATCGAGGAGAACGGCTTCACCGCCGCCTTCGGCGGTGGCCGCCGCGACGAGGAGAAGGCCCGCGCCAAGGAGCGCGTCTACTCCCACCGCGACGAGTTCGGCCAGTGGGACCCGAAGAACCAGCGCCCCGAGCTGTGGAGCCTCTACAACGGCCGCCTCCACGAGGGCGAGCACATGCGCATCTTCCCGATCTCCAACTGGACCGAGCTGGACATCTGGGAGTACATCGCCCGCGAGCAGATCGAGATCCCCTCGATCTACTTCTCCCACCAGCGCCGGGTGTTCGAGCGCGACGGCATGCTGCTGAGCGAGACGCCGTACAACCCCCTCCGCGAGGGCGAGTCCGTCTCCGAGCGCACCGTGCGCTTCCGTACGGTCGGCGACATGACGCTGACCGGCTGCGTCGAGTCCACGGCCAGCACGTTCCCCGAGATCATCGAGGAGGTCGCCGTGGCCCGCGTCACCGAGCGCGGCGCGACCCGCGGTGACGACAAGTTCTCCGAGGCCGCCATGGAGGACCGGAAGAAGGAAGGCTACTTCTGATGGCTTCACAGGACGCCGGTACGCCGGCCATGCCCCAGATGGACCTGCTCCGGTTCGCGACCGCCGGCTCGGTCGACGACGGCAAGTCGACGCTCATCGGCCGACTGCTCCTCGACTCGAAGTCGATCTTCGAGGACCAGCTGCAGGCCGTCGAGCTGACCAGCCAGAACAAGGGCTACGACTACACCGACCTCGCGCTGCTCACCGACGGCCTCCGCTCGGAGCGCGAGCAGGGCATCACGATCGACGTGGCGTACCGCTACTTCGCGACGCCGAGCCGCAAGTTCATCATCGCGGACACCCCCGGCCACGTTCAGTACACCCGCAACATGGTCACCGGCGCCTCGACCGCCGACCTCGGCCTGGTGCTCGTCGACGCCCGCAACGGCCTCTCGGAGCAGTCCCGGCGGCACGCGGTGATCCTGTCGCTGCTGCGGGTGCCGCACCTCGTGCTGGCGATCAACAAGATGGATCTCGTGGACTTCAAGCAGGAGGTCTACGACAAGATCCACGCCGAGTTCACCCAGTTCGCGACCAAGCTCAACATCCCGGACCTCGAGGTCATCCCGATCTCCGCGCTCCAGGGCGACAACGTCGTGACCCGCTCGGAGAACATGCCGTGGTACTCCGGCCCGACGCTCATGCACCACCTCGAGCACGTCCACGTCGCCTCCGACCGCGACCTGATCGACGCCCGCATGCCCGTCCAGTACGTCATCCGGCCGAAGTCGGACGAGCACCACGACTACCGCGGGTACGCCGGCCAGGTCGCCGGTGGCGTCTTCAAGCCGGGCGACGAGGTCGTCGTGCTCCCGTCCGGGATGACCTCCAAGATCGCCGGGATCGACCTGTTCGACCAGGAGATCACCGAGGCGTTCCCGCCGATGTCGGTGACCGTGCGGCTCGAGGACGACGTCGACGTCTCCCGCGGCGACATGATCGCCCGGATCAAGAACGCGCCGACGCCGAGCCAGGACATCGACGCGATGGTCTGCTGGATGACCAACCAGCCGCTGCGCCCGCGCCAGAAGCTGGCCATCAAGCACACCACCCGCTCCGCCCGCGCGCTGGTGAAGGACATCCAGTACCGCCTGGACGTCAACACCCTCCACCGCGACCAGGAGACCAAGGAGCTCGGCCTCAACGAGATCGGCCGCGTCCAGCTGCGCACCACCGTGCCGCTGCTGTGCGACCCGTACTCCAAGAACCGCACCACCGGCTCCTTCATCCTCATCGACGAGGCCACAGGCGTCACCGTCGGTGCGGGCATGATCAACGGCTGAGCCGGATCGCCTGCTCGACGACCTTCGCGATCTGCCGGTAGCCCTGGTCGGAGGGGTGGAAGGAGTCGACGGTCCGGCCGTTCGGCAGGGTGCCGGCGTGGTTGCGGTTGCCGTGGACGGCGTACAGCTGGCTCAGCGCGTGGAACTTCCCGCCGGCGGCCTCGCAGGCGTCCGCGATCGCATCGTCGTACTCCCGCGTGCGTGAGGGGTCGCCCCACGTGCCCAGGCACAGCAGCTGTGCCTCGGGCGCGTGGGCGTGGATCCAGCGCAGGAGTCGGCGGTACTGGCGGGCGGCGGCTGACGTGCCCGTGCCGACGTTGTTGGTGCCGAGCTCGACGACGGCGAGGTCGACGCCGCGGACCGCCTCGTCGATCCCGTCCTTGGCGCGCAGCTGGAGGAACGTCTCGCCGATCGTGCGCCCCGAGGCGTGGACGTCGGTGACCGTCGGCGTCTCGCCGTGCCCGCGCAGCCATCCGACGGTGAGCGCGAGATAGTCCTTCGTGTCCTCGTCGGTCGCGCCGTAGCCCTGCGTCAGCGAGTCGCCGACCACGAGCAGCGCCGGCGTCCGGGTGCGGAGCACGACCTGGGCCGCGCGCTGCTGTCGGCGCAGCTGCGCCTCCTCGTCCTGGTGCTGCTGGTCCAGCGAGCGACCGGCGGCCGTCGCCGGGCCGGGGAAGCGGGCCTGGTGCGGCCAGACGTAGTCGGCGTACGCGAAGATCGCGACCAGCGCGACGGCGCAGCCGATCCCCACGGCGTACCTGACCTGTCGGGAACGGCGCTCGCTCAGCACGGGCCGCAGGCTAGGGCGCCCGCGCACCTTCGTCAGGTGGAGCGGCCGACCGGTCCAGACCGGTGGCCCACGTCAGTCGGCCGCGGTCGGTCGGCCCCGGTCAGTCGGCGCCGGGCGCGACCCGGATGGAGTTCTCGACGACGTCGGCGATCTGCCGGTAGCCCTGCGCGGACGGAGCGCGGGCGTCGTCGCCGGCGCCGTCGGGCAGCTTCCCGCCGAGGTTGCCGTCGACGTTGTAGAGCTGGCGGATGGGGTGGAACTTCCCGCCGGCGGTCCGGCACGCCGCCGACATCGCGTGGTCGACGTCGTCGACCTGCGCCGGATCCCCCCAGGCGCCGAGGCAGAGCAGCTGCACCTTCGGCGCCCGGCGGTGCAGCCAGCGGGCCAGGTCGAGGTACTGCAGCCGGGCGTCCTCCGACGTCGTCCTGCCGACGTTGCCGGCGCCGAGCTGGATCACGGCGACGTCGAGGTCCGCCGGCGCGTCCTTGGGGGTCAGCCCCCCTCGGACCTCCTCGATCGTGCGGCCGGACGTGTGGACGTCGATGACATCGGGGGTGACGTGCTGCCGGCGCAGCCAGCGCGTGGTCAGCGCGAGGGGCGTGCCCCTGCGCGCCACTCCGTCGGGCGCCAGCATCTCGCTCGCGACGAGGATCCTCGGTCTGCGGGAGTGGACCACGACCTGGAGGGACCGCACCTTGAGGTCGTGCTCCCGCTCCGCCTCCGAGCGCTGCTCCTCGATCGACTGCCCGACCGCCGTCGCCGAGCCGGTGGAGTCCGAGTGCCTGGACCAGTGGAAGGCGTAGGCGAAGATGGCGATGAGCGCGAGGAGGCAGGCGATGCCCGCGGCGTACCTGATCTGCTGCGCGCGATGGTGAGGGGGCACTCGTTCCTCCTAGGTGTCCTTCTTCGGCTTCGTGCGGCCCTTGGCACCCCTCTTCGCCTGCGCCTTCTTCCCACCGGCCTTCGCGTGGGTGACGCCGAGCTTCTCGAACCGCTTCTCGAGCCGGGCACCGAGGTAGCTCCCGATCGTCTCGGAGTAGGTGTCGGACAGGTGGGCGAGCTCGTCGCGGTAGACGAGCACGTGGCCCATGATCGCCGGGCAGCCGTCGTCGGCCTTCGGGCAGATGACGTCGTTCATGCTCACGAACTGCTCGCCCGCCTCCTTCGCCGCGTCCTCGAGCGGGTCGGAGAGCTCGAGGGCGTCGCTGCGCGGGGTGCTGCAGTCGTCGTCGGGGCTGACGGTGCGCCTGCTGACGCAGCGCATCGCCTCGTCGCTGACCTGCGGCACGTCGCCGATCACGACCATCGGCACCTTGCCGACGTCCGCGAACGCGTCCGCGGCGCGCTCGGCGGCGGCCTCGCGGTCGTCGCCGAAGTTGCGGCGGTAGTCCGAGGTGACCAGCGCGTCGTAGCCACCGGTCCGGATCTTCCTCATCACCTTCGACCACGAGGGGCAGCTGCCGCTGTCGCCCCAGGCACAGCCCTGGCCGACGTACGACACCAGGTGCCAGCCGCGGGCCTGCGCCGTCTCGTCGAGCCCGGCGAGCCACTGCGCCATGTGGCTGTCCCCGACCACGGCGATCTTGAGCTTCCCGGAGGCGTCGCCGTAGTCGCAGGACTTGAAGTGGACGGCGTCGTACTGGTTGAAGCAGCGGTACGCCACCGACGAGTCGTCGCGCAGGGACTCGGGCGCGGGGTAGACGCCCTCCCCGTCGACCGAGGCGCACGTCTTGGGCTGGACCTCCGCGACGGCGCCGTAGCACTTCGGCTGGTAGCCGGAGCCGCCGGCCTCGGCGGCCGCGGAGAGCTGGAAGGAGCTCGCCGGCGGCGTCGGCGACTGGAGGGCGGTGCCCGCGAAGACGACCAGCGCCAGGCTCGAGGCGGCCAACAGCAGGTAGCCCTGCTGCTGCCCCCAGAAGCCGCGCCGGAAGCGGCGCAGCGACCAGCGGCCGTCGAGCCAGGTCGACTTGCGGATCGGGTCCTCGAGCAGGTGGAAGCTCGCGACCGAGAGCACGAGGACCAGGGTGAGCGCGGTCGCGATGTAGGCCGCCGAGTCGGGCAGCAGGTAGGACTCGAGCAGGATCGCCACCGGGAAGTGCCACAGGTAGAGCGAGTACGAGATGTCCCCGAGATAGTTGGCGACGCCGCTGGTCAGCGGCCACGCCCTCACCCGGGCGCCCTCGCCGGCGACGATCACGACGGCGGTCGCCACCACCGGCAGCGCTGCCCATGGGGCGGGGAAGCCGACGTCCTCCTTGACCACGAACATCGAGCCGACGATGCCGGCCAGGCCGGCGTACGTCAGCACGGGCCGCACGGGGCCGGGCAACCGCGCGAAGACCGGCGCGAGCACGGCGACCAGGGCACCGAGGCCGAGCTCCCAGGCCCGGGTGAGCGAGGAGAAGTACGCCGCCGACGGCTGCGCCTCGGTGGCGTGGAGCGCCCAGGCGAAGCTGGCGGCACCGATCACCGCGATCGCCACGCCGGCGACGACGCGGCTGTGGGTGCCGCTCCACCGGAACCACCTCGCGCCGATCGCGAAGAGGAGGAGCAGCAGCCACGGCCAGACGAGGTAGAACTGCTCCTCCACGCCGAGCGACCAGTAGTGCTGCAGCGGCGACGGCAGCTGCCCCTGCTGGAAGTAGTCGGTGCTCTGGGCCACGAACCGCCAGTTGGCGGCGAAGAAGAGTGCCCAGACCGCGTCGACGAGCGTCTGCTTCGCCTGCTGGGCACCGAGGGCGAGGACGGAGACGACGACGGTCGTGTAGAGCACCGTCACCGCCGCCGGGACGACGCGCTTGATCCGGCGGGCGTAGAACCCCTTCGCCGAGATCGTGCCGGTGCGGTCGTGCTCGCGCAGCAGCAGCGCGGTGATCAGGTAGCCACTGATCACGAAGAAGACGTCGACCCCGACGAAGCCGCCGTCGGGCCATCGGAGCACGTGGTCGAGGATCACCGCCACGACCGCGAGGGCGCGGAGGCCCTGGATGTCGCGGCGTGCGTTCGCGACCGGCTCGGCCGTCGTACGCCGCGCCCTCCACCAACGAACCGCCCGAGAAACTGCGTTGGACAACGTCGACTCCTAGGTCGTCAGCCACGCATCGTTGCGTCCGGCCGGTGGTCAACTGTCGCGTCGAGACTAACGAGGGCGACGGGGGAATGTCGCCAGGGGGGCGGGTGAGACCTGTCTCAGCGCCACAGATCGGCCGGGAACGCGGCCAGGAGGGGCTCCGGGTCCCACACGGGCGGCTTCTCGCCGCCGAGCGCGATCGCCTCGTCCACCGACGAGGCCGTCTCGTACGCCGGCCGGCCGGTGCCGCGGTAGTAGTCGTCGTACTTGAAGCCGGGCTCGGTGCCGCCGACCACGAGCCGGGCCGGGATGCCGAAGGACTCGGCGACCACGACCCCGTGGAGCGAGGAGCCGACGACGAGCTCGCTGCTCGCGATCTGCGCGATCACATCGTGGACGGGGCGGCGCGGGCTGACCGCGCGCGGGTCGTGTGCGAAGCCGCTCCAGTCGTGCATGTTGGGCACGATCGTCACCGGGCGCGTCGTACGACCGGCGGTGTAGGACTCGCGGGGGAAGAACCGCGACCAGAGCAGGCCGGGGTCGCCGTAGACCTCCGGGACGGTCGTGCCGACCGACTGCAGCACCTCGCGCGTGCGCGGCCCGCGTACGGCGCGTACGTCGAGGCCGGGCGCCCCGCCGAGGTCGTCGCCGGACTTGGGGTTGACCCCGCTCCCCCAGACCACGTCGCCGGGCTGGGAGTAGTGCATGATCGAGCCCACCGTCAGCACCCGGCCGCGGCCGGCCGCAGGGTCGAGGCCCCGCTCGCGCAGGATCGCGTCGACGAGGACCGGTCCCAGCACGTCACCGAAGTTGTTGACCCGCGGGCCCACGCGGAACATCTCGGAGAGGCGCCCGGGCAGCGGCAGCCGGCGCGGGTTCCAGTGCACGATGTGGGCGGGCATGGGCCGATGCTAGCCAGCGGTCCAGACCTCCCGGCCAGTCTCCGGAGGGCGATGTGTGACACGTCTCTCCGCCGGGGCCGGTGCTCCGCGTTGGGGTCTGGTGACAGTATGTGAGGGACCTGAGGTCGCCCCCCGGAGGTCACGACGGCGTGCCCCTCCCGCGGCGATCCCACGTGACAACTAGCCCTCGGGAGGCCAGTTGAGCGACACCCGGTCCCTGCCCACGCGCGCCGTCAGAGGCGTCGCCTGGGTGGCGGTCGAGAAGTGGGGCGGTCGACTCCTCACGCTGCTGGTCTTCTCGATCCTCGGTCGAATCCTGTCGCCTGACGACTTCGGCCTGATGGCGCTCGCCGCGTCCATCGGGGCGATCGTCCAGGTCTTCGTCGAGAACGGCATGGCCGAGGCGCTGGTGCAGAAGAAGCACCTCGAGGAGCGCGACGTCCACACCGCCTTCTGGACCTCGGTCGGCACCGCCATCGTGCTGTACGCCGCGCTCGTCGCGCTCTCGCCGCTGCTCGCGGCGGCGTTCGACGAGCCGCGGCTCGCCTCGATCATCCCGGTGTCCGCGCTGGTGCTGCCGATCGCGTCGCTCTACAGCGTGCCCGCGGCCCTCCTCGAGCGGGAGCTGCAGTTCCGCAAGCTGACCTTCCGCCAGCTGGGCGGCAGCATCGTCGGCGCCGCCGTTGCGATCACCCTCGCGCTGGTCGGCGCGGGCGTCTGGGCGCTGGTCCTCCAGCCGGTCGCCACGGGCGCGGCCGCCGCGCTCATCCTGTGGTTCCTGTCGGGCTTCCGGCCGAAGCTCACCTACTCCCGCGACGCGATCCGCGGGATCTGGACCTTCAGCATGCAGGTCATCGGCATCGAGTTCCTCAACGCGATGCAGTCCAACGTCGACAAGCTCGTCGTCGGCTCGTTCTTCACGCCCGCGGTGCTGGGCTACTACTTCATCGCGCAGCGGCTGCTGACCATCGTCATGGAGGTCATCGCAGCCGTGCTCGCGAAGGTCTCCCTCACGACCTTCTCGCGGGTCCAGGACGAGCCGGAGCGGATGCTCACCTACTTCAAGGCGCTCACCTTCGCCAGCGCGGCGATCGCGTTCCCGATCTACGGCGGGATCGTCGCCTTCGGCCACCCCATCACCGACCTGCTGTTCGGGTCGGGCTGGGACCGGACCGTGCCGATGATGATCCTGATGGCGCCCTCGGCGGCGCTCGCCTCGGTGACCTTCTTCGACAAGAGCGTCCTGCTGGCGCGGGGCCGCGGCAACGCCTCGCTCAAGGTCGCCGCCGGCCAGTTCGTCTTCGGGACCGTCGTGCTGCTGGTGGCCGTGCCGTTCGGCATCAACGGCGTAGCCGCGGCCCGGTCGATCAGGCAGATCGTCTTCTGGCCGGTGCGGATCTACACGCTGCACAAGCACACCGGCCTCTCCCCCGTGTCGTACCTCCTCCAGTTCGTGAAGCCGATCCTCGCGACGGCCGTGCTCATCGCCGTCGGCCTCGCCCTGCAGGCGACGCCGTGGGCGCACGTGGGGTGGAGCACCGTGACCTTCCTGATCCCGGCAGGCCTCATCGTCGTGGCGTGCTACCTGGCGACCATGCGTGCCGCCGCCTGGCAGGAGTGCCTGCGCATCCTGCGCGTGCTGAGGCGCTCGTACGCGCCCGCCGAGACCCCGATGTCCACCTGAGAGGGATCCCGCATGCACCTGCTGAGGCTCTCCGACCACCGGCTCGAGGCGCCCGTCGAGGCGCTCGGCCGGCTCGCCAGCGAGCACGGACACCTCAACGTCTTCAACCCGAGCGTCGTGGTGGTGGACGGCACCTGGCACCTCGCCTACCGCGCCCAGTCGCGGCCGGGCGAGAAGCCGTTCCGCGCGTTCTACGCCCAGGGCGGGCCGGACGGCTTCGGTACGCCGGTCGACCTCTCCGAGGTCGCCGCGGCGGCGGGCCTCGCGCCGACTGCGGATCCGAAGCTGTTCAGGCTCGACGGCGAGGTGTACGCGACGTTCAACACCGGCTACACCGCCGGTACGAACAACGAGATCTGCGTCATGCGGCTGACCCCGGAGGTCGGCCCGCCGCAGCGCTGCCTGCTGGCCGACCGCCAGTTCGTGGAGAAGAACTGGGCGTTCTTCCACGGCGGTGACGGCGTGCTGCACGCGATCTACACGCTGCGGCCGCTCGTCCTGCTGCGCCTGACGGCCGGGGACGTCGGCACCTCCGACGACCTCAAGTTCGAGCGGGTCGTGCCGGACGCCTCCGGCGGGCCGAGGCTGCCCGACCTCACCATCGGGACCCAGCTCTCCTTCGCCGATCCGCAGACGGCGTACCTCATCGGCCACCAGAAGGTCGTGATCGGCCGCAAGCGGGCCTACCTCGGCCGGCCGGTCCGGGTGGACCTGTCCGGGGGGCGCTTCGCCGTCCGCGCCGGCGACGCCCGGCTCATCCACTCCTACCGCGCCCTCGTGCCGCCGCGGGACCGGCACAACCCGAACCTGATCTCGGCGACGTACTTCTCCGGCCTCGTCGCCCGGGAGGGCCGCTTCCTGCTGGGCTACGGCATCAACGACCTCACCTACTCCTTCGCCGAGCTTCCCGTGGAGGCGCTGTGGGCGTGAGGACCTTCTACTGGGACGCCGCGACCGCCCGGCAGCCACAGGGCTGGCGGCGCGTCCTCGGCCGCGGCACCGGCTTCCGGGTCGGCAACGCCGGCGACCTGTTCAACCTCGACCTGCTGCGCTGGGCCTACCCCGGCGCGGAGCTCGACAACGTCGCGGACGACGGCCGGCGGCTGCTGCTCGTCGGCTCGGTGGCCCACCGGATCCTGCCCGGCGACGTCGTGTGCGGGATCGGCTCGAAGAAGGACGCCGTGCCTCCCGCGGCGCACGCCCCGGTGCGCCTGCTCGGCGTACGCGGCCCGAGGACGCTGAAGCTCTTCGAGGAGGGCGGCCACGACACCACGGCGGTCCGCTTCCTCGGTGATCCCGGTCTCCTCATCGGCAGGATCTACCCGGAGGTCCTGCGGCAGGAGGCCGAGCCGGGCCGGGTCATCTTCGTCCCGCACTACCGGGAGCGCCGGCAGTTCCGGCCCACGCGACGCTACGACGTCGTCGACATCGACGCGACCGTGCCGGAGATCGGCCGGGAGATCCGTCGCGCGGAGCTCGTCTACACCTCCTCGCTGCACGGCCTGGTCTTCGCCCACGCCCTCGGCAGACCGGCCGTGCTCGTGACCCCGCGGAGCGACGAGCCCGCCTTCAAGTACGACGACTACCTGCTCTCGATCGGCGAGAGGCCCGGCTCCGCGGGCTCGCTCGACGAGGCGCTGGCGCGGCCGGCGCCGCTCAGCCCGCCCGACGTGAGCGCGGCGATCGAGGCGATCTCCCTGCCCGACCTGTCCGAGCTGGCCGAGTACGGCGTCTCCGCCGCCTACCCGGCGGCGTCCGCCAGCGACCGTGAGGTCTCCTGAATGCAGCCACTGGTCTCGGTCATCATCCCGACCATCCGCGACGACGCCGACCTGCGCGAGGCGATCCGCTCCGTGCAGGAGGACGGCTACGACAACCTCGAGGTGATCGTCGTCTGGGACGGTCCGGAGGCGACCATGCCGACCGACAGGGTCGAGCGCGTCACCTACGTCGCCACCGGAGGCGTCGGCACGCCGGGCGCCAACAACCTCGGCCTCGAGACCGCACGGGGCGACTACGTCGCGCGCCTCGACGCCGACGACATCTCGCTCCCGGGCCGGTTCGCCGCGCAGGTCGCCGCCCTCGAGGCGAACCCCGACGCGCTGCTCTCGGTCACCAACGCGAAGGTGGTCGACGCGGAGGGCGCCGCCGTGGGCGACTACCCCCGGGTGCGGCAGTCGGACCTGCCATGGGCGCTGCTGCGCTCCAACGCACTGGTGCACTCCACCTTCATGTTCCGCCGCAACCCGCTGCGCTACGACACCCGCTGCGTCCGCATGCAGGACTACGAGCTGGCGATGCGGCTAGCGGCGCAGGGCCCGATCGCCGTCGTCGACGACGCGTACGTCGCCTACCGCGTCCACCCGCACCAGTCCGGTCGCAACGTGACCGCCTTCTGGCACTACATCCCGGTGGTCCTGGGCACCCGCCGGATGCTCGCGCGCCGGCTGCGGCGCCCGGTCAGCCAGGTGCCGCGCGATCTGGTCTGGTTCGGGGCGCAGTACTCCAACAAGCTCGGCCTGCGCGACCGCTACACCGCGCTCAAGGGCGGGGGCAGCGGCAGCAGAGCCACCGAGCCGCGCGTGCTGCAGTCGGTCAGCGAGGGCTACAGCACCGACAACCCCTACATCGCCCAGCTCGTCGAGAGCACCCGGGCGCACACGCAGGTGCACTACTTCACTCCGAAGCGCCTGCTGCTGGGGCGGTACGACGTCTTCCACGTGCAGTGGCCCGAGCTGCTCGTCCGCAGCAAGGGCGGCGGGGCGACCTGGGTGAAGCGGGCGGTCGTCCTCCTCGGGCTGCTGCGGCTGCGCCTGACCGGCACGAAGGTCGTGCAGACGCTGCACAACCCGAGGCCGCACGAGCCCGGCGGCCTCCTCGAGCGGGCACTGGTCCGCGCGATCCACCGTGTCACCGACACTTGGATCCTGCTCACCGACGACCCGAGCGCCGAGGCTCCGGGGCGGCGCGTCGTGGTTCCCCACGGCCACTACCGCGACTGGTTCGACGGCATGGAGCTGCCGCCGGACGTGAAGCCCGTCGACTTCTGCTTCTTCGGCCAGGTGCGGCCCTACAAGGGCGTCCCGGCGCTGCTGGACGCCTTCGCGGCCGTCGACGACCCCGGTGCCAGCCTGCGCATCGCCGGCTCCGCCTCCGACCCCGACCTGCGGGCCCGGATCGAGCGGGCGGCCGCCGCCGACCCGCGGGTGGACGCGGTGCTGCGCCGGGTCCCCGATCCTGAGCTCGCCGCCCTGGTACGGTCGGCCGTGCTCGTCGTACTCCCCTACGACGACTTCTACAACTCCGGCGCCGCGCTCCTGGCGCTCTCGCTCGACACCCCGATCCTCGTGCCGGAGAACCCCGTCACCCGCCAGCTCGCCGACGAGATCGGCGAGGACTGGGTCATCACCTACCCGGGCGAGCTCACCGCCGGGACGCTCACCACCGCACGGGAGCGCTCCCGCCACCGGCCCGAGGACGCCCGCCCGGCCCTGGAGGGCCGGGACTGGGAGTCACTGGCCCCGAGCGTCATGGAGGCCTACCGATGAGAGTCCTGTGGACCTGGATCCTGGTCCTGCTGAGCGCCTTCGTCGGCGCGTACGCCGTCGTGGCCGGCCACGGCCCCGTCGTCCTCGCGCTGGTCGTCGCGCTGCTGCCGATCGCGCTGCGGTGGCTGACGCTGCTGGAGTACGTCGTGGTGTCGTCGCCGTTCATGGCGTACGTCTCCGTCGGCGGGCCGCTGCACGCCGCCGTCTCCGACGCGGTCATCCCGTTCCTGGCGCTCGCCGTGCTGGCCAGCGGTGAGCTCGACGCCGAACGGCAGCGCGGGCTGCGCCGGATCGTCGGCTTCTGCCTCGTCGGCGTCACGATCGCGGTGGCCTCCGGCGCGTGGGCCACCCTCACGCCGCTCGGCTTCGACTTCCTAGTCGGCATCTCCAACCTGGCCAAGCTGGTGATCGTGCTCGGCTACACGTGCATCGTCGCCGCCGCGGTCGCGGCGATGCCGGTCCAGAAGACCTTCCGGGCGCTGCGGATGTGGGGCTGGGTCGCGGCGGCGCTCGCCGGCGGCTCGATGCTGACCTCGTTCGCCGGCGTACCTCTCATCCCGACCAGCGGCACCCGCTCCTACGGGTTCTTCCAGGACCCGAACCTGTACGCCGGCTACCTGCTCATCTCGCTCGCCGTCGTCATCGCGAGGGAGTGCTACAAGGGGATGCGCGAGACGCCGATCCTGCTCATCCTGATCTCCGGCGGCATCATCGCCACCGCCTCCCGCAGCGCCGCCGGCACGCTCGCGGTCATGCTCGTGCTCGCGGCGCTGCTCATCCGGGCCCGGCGGGTGCGCTGGACGCTCATCGTCCTCGCCGTCGTCGGGGTGTGGGTGATCATGGGGCTGATGGCGGCCGCGCCCGACCTGATGTCGCTGCCGGCGCTCGACCGGCTGACGACCGCGAGCGAGGTGGCCAGCTCCGACTCCCGCTTCGGTCTGTGGGCGCGCGCGATCGAGCTGTGGCAGGAGAGCCCCTACCTCGGCATCGGCATCGGGCAGTACCAGCTCCACTCCGCCGACGTCTTCGGCACCTCGGGCCGCACGGGCAACGGCTTCGTCGCCCACAACACCTTCCTGAGCTTCCTCTCCGAGACCGGCGTCCTCGGCCTCGGAGCGCTGCTCACCGGGCTGGTGCTGATGGCGAAGGCGACGTTCAGCCTCAAGCCGCTCGGCCGGCGGATCGACAAGGCCTTCCTGCTCGGCGTCATCGCCGTCGCGGCCCAGATGATGACGCTGAACCTGCAGAACGTCCGCTACGTCTGGCTCCTCTTCGGCGTCATCCTCGGCCTCCGGCTGCGGCTGCAGGCGCGGGCCGGCGAGGCGGCCGACGGCACCGAGCCGGCGCACTCCGACGCCGAGCCCGACGCGACGCCTGACGCGGAGGCCGACGCTGAGCAGGTCACCCGCAAGCAGCCCGCCGTCCCCGCGCCGCGGGAGCCGGTCGGCGCTGGCGCGCGTCGACCCTAGCGCGTCAGGCCCGGCGCGTCGGGCCCGACGCGTCAGTCCTGGCGGTGACGCTCACGGGCGAGCGCGTCCCACAGGGCCAGGTGGTCCTCGGCGACCCGTCGTACGGAGTAGCGCTCGACCGCGCGGGCGCGCGCGGCGGCGCCGGTGCGTTCGCGTAGGCCGGGGTCGTCGAGCAGCCGGGCGAGCTGGTCGGCGAGCGACGCGACGACCTCCTCGTCGCTCGTACCGTCGACGAACACGCCCGCGCCGTCGAGGACGCCCGAGCCGCCGACCCGGGTGGTGACGATGGCGTTGCCGGTCGCCATCGCCTCGAGCATCGCGATCGAGAGCCCCTCCCAGCGGCTGGGCATCACGACGGCCGCGGCAGACCGGTACAGCGGGACCGGGTCGACCCGACCGGCGAAGGTGACGTGGTCGGAGATGCCGAGGACCACGGCGAGCTCCCGGAGCTCGCCGTAGGCGGGCCCGTCACCGGCGAGCACGAGGCGTACGTCGTCGCGGCCGTCCTCCACGCGCAGTCGCTGCACGGCGCGGAGCAGCCGGTCCTGGCCCTTCTGCTCCGACAGCCGGCCGACGCAGACGAGGAGCCCCTTCTCGCGCGGCTCGCTGCCGGGGGCGTAGGCGTCGGTGTCGATGCCGTTCTCGATCAGCTGCAGCCCGCCGCGGCCGCGCAGGTGGGCCAGCCCGTCGGCGTACTCCTCCTGGGAGACCGGGATCGTCGCGTCGGCGTAGCGAGCGGCCCAGCGCTCGAAGCGGAGGTAGGCGGGGCCGAGGCGGCGGCTGGAGTACCACGACCAGCCGTGCGGCGTGAACACCACCGGTGGTCGCCGGCGGCGCGGCAGCGAGGCGGCAGCGATCCTCCCGACCGCACCGGCCTTGCTGGAGTGCAGATGGACGACGTCGTACGCCGGCAGGAGCGGCCGCAGGGCGCGTACGGCGGCGAGGTCGGCCCCGCTGGGGCGGCGCTCCATCGGCAGCTCGACCCAGGACGCGCCGGCGTCGGTGGCCCAGGCGCGCAGGTCGCCGTCGTCGGGGCAGGCCACGATCACCTCGTGACCCGTCTCCACGGCCGCGCGGGCCAGCTGTGCGACGACGACCGCCGTCCCCTCCGTGGTCGGCTGGGCGACCTGGAGCAGCCTCATCGGCGCGTCACGCCTGCGTGGAGACGGCCGCTCCGGCCGCGACGTCGCCCTTGACGTCGCCCTCCGCGGTGGGATCGCCACCGCCACTGCCACCGACCGGACGGCTCCGCGCCGGCACGCCGACGGCGACGTGGTCGGCGGGCACCGAGCGCGTGACGACCGCGTTGGCGCCCACCCGGCAGCGGTCACCGACCATGATCGGGCCGATGACCTTCGCCCCCGAGCCGAGCTCGACGTCGTCGCCGATCACCGGGGAGGTGTCCACGGCCTCCGCGTCGCCGCCGAAGCCGCCGAGGGTCACGCCCTGCTGGAGGCGGCAGTCGCGGCCGACGCGGACGTACGGGCCGATGACGACGCCCGTCGGGTGGTAGAGCCGCAGCCCGGGACCGAGCTCGGCCTGCCAGGCGATGTCGGCGCCGGTGAGGACGTGGTTGACCTGCTTGACGAGCAGCCCGAGGAGCGGGTGCACGCCGCCGGCGGCCGTCGCCATCCGGACGAGGACGACCGCCAGCGAGCGCACCGTGAAGAGCCGGAAGATCCCGCGCGGGCCGAGGTCGAGGTCCTCGCGGAGCGTCGACAGCACCGAGCTCGACATCGCGGCTCAGCCGAACTCGGGCTTGGCGTCGGCCTTCACCTCGGACGCGACCTCGGAGGAGATCTCGGCGCGGGCAGCGGGCCTCGCCCGGTCCTGGTCGGTGCCCGTGCCGGCGCCCTTCGCCGCCCCCTTGGCGGCCCGGTGACGCTGCTCCGGCGCGTAGCCGTAGCCATAGCCGTAGCCATAGCCGTCGCCGTAGGAGCGGCCCTTGCCCGGCACCGCGTTGAGCACGATGCCGACCAGGTGGGCGTCGACCTGGGCGAGCCGCTCGATCGAGTGGCTGACCTGGTCACGGGTGACCCGGCCGTGGCGCACCAGCAGCAGCGCGCCGTCGGCCTTCGCGGCGAGCAGCGCCCCGTCGGTGACGGGCAGCAGCGGCGGCGCGTCGATGATGACCACGTCGTAGTGGGCCCGCAGGTCGGTGAGCACCTCGGCCATGGCGTTGGACTGCAGCAGCTCGGCCGGGTTCGGCGGGATCGGGCCACTGGCCAGGAAGTCCAGGCCGGTGTCGTGGTGGGTCTGGACGGCGTCGCCGAGCTTCACCGTGCCGACGAGGAGGTTGGTCAGCCCCACCGCGGAGTCGAGCTGCAGCTTCTGGTGGGCCTTCGGGCGGCGCAGGTCGCCCTCCAGCAGCAGCGTGCGTACGCCGGCCTGGGCCAGGCTGATGGCGATGTTGGTCGCCGTGGAGGTCTTCCCCTCCTCGGGGATGGCCGAGGTGACGACGAAGACCTTCTGCGGGGTGTCGACGTCGATGAACTGCAGGTTGGTCCGCAGCACCCGGAACGCCTCCGCACGGGGCGCGTGTGATCCGATGTCGCTGACGAGCGGCGTCTTGACGACCTCGCTGTCGTAGACGATCGAGCCCAGCACGGGGGCGCTGGTGACCTCGGCGAGGTCGTCGCTGGAGTTGATCCTGGTGTCCAGCTTGTGGCGCAGCACGGCGAGGCCGAGGCCGATGAGGAGGCCCACGATCAGGCCCATCCCGGCGTTGAGGGCGGGCTTCGGCGAGACCGGGGTGTCGGAGTACGACGCGGTGTCGACGATCGTCGCCTTCACAGGCGCGGAGTTCTGCCCCGGCGGCGTCTCGAGCTCACGGACGGTGTCCGAGAGCTGCTCGGCATAGGCCTGGGCGATCGACTGGGCGCGGTGGGGGTCGCTGTCGGTCGCCGTGACCGTCAGGTTGACCGTGCCCTCGGTGGACTTCGCCGAGACCTCGCCGGAGAGCTCCGAGGGGGTCATCGGGAGGTCCAGCTTGTTGATCACCTTCTGGGCGACCGCCCGGCTCGAGACGAGGTCGGCGTACGACTTCACGCGCGCCTCGGAGAACTGTCCGCCGGCGAGCAGCTCGGCATCGGAGACGGACGACGTCGAGACGAAGAGCTTCGCGCTCGACGAGTAGCGGCTGGTCTGCATCAGGCTGAGCCCGAGCGCAATGGCTGCGCACAGGACCGCCGTCACCGCGACCCAGAGCCAGCGGCGTCGCAGCACCTTGAGGTAGTCGGTCAGCTCCACAAACGGATTCCTTCCTCATCGCGCCCGGTCGCGGTCACCGGTCGGGGTCCGGCAACTCCAGGAGGAGTAACCGAGGGTAGCGGCTGTCGGGGCAGGACCTGAGCGCCTGTGACGCACCACATGCCGCGGGTGGTGCCCTTTGAGGCGTACCGGGGCGTACGGATCAGCATGCCGATCCCACGCTCTCGGTCGGCCGACCCGGCTCGATCCCGGGGGTGGTCCGGAGCTGGGTGTCGGCGGTCTGTCCCTTGCCTGACGTCATCGTCCAGGCGAAGTCGGCGGTCTGGCCGGGGGCGAGCTGCACGTAGAACTGCGCGATCGGGCGGTCGTGCTCCCGGAAGCGCAGCGCGTCGAGCGGCTTGCCGTTCTGGGTGACCTTGTCGATCGTGCCGCCGGCGGGCCCGAAGACCCGCACGGTCTCGATCTGCGTGCCGCGCGGGACGCCGTACGACGCGCCACCGGTGACGGTGTCGGACAGGCTCGTCGCGGCGTCCTCGGGTGCGACCGACTTGAAGGTCGCGGAGGCGTCGAGGCCCTGGACGCCGTCGGTGCAGTACGTCGAGGAGACGTCCACGTCGTACCTCAGGTAGTACGACATCTTCGCGCCGGTCGTGTCGTTGACCGTCACGTCGACCCGAGGCTCCGACGAGGGTCCGTCGACGGTGCCGGCGACCCTGGTGCCGTCGAGGCGCTTCTGGACGTCGTCGTGGAAGGAGTGGACGTAGACCCGGTGCTCGCGGACGCCCTCGGCGAGCGCCTTGAGCAGCGTCTCGGGGTTGTCGTCCGAGGAGAGCACCTTGTCGAAGACGGCGCCCGCGACGACGCGGAAGACGGCGTCCTGCGCCTCGGGCGGGTACTTCGCGTAGACGTCGGACAGGAGTGTCTTCACGACGTTGTCCGAGGTGATGGTGAGCGGCTCGAGGCTCGCCGCCGGGACCGTGGTGGCGCCGCCCGCGATCGACGAGGTCGACAGCTCGGTCTCCGGGTGGACGGTGACCGGCCCGGTCGCGTCGAGGATGTAGGACAGCGCCACCGGGTCCAGGCTGAGGACGCCGTCGATCTTGTCGCCCTCGACCTGCTCCCAGCGGGCCTTCCACAGGTCGGAGGCGCGGGCGAAGTCCGGGGTGAAGTTGGCGTCGAGGAAGTAGGTGCCGAGCTGGGGGCCGTACATCGCCTTCTCCGCCTTGGTCAGCGGAAGCACCGGCGTCGGCGCCTCGCCGAGGTCCTTGCCGGCCACCTGCTTGTCCAGGGTGAGCTTCCCGTTGTCGGCGTGCAGCAGCGAGACGGCGCCCGGGAGGCCGCCGGTGGCGCGGACCTCGGCGTTGTTCTGCACGATGAGCAGGTAGTTCTGCGGCCGGTCCTTGCCGAGCATCGAGGGCAGCACCTGGGTCGCGGTGTCGGCCGAGCGCAGCGCGGTCGCCGCCGACGAGACCTCCGAGTGGAGGTAGCGGTAGCGGTCCCGGAGCGACCGCACGAAGCCGCTCGGGTCGACCGCCCCGAGCTCCGCGTCGGCGGCCGAGAGGGCCTTCGCGCCGGCGGCGACGCTGCCGTGCAGCTTCGTCACCGCGTCCACGTCGATCCGCCCGTGCTGGGGTACGACGGCGTGCAGGTCGGTGCTGGAGGCCGCCAGCTCGGCCAGCCCGTGCTGCGAGAGGTCGTCGATGACGTCCACGGCGGTGCGTACGCCGGTGGCGTCGTCGCCGAGCCACGGCACGTGGGTGGCCAGCCCCCACCACGGGGAGTCCGCGTGGTCGGCGGCGCTGGCGCTGTGCTCCTGCAGACGCTGCAGCGTCGACCGGATGCCGGCCTTGTCACCCTTGGTCACGGCGGTCTTGAAGGCCGCGGCGTCGTCCTGGGCCGCGGCCAGGTCGTGGTTGATGCGGTAGGCGAGATAGCCGACGTACGCCCCGAGGGCGAGGACGGCGATCACCACGGCTGCGAGCAGGAGGCGCCAGTGACGGCGGACCAGCATGGAGCTCCTCATGACGGGGGGCTTGGGAACGCAGCGGGTGCCGGGTGGTCGTCGTCGACCGCCCCGCCCGCTCACCCGCGTCGCGGGTGTGCGGAGCCTCCCCGCCCTCCACGGGAGCGGGGAGGCTCACCGGTTGACTCAGCTGCGCTGGCCCAGCTGCCGGGCGTACGGCGTCCCGTTCACGACGGTCACCGGGCTCGTCGCCCGCGACCAGGTGAAGAGGGACCCCGGTGCCGGGGTGAAGGTCGCCGTGACGGTGTAGCTGCCGGGGCTGAGCGGCTCGCTCACCATGAAGGCCGAGTTGCCGGGCCAGGGAGCGACCTCGTGCTCCCAGTGACCCTCGCCCTGGATGACGACCTCGAGCGTGCCCTTGGCGAAGAAGGGCGTGACCGCCGAGAGTGCCACGGCGACGCCGCCGGCCGGGACCACCGGGGTGGCCCAGGAGGAGGTGTGGGTCTGGATCGTGCCGGGGTAGCCCTTGTGGCTACCGAAGCCCGGCTTGTGGGGCTTTGCCTGCAGCGCCGAGGCAGCGGGCCCGGACACCGACACGAGGCCGAGAGCCATGACGAGTGCCGCGAACGCAGCAAGGACGAGCTTCTTCATCTGAGTCCTCCAATGGTCGCCCGAGACGATGGGCGGGCTCAGTTCAGCGTCGAACTGACGGAAGCGATTGCGCATTAAGATTCGCAGACGTCGCGCCAGTTGTGGAGCCCCCGGGGCGACTTTCGGCGCGGCTTCGCAGATTTCGGGCTGCGTTCACCCGCCCGTGACCGGCCCCGACCGGGTCGCGTGCAGGCCGGTCGGACTGGCCCTGACCTGCGCGTTCTTCCCCTGCGCGACCCAACTGGTCCAGACGACCAGACCGGTGCCGCTGATTTCTCAATTTCTGCTGTGACTCGACCTTTCTTTGCCTAACTTGAGGCGTGCACCGGCCCAATGGGGGGCGCTGGTGATCGGTTCCGTCTCAGGCGGACAGGCACATCTCTTCCCGTGGGGGCGCACGCATGACGATCCTGTCCGAGCGACGGGGGGTCCGCGGCATCGCAGGGCCCAGTCGGTCGCTGCGCTACCTGCCCGCCACGGCCTTCCTGCTCGATCTCGCCGTGATGGTCGGCGCCTGCCTGGTCGGCGTGCTCGGCCGCCTCCACCTGCCGGTCTTCCACAGCCTCACCGACGTGAGCTCGCGGGTCACCGTGATCGGGCCGGTCCTCATCGCCACCTGGGCGGCCACCCTGTGGGTGCTCGGCGCCTACCGGTCGGAGATCTTCGGGGCCGGCACCGACGAGTTCAAGCGCGTCGTGAGCTCCAGCGTGCACGCCGCGGGCCTGCTCGGCGTGGTCTGCTACCTCGGCAAGTTCCCGCTGCCGCGCGGCTTCTTCGTGCTCACGTACGCCGTCGGCGTACCCGCCCTCGTCATCGGCCGCGCCGTCCTGCGCCGGCTCCTGCACTCGGCGCGCACCAAGGGCGTGCTCCAGGAGCGGGTCCTCATCGTCGGCGGACCGAGCCAGATCGACGACGTCGCCACCGTCCTGCGCCGCGAGCGCTGGCTGGGCTACACCGTCGTGGGGGCGGTCGTCCCCTCGTCGTACGCCGAGCCCGAGACCGCCGGCGGCGTACCCGTCCTCGGCCGCGCCGACGACATCGGCGCCCTGCCGGCGTGGTGCGGCGGGGTGGACGTGCTGTTCATGACCGGCGGGCTGTCGTACGGCTCCACCGAGCTCCGCAAGCTGGTCTGGCAGCTCGAGCAGTACGCCGTCCAGCTCGTCGTCGCCCCTGCCGTCACCGACTTCTCCGGCGAGCGGGTGCGGGCGCGCCCGGTCGGCGGGCTGCCGCTGGTCCACCTCGAGGGGCCGCGCTGGCAGCACGCCGCCCGCTGGGCGAAGCGCGCCTTCGACGTCGCCGGCTCGTCGATCCTCCTCGTGCTCGGCCTGCCGGTCTTCGTCGTGGCCGCCGGGTGGATCAAGCTCCACGACCGCGGTCCGGTGCTCTTCAAGCAGAACCGGACGGGACGCAACGGCGTGGAGTTCGCCTGCCTGAAGTTCCGCACCATGGTCGTCGACGCCGAGGCGCTGCTCGCCCGGCTGCACGAGGAGCAGGGGTACGCCGGCGGGCTGTTCAAGATGAAGGACGACCCGCGCATCACCCGTCCCGGCCGTCTCCTTCGGCGCTTCTCGCTCGACGAGCTCCCGCAGCTGATCAACGTCGTGCGCGGCGACATGAGCCTCGTCGGCCCGCGGCCGCCGCTGCCGACTGAGGTGGCGACGTACGACCCCGACACCGCCCGTCGGCTCCGCGTCCGGCCCGGCCTCACCGGTCTGTGGCAGGTCTCCGGGCGCTCGGACCTGTCGTGGGAGGACTCGATCCGGCTCGACCTCTTCTACGTCGACAACTGGTCGATGCTCCAGGACATCTCGATCCTCGGGCGGACAGTCGGCGCGGTGCTCGGGCGGCGCGGAGCCTACTGAGGCCGCTCGCCGTCGGCGCCCTGCTGGCGGACGAGGGCTTCGGCACGCCCTCGATGCGGTCGCTGGCCAAGACGATGAGGTGCAGCGCGGCCTCGCTGATGAACTGGTTCGAGACCAAGGACCGGATGCTCTGGCTAGCCTCACGCGCCTTCGCTGACCACTGGCGCTTCGAGCTGGGCTACCGCGTCGGCACGCTCGGCTGGGCAGGCTTCCTGCCCTATGACGAGCGCGACCGCCAGCTCACCGTACGCCGGCGGATCTGGTCGGAGCTCGGCCGCAACGATCCCCGCATCGGCGCGGTGATGGCCGAGGTCGTCCTCGACGAGGAGTCCCTGCTGGCGGACTTCCTGCGCTATCTGGGCGTCTCCGAGGAGGCCGTGATCGCGGAGGCACGCCGGCTGCATGTGTTCCTCCTCGGGCTGTGGATCCGGATGACCGAGGTCGCCGAGCCGCTCGCGCGCGAGGAGGCGGAGACGATCTGGCGCGCGCTCGGAGGGCCCCTTGGCGTTTGAGCGAACGTTCGCTCAAACCGATCCGCTCCAATCGAGTAAAGAGAGACCGTGCCAGCGTCACCGGTCGTGCCCTAATGTCGGTGAGGTGCGGCAGCCGTGTCGCGAGTGTCCCTGTGTGAACACCGCTCCGGGTCACCCGGCATGACTGCCGCACCCCTATCTGGTCCCCACACGTACGGGTGTTCCATTCGTCTCATGGCGCTCATAGTTTTTCCGAACGTACGTTCTATCCTGTGCCCATGCGCGCCGCGGATCCGGTCCACGTCTGGGTGGACCTCACGAACTCGTGGGGCCCCCGCGCGGAGCCCGGCGTACTCCTCGCCTGGCGGAAGGGCCGCGACGGCTGGGAGGGGTGGGTGATCCGGGTGACGACGTACTCCACCGGCCAGGGCTCCGAGGTGCACGTCATGCAGTCCTGGGTCCCGGCGGCCCTGATCCGGCCGGCACGCACCGAGGCGCCGAAGGCCGACATCTCCCGACACCGGCCGGTCAACGGCTGACGAGACGCGCGAAACCTCGACAAATGAGTCGGGGCCCCACCCGCCGGTGGGGCCCCGATCTACGCATCAGGCCTGGGAGCACCAATGCCGAACGTGGCGGCCGAGTCGCGCCATTGAGCTCACGCGGAGGCGATTTCGGGGACCAGCTCCGGGTGACCACACACACCGCCCGACGACTCGAATTGGGGGGACTAGTTGCCACGCGGTGTTGACTGAACTCTACTCAATTGTCGGGATCTGCACAGCAAAACGCCTATATACGTCTGGACCGGTTCCCACGCGTGCCGCGGCGCGCTGGGCGACCCGCCTGAGCGGGCTTTGAGCCTGCGCGGGGGCGCAGCGCCGCGTGCGCGCGCGAGCGACCTGACCGATTCGCCTGACGTATGCCGGGAGAGGGCCTACTCTCCTTGCCAAGACTTGACTGGACAGGCGAGGGAGCAAGACATGATGCGACGCACGAAGACGATGGTGGCCGCGGTGGCCGTGGCAGTGGCCGCGACCCTGGCGATCGGTACGGTCAGCCCGGCGGGCGCCGTGGTGGTCAGGGAGTCGACGTCACACAGCTGGTGCTGCTGACCTGCTGCTGACCGCAGCGATCGACGGAAGACGACGCAGCCCGGTCGACGCCGCCGCACTGCGGTAGGCGTCGCGGGCTGCGTCGTACTCACCGATCTGCTCCAGCATGTCGGCGAGCTCGTACCACAGCTGCCCCGCAGCACGGTCGGCGCCGAGGCCGGAGAGAAGTACGACGGCCTGCTGGTACGCCGTGCGCGCGAGCTCCGGCTCGTGGACGGCGATGTGGGCCTGACCCTGGAGGCAGCGCGCCTCAGCGGCGAGCAGCGGGAGCCGGTCCCCGAGCCGCTCCCCGACCTGCTCGGCCAGGTCGCGCGCGGCGGTGATGTCGCCGCCGAGCAGCTGCGCGCGGGCGAGGGCGAGGTCGGTCCGAGCGGCGTCGGCGGGGCTGGCGCTGGACCAGGAGGACTCCTCGGCGGCGCGCTCGAGATTGCGGCGCGCCTCCTCGACCTGCGGCGGGTCGAGCTGGAGCTGGAGGATGCCGAGCTCGAGCTGGAGCCGGCCGAGGTTGCGGCTCGCCTCGCTCTCGCGGAGCAGCGTGAGCGCGCGCTCGGCGAGCTCGACGGCGTTGCCGACCGAGCCGGTCTCGGCCTCGACGATGCTGGCGTTCCAGTACGCCGAGGCGCGGGCCCGCGGCGAGGCCAGCCGCTCCGCGCGCTCGACGGCCCGCCGGCAGACCCTGACGGCCTGGCCGGTGTCGCCGCGCTCGAAGTGGGCGGCGGCGACGGTGACGGCGAGCTGCACGGCCTCGTCGGTGTCCTCGAAGGTGGAGCCGGCCAGCTCGCGGAGGAGCTGCTCACCGACGTCGACGGAGCGGGCGAGGTCGCCTGACTCGCGGTAGCAGCGGCTCAGCGCGACCGCGGCCTCGAGGCGGAGCGTGGAGTGCTCGAGCTCGGCGACGAGCGCCTCGAGCTCGAGGATCGCGTCGTTGACGCGGCCGAGCGCCTCGGCGGCCCGGGCGCCGACGTACCTCGCCCGCGTGCGCAGCGCCGCCAGACCGGGTGACGTCGCCTGCGCGACCACCTGGGCGGCGCGGGTCGAGGCCTCCTCGGCCCCGCCCGACTCCAGCGCGAGCTCCGCGAAGTCGAGGCCGAGCCGCAGCTCGTCGTACTCCCTCGTGCTGATGCCCAGCAGCAGGTCGTCGATCCCGACGCCGAGGCGCTCGGCCAGCCGCGCGAGCACGTCCGCACTGGGCCGCCGCTGTCCGCCCTCGATGCGGGAGACGTAGCCGACGGTGATGTCGGGTCCGCCCAGCGCCGCCTGGGAGAGTCCCAGGGCCTTGCGCTGCGCGGCGATACGACGGCCCAGGTCGACGAGGTCGACCGTCCTCAACAGCTCTGCGTGCGTGGCATCCACGCGCCTCAGTGTGAACGAGCGGGCGATTCCTGTCAGAGAAGTCGGACAAACTTGTCGATGGACCTAGACAACCCGCCGTCCGCACGCGGGAGAACCGCCGAGACAGGCGTACGCCGAGCGCCCGCCGACACCGTGCGAGGCGGGCAACTCCGGTCAACAGCCTCTGTCACATACCTACGGATCCTGTGAAATCCCTTTGTCTTAGCAACGGATTCCATTGGATTCTTTTCCAATTTCTCGGGATTTCGAGCAAGAAGTGCTTAGGCTCCCTGTCAGGCGGCCGACGGTTGATCGCACCACGGGGACGGTGCGGCCGGCGGACGACACAACGCCTGGGATGCAGTAGGTGAGGACATGGGTCATGGGGGACTGCCCATAGGGGAGGGACGAGGAGTGGCCGGCGCGGCGCCGGTGGCCGTGGGGGGACCGGACAGGTCCGGACCATCGCCCGCGCCGGTCCTCTTCGTCATCGGGACCAGACCGGAGGCGATCAAGATGCTGCCGGTCATCCTGGCCTTCCAGGAGCGCCCGGGGATGCGGCCGGTCGTGGTCTCGACCGGCCAGCACCCGGAGCTTGTCCGCGAGGTCCTGGGCGCCGGCGGCCTGACGCCGGACGTGGAGTTCGGCGTACCGCTGGCCGGGCGCAGCCTCAACGAGCTGACCGCGCACGTGACGACGGCGATGGAGGCGTACGTCCGCGAGACGTACGGCATCGACCCGTCGGTCGCGGGCTACCCGGTCGCGACGTTCGTGCACGGCGACACGACGACGGCCGCGGCGGCCGCGCTGGCCAGCTTCCACCTGCGGATCCCGGTCGCCCACGTCGAGGCGGGGCTGCGGACCCACGACACGGGGTCGCCGTTCCCCGAGGAGCTGAACCGCCAGCTCATCGGCCGGATCGCCACCATCCACTTCGCGCCGACGACCCGCAACCTGGAGAACCTCATCCGCGAGGGCGTCGCCGCCTCGCAGGTGTACGTCACCGGCAACACCGCGATCGACGCGCTGCTGTGGGCGCGGAGCCTGCACGTGCCGTACGACCAGCCCGCTCTCGCCTCGCTCGAGGACGACGACGAGACCCGGGTCGTGACCATCACCGCCCACCGCCGGGAGAGCTGGGGCGAGGGCCTGCGCGGCATCGCCACCGCCGTACGCCGGCTGGCGCTGCGCTACCCGGACACGCGGTTCGTCCTGCCGGTGCACCCGAACCCCGTCGTACGCGACACGCTGCTCGGCGAGCTCGCCGGCCAGGCGAACGTGCTGCTGGCCGAGCCGATGGGGTACGCCGCGTTCGCCCGGCTGCTGGCGCGCTCCACCGTGGTGATCACCGACTCCGGCGGGATCCAGGAGGAGGCGCCCGCGCTCGGCGTACCCGTCGTCGTGACCCGCGAGGTCACCGAGCGGCAGGAGGGCGTCGTCGCGGGCACGCTGGAGCTCGTCGGCACCGACCCGGACAGGATCGTGGCGGCCGTACGCCGGCTCCTCGACGACCCGGCCGAGCACGCCCGCCGCTCCCGGCTGCCCAACCCGTACGGCGACGGCCGGGCCGCCCGCCGGATCGCGCTGGCCAGCGAGACGTTCGCGTTCGGTACGCCGGTGGCGTACGCCGACCCCCGGGCCGTGCCGGCATGAGCACCGACGCCGCCTGGTGGGACCTGCCGTCGGGGATGCCGACCTGGCTGCAGGCGCTGTTCTGGCTGGCGTTCGCGGCGATGGTGCTCACCTGCGCCCAGACGGTCGCGATCGCGGTCGCCGCGGTGCTCGGCCGGCGCGCGCAGCGGCGGCCCGCACAGCCGCGGCCGGCTGCCGTGAGCGCCGAGAGCGACTTCCTGTGGGTCTTCCTGGTGCCCGCGCTCAATGAGGAGGTCACGATCGCCGACAGCGTGGCCCGGCTGCAGCGCATCCGCGCCACGCACAAGGTGATGCTGGTGATCGACGACGGCTCCGACGACGGGACCGCCGCCGTCCTGGCCGGCATCGACGACCCGGCCCTGCGCGTGCTCACCCGGCACCTGCCGGAGGCACGCCGGGGCAAGGCGGCGGCGCTGAACGCCGGCTACGCCCACGTGCGCGACCGGCTCCTGAGCGACCCGGCGTACGCCGGGTTCGACCCCACCCGCACCGTGGTGGCGGTCGTGGACGCCGACGGGCGGCTCGACGAAGACGGTCCGGCGGTCCTCGCCGCACACTTCGCCGACCCGGCCGTCGGTGGCGTCCAGGTGCTCGTCCGCATCTACAACCGGACCTGCGCGCTGACCCGGGTCCAGGACCTCGAGTTCGGCGTCTTCGGCCACCTGATGCAGGCCGGGCGGGCGCGCTGGGGCTCGGCCAACATGGGCGGCAACGGCCAGTTCAACCGGCTCGCGGCGCTGGAGAGCGTCCGCGCCGCCGACGGCCCGTGGCGCGACCGGCTCACCGAGGACCAGGATCTCGGCGTACGCCTCGTCCAGCGCGGCTGGCGCGGCGTCCAGGAGAACCGGGTGAGCGTCCACCAGCAGGGGCTGACGTCGCTGCGACGGCTCTACCGCCAGCGCACCCGCTGGGCGCAGGGCGCCTGGCAGGCGCTCGCGCTCATGCCGCGGGTCGGCGCGATGCCGCATCCGCGCCGCGCGCGGCTCGACGCCGTCGTCTACCTCGCCTCGCCCGTGCTCCAGCTCGTCGTCGCCGTCGAGCTGCTGCTGGCCGCGGCGTACGACGTCGCCTCCGGCACCGACCCGTTCACGAGCCACGCGGCGCCGCTCCTCGTGCTCCTGCTGCCGGCGGCGGTGGCGTTCGTGCCCGCCCTGGTGATCGCCGGGGTGAGCCGGGCGGGCTCCACCGGGCGGCTGCCGGTCTCGCTGGGCAGCGGGCTGCTCTATCCGCTCTACACCTGGCTGCTGCTGCCGACCCTGCTGCTCGCGCTCGCGCGCCAGCTCAGCGGCGCGACGTCGTGGGCGAAGACGGCCCGGGAGCCGCTGGGTGCGACGCAGGCGTGACCGGTCAGGCCGGGCGCTCGCGCTCGTACGCCGCCTCGAGCCGGTCGGTCGGCTCGACGCGGTCGAGCAGCTGCTCCCGCAGGCGGCGTACGTCGGCGTGCAGCTCGGCCGCGGTGAGGAGGTAGGCGCCCTCGTCCGGGGTGTCGCGGCCCGCGACGCGGTGCCAGGCGTAGGTGTGGACGGCGTCCTCGTAGTCGGTCAGCAGCGTGCACATGGCCGGTGCCACCGGCACTGCCGGTGCCGTCGGCAGGCGCCACGGGCGCACGTGGCCGCCCGGCTGCGCACCGGGGCCGGCGCCGAGCTCCGGCCCCGCGAGGGCAGCGCGTGATCCGTGCCGACAACCGGCTCGCCACGCGAGTCCGACGGCGACGGCCGAGACGAGGAGGAGGACCGCCAGAGTGTGCGGGGACACACCCAGAACGGTAGTCGCGCCAGCGCGGTGGTAAAGACCACCGAAGGGTCACTTGCCATAGTCACATCGGGCCAACCCGAGGAGGCCCCACCACGGGCCCGTGCAACCCCGGATTACGGTTGACCCCGATGTCCGACGACTACTGCGAGCTGTGCGACCTCCCGAAGTCGCAGTGCATCCACGGCCGGCCGCCCGAGCCGCCGCCGGCCCCGGCGAAGAAGGCCCCGCCGAAGCCCAGGGCCAAGCCCAAGAAGACCACGACCCCGCGCGCGAGCAAGGCCGCCGTCACCTCCCGGCCGGTGCAGCGCCGCTGGACCCCGCCCGAGGCGCTCAAGCCGGCGATCCTCGTGACGCTGCAGGGCGCGGGCGGCGAGATGGAGTCCGAGGAGCTGTTCACCGAGCTGGAGGCCATGCTCGAGGAGCGGCTCCTGCCCGGTGACCGGGAGCTGACGCCGGAGGGCGAGCCGCGGTGGCGGTACGCCGCCCGCCGGGCGCGCCAGTCGCTCATCGCCGAGGGGCTCATGACCAAGGGCGCACCGGGCGTGTGGCGGCTCGCCGACCGCTCCGGTCGCTGACCCTGTCTGGTCCACGCAACTCCACGCAACCCGCGTACCCCCTCCCCCGTCTACTAGGTTGACCGCACGGGACGCCCGACGTCCCTGGATTGGGGGATCCGATGCACCGCACCGCGCTCGTACGCCTCGCCGGCGGCCTCCTCGCCGCCGGCGTACCCGTCTCCGGACTCGTCCTCACCTCGCCCGCGGTGGAGGCCGACACGCCCGGCTGCGCAGCGATCTGGGAGTACAAGAAGGTCACCATCGGCATGCACAAGTGGAAGGTCCACAAGATCTTCGACACGGCCGGATGGTTCGAGGACGGCTTCGCCGGCGGCTACACGCGCGGCTACAAGTCCTGCGACGGCGACCACGTGGCGTACGTCAGCTACGAGGTCGACAAGCAGGACGTCGCCACCGTCATCGAAAAGCGCTGGGTCGCGACCGGCACCAACGCCTAGCATCGGCGAGCGTGTCCCGGCTCGACGTCGACGCCGTCGTCTTCGATGTGCTCGGGACGATGGTCGACGAGCCCGGCGGCATCGAGCGCGGGGTCCGCGCCCTCGTCCCGGGCCGCGACGACCCCTGTGTCGGCGAGCTCGTCCGGACCTGGCGGGCGTACGTCGACGAGCAGCAGCGCGAGATCCTCGCCGGCCGACGGCCGTACGCCACCAGCACCGTCGTCGACACCGAGGCCGCGCGCTGTGTCGCCGCCGCAGCGGGAGTGGAGGACGCCGACGCGGTCCGCGCGCTCGCGGCCGAGGCGCGGCGGCTCGAGCCCTGGCCGGACTCGATCCGCGGGCTCGACCGGATCGCCTCCCACCGGTGGGTCGCCGGGCTGTCCAACGCGAGCAGGTCGGCCCTCATCCAGCTCAGCGCGTACGCCGGGCTGCGCTGGCACCGGATGCTCTCGGCGGAGGACGCGCGCAGCTACAAGCCGCGCCCCGAGGTCTACCGGCTCGCGGTCGCCGACGCCGGCGTCTCCCCCGACCGGCTGCTCATGGTCGCCGCCCACGCGTGGGACCTGCGCGGCGCCCAGGCGGTCGGCATGCGGACGGCGTACGTCGTACGCCCCGTCGGCGATCCGCCGCGGGCGACCGACGCGTTCGACGTGTACGCCGAGGGTCTCGACGACCTCGCGCTCCAGCTCGAGGCGGCCTGAAGGACGGGTGCCTAGCTGCCCGACCGCAGGTGGGAGCCGGCGGGCAGGTGCGCGTCTAGCGCGCGCAGCCGCTGCCGGGCGATCCGCTCGAGCTGGCCCGGATGGGCCCTCGGGGCGCCGCCGAGGTCGCGGTGGCACTTGCTGACGGTGACCATGATCAGCGCGGGCCGGAGCCGGTGCCCGAACTCGCCGACCAGCTCGGCCACCACCTCGGAGATCGAGCCGGAGACCGGAGCGGACGCCGAGCCGCGCGCGTCGATCACGTACTCCTCCCGTCCGAGCCTGGCCACGGGCGGCCGGGCGCCGCCGCAGGGAGCTCCACCGTCGCAGCGCGGCCTGGGTGCCCGCTGTGAGTCAGGTGGGAGATCCCTTATCGCCCGGGCAGCCACCGGGCGGCGGCGTCGTACGTCGTGTCCGGGCGGTCGTTGAAGGCGATCGCGGCGTCGGGCGCGTGCCGGCGTACGAGGTTGACCACCAGCTCGAGCAGCTCGACCTGGTCGTCGGAGTGCCGCAGGCCGCCGCCGATGGTGACGCAGTCCCAGGGGCCGGCCCGGAGCGCGTCGGTCACCACCGCCTCGATGTCGTCGCTGCCGTCGAGCCCGACGAGGCAGCTCTCGGCGTACACCCCGTGCTCCGCGAACCTCGCCATCCCCGCTCCGATCGCCTCGACGACCGGTTCGGGGTCCCACGGCCCCGGCACCCGGCGCGGGTCGAGCCCGACGACGAGGACGCGGGGCGGGGCGGCGGGGTCCACGAAGGCGACGGTATCCCCGGCTACGGCGCCGGCTCGACCGCCTGGGCCGGCGCCTGCGTCGGCGCCTCGTCGGCGCGCGGTGCCGGCACGGACGCGGTGAGCGTGCTGACGTCCTGCTTCGGCTGGTCCTTGGTGGGGTCGATGAAGGGCTTGGGTACGACGGTCGCGGTGACCCGCTCACGCCCCGTGTCGACCTCGATCTCGGTGCCGAGCTCGGTGAGCCCGACGGGCAGCATGGCGTAGCCGATGTTCTTCTCCAGCCGCGGCGAGTAGCAGGCGGAGGTGACCTCGCCGACCCGCTCGCCGGCGTACGACGCGGGCATCACGTCGATCATCGAGCCGTCGTTGAAGGTGCCGAGCCGCTCACCGCCGATCTCGATCCCGGCCAGCATCCGGTGCGGGCCCTCGGCCTTGATCCGGGTCAGCGCCTCCTTGCCGACGAAGTCGGCGTCCTGGTCGAGGCTCACCATCCAGTCGTAGCCCATGCCGACCTCGTACGGGTTCGTGTCGAAGGTGATGTCGCACCCGTGCGCCAGGATGCCCGCCTCGATGCGGCGGATGTGGCAGGGACCGATGACCGCGAGGTCGTGCGCCCGGCCGGCCTCCCAGACCGTGTCCCAGAGGCGTACGCCGTCGCGGCTGGCGTTGCGCACGTAGATCTCGTAGCCGACCTCCGCGGTGTAGCCCGTCCGCGAGACGACGAGCTGCATGCCGTCGAGCTCGTACTCGCGCAGGTAGTAGTACGGGACGTCGAGCACGGACTCGCCGAACACGTCGCGCATCACCGCCGCCGACTTCGGGCCCTGGATCTGCACCGGGCCGACGTCGGCCTCGCGGATCCGCACGTCCATCCCGGAGTGCAGCGCGACCCCGCGCGCCCAGAGCAGGATGTCGCTGTCGGCCAACGACAGCCAGAAGTGGTTCTCCCCCAGCCGGAGCAGCACCGGGTCGTTGAGGATGCCGCCGTCGTTGTCGGTCAGGAAGACGTACTTGCACTGCCCCACCCGGCACTTCGTCAGGTCGCGCGTCACGAGCATGTTGGTGAACTCGAACGCGTCCGGGCCGGTGATCTCCACCTGCCGCTCGACGCCGACGTCCCACATCGTGACGCCGTTGAGCAGCTCCCAGTACTCCGCCACCGGGTCCCCGTAGTGACGCGGGTGGTAGGTGCGGTTGTAGACGCTGTACATCGCGACCCCGTGGCGCCTCGACGCGTAGAAGAACGGGGACTTGCGGATCCGGGGGTAGAGCAGGATTTCTGGGTTCTCGGGCATTCGTCGCCTCCAGGCGCCAACCACTTTGTCGGACCCGACCTGCCTAGCACTGTGTTGCGGGTCACGCAATAGGTTGCACAACGCGCAACAGGCGTACGACGGATCCGCCGGCGGCGGGAGCCAGACGCAGCGCGGTCGACCTCAGCGCCGACCCGGGCCGGTCAGGGCCAGGACAGCGGGGACGAGGCCGGGGAACTTGGTGTCGAAGTCCTCGCGCAGGGACACATAGCAGCGGGTGCCTTCCATGCGGGTCTTGGTGAGCCCCGCCTCGCGAAGCGTCTTCATGTGCTGGCTGAGGGTCGACTTGCTGACCCCGACCTCGAACTCCCCCCACCCGCGCTCGGAGCCATCCGCCAGTGTCGTGACGATCCGCAGTCGGACGGGGTCGCTCAGCGCCTTCAACGCTCTGGCCAGCGTCAGGTCCTCCAGCGCCGGATGGTGGGGTTGTCGCACGGCCGCCATTCTCCTAATTTGTTCGTTGTTCGCCAAACAACGAACAAGGTGAGGAAGTGGCATGCGGCGGGTCTTCTTGCTTGCTGTGGGAACGTTTGCGCTCGGGCTGGACGCCTACGTGCTCACCGGGCTCCTTCCCGGCATCGGATCGTCCTTCGGCACCTCACCGGCCGCGGCGGGCCAGGTGGTCACGGGGTTCACCGTCGCCTACGCACTCGGCTCACCGGTTCTGTCGGTCCTGTCCGCACGAGCGAGCCGGCGTACGGTCCTGTTGGTCGCGCTGGGGATCTTCGCCGCCGCCAATCTGGCCAGCGCCGCGGCACCGGACCTGTGGGTGCTGATCTCCGCTCGCGTCGTCGCCGGTGCCGGCGCCGGGCTCTACGCCCCGTCGGCCGCTGCCGCCGCTACCGGACTGGTTGCTCGCGAGCAGCGCGGACGCGCGTTGGCGGTCGTGCTCGGCGGGCTGACCATCGCGACCGTGCTCGGCGTACCCGTCGGGCTGCTGCTGGGTGTCCACGTCGGCTGGCGAGCCACCTTGCTGCTCGTCGCCGCGCTCGCCCTGGCCGCCGGGGCCGGCATTGCCGTCCTCCTGCCCCCGATCACTGCACCGCCACCACCGGGGCTGCGGGAGCGCTTCGCCGCACTGGGCGATCGGTTCGTGCTCGGCCGCGTCACGGTCATGCTCGTCCTCGGCATCGCCAACCTCGGCCTGTACACCTACCTCGCCACGGTTCTGCACCACAGCGCACAGGTCACGACCGGGCAGCTGCCGCTCTACCTGCTCGTCTGGGGAGTCGGCGGCGGCGTGGGCAACACCCTGATCGGTTGGCTGCTCGACCAGGGGCGCGACGCCGGCCAGCTGCTCACCATCACCATCTGCCTGCTCGCCGTTGCGCTCTGCCTCATCCCGGTCCTCGCCACCGGGCCCGTCGGCGTCGCGCTGGTGCTGTTCGCCTGGGGCTTCGCCGCATGGTCACTGCAAGTGCCGCTCCAGTACCAGCTGACCACGACCGTTCCCGAACACGCCGCCACGGCGGTCGCCCTCCTCGCCTCTGCCGTCTACCTGGGCAGCGCGATCGGCTCGGCTGGAAACGGCATCCTGCTGGACGCCACGAGCACCGCGGTACTTCCGCTCGCCGCCGGTGCACTGGCACTCGTCGCGCTCGGGCTGAACCAGGTGACCGCCCACCGCGTCGAGGTCAGCGAGCGGCGGGCCACGGGGTCGCTGCGATGAGGGCGACGGACTCCCTGACGCTGTTCAGCGCCGCCGCCCTCTCGTGGTCGCTCAGGTGCGCCGGCCCGTAGGTGACCACGGGATCGAGGACCTGGTAGCCGACGAACTCGAGCATCCCGCGATGGATGTGGCGCAGGAACTCCTCCATCGAGCCGAAGACGCCGCCGGGCCGGAAGGAGTCCCTGGAGCCCCCGGTCGTGAACAGCAGCATCGCCCGCTTGCCGGCCAGCGCCGCGTCGCCGAAGAGTCCGTAGTTGCCACCGAAGACCGCGCCCATCACGAAGACCCGGTCCACCCAGCCCTTGAGGATGGCGGGCAGCGAGAACCACCACATCGGGAACGACAGCACGAGCAGGTCTGCGGCGAGCAGCCGATCGAGGTGGGCCCTGACGCTCGCGTCGAGCGTCCCGTCCTCGACCGCACGCTGCTGCGCGGCCTGCGGCTTGAAGTGGCCTTCGGTCGGAGCGAACTCGTCGCGAGCGAGGGTCGGGACCCACTCCTCGGCATAGAGGTCGAGGACGTCGACGCGGTATCCGGCATCGCGGAGAGCCTCGGCTGCGGTGGTCATCTGGGCCGTGCTGAACGAGTGCGGCTCAGGGTGAGCGTGGACAATCAGGGCGGTGGGCATCGACATGTACGAGATCATATCGACATATTGCGATCCGTAAATCAGATGGTGGTGCCGATCTGTCCCGCCAGCTGCTCGACACGCTCCTCGTCGCGCCGGTAGTGCGTCCACTTGCCCACCCGGGTGGAGCGGACGAGCCCCGCCCGCTCGAGCGTGCTCATGTAGCTGGACACGGTCGACTGCGCGAGGCCGGACTTGGCCTGGATGTGCGTCACGCACACGCCGACCGACCGGCGGTCCGCGATCGCGGCGTAGTCGCCGAAGTGGGCGTCGGGGTCCTTCAGCCACTGCATGATCTGCAGGCGGGCGGGGTTGCCGAGAGCCTTGAACACCTCGATCAGGTCGTCCGAGTCCGATCGTGCCGTCGCGGCCATGGGCATCCTCTCGCCGTACGCTCCGACACACCACGATATCTCGATCGATTGGCCCGTTCTGCACCACTGGTCACTAGTTATCCACGGATTCGTCGGAGTCGGCTTTGACCTGCGGAAACACCTTGCTGCGAGCCTCGTGTCACGGTATTATCGATCACGTGATCGACAGCGCTATCCCCGACGCGACCGGCGCCACCGCGGCCGCCGGCGTGTTCGCCGGTGCGCTGTCGGGTGACCTGTCGGAGGAGCGGATCGCCGAGCTGTCCGAGCAGCAGCTGGTCGACCTGATCACCGCCTGCGAAGACGCCAAGTGCCGGCTCGAGGCCGCCCAGGCCACCGCCGCGGTCGCCCTCGACACCGCCACCCGCACGCGTCACCGGGAGCAGGGCGTGCCAGCCCGCCGCATCGGTGAGGGCGTGGCCGCCCAGATCGGCCTGGCCCGTCGCATCTCCCCGCACAAGGCCTCCCGGCTGCTCGGTCTGGCCACCATCCTGACCCGCGAGATGCCCGCCACCCTCGCCCTGATGCGCGCCGGGCGGCTCTCGGAGTGGCGGGCCACCATCCTGGCCCGCGAGACCGCCTGCCTCGACCTCGAGCACCGCCGCCGGGTCGACCTCGAGCTGGCCGGCACCGGCCGCGCCGCCGAGCTCGGCGACCGCGAGCTCGAGGCCACCGCCAAGAAGCTCGCCTACACCCTCGACGCCCACGCCGTCGTCGCCCGGGCCGCCCGGGCCGAGACCGAGCGGAGTGTCACCATCCGGCCCGCCCCCGACCTGATGAGCTACGTGACCGCGCTGCTCCCGATGAAGCAGGGCGTCGCCGTCTACGCCGCCCTCAAGGCGGTCGCCGACACCGCTTCCGCCACCGGCCACACCGGGGGTGCCGGGGACGACCGGTCGCGCGGCCAGGTCATGGCCGACACCCTCGTCGAACGTGTCACCGGCCGCGCCGCGGGCGCCCCGGCCCGGATCGACCTGCGGCTGGTGATGACCGACCGCGCCCTGCTCGCCCCCGACGGCCCCGGCGGCGACGCACCCGCCCTGGTCCCCGGCTACGGGCCGGTCCCCGCCGAGTGGGCCCGCACCGCGGTCACCCGCGCCCTCACCGACACCCTCACCGAGGCGCAGGTGTTCCTCAAGAGGCTCTTCACCCACCCTCTCAGCGGACAGCTGGTCGCGATGGACTCCCGCTCCCGCACCGCGCCGGCCGGACTGGCCGAGTTCATCACCCTGCGCGACGGCGGCATCTGCCGCAACCCGCACTGCGGTGCCCCGATCCGGCACCTCGACCACATCCAGCGGTATGCCGACGGCGGCCCCACCTCGGCCGCCAACCTCCAAGGCCTGTGCGAGCGCTGCAACCAGGCCAAGGAGGCCCCCGGCTGGCAGGCCAGACCCGGCCCCGACGGCAGCATCACGATCACCACCGCCACCGGGCACACCTACCGCAGCAGACCACCCGATCCCTGGCCCACCACCCGGCCACTGGTCAACCTCGTCCTCGCGAACGACTACGCCCTCACGGCCTGACTGCCGATGGCTCTCGGCGTTCCCGCACCCCCGCGGCATCGCCTAGCATCCCAAGTCGTGCCTGCCTACGTGATCTCCGAAGTGCGCATCCGCGATGAACGCCTGGCCGACACGTACATGAAGCTGGCCGCAGCATCCATCGCGAGGCACGGCGGGCGCTACATCGTCCGGGGCGCCGAACCGCTCCGGCTCGAGAGCTGGTATGCATCAGACGACTACGCCGAGGCGCTGAGCATTCGCGAGGACGCGCTCGACCGCCGACTCCTGTTCGTCCCCGGCATCGCCGGGGCCTGACAGTGGCGTTCGCGCGAGCTTGCCGATTCATGCGCGCCCTCCTGGGCCTGCGTCACTGCCCCAATCCCACGGGTTCACGCATCGAACGCCCACCCGCTCGAAGTGCCTCGTGTTCCGAGTCGCGATGGTCATCTCCGAGGCCTGCGCGATCGCAGCGATGAGCGCGTCGTCGTACGGCGCGTGCTCGGGCACGCGGTACGCAGCAAGGATCCGCGCGGCGGCCAGGTCGAACGGCAGCACCCGGCCGGCGAAGGCGGGCAGGACGTGGTCATCAAACCACCTCCGGAGGATCTCTCCCTGGTCGGGATCGGTTCGCTCCTTGGCGACCACGCCGCGCTCGATCTCGGCGATGGTCAACGCCGTCACGAACTGGTCGGCCGCGGGGACGGAGACCGCCCAGGCTTCGACGGACGGGTGGCGTCCTCGCACACGCAGCGCGGACACCACATTGGTGTCCAACACGTACCTCACAACTCAGGGGCCCCGCCGGCCAGCCCCAGGCGCTCCGGCTCGAACTCGATGTCGGCGCCCTCCTCAGTGCTGAGCAGCTCGACGATCGAGACGGGCTCGCGCCCGAGCGCTTCGGTGAGGATCTGACGCGCTTCCGCCTCGACGGACCGCCGATGACTCTCAGCGCGTGCCCGTAGTGCGGCCTTGGTCCCTGCCGGAAGGTTCCGGATCAGAATCTGCTCCATGACGACTACCTCCGATATCTAGTCACGATATCACCGGGTATCGGCGCGCCGTCGAGGGCGGCGTGAAGTTCCGCGAGTGGTGGTTCATCCATCCACGTGAGTACTTCAGCGAGACCGCGGCCGCCACCCGTGCCGCATTCGGGCGTTAGGTCGTGAATGCCGCTTGACCCTGACGCAGCGTCAGGGTCCGAGCATGGCGCCATGAACGCAAGAGAACCAGCGATACAGGTGACACACCTGACCAAGTCGTACGCCGGAACCCCGGTGCTGAAGGGCCTGGACCTGACCGTCCCGGAGGGCAGCGTGTACGCCCTGCTGGGCCCGAACGGAGCGGGCAAGACGACGACGGTGAACATCTGCTCCACCCTCCTGACGGCCGACGGCGGGGAGGTGAGAGTCGCCGGCCACGACGTACGCCGCGAGCCCGACGACGTGCGGGCGCGGATCGGCGTCACGGGACAGTTCTCCGCGATCGACCAGTTCATGACGGGTCGGGAGAACCTCCGGCTGATGGCCGACCTGGCGCACCTCGACCGACGCCGCGCGAGGGAGACCACCGAGACGCTGCTGGAGCGGTTCGACCTGGGCGACGCGGCGGACCGCCGGGCGATGGCGTACTCCGGCGGCATGAAGCGCCGCCTCGACCTCGCGATGACGCTGGTCGGCGGGCCCCGCGTGATCTTCCTCGACGAGCCGTCGACGGGCCTGGACCCGCGCAGCCGCCGGGAGCTGTGGCGGATCGTGCGCGAGCAGGTCGCCGAGGGCGTGACGGTGCTGCTGACGACCCAGAACCTCGACGAGGCCGACGAGCTCGCCGACAGGGTCGGCGTGCTCGACGGCGGGCGGCTGGTCGCCGAGGGCACCCCGGCCGAGCTGAAGCGCCGGGTGCCCGGCGGGGCCGCCAGCCTCGACGACGTCTTCCTCACCCTGACCGGCCACACGACCGAGGACACCACGACCGAGAAGGACTCCGTCGCATGAGCTCGTACGCCATCCGCGACTCGCTGACGATGCTCCGCCGCAACCTGCTGCACGTGACGCGCTACCCGTCGGCGACGATCATGCTGGTCGGGATGCCGCTGATCTTCCTGCTGCTGTTCGTCTACGTCTTCGGCGGGACCCTGGGCGCCGGTCTCCCCGGCGCGGAGGACGGCGGCACCCGCGCCGACTACCTGGCCTACGTCGCGCCCGGGATCCTGGTCGCGACCGCGGCCAGCATCTCGATCGGGACGGCGCTGTCGGTCTCGATGGACATGACCGACGGGATCATCGCCCGCTTCCGCACGATGGCCATCGCCCGGGTCTCGGTGCTGACCGGTCACGTGCTGGGCGCGATCGTCTACACCCTGGTCGCGGTCGCGCTGATCTTCGGCGTCGCGGTCGCGATGGGCTACCGCCCGCACGCGAGCGCCGTCGACGTCCTCGCGGCGGTCGGGCTGGTGGTGCTCGTCGCGCTGGCGTTCACCTGGCTGGCGGTGGCGCTCGGCCTGGTCTCGCCCGACCCGGAGACGGCGAGCAACGTGATGAACCTGCTGCCGCTGCTGCCGTTCGTCAGCTCCGGCTTCGTGCCCACCGGCGGCATGCCGGGCGGCGTACGCCAGTTCGCCGAGCACCAGCCGTTCACGCCGATCATCGACACCCTGCGGGCCCTCCTGGACGGCCGCTCCCCCGGCACGGAGGTGTGGTGGGCGATCGGCTGGTGCGTGCTCGTCGGCGTACTCGGCTATCTGTGGGCCCGCCGCCTCTACCGCCGCGTGCCGAAGACCAGGGCACGCTAGTCCCGTGCTCACGATCGGCCAGCTGGCGGCGTACGCCGGCGTCACGGTGCGCACGGTCCGGCACTACCACGCGAAGGGGCTGCTGCCGGAGCCGGAGCGCGATCATTCCGGCTACCGGCGGTACGACGCGCTTGCGGTCGCCGAGCTGATCAAGATCCGGACCCTCGCCGAGGCCGGCGTACCCCTCGCCCGGGTGCGGGAGCTGCTGGCCGCCGGCGAGGAGGAGTTCGCCGCGGCGGTCGCCGAGATCGACCGGCGGCTGCGCGCCGAGATCCGGGAGCGGCAGCGCCACCGGGAGCGGATCGCGCAGCTGGCGGCCGGAGACAGCCTGGCGCTGCCGCCGGAGGCGGTCGCGTACCTCGACCGGCTGCGCGACCTCGGCGTCCCCGAGCGGATGGTCGCGGCCGAGCGGGACAGCTGGGTCCTGATCGCCGCCCAGCAACCCGAGCACATGCCGCTCTACATGCGGATCAAGGACCGCCAGCTCGACGACCCGGTGAGCGTGAGGGTCTACCACGAGCTCGACGCGGCGATCGACTGCGAGCCCGACGACCCGAGCCTGGTCGCGCTCGTGGACGAGATGGTGCGCCAGCTCGAGGCGATCTCCCCGGAGGAGTGGGAGGGGAACGCCGAGATCCCCGACGACCTCGCCGAGCTGCTCGACTCGGTGTTCCTCGACTCGGTCCCGGCCGCGCCGCGCATCCTCGCGCTGCTCGAGGAGCGCGGCTGGACGGGCTGGACGAAGCTCGAGCCGCTACGCGCCCATCAGCCCGCGCCGCACACGGCCCGGGTGGCGTCGAGAAGCTCCTGAGCGGCGGCGAGCGTGTCCCGGAGCTCGTCCGCGGAGCGCCCGACGTGTCCGCAGGTCCGCTGGGCGCGCTCGCCGAAATCGGCCGGCGCCCGCGGGAGGCGGCCGGCGGAGGCGATCGCGCCCTTCTCGTTGAGCAGCCAGCGGCCGGCGTCGGCGTGGAGGGCGTGCGCACACAGGAGTACGACGCGGAAGAGGCAGCCGGCGACGTACGCACTGTCCTCGCGGGTCACCGCCTTCCGGGCGATGCCGAGCGAGAACGTGGCCTCCCGGAGCCGGCCGACGACCGCCTGCCGCAGCAGCGGCGGGTAGTCGCGCGCCGCCTCCTGGAGCTGCCCGAGCTCGCCCGACGGATCGGCGAGGATGCGGGCGAGGGCGACCTCGCCGGCGTACGCGAAGTCGGGCACGCCCAGCGGGTGCCCGACCTGGAAGTGGAAGGTGAACCTGCCCTGCTCGGCGTCGCGCCAGCTGGCGTGCATGCGGTCGAGGTCGCGGTAGATCCAGTCCACGTCGGTGCCCTCGATTTGCAGCCAGCCGCCTCCGTCGACCCACGGCCCCCACTCGCCGGGCCGGGTCACGGCAGCGCCCTCGCCGGCCACCTCGCGGGCGAGCCGCCCGAGCGCCTCGACGTCCAGCGGCGGGCGGTAGTACAGCCCCAGGTCGACGTCGGACTCCGGCGTCTGCTCCCCGCGGGCGCGGCTGCCGCCCAGGGTCACCGCCTCGATCCCGCCGATCTCGACGAGCCGGCCGGCCAGCTCCTGCAACGCCGCATCGCTGATCACCGGCTCATCCTCGTCCGTGCGTACGCCGCTCGTCACCCGCGCAGCGCCCAGGAGGGCCCGACGTGTGACATCACCTGACACGTTCCGGATATGTGTTAGGTACTTCCGGATTTCTTAACACGTTTCTCTGACGTGGACCTCGAAAGCGTAGGCCGGCCGCTTGTGCGCCTCATCCCTGTCGGGCACCGCCGGGCTGAGGCACGAGGCAGGGCAGCGGCGTGGCGCCCTCGGGGAGCTCGTTAAAGAGCGCACGGCCATACGGGCTCCGACGGCGTCGCACGTCGCAACAGGATGCCGAGATCGGCGCCGCCCACCACCAGAGCGGCGCCACGACCAGGTGGTCCAACACGTGTGCGACCGCCTGCGGGGTTGGCGACGCAATGAGGCCGGAAGGAGTTCGGGCCGTTGTCCCACAGGACACACCATGACACCATGAAGTCATACCGTCCCGACTTCCCCAGATCGAGAGCAGCGCCAATGTCCAAGGACACCACCTCACTGACCGTCCGGCTCCCCACCGAGATGGCAGAAGCGCTGCGCACGTACGCGTTCGTCACTAACACGTCCGGAAACGACGTCGTCAAGCAGGCCGTGGCTGAGTTCCTTCAGGCGCACGCCCGTGCCGACATGGTCAAGGCGGCCTTCGACAAGACGCTGCGCGACCACGCGGTCGCCATCGAGAAGCTGGCCGGACTGTGATGGTCCTGTACCTGACCGCACAGGACGTCTTGTGGATGAACGGACGACTGGTCGGCCCAGACCGGTTGCGCGACTTCGGTCTTCTTGATGCCGCAGTATCCCGACCGCAGGCCTCCGCCTTCGGTGAGGACGCTTTCCCCGACATCCACACCAAGGCGGCGGCTCTGCTGCACGGGCTCGCCCGCAACCATCCGTTTGTCGACGGCAACAAGCGCACGGCTTGGGTCGCGATGTCCGTCTTCTACCAGATGAACGGATACACCACGTCCACGATCGACCAGGGAGAGATCGTCGGCCTAGTGGTCGACGTCGCAGAAGGGCAACTGGACGTCAACAGCGTTGCCGGACAACTGAAGGCATGGGTCGTCGGCATCCCGCCGGGCTTCGACCCATACGCAGACTGAGCGTGCGGCGGCTGCGTCCGGCTCCTGCGGATCGGTCATCGCTCTCCTGGTCCGTGCTGACACGTCGACGATCACCGATCACGGCAGCACGCACACCGGGCGGTCGAGGCCGGGCCCGAGGGACCCCCAGGCCTTGCCGACCTCGCGGACGCGGGCACAGGTGTATTCGAGGATGCCGCCGATCGCGCCGGACCGGGACGGGGTGGCGATCCGGGACACCTCGATCTGGATCCGCTTCCGGACCGGCGTGGTGCTCTCTGAGCAGCTCGGCTGGCAGTCGTTGCTCAGCGTCTGGCCGTACGCCGTCGCGACGTTCTCGCCCCAGTGCGTCCACTTCAGCTTGTTGAAGACCAGGTTAGAGCCGACGTACATCGCACTCGGCTGGGCGTACGGGCCGTGGCCCATCCCGTAGAAGTCGATGCTCCCGGAGAGGAGGTCGGTGTGGACGCACACCCGCTTCTGGGACGGGTCGAGGCAGATCTCGTCGGGCTTCCCGGCGTCGACCTTGCGGCCGTAGCGGGACCAGTCGAAGAGCCTGACCGCCTTGGCGAGCTGGTGGCCCTCCCACTGATGGCCGGCCTCGTTCGGGTGGAAGGCGGTCATGATGCGCCCGTGATGGGGGCCGCGGGAGACGATGTCGTGGAGGCCGTTGATCCACTCGTCCGGGCTGCAGAGGTTGTGCCCCTCGAACCCGGAGGCGACGTTGACGAACTCGACGTCCCTGAGCGGTGCCGTCGCGGCCCGGATGGTGGCGTTGAGCCGATCGCCCACACGCCGCAGCATCCTGACGTCGGCAGCGCGTACGAGAGCGCACCTCGCCATCGCCCGCTCCGGCTGGGTCCATCGCGCGGGGTCCTCGAAGAGGCTCGGATAGCCCAGCACCGCGAGGTGGCCGCCGGGGGCGAGGAGCTGGCGCGTGATCGTCCCGTAGGTGTTGATCAGCCGGTTCTTCAGCCGCGCGACCCGGGCGTTCAGCTGCTGCTCGGTGAAGGGGCAGCCGATCTTCTCCCGGGGGAACCAGGTGTACGTCTTCTTGATGCAGCCCTGGAGGACGTCGGCGAACCCGATGTCGTTGCCGCCGATGGTCAGCGTGATCAGGCCGTACTTCCTCCCCTGCCGCACCGCGCGGGCGATCTGCTCGGGGAGGTCCTCGCTCGCGGTGACGCTCCGGCTTTGCGCACCGGAGCAGGCCAGGAACTGCACGTTCCCCGGGCCGGTGTAGTCGTGCAGCAACGGGTCCCGCGCGGCCACGAACGCGTAGGCGCTGGGCGAGCGGGCGCACCTGGTCCCGTCGTGGTCCTGCAGCCCTTCGCCCGACGAGTACGAGTCCCCGAGCGCCAGGACCGCGAACTTCTTCGCCGGCGGGGCGTAGCTCGATGATGCTCCCGAGGTCGGTGTCACGAAGAGCGTCACGGAGAGTGTTGCGGCGAGCGTCGCGAGGACGATCAGCGCCACCAGCAACGCCGGCCGGGTCGTCCTCCGCACTGTCGGTCGCATCGCTCAGCCCTGTGTGCGCAACGTGTCCCGGCGCTTGTCGAAGTCCGCGGCGCTCTGCTGGGCGATCCGCGCCAGCCGACGCGCCTTGCCGGCGTCACCGTCCGAACAGGCCCGGATCGCCTCCTGCATCGCCGACATCTCGTTGGTGAGATGCCTGCTGAGTACTCCGTCCGGCAGACCCTGCAGGAGCCGGATCAACCTGCCCGGCGGGAAGCGGCGGTTCATCGAGCGGGCCAGCTGCTCACACCCGTCCGCGAGCGCGGCCCGATCGATCCGGTCCGGGAACGTCGCCGCCGACGCCGACAGGTCGACCAGCAGCTTCCCCTCGCCCGCGAGATACGCGTCGGTCGCGGCCGCCGCGGCCGAGGATGACGCGGCACCGCTGGGCTTCCGCGGTGGTGGTGAGCCGTTGCCCGTGTCGCCGCATCCGGCCAGCAGAAGCGCCATCGCGACTGCCACGAGCACCATCTGGTGTCCCCGCATGGGGGCCACTTCCCGAGTGGAGAGGAACCTATGAATCTTCGGACAAAGTAAAAACGTTCCACACCCCGTCTGCACGTGTCAACGGAGCTAGTTCGAACGAAGTCGTGGTCGCTCGGGCACCGCTGGCGCCCTGTCCACAGGGCCGTCCTGCGTTCAGGCGACGACGGGTGGCAAACCCCCTAGCCTGCAAACGTGCAATGCCTCATCCACCCATTTCTGGCGGCAGACTCAAGTAGTTCTGCGACTGCGGTCCAGTGGAGCGCGATCGCGACCGCGTTCGGTGCCGTGATCGCACTGGGGGTGGGAGTGCTGACTGTCATCCTCCGCAAGAAGGCGGACGACCGAGCTGAATGGTGGCGGCGCGCTCAGTGGGCCATCGATCATGCTGTCAGCGACAAACCTGTCGAGGTGGAGGCCGGGCTGGGCGTGCTCCTTGAGCTGATAGAGAGCAAACTGGCTGAAGCAGAGGAGTTGACGATGCTCCGAGAGGTCGTCCAAATCATCGTCGAGTCGTTGGAGGTGGTCCCCGATGCCGACCCAGCATGATCGACGCCTGGAACTCGCCACACGGGTGCTCCATCGCATCGATGAGCGCCTCCGCCAGTACGGAGTAGATCCCGAGAGTTCGCGGCGCGACCGTTCCATGGCGCACACGCCCAGAAGCGCCTACGGGGCGTACGCGGCCGAACCTGACCACTCGATCGCGGAGTTCAATGCGGCGCTCGCAAGCAGAATTGTGGGCGTCCGCCTCCCCGAGCTCGAGCGTTGGACCAGATCCGGTCTCGTAACCCCGTCGGCATCGAACAACACCGAGCCATCGGCGGAGCGGCTGTACTCGTTCCGGGACTTGTTGGTCGCCAAAGTCACCCAACGTCTGCTCGACGCAGGCATCTCTTCAGAGCAAATCAAGCCGGCCGTTGAGCACCTGCGACAACGCGGCACGGACGACCTCACGCGCGTCACGTTGATGTCCGACGGCGTCAGCGTCTACGAGGTGACATCAACAGACGAGGTCATTGACTTGCTGCACGGCGGATCAGGAGTATTCGCGATCGCGATAGGTGGCGTCTGGCGCGAACTCGAAGGCCAGATCGCTGAACAGACCAGCGCTTGATATCCCTTCGATCTCGGGCTGACGATCTCATCTGGCGACCGGTCCGCCGAGGTGGCGTACGAAGAACCGCGCGGAGTCGTCGACCGCGAACGGCGGCACCTGGCTGTGCCGGCCCGGGTGGACGTGGAGCATCTTCTCCTCCGAGGCGAGCGCGTCGTACAGCTCAAGGCCGGGCTCGCGCGGGATCTCCTCGTCATCCCACGGGAGCAGCAGCTCGATCGGGACGGTGATCTTCCGCGCCGCCTCGAGGAGGGCGTCGTACACGAAGACCCCGGCGAGCGACGCCGCGGCGACCCGCGGCTCGACCGCCGTCAGGAGCAGCCCGGTCGCGGTGCCGAGCGTCGAGCCCCCGACGCCGACCCGCGCGTCGGCACCGATCCCGGGCAGCGCCTGGAGGGCGTCCAGGGTCGCCTGCCACTCGGGTACGGCGCGCTCGGCCAGCGAGCCGTTGAACTCGGCGATGATCGGGCCAAGCGGCTCGCCGGCCTTCCGCGCCGCGAAGAGCGCGGCGACCCACCGCTTGTCCTCCTCGCTGCGCGGCCGGTCGCCGTGGCCGGGCGCGTCGATGGCGGCGACGCTGAAGCCGTACGCGGTGACGAAGTGGCGTGCGCGGGCCAGGATCCCCGGCGCCCGCTTGTGCAGGCCGCCGCTGTGGCCCAGGAGCACCAGCGGCGCCCCTTCGGAGCCGGACTCGGGCGTCCACAGGACGCCGGGGATCTCGCCGAGGGTGAAGCCGCGCTCGAGGACGCCGTCGTACGACGTCTCGGTGGTGAAGCTCAGAGGTTGCATGGTGTTGCCTTTCGGAGTGCCGTCTCGGCGCTCCCTGCAACTCCTACGTCAGCTGCCCGACCGTGATGACGAGGGGAGCACCCACATCGATCCAACGTTCATGGGACTCAGCTCCTCGTACGGCGTCACGGTCGCCCGCGCAGGTTAAGCCCGGCAGGCGGGCGCGACCAACAGGTTTTCCTCCGCTCTGGGGGTATCGCCGCTGGCGACCGGCGCTCTTCGATAGCCAGACAGTGCGACTTTCGTGGAGGCCCCGTGAAGCCTGCTGCAGCTGTGGTCCTCCTCGTCGTCCTCGCGCTCCTGGTCACCGGATGTGGCGGGCACGACTCCCATCGGTCGGTCTGCGAGCGCGTGGACGGGCCGGAGCACGACAACGGGCCCGTGGAGTGGGACGGGCACTCGTTCGGCTTCGACTGGACCTGGAGGATGCAGGGACGCCGGGACTCGAGCTCGTTCCCCATCCAGACGTCCGCACCCGTCATCCTCGACGACGTCACGGTCATCCCGCCCAAGGACACCGTCCACCTGAGCACCATCAAGCTCGACGCGAGCTTCATCTCCGACACCGAAATCGGGATGGGCGTCCGTCCGGGCAACGACCCCGGACTCGAGCCGCTGGCCTGCGCGCGCGTCGAGAAGAACACCGAGGACACCGCGCCGGTGCTGGTGGTCAGGATCAGCCGCACACCTAAGACCGAGCAGCACGGCCGGCTCTGGTCCGCCAACGGCGGCCTCGCCCTGCACTACCGCACCCTCGACGGCACGCCGTACGTCGCGTGGTTCGCCTTCCAGATCGTCTGGGGCAACACCCGGCACTCGGGCAGCAACTACGGCAAGTACGTGAACGGGTGAATCGGCCACAGGACCGCTCCCCCTTCGGTTGTGACGGGACGCTTGCCCGTCCCTACGGCCAGTCCAGACCGGGACCCTCGAAGGACCCTTGGGCGCCAATAGCCAAAATCGGGGATCGCGTTGCATTCGCCCGACCGGGTCGGCGCCCCGCATCACGATTGGACGCATGACCCGAACGATCCGCCGCATGCGCCGCAGGTTGAGGTGCCATCGCAAGTACGGCCGCGGCCGCTGCCCGCACCTCGAACGGCACTGAACCCGCAGCACATCAGCCCCGCGCCTCCTCCTGGTGGCACGGGGCTCGTGCCGCTCTCAGGGGCTCGAGACCAACATCAGCGACGCACATCAACGCTCCGCCACCAGATCACCTCGGACCGATCGCTTGAGGATCCAACTCGATGGCGACGCCCCAGAGTTGGTGGTCAGGATCAGCCGCACGCCGAAGACCGAGAAGGACGGCCAGGTCTGGTCCACCCTGCGCTGCCACACCCTCGATGGCACGCCGTACGTCGTCGTGCACGACGATCAGTCGCCACCGACCGGAGGATCTTGGTCTGCGATGCGGAACCCCTTCTCTGAGCACCACCTCGTGGGCGCGGCCACGTGGCACGGCCGGAGAGGCCGAGATGTCGCACTCGTGGCTTGCGCACATAACCGGGTCCGTGACGACCGTGATTCACCGAATCGCGTGCACATCAATAGCCGAGCGCTTTACCTTTGCCGAATGATCAAGTATGTCGCTGCGACGGCTGCTGTCGTCGCCGGGCTCTCGGGGTGCGGCGGAAGCGAGACCTCGGATGTCACCGAGACTCAGACCTCGACGGCATCGCCAAGCGAAGACAACTCCAGCGCGACGACCGAGCAAGGCACCATCATCCAGTCCGGGTTTGGACAACAAGACCAGTACGCCTGGGTGATGGCGCTGGTCCAAAACAACGCCGACCACGCTGGACAGACGGTGATCGTCAACTTCAACCTCAAAGACGACACCGGGAAGCTCGTGGGCAGCGGCTCACAGACCGCGGCCTTCAACTGGCCCGACCAGAAACTGCCTGTCGCGACACAGGTCGACCTGGGCTCGCATGTCAAGGCCACGAGTGTGGAGGCAACGGTGCTGGTCAAGGACGACGGGACGTTCGAGGACCAAGTCACTGACAGTTGGGGCGGACCCATCAAGGGCGACATCTACAAGTCTGAATACGGCTCTTGGGGAGCGAAGTTCACCGTGAAGAACCCAACGTCCGATCCCCTGACGAGTCCTCAGTTCGAGGTCATCTGCCACGGTCCAGGCGGGAAGATCGTCGGTGGCGGAGAGAGTTACCCCGACCTCATCCCTCCATCGGGAGAGACGCTCGTCAATCTGGACAGCTTGTACACCGACCATCAGCCCCACGACTGCGACGGCTATCTGCATCCCTGGATGTAGGCGCCAGCCGTCAGTGCGTCGATCACTCGCCGGGTCAGGCCACCTCAGGTCAGCCGATCCTTCAAGTCGGCAAAGGTCTTGACCTCAGGTGTCGAGTCGGCGACCTGCGACCACTTCGACCCGTACCGAAACCTGGTCCGCTGCACATTCCCCGGCGGTGAGGTGACCGCGATAAGAAGCGCCTCCATCTCACGGATCACGAGCTTGTCTTCGGCTTCAATACTGGGCCAGGCCTCGTGTTTGAGCACCCCGTCTGGATACATCTCAGTCTCCGAAGGGCTGTCGAATGCGAACCACGAGAACCGCGACCAGTACCACTGGTGATCATCGACCGTGTGGTCCCTAAGCCGGCCGCCGATCCCTTCGGCTCCAGAGGCCAAGCCGACGTAATAGATCCCGGTGTCCCCGTAGAGCGCGTACACACCGCGAGCGCGTCGGAAGTCAGCAATCTGTAGGTTGCCACGGTTGAGACCTTGCCTGCCCAGTAACCGCCAGCCATGCCCATTCCACTTCACGAGGCCGCGATCCCAAAACGTGCCGTATGCGCCTACAAGCACTTCAACCCCAATCCGAACTTGATAACAACTGCACAGCGGCGGGCGCCGGCGGTTGCGCCCCGTGAGCGGACTCAATCAATGATTGTCTCTATCGCCTCGAAGACCGCGTCCACCGATGCAGAGTCCGAGGCTACGTCGGCGAGATAGAGCGACGGATACTTCTTCCAGGCTGAAGCCCGCGCATCGCCGATCTTGGACTTCATCGAGGCGATCCGCTCGAGCTTGCTCGCCGCCTCATCGATGCGCGCGGGCCCGGTGCGGGTGACGATGTCGCCGAAGTAGAAGACGAGGTAGGCCCGGGTGGTAGGGCTGTCTGTATTGGCGTTCAGGACCCAGACTCCCGTGGGGCGGCCATCGATGCGATACCAGCCTCCGACCCCGGGTGTGACCCCATGCCCCCACGAGAGTTGGGTGCCCCGCTGGTCGACGTGCGCGAAGAGTCTCTCGATAAGCCTCATCTCGGCCACCGAGCATCGCGTCTTCGCCGCGGCCACGAAGGAGTCACGGTTCCAAGGTTGCCCTTGCGCGGACAACTTGGTCTGCGCAGCGGTCGTCGTACGACCGACGACGCTGGGCACGTAGGCAACGTGATCCCCGGCCCGGAACTGTCGTAGCTCCACTCCCAGTACCTCGGCGGGGTTCATCTGCTCGTTGAGAAACTCGATGATGCGAACGAGCTCGGCGGGAAGGCTGTCCGCGGCGAAGATCATGCGGATCCGCCCCTGCCGGAGATTGGCCTCCACTTCTTGCCAGAACTCCTCCGCGTCCGTGCCCGGCCGGAACTCGGCCAGGAGCTCGTCGACGGACTTGGACTCGGCCGTGGCCCGGCTCGCCAGGGACTCACGCAACAGGTCCAGCGGCCAGTACACGACCGCGTTGGCGGCGTAGTCCAGCATCTGGCCCACAACTTCACGGCGTATGCGGGTGTCCGAAGCTCGCTTCACCTCGACCAGCACTGGAACGCCCTCGTCATCGATGAAAAGGTGATCGAGGCTGAAGACGTTCGCAGCGCTGCTGGCGCTGGGCACCCCCATCTCGCGTCTGACCAACAGGAGCCGTGACTCACCATCGCCGCTCGTCGTCGGCCCGGCGATCACCTCAGGATGGCCGGCTAGCGCTTCCTGCAGGACCGCCTCGGAGTCGTACGGCGTCTGACTGAGCAGTTCGAGACTCTCTCCAACCTTGAGAAAGATGCCGTCTGCTGACACTCCTGCCTCCTGAACCCCGCTCGCGCCAACGTAGCCCCAAAGCGCGCCCCGCCGCACCGCTCATCGGACTAGGAGTGCGCCAGGCGCGCGAGGATCGCATTCTCCTCAGGCCGTACGACGACTGGGTTACCCATGATCGGATTGCGCAGCAGCTCCATCTGGGCGAGAGCGGGTTCGGCTTGCAGCTCACGACGGGTGCATCTCAACGCGATCTCCCCGAGCAAGATCCCGACCTTGAGGCTGGGCCTGCCGCGGTCACTCTCGTCGACCCAGTGCTCGTCCGCCTTCGCAGCGAATGGCCTGCGGGTGACCTTCCCCACGGCGTAGATGCCAGGAACCGGATCCTTCTGCGAGCCGCCGACATACAGATAGACGCGCTGGCCGGGCTCCATCAGATCTGTGCGATACGTCGGGTTCACCACCCAGTCATCGTCGAACGACGGCTGCCCGATCAGCCCTTGAACGGCGTACATCTTGGGATTGCCTTTGAGGATCCACGCACCGATGTCTGCAAGCGTGAGTTGCATTGGCCCATCCCTCCCGATGTGCCCGAGGTGACCGCTTGACGCGGCTGCACGTCCGCCAACCATCGTGCGCCGATGGACGGCGAGAGGCGAGCCAGTTTCGTGAATCGGCCGCAAGGTTGCCTGGGCGCGGGCCACACTCATGGTCGTGTACGACGACCCGCTCGACCCGCTGAACCCGATTGCCCCGGCCTACTGGTCCGACTGGGTCTGCCCGGACTGCGCCGAGGACGGCGACAACGCCGACCTCGTCGGAGGCAGGTGCCCGAACTGCGGCGCCGAGGTCGACCGGATCACCGGCTGATCGCGTCGCGACCTCCGGGGGTCCGATCAGGTCAGCGGCCGATCGTCAGTCGTGCCCGACGTTCCAGTACTTCGCGACGACCCGGCCTTGGCGGTAGTCGATGTTCGTCCAGCACCAGAACTTCATGATGTCGTACGTGACGGTGCGGGTCCCGTTGTAGGCCCAGCTGTCCCGCCCGGGATACCCGACAATCTGGCGCACCTTCGTGCGCGTCATGCCGCGCTTGATCCGTCGGAACTCGCCCCAGGACATCGTGGTCTTGTAGGTCTTGCGGCGTACGACGAGATGATGGGTCCGGACGGTCGTCTGCTTCCCGCACGTCACCGTCGTCTTCGAGGTGTAGGCGCCAGGGACAACCCGCGGGAAGTACATTCCCGGGTACGCGCCGGTCCAGCTGAAGCGCTTGGTCGCTCCGGTCTTGTTGTTGCGGATCGTCCAGTCGACGTGAGGCTCGATATTGGCGTTGGTGCACTCGACGTACGGCGACATGATGCCGCCCTTGCCCTTGATCGGCGCACGCTCGGCCTGCGGCTTCATGATGGTGGCCGTAGAGCCCGCGGCCTCCGCGGGCGAGACCTCGATTCCGGCAACGAGCAGCGCGCCCAGAGCCAACGCCGCGAAGATTCGAGACAGAGGCCGTCGGAGCCTCCGGATGATGTGCATTGGTTGTCCCCCCTGCGCCGGTGCGGCGCCCGCATGCGAAGCATCAACAGGATAGGTCCGGTAGCGGCGGTTCACCGGCTCTTCGCGCGATTCGCCGGCCCCGTCCGCGAAGGGCCGAAGGAAACGCGCGATTACCCCATCGGACCGTGCACCATCAGAGGCGAACGTCCCTGACTGACGTCCCTCGGCAAGAAGGGACGGCGCCTCACCCAGTCGCGCGCTGCTTCGAGCCCGCCTCGTAGTTGCGGTCAGTGAGGTAACTGTGCAAGTAGTCATCGGCTAGCAGCCGTGGAATCTGGTGCCGATGCTGTGGCGATGGATCGAACAGGAGGGCCTTCGCGCCGTTCACGGTCGACACCGGGATGTTGTAGTCAGGATAGGTCTCGACGAACTCCACGAGCCTCTGCGTTGTCAGATGGTCTGCGTAAGCGGGGTCGCTCTCAATCAAGCGGGCAACGTACGCCATCTTGGCTCGCAAAGTCGGGTCATTCATCACGGCCGTTTCAAGCCCATCGAAGCCATCGATCTCTACCTTCGCAGTGACCGCAACAAGGGTCCGCTGTGCTAGCTCCCGCGCCTTCGCGTCGGCGTGCAGCTTGGTTTGGATCAAAGTCACGGTCGTGAAGTAGGCAAAGCCGCCACAGGTAAAGGCATCGAACCGCGGCTCATAAAAGAGAATGTCGCCCTCCACGGGGCGATAGATACCATCCCGTGGTATGAGTGTGATGCCCTTCGCTCTGCGCGTCGCGATGCCAGGACCTTTGAACCGATACGCCACAATTCGGGTGTCTTTGACGCCCAACGCGTGTGCCATCGCCACCACCGAGTCACCTCCCTCATCCTCGGAAACGTCCCCGAGTCGAACGCTCGTATCGAGCACAGCAAGCTCTGGGATCTGATCGAGATCCTCGACGAGGACCTGCGAGGTACTGGTCTGGTATGACGGGTCATAGGCGAGGAATTGCTTCGCCGTGAGAGCCTCCACGCTCTTGCGCACGTCCTGGACGACTCCGACCGACATCTCGTTAGTGACATCGAACCTCGTCACTTGGGAGTCCGCGAGCGCCTCACCCCGCACGACGAAATTTTCCAACGCGTCGCTCTCAACGCCCAGCGCGTCGACGAGTACCTCCCGAGCGTCACCCGCTGGCACGGTCATCTCCTCAATTGAACGGCTACGTCCTGTCCAACGTAGCGACACACAATCGATCCTCGCTGCGGAATGTGCCTTTCACGTGTGAGTAACATAGTCACGGTTCCGTTGTCAGCGGTCACCTCGTAGAGCCGAAAGCCGACAACGGCGAGTGTTGGATTCAAGTGGTAGAGCCCGGCACGAACGTAAATGAACGCGACCAGCGCCACGAGGGCAGACGACACCGCAAGCGTCGACACTTCCTCGCGACCGAAGATGGCGATGACCGTCGGCGCAACATAGTTGGACGTGAACGCTAGGACGCGATCGTCTGCCCTGCGCACGACTGTGGTACTCACCGTACGGGTCTGGATCTTGGACACCGCGTGGAGAACAAGGCTGAGCAAGAGGACCGCCGCGATACACAACGCCACAACAATCCAGCCAACGCAACCAAGCTGCTTGATCCGAAGTAGCGCGAGCATCGCGACCATCGGCGCGAACGCCGAAGCCAGCAAGCCAAGGCCCACGATCCGCGTCACGGCTTGACTCTAAGCGGGTCCACCGACAACGACTTCGCCGATACGGAGCGGCCGCGCACGCCCTTGACGCACGCGTGGTACTCACCCAGCCTCGCGCAGCGAGCCGTGCTGCTCCCGGAACCACTGGACGGTGGAAGCCAGCCCTTCACGCAGGCTGATGGCCGCCTCCCAGCCGAGCGAGCGAAGCGTGGAGACATCGAGCAGCTTCTGCGGAGTCCCGTCGGGCTTAGAGGTGTCCCACTCCGTCGAGCCCTCATAGCCGATCGCCTCGGCGACGAGCGCGGCGATCTCGCGGACCGTGGCGTCACGTCCGGTGCCGACGTTGACCTGCTGCGGGCCGTCGTAGTTCTCCAGCAGGTGGAGACACGCAGACGCCATGTCGTCGACGTGGAGGAACTCCCGGCGAGGCGTGCCAGTCCCCCAATTGGTCACCGAAGACAAGCCAGCTGCCTTCGCCTCGTCGTACCGGCGGATCATGGCGGGCAGGACGTGGGAGCCGGTGGGGGAGAAGTTGTCGCCCGGGCCGTAGAGGTTGGTCGGCATGGCTGAGATCCACGGCTTGCCGTACTGACGCCGGACGGCCTGGACCTGGAGGATGCCGGCGATCTTGGCGATCGCGTAGGCGTCGTTGGTCTCCTCGAGGTGGCCGGTGAGCAGGGAGTCCTCACGGATCGGCTGCGGGGCGTACTTGGGGTAGATGCACGACGAGCCGAGGAAGAGCAGGCGCTCGGTGCCGAACTCCAGTGCCGCATCCATGACGTTGGTCTGGATGCGGAGGTTCTCGGAGAGGAAGTCGACCGGGTAGGTGCTGTTGGCGAGGATGCCGCCGACCTTCGCGGCCGCGAGGACGAGGTAGCTCGGCTTCTCGGTCGACATGAAGTCGAAGACGGCGTTTCGGTCGCGCAGGTCGAGCTCGGCGGAGCTGCGGCCGAGCAGGTTGGTGTGGCCCCGCTGCTCCAGCGCCCGCCAGATGGCGCCCCCGACCAGGCCGCGGTGGCCTGCGACGTAGAAGGGGGCGTCCTTCTCGAGCGTGTAGCGGAAGGTCACTTGATCCAGCCCTCGAGGTTGACCTGGTCGATCCACGGCCGCCCCTCGCACTCGAGCGCCTCGATGTCGGCGTCGACCATGATCCGGGCGAGCTCGTCGGGCTGGACGATGGCCTTCCAGCCGAGCTTCTCGTGCGCCTTCGAGGCGTCGGCGATCAGCGCGTCGACCTCGGTCGGGCGCAGGTAGCGCTCGTCGAAGCGGACGTGCTTCTCCCAGTCGAGGCCGGCGTGCTCGAAGGCGGTGACGAGGAAGTCGCGGACGGTGTACGGCGTACCCGTGCCGAGCACGAAGTCGTCCGGCTCGTCGGCCTGGAGCATCCGCCACATGCCCTCGACGTACTCCGGGGCGTAGCCCCAGTCGCGGGTCGCGTCGAGGTTGCCCATATAGACGTGCTGCTGGACGCCGGCCTTGATCCGCGCGACGGCGCGGGTGATCTTGCGGGTCACGAAGGTCTCGCCACGGCGCGGGGACTCGTGGTTGAAGAGGATCCCGTTGACGGCGAACATGTCGTACGCCTCCCGGTAGTTCTTGGTCACCCAGTAGGCGTAGACCTTGGCGGCGCCGTACGGCGAGCGCGGGTAGAACGGGGTGAGCTCGCTCTGCGGCGGCGGGGTCGCGCCGAACATCTCCGAGCTCGAGGCCTGGTAGTAGCGGCACTTCACGCCGCTCATCCGCACCGCCTCGAGCAGGCGGATGGCGCCGATGCCGGTGGTGTTGCCGGTGTGCTCGGGCTCGTCGAACGAGACGCGCACGTGCGACTGCGCGGCGAGGTTGTAGACCTCGTCCGGGTCGATCTCGTGCAGCAGCGTCACCAGGCGCGCGCCGTCCGAGAGGTCGCCGTAGTGGAGGAAGAGCTTCGCCTGCGGATCGTGCGGGTCGACGTAGAGGTGGTCGATCCGGCTGGTGTTGAAGGTGGAGGCGCGCCGGATGAGCCCGTGCACCTCGTAGCCCTTGTTGAGCAGAAGCTCGGCGAGGTACGAGCCGTCCTGGCCCGTGATGCCGGCGATCAGCGCCTTCTTCGTCATGCATTCGCTCCCATCGAGAAAGTCAGCGGGAGCGTAGGTCGACCGGAGGTCCGCTGTTCACTAAATCGGCCAATTTGGGGCCGGTGCAGACCGGTACGCCTCTCCGGTTTAGACCACTATGTTTCGACTCGTGCAGATTTAACCAAAGCACCTCCCTAGGCGGCACTCTCCAGTTAGCGTCTCGGCGGCGAACGCGTACCCAATTGGGAGGAACATTGAGCACAGTTGCGTCCGACAATCAGGGGACTCCTTCCTACCTTGTCTGCAGCGTCCCGATCGCTGGCCTGACCGCGCTGGGCGCCGCACAGACGATCGTCGCTGCGGCCATGGTTTCGACCCCGCTCGAGGTCCATCTCTGCAACGCCTACACCCTTTCCCTCGTGGACGGCGACGACGAGCTTCGCGCCTCGCTGCAGCGCGCCCACCTCAACCTCCCAGATGGGACGCCCGTCGCCTGGCTCGGCAGGTCTGCCGGCACAACCGGGCCGGTACGGGGCCCTGGGCTTGTTGGGGATGTCGCGAAGCTCGGCGTCCCCGCTGGGCTCCGTCACTACTACTTCGGCGGGAAGGAGGGCGTTGCCGCGCGAATGGCGGAGCGTCTGGCCGAACACGCCCCGGGCCTTCAAGTCGCTGGCACCGAATGTCCGCCATTTCATGCCTTGACTGACGAGGATCTAGATGAGGTCGCCGACCGGATCCGGCGGTCTAATGCCACGATCGTTTGGGTTGGCCTCGGGACTCCACGCCAGGACTATGTCGTCCCTCGTCTCGCTCAGCGCCTCAACATGCCCATAATTCCGGTCGGAGCCGCATTCGATTTCTGGTCCGGCGACGTGGCAGAAGCGCCAAAGTGGCTACACGGAACGGGCCTTGAGTGGATCCACCGCCTTCTATCGGAACCGCGCCGGCTTGCCAGACGTTACCTTTTCGGCAATCCACGCTTTCTTTCCTCGGCAGCACGGCACTGGATCCAGGGTTGGTTGCGCTCGTCTGGCCGACGCTAGATACATTCAGGGACCGACTGCGGGCATTCTGGCAAGGGCCCCCGCTACGAGTGGCCCCACCTGACGCGCCTCTGCCACCACATCTTCCAGTCGGCTTGCGAGCCTCGTCGTGACAGCACCGTAATCGCCCAAGAGACGCTCCGCGGATGAGACGAGCCCCTCCTCACTGATATTCGATATGTCACAGACGAATTCGGAGAGGCCGAGTTGATCCCCCATCACGCCGTGGGTCTTGAACTCATAGGCGATAGGTAGCACTGGAGTGCCTGCATTGACCGCAAGGATCGCAGCATGCAAACGCGTGCATACTGCTAGGTCGTACTCGGCGTAGCGGCGCTGCAGCTCCCCCGCCTCGTACATGCGGCGGTCGACTGATACTGACTGCTGGACACTTGGAGGAAGGTCTTCAACGATTTGGCACGCGATCTGACTGTCATCCGCCCAATACCCAGGTAATCCTTGGCAGGTCGACAAGAACGTCACCTTCGCACCGAAGCGCTCGATCAGGACGATCACAAGTCGCCTTATCGCCGCGTTGTAGCGCGCCTGCGTTGCGCCGTCGGCGCTGCCGAACTGTCCAAGTGGGCGGGCACTGATCACTACACGGAATCCAGTGACGGGGCGCTCGGATTCGCGTAGCCTCTTGGCTGCATCCGTCTCGGCGAGCGTGAAGACGACATCAGGGATCACGCGCACGTTTTCCATCGAACATCCGATGTCATCGAGATGCTGCCTCGAGGTCTCGTCGCGAACAAGTGCGACTGCCGCGCGATCGACGACGCGCCGCATCCTCCGTCGGGTCAGCCCACTCGTAAAGGGCCCCAGGCTCTGCGGCAGCAGCACGTACGGCACATGAAGGGCGGCCGCGATCTCCAGCTCCAGGAGCTTCGGCGTCACTCCATACTGCTCGATGAGCGTGGTTCCCCCGGTGTACGCGATCAGCCGACTCGCGCGGATAGCCTCGATCGCTAGCCGCTCGCGCGCGGGCAGCGGCAAGTGCCTCGACCGGGCCGCTGCGATGACGTACTGGCGGTGCAGCGACCTAGCCCAGTCCGAGATTGGAGCGAGCCGCTGAGTTCGCAGCCTTGGATGCAGAACTGGTCGTCGCTGTTCGATGCACGGAAAACGACGGCGGGCCACCTCCGGGTGCATGTCCAGCATCAGCGGCTCAAGTTCAGGAAGTACCTCCGCGAGTGCCTCCGATTGCGCATGCATGATTGCAGCGTCGCCACCGTTGGACACAACAGTCCCGCAATACAACAACCTTGCCGTCACGGTCAGGAAGTTTATGCCCCTAGCAGTTCCGATGTCTCAGGAATCAACGGATTTGTTCGGCCCGCACTCTCTCCGGCCACGCTCGCTCGGGAAGAGCGGTTGCCATCGCAGCGTGAGGATCTGCCGTCGGGCGAGATGTGCGCTCTAGATAGCGCCCCTAATAGCAGCGTTGATTGCGTCCATCGTTCCTTGTAGCCAAATCTCAGGAGATAACCGCTCAATATAGCGCTGTCTACACGCCGCCCTCAACATCTCCGACGGCGCGGATATCTCCGACAAAGCTGTCGCAAGCGGCTCAACTTCCCCAGCGGGAACGGTTACAACACACGGCGAGAGCCCCGCGAATTCCGAAAGCCCGCCGGCATCAGAGGATATAACCGGAGTACCGACTGCGAGGGACTCCACGACTACTCGCCCAAACGGCTCAGCCCAGACCGATGGGACCACAACCGCCGACGCACCCGCAATTAGTGACGCTACTCGCTCATGATCTTGCAGACCTAGAAAAGTCACAGCAAGAGACTTCTCACGGCACGCTCGACGTGCCTCGGTGGTTGGATCTCCAATAACCGTCACCCTCGGAGCCTTGGCCCCAAGGCGTTCAAGTGCTGCGAGAAGCAAGTAGAATCCCTTATCCTCGGTCGGACGTCCGACGAAAAGGATCTGTCTATCGACCTTGGGACTGCGCGAGATCTCCCGTTGTCCCAGCCAAACAAGGTTTGGCCTGACCGTTATTTGACGAGGATCGAATCCTTCCGCTACCAGGGAGCCTCTGACAAATGAGGAAACAGCGATCAGATGCATCTTCTCGTCGAGACTTCGCATCATTACTCGGTCAAGCAACTGCGTGCAGGCGACCACCGCAGAAGCGGAACTGGAACCCTCATAGCACCCACGCAGGACTCCAGGAAGTTTCAGCGTGTGTCCGACGCAGCGACTACACGACTCCCCACCCGTCCGAAGGTTCGCCGACAAGCAACTCTTGCGATAGTTCCTGATAACCGCGACTACTGGGATCCCCGCGGACTTGAGGGGTCGGTACACGCTCGGCGATAAGGCTGGAAACGTATTGTTCACATAGGCAACGTCTGGGCGACTGCGACGAAGTTCCTCGCGAACCCGGTCCGCGACGGCACGACTGTAAACGGTGGAGTGCGCCTGGGCCAGTCGCGTCTTGCGGGCCAAATCAGCGTTGCGCTCACGCACGTCAATGACATCGTGTCCGAGAGCTGTCAAGTAGTTAACCTCGGTCTGATGGCTAACATCCTCACCTCCCAACGTCCGATAATTCGCGTGAAGCGCAAGTATCTTCAAATTCGTGTCCCCTCAAACCCGACTTGATATCGCTGATCTTCTGGTGCCCCACGCGGAGGCGTCCGCGACCCACCGGCGCACGCGTGGTGAAGGCAACGACAGCGCCCAGGGCAAAGACTTGATAACCGAACGGCGACTCCATGATTACTCCTGCCAAACCCGTCAGCACCAGTCCAGCCATTATCCCAGCGCCAAGACCGTCGCCATCGCGGCGTCTACCAACCAGAGCAGCTAGGAGCACCCCACCAAGGCCAAGAGTGATCAGAGCCATACCCGCCAGTCCATACAGGGCAAGCCACGTAAACATAAAGCTATGCGCCTGTCGTACATCTACGTTTCCCGATAGAAACGGAAGCGCGCCGCTGTCGACGACAAAGTCCGATCCCACGCCGCCGCCAAGCCAGTGCCTAGATCCATCTGCCTGCGACCAGTGCCAAATCAAGCGCCACGCCGCCAAGCGTGAATTCCATGTGTCGCCGGCCCGCAACTGTTCCGCAGACGTCGATGGAAACAGACGCACAACACCCGCCGCCCATTGGGGGACCGACGCACCACCAATGACCGCAAACAGTAAGACTGCGCCGGCTGCGGAGAGGCCGGAGGTCAGGGCGACTCCGACCCCTCGACGAGCAAGCACGCCCGAGCGGACCAAGCAGAGCCCAATGGCGACGCTGCCACCGATTAGTCCTCCGCGGCTGCCTTGGCCGAGCATGGCCGCCAACCCAGCGAGGGCCACAAAGGCCGTCGGTGCCGGCCGGAGGTTTGCCGAGCACAACCAGGCCACTGCCAGACCACACAGAAGCGCATCGTAGTCACCCCGCGCGGTGAAAAGGGCCACCCCGGACAACGGCGTCTCGACCGGCCGAAGCGCATGGAACGTCGCCGGCACAAACCAAAGCAAGTGCAAACAGAGCGCGGACCCCAACCACCGTCGTAGCGTTCGAGGATGCAGGTTTCCCGCCACGCGGATGATCCGCGGCAAGAGCGCGAAGTAGACGAGGGGTGCTGTGTCTCGGATGGCGTTCTCCAGGAGCGCCGAGTCACTCATGCGTGCCCATCCAAGAGCAATGACTGCAATCATGATCGCAGGGACAACCCGAAGCCATCTCGGCACCTCGATGCAACTCGGCCTCGAGAAGAAGATGCCCGCTGCGACAAGGACGTCAGACAGGTAGATCGATGTTCCAGTTACGCCGATGTAACTTCCCCATCGCCCGAACGCGATTGGAATCAGCAGGCCCAGCAGGAGCAGGTAGGGGCCAGTTTGGGTCGGTCGCCTCATTCTCTGATCGACCTCCACATTGTAACCAGTTTCTCTGCCTGCGAGATCGGACCAAACTCGATCTCCGCTCGACTCGCTCCGGCCACCTTGTCGAAGACCTGCGCCAGCGAAACAATCTTCTCAATTCCGTCTGCGATACTCAAAGGGTCAACGGAAGTCAGGGTCAGTCCATTTACTCCGTCGAGCACGGCTTCGGGGATACCGGAGACGTCCGTTGAAAGCACTGGCACGCCAAGGCGCAGAGACTCCACTATAGACACCGGAAGACCATCGAGGTCACCGTCTCGCGCAGGAACGCAGATCAACGCAAAAGCTGTCGCCTGGGCGACCTCGGCAATTGTCTCACTGTGTCCCAACTCGCCGAGAAATGTGACGTTCCGCGCGAGGTCTAATTGAACTACTAGCCCTTCAAGTCTCTCCCGCTCAGGTCCGTCTCCTATGATCCGCAGCTCTACGTCCGCGCCGCCGTCGAGATGGGCTCGTAATCCATGCAAGAGGAATGCATGGCCCTTCTTTTCGACGAGCCGCGCGACCGTCACAAGGCGGTTACGCGACGCCTTGCGGTCCAACACCGCCTCCGCTGAGATTGAACTGCTTGCCCTAACGAGCACGCATCTATTGGCAACCGCCGGATGAGCGTCTTTCATCTGCGAAAGGGCGACATTGGAGACCATCACGACGCGACTGAGAGCCGAGGCGACCTCTTCTAACTCATCAGAACCTAGACGGCGGATATAGTCGGTCGCATGAAACGTCGCCGTGACCGGAATTCCAAGCCTGCGGCCCAACTCTACTGCGAGTTCGGCTGGCATTGACGCAAAGTGCGCATGAATAACCTCGGGGTCAAACTTCCGCACACGGGCTAGAGTCAAGCTAACCAAGAGCGCCAACTGCGCGCGCCGCCGCCATGGGAAGGCCGTTCTCAACCTGGGATCGATTAGCGCAATGGCGGCCAGTATCGATCTCAGCCGCAGCGACGCCAGGAGCCTCAACAAAGAGTAAAGGCGAGGGCTGCCTTCGGCGTCCCAACTGACGACTTCAACCTCGTGGCCGAGCATGCGAAGAGCGCTTACTTCACTGCGAATGAACGTCTCACTCAATTTCGGGAATGTCCGAACGATGTAGGCCACTCTCAACGCTGGACCTCCCCATATATCATTTCGAGATCGTACAGCAGTGACGACCTAGTCCAATCGCTAGTTGGCCTGCGCTCATCTCGCCTTTCTGTGACCGCCCGGAGATGGGAAGCGATGGATTCGACCGGATTCGTCAGATCGATCAGACGGGCTAGGCTCCCCGCCAGAGTTGACCCTCCGCCAAGCGGAAAGCAGATGACGGGGAGCCCGAAGGCTGCCGCTTCGGCAACTGCCCACGGTGCTGAGTCATGGAAGCTTGGAAAGACGAAGGCATCCGAACTGCTCAGTATGCTGGCAACGTCAGAGCGCGGGACGTGTCCGAGAAAGTCCACGCGGTCAGCGCAGCCGAGCCTCTGCGCGAGTTGGCTGAACAGGCCAGCAGACGGGCCACTCCCAGCAACAATGAGGCGCCAGTCCGCCATTTCGGGCCGCGCTAGCGCCTCTATCGCAAGTGATAGTCCTTTCCACTCCACGAGCCGGCCGACGTAGGCCGCTGTCGGTCGGCCGTCGCGATGTCCAACACCCGCATAGGTGCTGCTCCGGTCGCGTTCGGCGAACTCGATGACGGCATTTGGCCGGGTAACGACACGTCGGGCGCCCGCACGCAGGAGCGTTGCTTTACTGTCATCGTTAAGCGCAATACAGAGCGAAGCCCCCCGGATGGTCCTTCGGACCAGGATGACTCGACTGACTGTCGACGTGATCGTGCGGACCCGTTCCGCGATCCGTCCGCGCAGCGTAAGCCTGCGAACCAGACTTCGAGGCGCCGAAGTCGATCCCCCGACAGGTCCCCAGATGTAGCGCGCACCAACGCCTACTGCGGGCGTCGGCAGCCAATCGCTCGCGAAGGTCACGTGGTGGATCAGACCGACGTGTCCAGCGCGAAACGCGCTCCGCAGTGCCCTGCGACATTGGAGCATCCAGAAGAAGTACCGCGGATAGGAGCCGAGCCTCCCAAGAGCACGATGCAACTTGGGATAACCGACGCGTTGCACGACGATATCGGCACCGCTTGCTCGAACTGCGCTCTCAAGGTCGGTGTCGTTTGTTGGGCGCGTCATGACCGTGACAGGAAACAGGCTGGATAGGGCCTCAATCCATGCCCATCCAGCTCCCGCCTCGGACCCCTGCCTGGGATGGCACGCATAGGCAACTACGTAAACGCGCCTGCCACAATTGCCACTATTGTGCCTCTCATTCCATCTTGCCATCAGGAGGCTCCGCCCGACGATTGCTGGGGCGTATTCGCAGTTGTGATCGCTCTGGGGGCTCGCTCCCAATGGACCAGTACGGCGACCCAGTAGACGACGATCCATGCGCTTGCGGCGAGGTACCCAACGGTGATCTCTACAGATCCGCCCACGAGCGCTCCCCCCACGATGAATGCTTGCGACACAGTCAGACCAATTAGGAAGGTGGTGCGGACGGTTCGAGCAGCGATCCGTGCCCTGTAACGCACAAGAACGACGCGAGCAGTGTTAAGAAGTCCTTGCTGCAGAGCCAACACTGGGAAGAGCGGCCTCGCCGCATCCCATCCTCTGCCAAACACCTTGGCGAGAAGCGGGTCCGCTACGAGGCAGGCGAGCAAAGTCAACAGGATGAGCGCCACCTGGACGCCAGCCCAGACTGCAAGCGGTGGAATGTCGGAGAGCCCGGCACGTTGACGGGCCGCGGCCCGCCGCGCCAATGGAACGGACAGCCCGTTCGTCACCAGCAGCGCAGGATAGACTGCCGCTTGGCTCGCAACCTGGATACCGACCATCACGGACGGCGCGATTCCTGCGATCAACATCGCCGCCAGTGATCCAACCGCCGTCACCCCAACGGCCTCAATCGCGAGGTTTCGGGCGAAGTCGGATTCGCGACGCCAAAACTCGCAGTTGCCGGGCTGCGAGTTGGTTGCAAGCACGCGTCTTGTGACGGATGTCAGAGCGAGAAGCAAGAGCGACGCGGCGATGAGGAAGTATGAGGGTCCAAGAGGAACCGCGAACGCAGCCAACAAGAGCATCGCGCCGGCATAGGTGGCAGCAGACATGACGGCGAACACTTGACGACCGAAAACAACGGCAATGGAGCGACTGTTGTCAGCTACCAGAGCGACAACAGTCCAGAGAGCAATGAGCGCGACCCACTTTGGAGGAAGTCGGTAACAGGCGCCGGCAACAAGGGCGACGGCAAGCCATGCTGTCGCAAATTTCGCCATACCCCAATTGGCAGCGGCAACGTCTCCGCGACAGAGCTTGGGAAACTCGTGGCGAAGCAGCGGCGCCTGCACAAAGTATGCGCGAGCGACAGCGACCGCGACTGACTCGAGCGCGTAGACCGCCAACACCGCGGCGGCAATTCGGCTGCTCGCGCTTCGCGCGATCGCTGAGGTGATCGATATTCCGCCAACCGAGAAAAATATCTGATTCAGCGATACCAGCGCCGACTCGTTGGCGACGCCAGTGATCCGCCTGAGAACCGAATTCGGACGGCTGCGGTCCGCCACCTGCTCAACCTGACTCATCGCCCCTGCACCTTCGTCTGGTGCCAGATCTCAGTAGGCCACCGAGCCCTGCAGTCTCGGACGAAGAACGAGGCCAGACGGGATCGTCAGGGTGGGGATCGTCGAGGGCAAGCAGAACACGCGACGACATCATCCGGCCTGCTCGTGTTCATCCTGGCTGTACCCGTAGCCGTAGCCGTAGCCGCTGCGGGCAGCCCTGTTCGGAACGGCATTCAACAGGACCCCGACGAGAGTTGCATCTACTTGCTGCAACCGCTCAATGGAATGACGAACTTGGTCCCGAGCCACGGCCCCGTGACGGACTACAAGGAGGGCACCGTCCGCCGACGTCGCAAGAAGCGCGCCGTCGGTGACAGGCAACAGCGGCGGCGCGTCGATGATGATCACGTCGTACTGTTTCCGGAGTTCGAGCAGCAGTTCGGCCATGGCGTTGGATTGGAGCAGCTCAGCGGGATTCGGCGGGATTCGCCCACTAGGCAGGAAGTCGAGGCTGCTTGGGAGGTGAAGCTGCAACGCGTCATCCAGCTTTATGTTGCCCACGAGCAGATCCGTGAGGCCAACAGCCCGGTCGAGTCCGAGCACGCGGTGAGCCTTCGGGCGGCGCAGGTCGCCCTCGACGAGGAGCGTCCGAACGCCGGCCTGCGCGAGGCTGATCGCGAGATTGGCCGCCGTCGACGTCTTGCCCTCGTTCGGGATGGCCGAGGTCACGACGAATACCTTCTGTGGGCTGTCGACATCGATGAACTGCAGGTTCGTCCGGAGTACGCGGAACGCCTCTGCGCGGGGCGAGTGACCGGCTATGTCACTCACCAGCGGTGTTTTCGCGGCTTCTACGTCGTAGCTGACCACGCCGAGAATCGGAGACTCAGTGACTTCGCCCAGGTCTTCTGCCGAGTTGATCCGCGTATCGAGCGTCTGACGCAAGACTGCCAGCGCGAACCCGAGAAGGAGACCTGCAGCGAGGCCGAGACCTGCGTTGCGCAGTGGCGAATGCGAGACCGGCGAGGCGGAGTACGATGCGTTGTCGACGATCGTCGCCTTGATCGGGGCGCGGTGCTTGCCCGGCGGGGTCTCCAGCTGGCGGACCATGTCGCTGAGGTGCTCGGCGTACGACTGCGCGATCGCCTGCGCCTGGCGCGGCTCCGGGTCGGTGACGGTGAGCGTGAGGTTCACGGTGTTCGTGGCCACCTCCGCCTTCACCTGGCCGGCCAGCTCGGTGGGCGTGGTCGACAGCTTGAGGTCCGAGATGACCTGCTGGGCGAGCTCGCGCGAGGAGGCCAGGTCGGCGTACGACTGCACGCGCTCCTGGGAGAACTGTCCGCCCTGGTAGAGCTCGCTGCTGCTGTCGAGCGTCGAGGTGGAGACGAAGAGGCGGGCGCTCGAGGCGTACTCCTTCGTCTGCAGCAGCGTCAGCGCCAGCGCGGCCGCGGCGCACACCAGTGCGGTCACCACGATCCACGCCCAGCGACGGCGCAGGACCTTGAGGTAGTCAGTGATCTCCACCGGCGAGGGTTCCTTCCCACGTCGTGCGCCAGCACGACTCTCCGAGTGCCCGCGGCTCATGCGTTGCGGGCTGGGGCCGGCGGCGGCGCTGCCGTCCGGCGGAAGCAATTAGATCGTCGGGAGGGGGTTCCTGTTCGCGTTTTGGGTGGACTGGTCCAGCCCCAGAAGAGTTAAGGGGGTGGTGGTCTAGAGCGGTGGCCTGTGCGTCCCGCCCTGATCTACACTTTCGACAGATGCCTAAAGCATCGATCCTGTAGAACGGAGTGGTCACGTGTCGCAGACCAAGGTGGACGAGGCGATCGAGTTGCTTCGCGGCCTTCCGCCGCAGGATGTCGCGGATGTCGTGTGGCACGAGGCGGCGGCGTTGACGGCGGTCGACTTCAGCACTGTTGTTCAGCGCCTCCTGGCGGCACGGACCGGAGCCTCCCGCGCTTCTGAGGTGGGGACTGTCCTCTCCGCATACCTGACCAGTGAGACCCAGGTCGAGATGCTGGCTGGACAACCGGTCGACATCGTCGACCACCTGAGCGACCACCTACGTCGCATTGCTCTGCTCTCGACCGCGCGTCGCGCTGTGCTGGCAGAAACGATGCTCGAGTCCACGGCCGTCGGCGAAGCGCTCGGAAGCACCAGCACCAACGCCCGGGAGGCCGCCAGCATCCTGCGACGTAGCGGTCGCCTTCTCGGGGTGAAGGTGCAGAACCGCTACCTCTATCCCGCCTTCCAGTTCGACTTCGGCAAGCAAGAGCTTCGCGAAGTCGCGGGCGATGTCAATCGGCTTCTCGAAGCCCTCGAGGATCCGTGGGGTGTGGCGTCGTGGTGGGTCACCAGCAATGCTCGACTGGAGGGCGCCGCGCCTCGCGAGCTCCTCGGCACGGACCGTGAGCGGGACCTCCTAGAGCTAGCGAGTGCCGAGACGGACGAGTGACCGAGCCAGGAGCCGCATCTCCCCCGTACGGCATGCGCGAACCACCGGCAAGGATTCCGGGCGCGCCGGTGGTACGGACGTTGTCGGAGGGCACCAGGTTGTTCCGGGTTCATGGCGATCATCCAGCCGACTCGTTCAATCCGATCCCCCGTCCAACGCTGCTTCACGGCGGAAGGTTCGACGCGCTCGTCACCGGCAGGGGCTACACGTATGTCGGCGAGGACCCCGATGCCGCGATCGCGGAAACTGTCTGTCGGGATCTCCCCGTCGGCGGTGGCGTACGCCAGGTCCCGCGAAAGCGCGTGCAGGGTCGGCGGATCACGGCCGTCGAGATCACCCGGATCTGCCGATCCTCGTCCTCCACGGCGCCGCGCTCACGCAGGTCGGGGCCGAGGTGTGGCTGACGAAGTGCGAGGCCGACAACTACATGACCACCCGCCGGTGGGCTGCCTGGCTGCTGGATGAGCTGCCCGACGTCGCCGGCTTCGAATACCGCTGTCGCCACGACGAGGACCGGCTCGCCTGGGTCCTCTACAACGACACACTGGGCGGCAGGTCGGTACGGGCCGCGGGCGCTCTCCGCGCCAGCGTTGCGGACACGCGTCCGCTCGACTCAGGGTCGGGACTTCTGCTGCTGAATCGCGTTCTCGCGGATCACAACGCAGTCGTCGAGCTCTGAGCCAGTTGGTTCCCCGATTCCGTCAGATCGCGTCGAGCAGGTCGCCCGCGTCCGGATCGCAGTTGTCAACCGCGACGCGAGACCGGACGCTGGGGCCATGAGCACCCACCCTGTTTGAGCAAACGTTCGCTCAAAATCGGAGGAGGGGGTCGGCGTACGGCTGTCTGGCTCCGGCCCGCCGGTCTGCCGCGGTCAGATCGCGTCGAGCAGGTCCTGGACCGAGGCGCGGAGGGAGCGGTACGCCTTGACCAGTAGGTCGGGCGAGGTGGTGATCTGCGGGCGGTCGTCGGGGGTGTGGAACTGCGGGAACTGGCCGGCGATCGACAGCAGCGGCACCGACGGGCCGAGCGTCTTGCTCCACTCCGCGCCCTCGCCGGGGAAGACGGTGGTCGGGGTGAAGTTGCCGGCAGCGAGGTCGTCGACCAGGCCGGGTACGTCGTCCGGGGCGGGGTTGCTGGCGCCGACGCGTGGCACGAGGTCGAACGTCGAGCCGGGGGCGGTCTTCGTACCGCCGGCGGCCAGCGAGGCGCCGAAGTGGAAGACCGCGACCGGGTCGAGGTCGAACTCGTCGGCGAGGTAGGCGCGGGCGCCGTAGTTGTTGAGCTCGTGGCCGGTGTTGCCGAGGAAGAACACCGGGTGCTCGCGGGCCACCTCGGACGCGACCTCGAGCGCCAGCGCGATCCCGGTGGCGCGCTCGGCCGCGCAGGTGAACCAGCCGGAGAGCGGCGTGGTGATCACGATCGGGTCGGAGACCGGCGTACGCGTCCCGAGCCAGCCGGTCACGTCGTACGCGTGCCCCGGCCGAGTGCCCGCCTGGAAGTCCACCGAGACGCCGTACGCCGCGACCGCGTCGGCGAGGTTGCCGGGGATGAACAGGGTGGGCAGGCCGGACTTCGCGGTGTCGGGGTCGGCGTTGTAGGCGACGAGGCCGGTGTACGGCGCGTAGCCGCTCACCTGGTTGGTCGTCAGGAGCACGGCCAGCTCGGCGCCGTCGGCCTGCGCGTCGGAGATCGCCTGCAGGACCGCCGGGTCGCTGCCGGCGGCGGAGGTGGTCACGGAGCGTACGAACGGCGTCGTGGTGCGTACGCCGCCGACGCCCTCGTAGTAGAGCGGCACGGTCTGCACCGCGCGGCGGCCGACGCGGACGGTCGCGCTCCACTCGTAGTGCGGGTAGGAGTACGTCCATCGGCCGGGGCGCACGCCGAGTCCGCGCAGCTCGCGCTCGAGCCACGCCAGCGACGCCGCCTCGCCTGCTGTGCCGGTGCGGTGGATCGACGCCCTGCTGTAGCCCAGCACGCGCTCGTACAGCCGGGCGCCGAGGTCGCCCGCTCCTCGCTCGTGTGTGCTGGTGCGGCCGGTGCGGCTGGCGCCGGCGTACGCCGCCGTGCCGGTCGCCCATACGGCTCCTGCGCCGGCGCCGGTCGCGGCTGCCGTCGCTCCGGTGCGGAGGAGGGTCCTGCGGCTCATCCGAGAGTTCATCGTTCGGCTCCTTTGCCGTATTGCTTCCAATGTCGATCTACAAACTAACGTTATCTGGCCCCGGACGGTCGTCGGTCTACGGTTGGCTCGGCGTACGAGCCGCTGGTCCGAGGAGGTGCGATGGTCCGGGAGAACGAGGTCCGAACGGGCGAGGTCGCCGTCGAGCCGCCGGCGGCGACGGACGCGGGGCTGGTGTTCGTGGGGCGGATCCGTACGCCGTGGAGCTCGCGGCTGGAGACGCCGCGGCAGGGGCGGCTGGACGGGCCGGCGTGCCGGATCGAGGTGTACGAGCCGTGGGTGGCGGCGCTCGACGGGATCGAGGAGTTCGAGCGGCTCGAGGTGCTCTACTGGCTGCACCAGTCGCGGCGCGACCTGGTCCGGCAGAGCCCGCGCGACGACGGCACCGCCCGCGGGACGTTCTCGCTGCGCTCCCCGGTCCGGCCGAACCCGATCGGCACCTCGATCGTCCGACTCGAGCGGGTCGAGGGCGCCACCCTCGTCGTACGCGGCCTCGACTGCCTCGACGGCACTCCTCTGCTCGACCTGAAGCCGGACCGGTCCCTCTTCTCCCCGCTCGCCCCGCCGCAGGCGGGGGACTTCCAGGTGGGTGACGCGTGAGGACGGCCGAAACCGGGCGGGGGGCGGCCCAGGTTTCCCCGGCCGACCGGGGAAACCTGACCTTGTGGGGCATCTGAACACCCCACAAGGTCGGATTTTCCCTGACAACCTCGGCCAGAACGGTGCCGCGGGACGCGGAGTGCTGACCCGCCAAGGTCCCGAAATCCACACAGCCACCCTGCCCGGGGCTTACCCGGCGGGTGGCTGTGCGGTGCTGCCCGCTGGTCCGTCAGCCGCCTCTCGGCGAGTGGCCGCTCGTAGCGGCAGATGGTGAGGCCCGGGGGCATGATTCAGACCAGCTGAGGTGTCCAACGGGGCGGGGCGGCGGATCATTCCCGCCGCCGCAGATGCCAGGACTTCTTCGGCTCGTCCAGCTCTCCGAGGCGCTTCTCGAGCAGCTCATCGACCGGCGAGTGCCACTCGACCGAGCAGTCCGCGAGGGGAAACTGGCGGGGCGCGAAGACCCAGCGCCAGAACCGCTTGACGATCCTCATCGGCCCCCCTTCGTGACGAGAGCCTACGTCAGCGCGCGGAGCGCCGCGGCCGCATCGGCGACGCAGGCGGCGTAGTCGGGCGGGTCGTCGTCGGAGACCCAGCGCACGAAGGCGACGTGGAAGACGGTGATGGCGCTGTGGGCGGCGAGGCTGGCGGAGGGATCGGGTACGCCGCGCTGGCGCAGGGCGTCGGCGACGGCGTCGGTCATCGCGGCCAGCTTGAGGAGCTCGCGCTCCTGGAGGGACGGGGTGGCGGCGACGATCTTGGCGCGGCGTACGGCGAACTCGTGGCGGTCTTCGAGGAGCCGGCCGCAGGCGACGACTCCCTCGAGCGCCGCGTCCAGCGGCGACGAGTCAGCGGGCGCGTCGGCGATCGCCTCGTACGCCGCCTTGAGCATCAGGTCGGAGCCGTCGAAGAGGACCTCGCGCTTGTCGGGGAAGTAGCGGAAGAAGGTCCGCTCGGTGACGCCTGCGCGCTCGGCGATGTCGCCGGCGGTGGTCTGGTCGAAGCCGCGCTCGGCGTACAGCTCCATCGCGGCGCGGATCAACCGCCCGCGCGCATCCGGCTCCCAGCGACCCATGCCGAGAAGTGTAGTGATGACAGATCCTGACATCAGGTGTAGCGTCGATGTCAGTCACTGACATAGCCAGGGAAAGAGAGTCACGCCATGCGCATCTTCGTCACCGGTGCCTCCGGGTGGATCGGCTCGGCGGTCACCGACGAGCTGCTCGGCGCGGGCTACGAGGTCGTCGGCCTCGCCCGCTCCGACGAGTCCGCCGCCGCCCTCGAGGCCAAGGGGGCCGCGGCCCACCGCGGCAGCCTCGACGACCTCGACAGCCTCGCCGCGGGCGCCAAGGACGCCGACGGCGTCATCCACCTCGCGTTCAAGCACGACTTCAGCGACTACGTCGGCGCCGGCCACAGCGAGCACGCCGCCGTCTCGCGGATGCTGGAGACGCTCGAGGGCAGCGACCGGCCGTTCCTGATGGCCTCCGGCCTGGCCACCGGCGTCACCGGTCGGCCGGCGACCGAGGACGACCCCTCGCCGTTCCACGGCGTCGACTCGATGCGGGGCGGGGGCGAGAACCTGGCGCTGGAGTACGCCGAGCGCGGCGTACGCCCCGTCGCCCTGCGCTTCTCCCCCACGGTCCACGGCATGCGCGACCACGGCTTCACCGCCCGGCTCGCGCAGATCGCGGTCGAGAAGGGCGTGGCGGCCTACATCGGCGACGGCTCCAACCGCTGGGCCGCAGTCCACGTCACCGACGCCGCCCGGGCCGCCCGGCTCGCGCTCGAGAAGGCGCCCGCCGGCATGCGGGTCCACGCCGTCGCCGAGGAGGGCGTCCCGACGCGCGACATCGCCGCGGCGCTGGGCGACTACCTCGGCCTGCCGACCGTCTCGGTCTCGCCCGAGGACGCACCCGAGCACTTCGGCTGGATGGCGCGCTTCTTCGGGATGGACGCCCCCGCGAGCAGCGCCAAGACCCGCGAGGTGCTCGGCTGGGAGCCCACCGGCCCGACGCTGCTCGAGGACATCGCGGCCGGGGCGTACGACAGGCGCTGAGCGCGCCGCCCGAATCAGGCCAGCCCGCGCTCGCCGAGGCTGGGGATGACCGCCGCGCGGTAGTCCCCGCCCGGCCCGCGGGCCGGGTCGAAGAAGCAGTCCTCCCCGAGGTGCCGCTTGGCCTTGGCGCGTACGCCGACGTACGCCTCGCGGTCGGAGACCACGTCGCCGAGGTGCTCGGTGAGCTGGACGAGCCAGTGCCCGGGGGCGACCTCCTCGACGCGGTACGCCGGTGTGGTGGCCAGCCGCTCCTCGCCGAAGAGCGCCACCCAGGGCGGGCCGAGGATCTGCGCCCAGTAGAGGTCGGGGAGCCACTCCCCCAGGCGGCGCGCGGTGAGCGAGAACGTCCGCCTCGGCTCACCCGCGACGGGCGGACCGGCAGGCACCCGCAGGCCGCCAGGCCCCACGGCATCATCGTCGTGCCACAGCTGCACGGCGGCGTACTCCACCCCGTCGTCGACCAGGCGGAGGACGCGGTCGAGGAGCTCCTCGCCCGCCGCCGGCGCGAGCTCGGCGGCGACCGCGAGCTCGCTGTAGCGGTCGTGCGCGAAGCGCGCGCCGTACGCCGACCAGCGAGCCCAGGGCTGCGACCGGTGCAACGAGACACCGAGGGGCCACCCTGACGGCGCCTCGCCGGGTCGCGCGACGAACGGCTCGGTCCCACCCGCGGTCTTCAAGGCCTCCGGCGCGAGGTCGGCGCCGGCGAGCGCCTGCAGCCTGTCGTGCAGCCACTGCCACCCCTCCGCGCCGGGGAGCGGCCGGGGGAAGAAGGCACGGACGAACACCGTAGGCTCCGGCGCGGACTCGGACTCGGACCCGGACCCGGACTCGGGCTCGGGGCTCGGCGCGGGTGCCGGCCCTGGCACACCCTCGAGCGGGGTGTACTCGCCGTTGACGACCAGGTAGCCGTGCCGGTCCCTGGCCAGCCACGCCACGACCTCGAGCGCGGCCAGGATCTCCTCGTCGCTCGCGCCGCCCGGCATCGACATCGCGGTCAGCCAGCACTGGCCGTCGTCGCCGAGGGGGGCGGCGAGGCCGAGCCGGTCGGCGTACACCACCGCGCCGGAGGCGCTCGCCGACCGCGGCGCGAACATCGCCAGGAACGGCTCGCCCTCGCTCACCGTCGCGCTCAGCTCGACGGCGTTGTCGCCGTCGGCGAGGCTGCCGTCGACGGCGTACGAGCCGAGCCGCGTGGACGCCTCGCAGGCGGCCACGAGCAGCTCCTGCGTCGGCTCGTCGCGGCTGACCAACATCAACGAGTGGCTCACGGGGCCCCTTCCGTCGTGGCTTCCCGCTCGATTCTGCCCGTCACGGGATGATCTCCGGGAACTCGGGCATCTCGGGGAGCTCGGGCATCTCGGGCATCTCCGGCTCCTCGGGCATCCCCGGCTCCTCGACGCCGGGTTTGCCGGGTGCGACCGGCTCGCCGCCGGGATCGTCCTTCCAGGCCTTGTCGAGCTCGTCCTGGGTGACGTACGGCGCCTCCTGCTGCGGCGGTGAGGTCTCCGGCTGCTCGGGCGGCTGGTTGTGCACGCGGGTCTGGACGTCGCGGGTCTCCTCGGGACTGAGCGGCGTACGGCCCAGGTCCCGGGAGTCGGGTCCTTGGGCGCCCTCGAGCCGGACGTACTCACCGGTGCCGCGGTCGTAGTACACCCCCGGCTCGCCCGGCACCTTGTCGTAGACGGAGCCGCCGGTCCGCTCGATCTCGGAGGACAGGTCCTCGTCGACCGGCGTCTGGCTCTCCGTCACGAGGTTGAGTGGTCGGCCCTCGCGGTTGGCGAGCTCGAGCTCGGCGCGGATCTGGGGGTCGGTCGCGTTGATCTGCGTCGTCCCCGACTTGATCTCGAGGATGTCGGCGAACCGCGAGTCCGGGAACGAGCCCCGCGGCAGGCGGCCGCTCTTCGTGAACGGGTAGTCCGAGGGGAGGTCGTCGTCGTTGGCCGGCCGGAACAGGCTCTTCGGGAACTTGTCCAGGCCGAGCTCCTTGAGGATGTCGGACTCGAACTTGTTGCCGCGGCCGAACTGGATCGGCACCCCGTTGGCGAAGAGCGCGCCCTTCGGCGCGCCGAACGCCGGACCGAGGGGTACGACGGCCCCGACGTCCGAGACCGCGTGGACCGGGTCGGTCGGCGGGTCGGCGAAGGTGACCGCGCTGGCGTTGCTGAGCTGGACCCCCAGCTGGTCGAGGACGAAGCGCGCGTCCGAGGCGGCACCGTCGCGCATCCGCTCGACCGCCTCGTACTCCGCGACCGCCTTCTGGTCGGGCTTGAACGCCGGCGGGACCATCAGGTCCTTCAACGAGGTGGCCGGCGGCGCGACGCGCGGGTCCGGGGTCGTCATGAGGTAGAAGGTCGCCTGGTCGTACGTCGCCCGCAGCTCGCGCAGGTAGCCGGCCGTCTTCACCATCGCGTCGCCCAGGTCGTCGAGCACGGCGTGGGCGATCTTCAGGTCGGACTCGCGCGCCTCCAGCGCGTCGTCCCAGGCCGGTCGCGCGGTCGGCGACTGCCACGCCCGCGACGCCGTCGCGCCGTGCACGCCGCGCTTCGCGCCGACCATGCTCCCGGCCGCGGTCGAGAACTTGTGCCCCGCGGCCTCGATCTGGTCCTCGGTGACGTCAGGGAAGGGCTGGACCATCGCTCATGCTCCCGCTCATGCTCCGGCTCATGCTCCGGCTCACGCGATGAGGTTCGGGTCCGTCGGGGCGTGGTCGTCGTCGCCGCCGTCCGCCGGGGGGAGGTCGGCGCCGGAGTACATCGGGGTCATCCCGCCCGCCAGCTTCGTGTCGGTGGCGCCGAAGAGGTTGGCGACCTGCTGGGTGTAGGTCCCGACGTCCTCGGTCAGCTTGCCCACCGAGTTGGTCCCGTTGACCCAGGTCTCGCAGCACCGGTCGAACAGCCCGCCGACGTAGTCGCTCCCGAACGCCGCGTCCTTGAGCTCCCAGGCCGCGTTGAGGGAGTCCCGTCCGTCCGAGACGTCCGCCGCGGCGCGGCCGATGGTGTCGGCGACGTCGGCCATCCCGGCCGGATCGATCTCGACGACGCCGGTGTCGACGCCGCCCCCGCCTTCGTCTGGCTTGGCCATGACTGCTGGGCTACCCGGATAGGGAGGCTATAAACATCCCGCCAGGCATCGTGGCGTCCACGGGCAATGAAGAGCCCCGCTGGTGTCTCGGGTCACCAGCGGGGCACCACCAATACTGCGTCATCCGTGGACCGTTGTCGCGGGGTTCGAGCGATTTGACCCGCGCTGGGGTGGGGTCGGCGATGACCGATGTCATGGCGGGGTCGTGACCGTACGCCGAGGCATCGGGCGGTCCGGGAGGCGAGAGTCGAAGCGTCCGTACGCCCTGCCTCTCGGAGGACCCATGTCAGACCAGCAAGCGAGCCCCGCGCTCACCGATCCCGACGCCATCCAGCGCGTCTGCACCGTCACCGGCCTCGTCGTCGGGGGCCTGTGGGCGCTCCAGGCCGGCGCACCGCTCTGGGAGCACGCGCTGCGGCTCGGGCTGCTGCTCTTCGTCGTCGCACCGGCCGCGCTCTGGGTGATCGGGCGGCGGCTCGGCGCCGCGGACCGGACCCACGTCAACCGGCTCGCCGTACGCGCTCTCGTCGCCAAGTCCGCGCTGCTCGTGGCAGCTCTCGGGCTCAGCGCCGTGCTGCGTCAGGTCACCGGCAGTGCCGACTACCTCGTCGCCGCCGGGATCGCCCTCGCCATCGCGTTCCTCGGGCCGCGGGTGCTCGGAACTGGCCGGGGCTGACGACCGATCAGCCGCAGCTCGACGGCGTGGTGCTGGAGGTGCTGCCCGGCTCGATGCCCGGGGTGACGTTGACGTCGGTCGCGCCGGTCTGGCCCTTGCCGGACTTCATCTGCCAGGTGAGGTCGACGGTCTGGCCGGGGGCGAGGATGGCGTACGTCTGGACGACGGGGCGGCCGTGCTCCTTCGAGACCCAGGCGGAGTCGTCGGGCTTGCCGTCCTGTTGGACGTGGCCGACGGAGCCGCCGATGGGACCGTGGATGTAGATCGAGACCAGCTGGCTGCCCTTGGGGATCTGGTAGTCGCGGTAGCCGCCGAGGATGTACGACGACAGCCCGGCGACCTGGTCCTCGTCGAGCCTGCTCGACAGGGTCGCGCTGCCGGTGAGGCCCTGGACGCCGTTGGTGCAGTAGGTGGAGCGGACGGCGACGTCGTACCTCAGGTAGTAGCTCATCTTCGACATCGTCGAGTCGTCGAGGGTGAAGCTGACCTGCGGATCGGAGGTGGCGGTGGTGGCGAGCTGGCCGGCGACGGGGGTGCCGTCGAGCCGCTTCTGGACCGCGTCGTCGAAGTCGTGGATGAGCAGGCGGTGCTCGACGGCGCCCTTCGCGAACGCCTTGATGAGCGCCTGCGGCGAGCTGGTGCCGCCGGCGACCCGCTCGAAGACCGACTTGGCGACGTCGCGGAAGAACGCGTCCTGCTTCGTCGGGTCCGGCGTCTTCACGTAGACGTCGTGGAGCAGGTAGTCGACCGCGTTGTCGCCGGTCAGCGTCACGCCGTCGACGGTGACGGGACCGGTGGCGGCGAGGAGGTACGAGAGCACGACCGGGTCCATCGTGACGACGCCGTCGATGTCGCTGCTCTTCCCGCCGAGGCCGGCGCTCTCCCAACCGGCCTTCCAGATCTGCGCGACGCGCGGGAAGTCGGGGGTCACGTTGGCGTCGAGGAAGTAGGTGCCGATCTGGTCGCCGTAGATGTCCCGCTCCGCGGCGGTGAGGGGCACGACGGAGGTGGTCGGCGTCTCGATGTCGCTGCCGGGCACCTGCAGCGGCATGGTGATCCTGCCGTTCTGCGCGTGCAGCAGCGACACGGCGCCGGGGAGTCCGCCGGTGGCGCGGATCTCGGCGTTGTTCTGGAAGACGAACAGGTAGTCGCGCGGCCCGTCGGCACCGAGCATCTCGGGGAGCACCGCGACGGCGGTCCGCGCGGTCGACATCGTCGACGCCGCGCTGTCCACCCGCGACTCGAGGTCGCGGAACTTCCGCTTGAGCGGCCCGACGAAGCCGACCGGGTCCTGCGTCGCCAGCTGCGTGCGGGCCTCGGCCAGCGCGTCGGCGGCGGAGTCGACACCGTCCGCGAGCCCGGCGACGGCGTCGACGTCGACCCGGCCCTTCTTGGGTACGACGCTGGTGAGCTCGTTGGCCGAGTGGGCCAGGTCGGAGAGGCCCGACTCGCTCAGGTCCGCCACGACCCGGCTGGCGAGACGGACGCCGCGGGCGTCGTCGCCGTAGGCCGGCAGGTGGGTCGCCAGCGACCAGTCCCAGCCCGCGGTGTGGTCCCGCGCGGCGGTGCTGTGTGCGCGCAGGTCGTCGAGGGCGCGGTCCATGGCAGCGGAGTCGCCGCGCTCGACCGCGTCCTGCAGGCGGGCCGCGTCGTCGGTCGCCGCCGACAGCTCGCTGCTGACCTGGTGGGCCCGCCAGGCGGCGTACGCCACGACGAGAAGGGCGATGAGGACGACGCCGGAGACCGCCCAGCGCCACGGGTGGGCGACACGCATTTCAGGTACCTCTAGACATGGTGCGGGCCCCGCGCCCTCGCGCGGGGCCCGCCGACGTGCTCAGCAGTCGCGGCGCTCAGGACCGGATCTTGAAGGAGTACTTCGGGTAGATCGGGCGGTAGTTGCCGTTCGGCCAGAAGAACACCCAGACGCGGTACTTGCCGGCCGACAGGTGCGGGAACGCCACGGAGACGTCCTTCTTGCTCGTCCACTTCCACACGACGCGCTTCGCGCCGTGGGGGCCGACGATCACGATCTTCACCCGACCGCCGAGGTGGCGCGGGTTGGGGAACCCCCACCAGCCCTTCTGGCCCGCGTGGTGCTTCGGGGGCCTGGGGTGCGGCTTCGGCGGCTTGGGGCAGGGGCCGTACTTGCTCGACCCCTTCTTGCACTGTCCGGACGTCGGCGGCTTGGGGGACTGCTTCTTGGCCACGACTCCGGTGGCGTGTGCCGGGTCCCCTGCCAAACTCGCCAGCCCGGCGGTCATCAGGAACGCCGCGATGAGTGCGGCGACAAGCTTCTTCATATGGTCCTCCTGCCGAGAGCCCGGAGCAGGGCCGAGGCGATGGGGTGTACGCGTACGCGGATCTCCGCGAGTAAAGAGTGGCGAAAGTCCGCGGCCCGCGCACGCAGTTCATCGAAATGAGCCATACCGGTCTGGTCGTCCAGACCAGTCGGTCGACCCACTCAACCGCCGTTGGGCAGGCCGATCAGCTCGCGCGCCTCGGCGGCGGTGAGCGGCTCGCGCTGGGCGAGCCGGCCGGCCTCGACGGCGCGGTCGACGAGCTGGCCGTTGGAGTCGACGGGTACGCCGCGGCGCAGCGTCAGCACGTCCTCCATCCCGACGCGCAGGTGGCCGCCCATGCTGAGGGCGGCGAGCATGACGGGGAGCGTCGTACGCCCGACGCCGGTGGCCGACCAGCTCGTGACCTGCGGCGGCAGCGCGGCGACGGCGGCGACGAGCGCGGCGGCCGTCCCCGGCATCCCGCCGGGGACGCCCATGACGAAGTCGACGTGGACGCGGCCGCCGTACGGGAGGCCGTAGCGGTCGAGCAGGCGATGCAGCGCGGCCACGTGGCCGAGGTCGAAGAGCTCGAACTCCGGGACGACCTCGCGCTCCTTGGTCAGCAGGTAGAGCTCGGTCACGAACGGCCAGGGGTTGGAGAAGACGTCGTCGCCGAAGTTGGTCGTCCCCATCGTGAGGCTGCACGAGTCGGGCGCGGCGTCGAGCACCTTGCGCCGGTCGCCGAGCGGGTCGTGCACGCTGCCGCCGGTGGAGAGCTGGACGATCAGGTCGGTCTCCGCGCGAAGCGCCTGGACCGTGTCGGTCAGCCGGCCGAGGTCGAGCGTCGGCCGGTGCTCCGCGTCGCGGATGTGGACGTGGATCATCCGGGCCCCGCGGCGCTCGCAGTCCACCGCCGTCTCGACCAGCTCCTCCAGCGTCGTCGGCAGCTGCGGGCAGTTCTCCTTGGCCGTCTCGGCGCCCGTGGGCGCCACCGTCACCAGCAGTCCGGTCATGGGGGTCAGACTAGGGCGGCCGACGGTCAGTCGCACGACCACTCCTGGACGGCGACGAAGAGCGCGACACCGGTGGCGAGGTAGAGCAGTCCGCCGGCGTACTCCTGCGCGCTGTAGGTGGTCAGGTCGAAGACGAACGGCAGCAGCATGACCGCGAGGCCGACGAGGGCGAGCATGACCTGCCGCCAGCGCTTTGGTTGGCGGCCGGCGACGAGGCCGCAGACGACCAGCGGGAGGTAGACCATCCCGAGGCCGGCGAACAGTACGAGTCCGGGCACCGGCGCGAGCCACCACCACCAGCGCCGTCGCGAGAGCCGCGCGCCGCGGACGGCGCCGAGGCCGGTGAACCACAGGAGCGCGAAGCCGAGGATCATCCCCGTGCCCGTGAGCGTGAACCCAGGGTCGTCGGAGATGAGCCGCATGTAGACCCGGGCGGCCACGCCCCAGGCGAGCCCCACGCCGGCGTACAGCAGGAGCGAGTCGCGCATCGGGTGCGGCGTACGACCGCTCGTACCACCGCTGGCCCGGGCGGGGGTGTCGGTCGTCGTGCTGGATCGAGTCGGGGTGCTGGATCGATAGGACATCGGACCCTCCCTGGTGTCTCCGGGTGTCCCTACATTGGTCGGAGACGTCTGCGCCGGCCCGGGAGGGTGACCGGCCGGAAGAAGTCTTTTTCCTTCTCGGGGGCTGTCACCCCGAGCGCCTGCTCACTCGTCCGTAGAGGTGAAGGGACGGGTGCCATGGACGCTCGGGTCGACGACGACGCGGCCGGTGACGACGCCGCGTACGACGACCCGAACGCCCTGGTCAGGAGGCTGTTCGAGAGCGAGGCGGCGGCGCTGGTGCACATGGCGCGGTGGTACGTCGACGACAAGACCGCCGCCGAGGACCTCGTCCAGGAGGCCTTCATCAGGCTCGCGCGGCACGCGCACCGGCTGCGCGACCAGGGGAAGGCCGTCGCCTACCTCCGCTCGATCGTCATCAACCTCGCCCGCGACCACAACCGGCGCGGGTTCGTGTCGCTGCGGCACCGGCCGCCGGCGGACCCGTACGAGCCGTCCGCGGAGGAGCAGGCCGGCGACCGGGCCGACCGCGCCGAGGTGATCGCGGCGCTGCGAGCGCTGCCGCGACGGCAGCGGGACTGCCTGACGCTGCTGTACTACTACGACCTCGGGATCGCCGAGATCGCGGCCACGCTCGGCCTCTCCGCGAACTCCGTCAAGACCCATCTGCAGCGCGGCCGCAAGGCCCTCGGCGCCGCCCTGGAGGACTCCCGATGAGCCGCCTCGAGGACCGACTGCGCGACGCGATGGGCGACCCCGGCCGCCCACCGCAGCCCTCGCCCGACCTCTTCGCGCGGGTCGTGCGGAGCATCGAGGACGACCGCGTACGCCGCCGGCGCCGGCGGCTGCTGCTCGGCGGGGTCGTGCTCGTCGGGGCGGTCGTCGCGGCCGTCGTACTCGTCAACAAGCACCGTGAACACAACGGGGAGGCAGCCATGCCCTGGTGGACGCTCGAACTCGCGACCGACGTCGTGCTCGTCGCACTCGCACTCTGGCTCGGACCGCTCATCAAGCGCTTCGGCAGGGCGTACGCCGCCGACGTGTTCCACGACAACCCGCGCACGGGGAAGAGCTACATCGTGCTCACCGACATCGTGTACTACCTGATCTTCGGGGCGTACATCCTCTTCACCGTGCAGTTCGAGCCGCGCGAGTCGTGGCGGACGATCTGGGGGACGTCGGACGTCACCGCCAAGCAGGTCGGCTTCGAGGTCGCCCGCGTCGGCGGCATCCTGCTCATCATCGGGGTGCTGCACGCGATCAACATCGTGCTCATGCCCATGCTCGGGCGGCTGTTCTCGCTCAACCGGCGGCTGCCGCCGGGGGCCGGGCGGTAGGCCGCTGTCGTCGCGGCCGGTCGCGGGCCGGCGGGTAGGCCGGCCGGCAGGCCGGCAGGTAGGCCGGCCGGCGGGTCGCTATCGTCGCGGCCGTGCGTGCTGTGGTGACCCGGGTGTCCTCCGCCTCCGTGACCGTCTCCGGATCGGTGGTCGGCTCGCTGCCCTCCCCCGGGCTGCTCGTGCTCCTCGGCGTCGCACGCGACGACGGCCCGGACGACGTCGCCTGGCTCGCGCGCAAGATCTGGGGCCTGCGGATCCTCGAGGAAGAGCAGTCGGCGTCCGACGTACACGCGCCGATCCTGGTGGTCTCGCAGTTCACGCTGTACGGCGACGCCCGTAAGGGCCGGCGCCCCTCGTGGACCGCCGCCGCCCCCGCCGAGCTCTCCGAGCCCCTCTACCTCGCCTTCTGCGACGAGCTCGAGCGCCTCGGCGCCCACGTCGAGCGGGGCGTCTTCGGCGCGCACATGCACGTCGCCTCCGTCAACGACGGGCCCGTCACGCTCCTTCTCGAGTCGCCGCGGGGTTAGGCCCGGGGCGGCGTCCCAGGTTTCCCCGGCCGGCCGGGGAAACCTGACCTTGTGGGCTGTTCAGACACCCCACAAGGTCGGATTTTCCCTGACAACCTGATCGCCCACGTCCGCGACCCGGCTCCCGGACCGGGCCACAAACTGTCCACAAGCGGCGCCCGAGCGCGGTCCGTCCACAGCCCGCGTCACGCGCTGCTTCGCGCCCGGTGACGCGGGCAGATCGGCGCCATGATGATCGATCCGAATGATCCGCGCCTCCTCAGCATCCACCTGCGGCGCGACCTCCTGAAGAACGGCTGGGACGAAGCTGCCCTGGCCAAAGCCCTGCGCGATGGCGTGTTCACCCGGGTCCGCCACGGCGCGTACGCCGACGCGGGCCAGTTCGCCCGACTCGATGAGGTGGCGGCCCACGCCGTACGCGCTCGTGCCGCCGCCCGCCAGGCCAAGACCGCAGTCGTCATCTCGCACGCCTCGGCGCTGGCGTTCGTCGACGACGCCCCGATGTGGGGGCTGGACCTCTCCGACGTACACCTCACCCGCCGGGACGGCAAGGCCGGCCGCCGCGAGGCCGACATCCGGCAGCATCGCGGCGTACTCCTCGACGACGACATCGTCACCATCGGCGACGTCGAGGTGATGAGCGCACTGCGGGCCGCGCTCGAGGTGATGACGTACGCCCCCGTCGAGCCGGCACTCGTCGTCGCGAACCACATGCTCCACAACAAGGTCTTCACGCGGGAGGAGCTCGTCGAGCGGTACGACGCCGGCATCGACCACTGGCCCGGCACGAGTGGCGCCAACATCGTGCTGCGTCTTGCCGACCCGCGGATCGAGTCGGTCGGCGAGACCCGGTTCGACTACCTGTGCTTCCGACAGGGGCTTCCGCGACCAGTGCCGCAGCTCGAGGTGTACGACGAGCGGGGCACGTTGCTGGGTCGGCTCGACTTCGCGTGGCCGGAGCGCAAGGTGTGGGCCGAGTTCGACGGCCGGGTGAAGTACGAGAAGCTGCTGCGCGAGGGCGAGTCGGTCACCGACGTCGTACTCCAGGAGAAGAAGCGGCAGGAGCTCATCGAGCGGGTGACCGGCTGGCGCTGCATCCGGGTGGACTGGGAGGACCTGCGCCACCCCGAGCGGCTGGCTGCGAAGATCCGCGCGGCGTTCGCCGAGATGGCCGCCTGATCGGCCAGCGCGCCGAGGTTGTCAGGGGAACTCCGATGTTGTGGGGTGTTCAGATGCCCCACAAGGTCAGGTTTCCCCGGCCGGCCGGGGAAACCTGGGACACCCGGCCGACCCCGGCCGACCCGCCAGGACCCGCAGCGGCCCGCCCCGAGGACACATCGGAGCGGGCCGCGGTACGTGGGCGGTCTCGAGAGACCCGACCAGAGGCGTCAGCCGATCGGGATGACGACCTCGGCGACGTTGCCGACGGAGGCGTGGACGACCTTGTCGACCGGGTCGGCCTTGGGCGCGAGGGTGCGCAGCGTCCACTCGCCGTCGCCGGCGAAGAACCGGAAATGGCCGGTGACGGACGTGGGCACCTCGGCGGTGAACTCGCCGCTGCGGTCGAGCAGCCGGACGTACGCGCCGTGGACCGGCTCGCCGGCACGGGTCACCTGGCCCTGGATCACCGCCTCCTTGGCGACGTCGACGCCGTCGAGCGAGAGGCCGCCCTCAGTGGCTCCGCACATGTCAGGACTCGCCTGCCTCGTCGCCCAGGACGACCGGGACGCCGACGAGCGAGCCGTACTCGGTCCAGGAGCCGTCGTAGTTCTTCACGTTCGGCTCGCCGAGCAGCTCGTGGAAGACGAACCACGTGTGCGAGGAGCGCTCGCCGATGCGGCAGTACGCGATGGTGTCCTTCGACCAGTCGACGCCGGCGTCGGTGTAGATCTGCTTGAGCTCCTCGTCGGACTTGAAGGTGCCGTCGTCGTTGGCCGCCTTCGACCACGGCACGTTGGCCGCGGTCGGGATGTGGCCGGCGCGCTGCGCCTGCTCCTGCGGGAGGTGGGCCGGGGCGAGGAGCCGGCCGGCGTACTCGTCGGGCGAGCGTACGTCGACGAGGTTCTTCACGCCGATCGCCTCGACGACCTCGTCGCGGAAGGCGCGGATGCTCTTGTCCTGCTCCTGCGCGGTGTAGGACGTGGCCGGGCGGTTCGGCGCCTCGTCGGTCAGCTCGCGGGAGTCGAGCTCCCACTTCTTGCGGCCGCCGTCGAGGAGCTTGACGTCCTGGTGGCCGTAGAGCTTGAAGTACCAGTAGGCGTACGCGGCGAACCAGTTGTTGTTGCCGCCGTACAGCACGACGGTGTCGTCGTTGCTGACGCCCTTGCTCGACAGCAGCTCCTCGAACTGCTGCTTGTTGACGAAGTCCCGGCGGACCTGGTCCTGCAGGTCGGTCGTCCAGTCGAGCTTGATGGCTCCCCGGATGTGGCCCTTGTCGTAGGCAGAGGTGTCCTCGTCGACCTCGACCAGCACGACCTTCGGGTCGTCCAGGTGCTGCTCCACCCACTCGGCGGAGACGAGAGCGTTCTCGCGGCTCATAGTTCGTACCTTTCTTCTGCGCCAGGCCGGCGCGGGGTCTGTGTTGTCGTGCGGTGGTGGTGGTGTCGAGGGTTGCCAGGGCAACCTCCTCAACCACCGACTCGTTTGATCAGGAGATAGAGCTCGCAGCCCAGGCAGAACCTGAAGACCGCGTTGAGCACGGCGGCGACCAGCGCGAGGCCGAGCGCCACCAGGGCGAGGGTGGGTACGCCGACGGCGTACGCCACGAGGGCGATCACCGTGAATGCGAGCCCCACCCCCTGGGCGAAGCGTGGCGGGGCGGGGTCCTCGAGCTGCGCGGGCGGCGCGAGCCGGGGGCGTACGAGCGTGCGGAACACCCAGGCGTGCGGCGTGTGCTGGACGCCGAGGGCCGCGCCGATGGCGAACAGGACGGCCTGGACGGCGGTGAGCACCACCGACGCGCCCGTCGGCAGCGCCAACGCGAGCACCAGCACGACCGCCGTCACGGCGGCGGCGAACTGCGGCCCGCGCGGGTCGATGGGTCGCGGGTCGAGGGCCCGCGGAGTGGGCGCCGAGTGCTGCTGCTCGGCGACCGGATGGTGCGTGGTGGACATGGCGAATGCTCTTCCGTGGAGGCGGAGACGGCGGACGGAGGTTCGTCGGACTCGACGATAGTGCAGTAACTGGGTCTAGTTAAGAGGAGTCACTGCGGGTCAGCCGCACATTCGACACAGCGACGAGCGCACGCGGCAGTGGTCCACCGCCCGGCGCTTGGTCAGCATGGTCGAGAGCATGCGACGACCCTAACGCGGCCCGAAATCGGCCAGAAACGAACGTCCCGCATGATGGGATCCGCGTATCACGATGCGGTCTGCTCGCCCGGCAGCGCGCCCAGCACCTGCTCCTTGCGCGGCGCTCCGGCGGCCCGGGCGACCTCGTTGCCGCCCGCGTCGAGGACCAGCGTCGTCGGCGTACGCAGGATGCCGAGGCGGCGTACGACGTCGAGGTGCTGCTCGGCGTCGATGTCCACGTGCACCACGCCCGGCACCGAGTCGGCGACGTCCGCGAGGACCCGGCGGGTCACGCGGCAGGGCGCGCAGAACGCGCTCGAGAACTGGACCAGCGTCGCGCGCTCTCCGGGGCGTACGCCGGCAGCCTCGGCCAGGGTGTCCCAGGTCGGGGACTGTGCTGGGCGGCGGAAGCGGCCGTCGGTGAGCGCGCGGTAGAGGCCGAACCCGACGGCGAGGACGACGGCAGCGACGGCGATCCAGAGTCCGGTACTCACGAGGGGCCCAACCGCCCGACCGCGCGGGTCATTCCTCGGCGCCATCGTCCAGCGTGCGGCGCAGTCTCGCGTTGGAGGCGCGCAGCCGGCGTACCTCCTCCTCGAGCGCCAGCACGTGCGCGATCCCGGTGAGGTTGAGCCCGTCGGCGAGCAGGTCGCGGATCCGGACCAGCCGCTCGACGTCGGCGGCGGAGTAGAGCCGGGTGCCGCCCGGCGTACGCGCAGGGTCGACCAGGCCGCGGCGCTCGTAGACGCGCAGGTTCTGGATCTGCAGCTCGGCCATCTCGGCGGCCACCGAGATGGCGTACACGGCCCGATTTCTCTCGCTCACACCCTTGATTCTGGCTGAAGTTTGGAATATAAGAAACCTGTAACGGTTGATACAGATGCGGGCGCGGCCTCGGGCCCCCTGGGCCGTGCCCCACCCAGACAGTCACAGGAGACAGAGAGTCCCAAGGAGGGCACCATGCTGATCCGTAGCTCCGACCCGTTCCGTGAGTTCGACCGCCTGACCCAGCAGCTGTTCGGGACCGGTACGACCAACCGGCCGGCCGTCATGCCGATGGACGCCTGGCGCGAGGGCGACAAGTTCGTCATCGAGTTCGACCTCCCCGGCGTCAGCCCCGAGACGATCGACCTCGACGTCGAGCGCAACGTCCTGACCGTGAAGGCGGAGAGAGTCCCCAACAACGGTGACTGGCAGATGCTCGCCAACGAGCGCGTACGCGGCCAGTTCAGCCGCCAGCTGGTCCTCGGCGACAACCTCGACCTCGAGCACATCGAGGCGGCGTACGACGCCGGCGTGCTGCGCCTGGTCGTCCCGGTCGCCGAGAGGGCCAAGCCGCGCAAGATCGAGATCTCGACCACGCCGTCCGGCAAGTCCGAGCCGGCCGCGATCGAGAGCTGACGACCGTCCGCGGATCAGCCGCCCGCGAACGGCGGCAGGAACTCGACACTGGACCCCGGTGGGACCTCGATCCCGCCGGGGTCCTCCGTTCCGACCGGGCGGTCGCCGACGAGGGCCGAGCAGACGGCCAGCACGTCGGGCAGCCGGGTGCCGGGGTGCAGGTCGGCGGCGCGGCGTACGACCTCCGCCATCGTGATCGGGCCGTCCACCTCGAGCAGGTCGGACCCCGTGCCGGCGGCAGCTTTGGCCGCCGCCCAGTAACGGACCGTTATAGCCTTTGTCACTTTTCTCGCCGGGGCCCTTCCAATGTGACCGACACGTTTCGTTAGTATGCGGCAACGATCAACAGGCCGAAGCCCAACGTTGCGTTTCGGTGCTCCTGACTCCTGAAGAAGGAACCCCCGCATGAGCACCCTCTTGCTGCTGACCAGCTCCCTCCAGCCTTCGGCGGAGGTGCTGCCGGGCCTCGCACTCCTGGGACACCAGGTGAAGATCCTCCCCGCCGAGGGCAGCGCCCTCCTGGAGGCCCCGGACTCTGACCTGCTGCTGGTCGACGGCCGACAGGATCTCGCCCACGCGCGTGACCTGTGTCGCCTCATCCGTACGACCGGCACCGACGTCCCCGTCCTCCTCATCGTCACCGAGGGTGGCCTCGCCGTGGTCAGCCACGACTGGGGCATGGACGACGTCGTCCTGCACACCTGCGGTCCCGCCGAGCTCGAGGCGCGCATCAAGCTTGCCATCGGCCGGCTCTCCGCACAGCGCGAGGCGGCCGACCCCGAGGCCCACGTCATCCGGTCCGGTGAGGTCGTCGTCGACGACGCCACCTACACCGCCAAGGTCGGTGGCCGCCCGCTCGACCTGACGTTCAAGGAGTTCGAGCTCCTCAAGTTCCTCGCCCAGCACCCGGGCCGCGTCTTCTCCCGGCAGCAGCTGCTGCAGGAGGTGTGGGGCTACGACTACTTCGGCGGCACCCGCACCGTCGACGTCCACGTACGCCGTCTGCGCGCCAAGCTCGGCCCCGAGAACGAGACCCTCATCGGCACCGTCCGCAACGTCGGCTACCGCTTCGTGCTGCCCACGAAGACCGCCGAGAGCCAGGCCGACGCCGCGCGCGTCGCGGCTGCGTCCTCTGCCGCGTCTGTTGCCTCCGCCGCCTCTGCGTCGGCCGCGCCGCAGCCGCGGGTCGAGGCCGAGCTCTGATCGACGTCACGGGGATCGCCTCGCTGACGGCCGCCGCCGACGGCGTCGCACCGCTCGACGAGGCGACCCTGCTGACCGTTCGGCACCATCCCGAGCGGGTACGCACCTGGGGGGACAACCGCGGTTTCGGGCTTCTCGTCGGCCGCGAGCTGTCCCTCGTCGTACTCCCCCACCACCGCGGCACCGGACTCGGCACCCGGCTCCTCGCCGAGGCGCCGCTGCCGGAGCCGACCCCCGACGGCCCCGTCACCGCGTGGTCCCACGGCGACCATCCCGCCGCCGCGGCGCTCGCCGCCTCGCACGGCTGGCGACGGGCCCGGGAGCTGTGGGTCATGCGGCGGCCCGCCGCCGGCCTGCCGCCCCTCGGGCCGGCGCCCGACGGCGTCGACGTACGCGGCTTCCGGCCCGGCGACGAGTCCGAGCTGCTCCGGGTCAACGCCGCCGCCTTCGCCCATCACCCCGAGCAGGGCTCGCTCGACCGCGCCGGGCTCGAGGAGCGGATGGGTGAGCCGTGGTTCGACGCTGACGGGCTGATCGAGGCGTGGGTCTCGACAGGCTCGACCATCGGAGGCGGCTCGACCAGCGGTGAGCGGCTGCTGGGCTTCCACTGGACGAAGCGGCACAGCGAGACGCTCGGCGAGGTGTACGTCGTCGGCATCTCCCCCGACGCCCAGGGCCGTGGTCTCGGCAGGTACCTCACGCTCGCCGGTCTCCACCACCTCGCCGCCCGGTCCGACGACCGGCCTGGTGTGGACGAGATCCACCTCTACGTCGAGGCCGACAACGAGCCCGCCGTACGCCTCTACTCCGGCCTCGGCTTCACGCACGCCCAGGCCGACACGCACGTGCAGTACGTGCGCGACTGACCGACGTCTCCCTGGGTCGTCGTCGGGGCGCGGTCAGAGCCGCGGCCGCACGTGCAGCCCGACCTCGGGGTCGACGATGACCTCCTGCGCGGCGGGCATGCCGTCGACGGTGAGCTGGGCGCCGAGGTCGACGTTGCGCTTGACGAGGCCGAGGGCGATGGGGCCGAGCTCGAAGTGGCGGGCGGAGGTGCCGACGAAGCCCACGGAGCGGCCGTCGAGCTCGAGCGGCGCACCCACGGGAGGCAGGCGGTTCTCGGAACCGTCGAGGTGGAGCAGCACGAGCCGGCGCGGCGGGCGGCCCAGCGTGTGGACCCGGGCGACGGTCTCCTGGCCGCGGTAGCAGCCCTTGTCGAGGTGGACGGCGGCCCAGTCGATTCTCAGGGCGGGGCTCGTCTCGCCGACCTCGCCGGGGACCCAGCCGACCTCGTTGGGGATGGTCCGCGCGTCGGTGTCGAGTCCGAACCGCGGCTCGCCGCGCTCGATCCGGAGCGCCTCGAAGGCCCACAGACCGCAGGCGGGGCCGGCGGCCTCGGCGTAGGTCGGCAGGGATTCGCGCGGGACGAAGGAGTACCCCTGCACCGGACGCCACACGGTGGCCAGCGACTCCTCGACCGTGACGGTGACGTCGGACCAGAACTTCATCCGCTCGAGGAACTCGACGAGCGCGGCGGCCGCGCCGGGCTCGGTCCACGCCGTGAAGGCAGTGCCGTCGTCGACCCCGGAGAAGAAGTGCTCGACGTGGCCCTGCGGCGAGAGCACGAGCGCGGAGGTCCAGACGCCGGGCGCGAGGTCCTCGAAGTACTGCGAGGTGAGCTGGTGGAGCCAGGTGAGGCGGTCGGGTCCGGCGATGCGTACGACGTCGCGGTGTGAGAGGTCGACGAACCCCTCCCCGGACGTCAGCGTGCGCTGCTCGACGTTGAAGGAGCCGTAGTGGCCCGCGACCGCGGCGTCGATGCCGTCGCCGGCTACCGCGTCGGGCAGGTCAAGAAGCGGGCTGGCCGTGGTCATCGTCTGGTTGCTCCTCACAGGTCGTGCACTCGCCGAAGACGGTCAGGTGACCGAGGTCGGCCTCGAAGTCGTAGTCCTTGCGCAGCCGCTCCACGAGCGGCGCGGCCACATCGGGTTCAACAGAGGAGACCCGCTGACACTTCCGGCAGACGATGTGGAAGTGCTCGTGGCCGGAGGTGGAGTGGTACGTCGACACCCGGTCGCTCAGGTGGGCGTGCCGCACCAGGCCGAGCTCCTCGAGGAACTCGAGGTTGCGGTAGACAGTGGAGAGGTTGATGGCGGAGGACGAGCGGCGTACCTCCGCCAGGACGTCCTCCGGGGTGGCGTGGCTGAGCTTCTCGACGGCGGCGAGGACGAGCTCGCGCTGCGGGGTCAGCCGGTAGCCCTCCGCCCGCAGCCGCTCGCGCCAGTCCTCGCTCGACATCGTGACCGTCCTCAGGACGTGGCCCTCTGGAGCCGTGCCCAGATGTGCGGCTGCAGCGGCTGCCCCATCGCCGCCATGTCGTAGGCGTAGAGCAGGTCGCCGTCGACGTTGCCGTAGAGGCGCTTGCCGCCGACGTACTCCTTCGCCGTCTCGGTGCGGGCCACCGCGTCGGTGGTGATCTCGAGCTTCCCGCCCTCGGCGTGGCCGTAGTAGATCTCGACGAAGCCGGTGGCGTGGGAGAGTACGAGCTCGACCTGGCCCTCGGGCTTGGTCCGCAGGAAGCCGGTCTCCAGGGCGGCGTCGCGGATCTTCTCGCCGGTCTCTGGATCGATGATCCAGGTGCGGGAGAAGTAGTGGAAGAACGGCCGGCCGTCGTGGGTGAAGATCAGCTCCTGCCCGAACTGGAACGGCTCGATCGTCGGGTAGTCGCCATGGCCGTTGCCGCGCCAGGTGCCGAGCATCCAGGCGACCGGGCCGGCGTCGGGGTGGAGGTTGTCGGGAAGCTCGAAGGGCACGGGCCCAAGTCTAGGGTGAGGGCGTGGTGAGGAAGCTCGTCGTGAAGGTGACCGCCGGCGCGGAGGACGCGGAGCGGTGCAACCAGGGGTTCACCGTGGCCGCCGCGGCCGCGACCGCCGGGGCGCCGGTGTCGCTGTGGTTGACCGGGCAGGCGGCGTGGTTCGGGGTGCCCGGGCGCGCGGCGGAGTTCGCGCTGCCGAAGGCGACGCCACTCGCCGATCTGCTGCAGGTGGTCCTCGGGAGCGGGAGCGTCACGGTGTGCAGCCAGTGCGCGGCCCGGCGGGAGATCGGCGAGTCGGACGTGCTGGACGGCGTACGCATCGCCGGGGCGGCGGTGTTCGCCGAGGAGGTGCTCGAGGACGGCGTCCAGGCTCTCGTGTATTGAGGACCGGGCCTCGGGTGCGCCGATACGATGCTCGGGATGGACACGCCGAACCCCGGTGAGGGTCGTCGCTGGTTCCGGCGTACCGGCAACGAGCCGACCGACTCCGAGCAGCAGGGCAGCGAGCCGCAGAGCCTCGCGGAGGTGAGCGCGCTCGCCGATCGGCATGCCCGGGCCGCGGAGCAGGCGCACGCGCTGCGGGCGAGCGCGGAGCGCGCCGCCTCCGAGCAGGCCGCCGAGCGGATCGTCGCCGAGGAGAGCGCGGCCGAGCACGCCCGCGCCCGCGAGGAGGCCGACCGGCTCGCGAAGGAGCACGCCGAGAAGGCCGCGCAGGCGCACGAGGCGCGGCAGGCCGCGGAGCGCGCGGCCGAGGAGGCAGCGCGGGCGCGGGCCGAGGCGGAGGCGCTCGCCGAGACCCGCAGCCAGGAGCGGGTCGCCGCCGAGGAGGCGGCGGCCGACGCCGTACGCCGCCACGAGGAGGCCGCCCGGGCGGCCGAGGAGCTCGCGCAGCGGCGTACGGAGGCGGAGGAGGCGGCCAAGGCGAGCGCCGGGAAGGCCGAGCAGGCCACCGCCGCCGCGGCGGAGGCCCACGAGCGGGCCAGGTCGCACGCGGAGGCCGCCGAGGCCGCCCATGCCGCACGGAGCGCCGCCGAGGAGGCCGCGCGGACGCGGGCGGAGGAGGCCGAGCAGGCCCACGCCGCCCGGCAGCAGGCCGAGCAGACGGCGGCCGAGGCCCAGGCGGCCGCGAAGGCGGCGTACGCCGGCCGGGCGGAGGCGGAGCGGCTGGCGCACGAGGCGTACGCCGCGCGGCAGGCGGCCGACGCCCGCGCCGAGGAGCACGCGCAGGCGCGGGCGGACGCCGAGGACACCGCCGGTCGCCACGCCGCGGAGGCGGCAGCGGCGAACAAGCAGAGGTACGCCGCCGAGGCGGCCGTCACCGAAGCCGCGCGAAAGGCCGAGGAGGCGGCGCGGGTCGCCGAGGAGGCGCACGCCGCGCGGGAGCGGGCCGAGCAGGCGGCCCGGGAGCAGGCCGAGGCCGCGGCCGCGGCGCACGCCGCCGCCCAGGCCGCCCACGAGCGCGCCGAGCAGCTCGCCGAGGCCGCCGCGGCGTCGCACACCGAGGCGGAGGCGGCCTACACCGCGCGGCGGGCCGCCGACGCGCGCGCCGAGGAGCACGCCGACCTCGCGCTCGACGCTCACCAGGCCCGCGGGGCGGCCGAGCAGGCCGCCGTCGCCGCCCACGAGGCACGGCTCCGCGCGGAGGAGGCCGTCCGGGCGGGCCAGGAGGCGCTCGCCGCGGCGATCGGCGAGCGGGAGGCCGCCGAGCGGGGTACCGCCGAGGCCCTCGCCCGCGTCGACGCCGCCCACCAGGAGGCGCGCGCGATGGTCGACGCGGCCCTCGAGGACCGGCTCACCGCCGAGGCGTCGGCCGCCGAGGCGCACCGGCTGCTGGCGGAGGCCGAGGCGCGGGCGGAGAAGAACCAGATCGACCGGCAGGCCGTCGAGGCGTCCATCCGCCATCACGCCGAGCTGGTCGAGCAGGCGCTCCAGGAGCGGCTCGCCGCCGAGCGCCGCGCCGCCGAGCTCGCCACCGAGCTCGCCGCCCTCCGCGACGGCGTCGCCGCGGCACTGCGCGAGAAGGGCTCCAAGAAGAGCGTCCAGGCGCTCGAGGCGATGCTCGCTGCGGCGGGGACTGCCGGCGGCGCGAGCGGGAGCGGTGGGAGCGGTGGGTCCGCTCGGACGGCGGTCGAGCCAGAGCCCGAGCCGACGCCCGAGCCGACCCCCGAGCCGACGCCGGCGAAGAGCGCGTGGATGGCGGCGGTCGAGATGGCCGAGACCGGCAAGCTCCCGCCGGCGAGCGTGACCCGCTTGGCCCGGGCGGAGCCGGCGGAGCGACCGCGCCCGGTGCAGGCCGTGCCGGCGTACGCCCCCGACCCGTCGGCCCACGCGGCACAGCCCGACGACACCGGCACGCTGCGGTCGTTCACTCCCGAGAGCCGGCTCGGCCTGCTCACCGCGGGCGAGGTCACGGTATCCGAGGACGGCGTGCTCGACATCCGGAAGGGCAGCCGGACCTACCAGTTCGACCTGTACGACCAGGCCACCGAGGTGCGCATCCACGGCAAGCCCGGCCAGCGCCGCTGGCGGGTCGAGTTCCACAGCTCTGACGCCTCGTCGGTCGTCGTCGACGGCCGCATGGTCGACGCCGAGGCCTTCACCCGCGAGGTCCTGCGCTGGCGGCCGGACGCGGCGGGGTAGGCGCGGCGGGCTGCGTCAGGAATCCCCGGCCAGCCGGGGAAACCTGACCTTGTCAGGTGTCTGAACACCCCACAAGGTCGGATTTCCCCTGCCAGCCGGGGAAACGTGAGGGGTCAGCCCGGCGAAACGTGAGGCCTCACAGCGCCCCGCGCACGACCGCAGCGATCTCGGTGACGGCGGCGCGGGCGGTGTGGCCGGCGCCGATGACGTTGAAGAACCCGTGGATCTGGTCGGCGTACCGCTTGAGCGTGACCTTCACGCCGGCCTCCTCGAGCCGGGCGGCGTACGCCTCGCCCTCGTCGCGGAGCGGGTCGAACCCCGCGGTGGCGACGTACGCCGGCGCGACGCCGTCGGGGATGTCGGCGAACAGCGGCGCGTGGCGCGGGTCGCGGAGGTCGGTCCCGGCGGGCAGGTAGTTCCGGGTCGCGGCGTCGATGAACCCGGCGGTGAGGTAGAAGCCCTCCGCGAACAGCTCGCGGCTGCGGGTCGGCTCCTGCTGGGTGGCCGGGTAGACGAGGAGCTGGAAGGCGCACTTCTCGCGTACGACGAGCGCGACCCCGGCGGCCAGGTTACCGCCCGCGGAGTCGCCACCGACGCCGATCCGGGCCGGATCGGCGCCGAGCTCGGCGGCGTGCTCGACCGCCCAGGTGAAGGCGGCCACCGAGTCGTCGTACGCCGCGGGGAACGGCGCCTCGGGCGCGAGCCGGTAGTCGATCGCGAGGACGCGTACGCCGGCCCGCTCGGCGACGAAGCGGCAGACCGCGTCGTGGGACTCCAGGTCGCCGAAGATGAAGCCTCCGCCGTGCAGGAAGACCAGCAGCGGGCCGACCGCGGCCGCGCCGGTCGGGACGTAGAGCCGCGCCGGCAGACCCGCCGCCACCAGGTCGCGGACGGCGCCGATCGGCTGGCTGCCACCGGCCAGACCGGCCTGCCTCCGCATGGCGACGCGACCGGCCGGGATGTCGAGCTGCGAGGGGTCCGACTCCCCCGCGAGCCGCTCGAGGAGCAGCAGCAGCTGCGTGTCGGGCGCCAGCGTCTGGCCGTCCAGCTCGACGGGCCTGCCGGCGAGCCGCCGCTGCACGGAGAGCGGGAGGTTCATCGCGCCGACGAAGGCGGCCTTCTCGGCGGCGTACCTCACCGTGCCCAGCGCCGGCACCAGGGTCTCATCGATGGTCTGCTTGAGGGTCACGCACGGCAACCTACTGGACCGTAGCCCCGACGGGCGGCGAGCCGTACGCAACCCGCTGTTCACCTCGCGGGTGAGACACTGGGCGACATGAGCCTCGACAGTCCGCAGGCACCGACCCAGTCCGCCGACACCACGGCGAGCCTGACCGCCGTACCGGACCAGCCGTTCGACGTGGAGCCGGAGTACTTCCCCGACCACGACGCCCTGGCCGAGGTCGAGAAGTACGACGACAGGTTCCTCGACCGCGAGCTCTCCTGGCTGCGCTTCAACCAGCGGGTGCTCGAGCTGGCCGAGGACCCGACGCTGCCCCTGCTCGAGCGGGTCAGGTTCCTGGCGATCTTCACCTCGAACCTCGACGAGTTCTTCATGGTCCGGGTGGCCGGCCTGAAGCGGCGCATCGCCGCGGGCGTCGCCGTCCGCGCGGCGTCCGGGCTGATGCCGCGCGAGGTCCTCGAGCAGATCTGGCGCACCACCCGAGAGCTCTCCGAGCGGCACGCGCGCGTCTTCGCCGAGGAGATCGTCCCGGCGCTCAAGGACGAGGGCATCCAGCTGCTCCACTGGGAGGACCTCGACGCCGAGGAGCAGAAGTACTGCAAGAAGCTCTTCAAGGAGCGGGTCTTCCCCGTCCTCACCCCGCTCGCGGTCGACCCGGCCCACCCGTTCCCCTACATCTCCGGGCTCTCGCTCAACCTCGCGGTGCTGATCCGGGACCCGAAGACGAAGAAGGAGCACTTCGCCCGGGTCAAGGTGCCGCCAATCTTCACCCGCTTCGTGCCGCTCGGCAACGACCGGTTCGTGCCCCTCGAGGAGGTCATGCGGGAGCGGCTCTCGAAGCTCTTCCCCGGCATGCAGATCCGGGAGGTGCACACCTTCCGGGTGACCCGCAACGAGGACCTCGAGGTCGAGGAGGACGACGCCGAGAACCTCCTCACCGCGCTCGAGAAGGAGCTGCTGCGGCGCCGGTTCGGCCCGCCGGTCAGGCTCGAGGTCGAGGAGTCGATCTCCGACTCGGTGCTCGAGCTGCTCGTCTCCGAGCTCGGGATCTCCGACAAGGAGGTCTTCCGGCTGCCCGGTCCGCTCGACCTGCGCGGCCTGAACGGGATCGCCGACATCGACCGGGACAACCTGAAGTACCCCGCGTTCGTCCCCAGCACCCACCGCAAGCTGGCGCCGGTCGAGTCGGCCGCGCCGGTCGACGTCTTCAAGGCGGCGCGGCGCGACGACGTACTCCTCCACCACCCGTACGACTCGTTCGCCACCTCCGTCCAGCGCTTCATCGAGCAGGCCGCCGCCGACCCGTACGTGCTGGCGATCAAGCAGACGCTCTACCGCACCTCCGGCGACAGCCCGATCATCGACGCGCTCATCGACGCCGCCGAGGCCGGCAAGCAGGTGCTGGTGCTGGTCGAGATCAAGGCCCGGTTCGACGAGCAGGCCAACATCCGCTGGGCGCGCAAGCTGGAGCAGGCCGGCTGCCATGTCGTGTACGGCCTGGTCGGGCTCAAGACCCATTGCAAGCTCGCCCTCGTCGTACGCGACGAGCCGGACGGCATCCGGCGCTACACCCACATCGGGACGGGCAACTACAACCCGAAGACCTCCCGGCTGTACGAGGACCTCGGCCTCATCACGACCAACGAGGCGATCGGCGAGGACGTCGCCCACCTGTTCAACAACCTCTCGGGGTGGAGCCGGCAGGCGTCGTACGAGCAGCTGCTCGTCGCCCCCGACAACGTCCGCTCGGGGCTCATCGACCAGATCCACGCCGAGATCGCCCACCAGCAGGCGGGCCGGCCGGCGCGGATCAGGATGAAGGCCAACTCGCTCGTCGACGAGGCGGTCATCGACGCGCTCTATCTCGCCTCGCAGGCGGGGGTGCCGGTGCAGCTGCTGGTCCGCGGCATCTGTGCCCTGCGGCCGGGCGTGCCGGGCCTCTCCGACAACATCGAGGTGCGCTCGGTGCTCGGCCGGTTCCTGGAGCACTCCCGGGTCTTCTGGTTCGAGAACGGGGGTACGCCGGTGGCCTGGATCGGGTCGGCCGACCTGATGCACCGCAACCTCGACCGGCGGGTCGAGGCGCTCGTACGCCTGCCCAGCGAGGACCTCGTCACCCAGACCGACGAGCTGCTGACGCTCGCGTTCCAGCCGACCACCGACGCCTGGCTGCTCGGCGAGGACGGGAACTGGACCCGCAACCACGCCCCGGTCCACCTGCAGGAGAAGCTCATCGAGCGGCAGCGGCGCCAGCGGCGTACGCCGTCGGCGTAGCCGCGTCGTCGCTTGTGCTTCAGCGATCGGCCTCCCCTAGCATGTGGATCGTTCTGCCTCTACACGCCAGGAGTTCTCCGTGCGTTTGCGTCTACGTCCGGTCGACACGTCGTTCTACGACCTGTTCACTGAGTCGGCCGGGCACCTGGTCGGAGGGGTCGCCCTCCTGGCCGAGATGCTGAGCGATACGGCCGACCACAAGGAGGTCGCCAGCCGGATGCGCGATGCCGAGCATGCGGCCGACGAGACCACCCACTCGCTGGTCCGGAAGGTGAACTCCACGTTCGTGACGCCGTTCGACCGCGAGGACATCTACGCCCTCGGCTCCGGCCTCGACGACATCATGGACTCGATGGACGAGGTGGTCGACCAGATCCTCGTGTACGAGGTCAAGGTGCTCCCGCCCGAGCTGTCCGAGCAGGTCGACGTACTCCAGCGGTGTGCCGAGCTGACAGCGACCGCCATGCCGAAGCTGCAGTCGATGCATCAGCTCGAGGAGTACTGGATCGAGATCAACCGGCTCGAGAACCAGGGCGACAAGAACCACCGGCGGATCCTCGCGAAGCTCTTCTCCGGAGAGTTCAAGGCGATGGAGGTCCTCAAGCTCAAGGACATCGTGGAGTCCCTCGAGGACGCCATCGACGGCTTCGAGAAGGTGGCCAACATCGTCGAGCAGATCGCCGTGAAGGAATCCTGATCCGGTGGAACTCGCCATCGTCATCGCGGTGGTCGTCGTCGCCCTCGCGTTCGACTACACGAACGGCTTCCACGATGCGGCGAACGCCATCGCCACCTCCATCTCCACCCAGGCCCTCACCCCGCGCATCGCCCTCACCCTCGCCGCGGTCATGAACTTCGTCGGCGCGCTCCTCGGGCAGGAGGTCGCGCACACCGTCAGCGACGTGCTCGCGCTGGGCGAGACCGACACCAAGCACGCGCTCGTGATCGTGCTCGCCGCGCTGGTCGGCGCGATCGTGTGGAACCTCATCACCTGGTACTTCGGCCTGCCCTCGTCGTCCTCCCACGCGCTCATCGGAGCGCTCGTCGGTGCGGCGTTGGCCGCGGGGTCGACGTACGCCGTCGTCCATTGGAAGACCGTTCTCGACAAGGTGATCATCCCGATGGTCGCCTCGCCGATCGTCGGCTTCGTACTCGCCTTCCTGGTCATGCTCGCGGTGCTGTGGATCTTCCGGCGGCGCAACCCGCACAAGGTCTTCCGCGGCTTCCGGCTGATCCAGACCCTCTCCGCCGCGGCGCTCGCGCTCGGCCACGGGCTGCAGGACGCGCAGAAGACGATGGGCGTCATCTTCCTGGCGCTCATCGCCTCCGGGCACGCCGAGTCCAGCGACCACCTGCCGCTGTGGGTCATCGTGTGCGCCGCCTCGGCGATCTCGCTCGGCACCTACTCCGGCGGCTGGCGCATCATGCGCACCCTCGGCCGCCGCATCATCCACCTCGACCCCGCGCGCGGCTTCACCGCCGAGATCGTCGGCGCCACCGTCCTCTACACCACCGCGTTCGCCTGGCACGCCCCCATCTCGACCACCCACACCATCACCTCCGCCATCATGGGCGCCGGCGCCACCAAGCGCTTCTCCGCCGTCCGCTGGGGCGTCGCGGGCAACATCGTCGCCGCCTGGGTCCTCACCTTCCCGGCTGCCGGGCTCGCGGCCGCTGTCTCGTACTGGGTCCTGAAGCTGGTCCTGCTCGGGGCGTGAGCGGGCGGGGTCGCGCCGGCCGGGGTAGTCCGGGACGAAGCGGTCGTTCTACTCGCGAGTAACCGACCGTTTCGTCCCGGACTACCCCGCTGACTCGGCCGCCTGTGGAGAGCCGGATGCGCTCCCGCGGCGTACGACCGATCCTCGGTGCGTGACGAGACGAGCACCCCACTTCCGGCCGCCGGCGTACTCCGCCGCGCGCCCGGGTCTCGTCCGTCCGATCGCCATCGATGCCGATGGGAAGGCCGGGCCGACTCCGCGCCAGGCACGCGGGTCGGGCTGGCGGCGTACGAGCCACGGGCTCTACGTACCGGCAGACATCGACGGCGACGATCCTGCACAACGCGTGCTCGAGGCCGCGCAGCTCATCCCCGCCTTCGACGCCCCGGGCTACGGCGGCGTGACGGGCTGGGCGGCGTTCGCCTGGTACGGCGCCCGCTGGTTCGACGGCTTCGACGACCGCGGCCACCGTCTGCCGGTCACGCTCGCCGTCATCAACCACCGGATCCGGCCGCAACCTGGGATCACCGTCACCGCCGAGCGATTCCTCCCTCGCGAGTTCTCCGTCCTGGACGGCGTGCCACTGACCGATCCGGTCACGTCGATCGGCTATGAGGTGCGGCACTCCGACGACCTCCGCACGGCCGTGAAGTGGCTGGCCATGGCGGCCTACTCCGACCTCGTCAGCATCGCCGAGATGAAGGCGTACGCCGCGGGGCTCAACGGGTGGACCGGCATCCCGCAGCTGCGCAAGGCGATGTCGTTGGCCAGCGAGAACAGCTGGTCGCCCACCGAGGTCGACGCCCAGCTCATCTGGATGCTCGACCTCGGCCTGCCCTCCGTGCTGTGCAACCAGCCGATCTTCGACCTCGACGGCCGGCACATCGGCACGCCGGACCTGCTCGATCCGACGGCGGGTCTGATCGGTGAGTACGACGGCGCGCTCCACTTCGAGGGGAAGCAGCGCCGGAAGGACCTCGACCGCGAGGCCGACTTCAGGCGGGTCGGACTCGAGTACGTCACGATGGTCGCCGCCGACCGCCGCAACCCGGCGGCGTTCATGCGGCGCACCCTGGACGCGCGGGCGCGGGCCATGGCGAGGACCGGTCCGCGCCGCTGGACCATCGATCCCCCAGCATGGTGGACGCCGGTCACCACCGTGGCGCAGCGGCGCGCTCTCAGTGCCGATCAGCGGGCGCGGCTCCTGCAGGGTCGGGCAGCGTGATGCCCGATTTCCGGGGTAGTCCGGGACGAAACGGTCGCTCTACTCGTGAGTAGCCGACCGTTTCGTCCCGGACTACCCCGCCGACCCCACCACCTATCCCGCCGACCCGACCACCGAGTCCGCCAGCCGGCCGACCAGCTCCCGGAGGATCGGGCGTGGGGTGGCGAAGTTGAGGCGTACGAAGCCGCGGCCGGCGACGCCGCAGGCGGCGCCGTCGGTGAGGGCGACGCCGGCCTTCTCGGAGAAGTACTCCGCTGGGTGGTCGCCGAGGGCGAGGGGGCGGCAGTCGAGGAAGGCGAGGTAGGTGCCCTCGGGCATGACGTAGCCGACCGACGGCAGCTGCTCGGCGAGCAGGTCGCCGAGGAGGCGGCGGTTGCCGTCGAGGTAGTCGAGGACCTCGGCGAGCCAGGGACCGCCGGCGGAGTACGCCGCGGTGTTGGCGACGACGCCGAGGTTGGCGGCACCGTGCTCGTCGTGCCTCCCGACCTCCGCCCAGCGGCGGGCGTCGGCGTCGTTGGAGAGCACCAGCTGCGCGCACTTGAGCCCGGGGAGGTTCCACGCCTTGGAGGCGGACATCGCCGTCACCGTGTGGGAGGCGGTGAGCTCGGAGACCGCGGCGTACGGCACGTGCCGGCGGCCGGGGTAGACCAGCGGGGCGTGGATCTCGTCGGAGAAGACCCGGCCGCCGTGCCGGTCGACGACCTCGGCCACGGCCGCCATCTCGGCGGGCTCGAGCACCCGCCCGATCGGGTTGTGCGGGTTGCACAGCACGAGCAGCTGCCCGCCGGCCCGGAAGGCGGCGTCGAGCGCGTCGAGGTCGTAGACGTACCGCCCGTCCTCGACCGCCATCGGCACCTCGAGGATCGAGCGGCCGAGGCTGCCGGGCACCGTCAGGAAGGGCATGTACGCCGGCGTCGGGACGATCACCGGCGACCCCGGCTCGGAGAAGTGCTCGATGGCGGCCTGCAGCCCGGCGATCACGTCACCGAGCGGCCGGATCCGCTCGACCGGGACCTCCCAGCCGTAGCGGGTCGCCAGCCAGCCGGCCGCGGCCGCGGCCATCTCCTCGGAGAGCCGCGGCGGCAGGTAGCCGAAGAGCCCGTCGTCGACGGCCCGGTGCAGCGCCTCGGTGATCGCCGGCGCCGTGCCGAAGTCCATCTCGGCGACGAACGCCCCGAGCTTGTCGGGGAACCTCGCCCACTTCATCCCACCGCTACGGCGCAGGTCGGCCACGGTGACGTCGTCGAACGACACGGTCTGGGTCATGGAGCCCCCTTCGGGCGCGCGGAGACACGCCCGAGAGGTCAGAGTTCAGGCGCCTCCAGCACCGTATCGCCCCAACGTTAAGAGTCTGTTGCACCTGAGGTCTTTGCCTTGTGGGCCGGCGTCGCCGGTTCCTAGGTTGCTGCGTGGGTGCACGTCGGAAGGCGTTAGAACATGGAGATCCTGCTGGCGGATCGGGTGCTGCTCGGGAGCGGCCTCGTCCCTGTCGATCACGGTGCCGTCGTCGTCGAGAACGGCGCGATCGCGTGGGCCGGGCGCGAGGCCGATCTCGCCCCCAGCCTGCTCGAGACGGCCGACGTACGCCGGCTCGGCGCGGCCACGCTGATGCCCGGGCTCATCGACGGCCACGTCCATCTCGCCTTCGACGGCGGGCCCGACCCGGTTGCCCGGATGCGCCGGGAGAGCGACCCCGAGCAGACCGCGCTCATGCTGCGCAGCGCCCGTGAGCTGCTCAGCGTCGGCGTGACGACGGCCCGCGACCTCGGCGCCCGCGGCTACCTCGGTGTCGTGGTGAGGGACGCGATCGCGGCCGGCACCGCGCGCGGCCCGCGGATCCTGACCGCCGGCGCCCCGCTGACGACGACCGGCGGTCACTGCTGGTTCATGGGAGCGGAGTGCGACTCCCCCGACGACGTACGCCGGATGGTGCGGCTCCACCACAAGGCCGGCGTCGACGCGATCAAGGTGATGGCGACCGGCGGCAACATGACCGCCGGGTCGGCGCCGTGGCACGCGCAGTTCACCGTCGAGGAGCTGCGGACCATCGTCGACGAGGCGCACCGGCTGGGCAAGAGGGTCGCCGCGCACTGCCACGGGATCGAGGGCATCGCCCTGGCGATCGACGCCGGGGTCGACACCCTCGAGCACTGCTCGTTCCAGCGGGCGACCGGACTGCCGCGCGTCGACCCCGAGCTCGCCGACCGGGTCGCCGCGTCGGGCGCGTGGGTCTCGCCGACGTGCAACCTGCGGATGTCGGAGCTCGCGCGGCACGTGCCCGGCCGCGACTTCGCGGTCGTCGAGCTGCACCGCCGCGGGGCGCGGATCATCGCGAGCACCGATGCCGGCATCAACCACACCCCGCACTTCGGCTACGTCGGCGGGCTGGAGTCGATGGCCGCCTTCGGCATCCCGCCCGCGGAGGTGCTCACGTTCGCCACCAGCAACGCCGCCGAGGCGCTCGGGGTCGGGGACGTGACGGGCCGGATCGAGGAGGGCTACGCCGCGGACCTCGTCGCCGTGGCCGGAAACCCGCTCGAGGACGTCTCGGTCCTTCACTACCTTCGCCTCGTGATGACCAACGGGACGCCCTTCACCCCCGACCCGCTCCCCGAGATCGCCCCGCTGCCCGCCGGCCACTTCGACCGGTTCCTCCAGAAGGTGCCGGCGCCGCGGGAAGCCGCACCCGCGTGAGCGCGGGGGCCGGCGAGCGGCGGCGCGTCGGCACCCTCGTCGTCAGCAACCTGCTCGGCGGGATCGGGGTCGCCTCGAGCGTCGCCGTCAGCGGGCTGCTCGTCGAGCACCTCGGCGCGACCTCGATCGCGGGGCTGGGTCAGGCATCCAGCGTGCTCGGCGCCGCGGTCGCCGCGATCCCCCTGGCCGGGCTCGCCGAGCGCCGCGGCCGGCGCCGTTCGCTCGCCGTCGGCTACGTGATCGCGCTGGCCGGCGCCGGCGTCGTACTCCTCAGCGCCGCCGTCCACTCGCTGCCGCTCCTGCTCCTCGGCCTCGCCTGCTTCGGCGTCTCGCAGGCGACCAACCTGCAGTCGAGGTACGCCGCCACCGACGGCGTACCCGCCACCTCCCGGGCGCGGACCATGTCGATCGTGGTCTGGGCGACGACCATCGGCTCGGTCGCCGGCCCGAACCTCTCCGACGTGGGCGAGCGCGCCGGCGAGTCGGTCGGCCCGACCGGGCTGGCGGGGCCCTACCTCTTCTCCGCGGCCGCCTTCGCCCTCGCGATGGTCGTGATCACGCTCGGCCTCCCCGGGCCCGCGCCCGCGCTGACCCAGCCGACGAGCGCGGCCGCCGGCATCGAGGGCGCCGCCACCCGCGTCACCGCGCTCGAGGCGCTCCGCTGGGCGCTCGGCCACCCCAGGGCCAGGCTCGGCGTCGTCCTCCTCGCCGCCGCCCACGCCACGATGGTGATGGTCATGGTGATGACGCCGCTGCACATGCAGCACCACGGCATGTCGATCACCGTCGTCGGGCTGGTGATCAGCCTGCACGTCGTCGGGATGTACGCCGTCAGCCCGCTCTTCGGCTGGCTCACCGACGCGTGGGGCGCGCTGCGGACCGCCGCCCTCGGTACCGCGGTGCTCGGCCTCGCGGTCGTCGTCGGCTTCGTGAGCGCCGCGACGGACGCGAGCGAGGCGGTCACCGCCGCGGCGCTGGTGCTGCTCGGGCTGGGCTGGTCGGCGTCGACGATCGCCGCCTCGTCGGTGATCGCGGCGACGGCCGCCGACGGCGTACGCCTCCCGCTGCAGGGTGCCGCCGACGCCGGGATGAACTACGCCGGCGCGCTCGCCGCCGTGGTCGCCGGTCCGCTCCTCGCGGGCGGTGGCTTCCAGGCGGTGAACGTCGCCGGCGCGGTCCTGCTGGTGCCGGTGGTCGCGCTGCTCACCCTGCTGACGAGCAGCGTGGCGGCTCAGCCGAAGCGGCCCGAGATGTAGGCCTCGGTGTCCGGGTTGTCCGGGTTGGTGAACATCTGCTTGGTGGGGTTGAACTCCACCAGGTGGCCCGGCTGGCCGGCCGCCTTGAGGTTGAAGAACCCGGTGTCGTCGGAGACCCGCGCCGCCTGCTGCATGTTGTGGGTGACGATCACGATCGTGTAGTCGGACTTCAGCTCGTGGATGAGGTCCTCGATCGCGGCGGTCGAGATCGGGTCCAGCGCGGAGCACGGCTCGTCCATGAGCAGCACCTCCGGCTGTACGGCGATCGCGCGGGCGATGCACAGCCGCTGCTGCTGACCACCCGAGAGGCCCATCCCCGGCTTGCCGAGGCGGTCCTTGACCTCGGTCCACAGGTTGGCGCCGCGCAGCGCCTTCTCGACGATCGCGTCGGACTCGGACTTCCTGAGCTTCTTCGAGTTGAGCCGGTTGCCCGCCAGCACGTTGTCGTAGATCGACATGGTCGGGAACGGGTTGGGTCGCTGGAAGACCATCCCGATCCGGCGGCGTACCTCCACCGGGTCGACCGACGAGCCGTAGAGCGACTGGCCGTCGACCACGATCTTGCCCTCGACGCGGGCGCCCGGGATCACCTCGTGCATGCGGTTGAGGGTCCGCAGGAAGGTCGACTTCCCGCAGCCCGATGGCCCGATGAAGGCCGTCACCGACTTCGCCTTGATCGTCATCGAGACGTCCTCCACGGCCTTGAAGTCGCCGTAGTAGATGTTGACGTCACTGACATCGATGCTCTTGGCCATAGCTGTTTTCGTTTCTCCCTTAGCGCCCGGTCTTGGGGGCGAAGATCTTGCCGACGATGCGGGCGATGAGGTTGAGGATCATGACGATCAGGATCAGCAGCAGCGCCCCGGCCCACGCCAGGTCGTAGTCGTGCGGGGTCGACTTCTTGTACTCGTTCAAGATGTAGACCGGCAGCGTCTGCATGCGTCCGCTGAACAGGTTGGTGTTCATGACATCGAGGCTGCCGATCGCGACCAGCAACGGCGCCGTCTCGCCGATGACACGGCTCACGGCCAGCATGACACCGGTGATGATCCCACCGAAGGCCGTGGGGATGACCATCTTGACGATCGTCCGCCACTTCGGCACCCCGAGGGCGTACGACGCCTCGCGCAGGTCGTTCGGCACCAGCCGCATCATCTCCTCCGCCGAGCGTACGACGGTCGGGATCATCAGCAGCGACAGCGCGATCGAGCCCATCAGGCCGAACCTGGTGCCGACACCGGAGATGACGGTGAACAGCGCGAGGGCGAAGAGGCCCGCGACGATCGAGGGGATGCCCGTCATGACGTCGACGAGCAGCGTCGTCCACCGCGCGATGAGCTTCCCGCGGCCGTACTCGACGAGGTAGACCGCCGTCATCAGCCCGATCGGCACCGAGATGATCGTCGCGCCCAGCGTGACGAGCAGGGTGCCGACGAGGGCGTGCGCGACCCCGGCGCCGGGCAACATCTTGAAGGTCGTCGGGTCGAGCTTCTGGGTCATGTCGTGGGTCAGGAACGAGCCGGTGAGCTCCGGGGCGCCCTTCACGACGGTCTGCGCGAGCACCCACACGAGCGGCACGAGCGCCACGAGCAGCGCGCACCACACGAGCGAGGTCACCAGCCGGTCGACCGCCTTGCGGCGGTTCTCGACGGCGGCCGACCACAGCGGCAGCGCGATCACGGTGAGGACCGCGGCGACGACCGGGCAGGCCACCCAGTTCCAGCCGAGGAGCAGGACCAGCAGCGCCGACAGGGCCAGCGCGATCACCACGACCAGGAGCGACGCGTAGCGCGGCAGGCTGACGTGGGAGAAGGAGCCGTTCCGGAGACCGGTGTCGGCGTCGAGATCCACCGCGCTCATGCGAACTTCCTCTCCGAACGGTTGACGACCCATCGGGCGGCGAAGTTCACGAAGAAGGTGAACACGAACAGCACCAGGCCGGTCGCCAGGAGCACCGACTGGATCCCGATGTCCTCGCCGCTGAACTTCGAGGCGATGTTGGACGCGATCGTCGCGGGGTTGTCGCTGGTGAGGAGGTGCCAGGTGACCAGCGGACCGCCGGCGGAGAGCACCATCGTCACCGCCATCGTCTCGCCGAGCGCCCGGCCGAGGCCGAGCATGATGCCGGCGATCATGCCGGAGCGCGCGTGCGGGAAGACGGCGTACCTGATCATCTCCCACCTCGTCGCACCGAGCGCGAGCGCCGCCTCCTCGTGGAGACGCGGCGTCTGCTGGAAGACCTCGCGGCAGATCGCGGTCGTGATCGGCAGGATCATGATCGCGAGCACGACGCCCGCGATGAGGATCGTGCGACCGGTCGAGGAGACCTGGCCGGAGAAGAACGGCAGCCAGCCGAGGTGGTGGTTGAGCCAGCCCTGGACCGGCTGGCTGACATGGGCGAGCGTCCGCCCGCCCCAGAGGCCGAAGACCACGGAGGGCACGGCGGCGAGCAGGTCGATCACGTAGGCGATCGGCACGGCGAGCCGGCGGGGGGCGTAGTGCGAGATCGAGAGGGCGATGCCGATGGCGAACGGCACGGCGATGATCATCGCGATGACCGCGGCGAGGGCGGTGCCGAAGAGGAGCTTGGCGGCGTACGACACGAAGTTGGTCGCCGACGGCTGGTAGAGCTCGCGGTCGGCGTGGAAGCCGTCCTCGCCCTGCACGAGCAGGAAGACGAAGACGGCCGCGAGCGCGATGAGGATGACGACGCCCGCGGAGAGCGCCAGCGTGTAGAACACGCGGTCGCCCATCCCGTGGCGGCCACTGGACGCGAACGGCGACGTGCCGCTGTCGGTGGCTGTCTCGGTGGTGGTGTTCACGAAGTGCGGCTTTCGGATTCAAGGCCGAGGCGGCGGGACCGGTCCGAAGCCGTTCCCGCCGCCTGGGCTGGGTGGTACGTCAGGAGATCTTCGAGATGATGTCCGTGGCCTTCGCCGAGATGTCGGACGGCAGCGGCGCCGAGAACGCGTTCGCCGCGGCCGCCTTCTGACCCTCGTCGGACACCGCGTAGGTCAGGAAGCCCTTGACGATGTCGGCCGTCGTCTTGTCCGAGTAGGTCGGGCAGGCGACGAGGTACGACGTCAGGAACACCGGGTAGGTCGACGGGTCCGTCGTCGTGCGGTTGATCTCGTAGGCCATCACCGAGGCCGGGGTGCCGGTGGCCGTCTTCGACGCCGCGAGGCCCGCGGCGGCACCGTCGGCCGACGGCTCGACGTAGTCGCTGCCGACCTTGACGTGGACGACGCCGAGCTTGGTGCCCTGCACCGCGCTGTCGTCGGCGTAGCCGATGGTGCCGTCGCCGCCCTGGACGGCGCCGATGACACCCGAGGTGCCCTCACCGGTCTCGCCCTTGGTGGTCGGCCAGTCGGAGGAGTGCTCCGTCTTCCAGGCGCCGCCGCTGGCCTGGTAGAGGTAGTCGGTGAAGTTGTCGGTCGTGCCGGAGCTGTCCGAGCGGTGCACCGGCGAGATCGCGGTCGCCGGAAGGTCGGCGTCCGGGTTCTGCGACTTGATCGCCTGGTCGTTCCACTTGGTGATGGTGCCGTTGAAGATGTTGGCGATCGTCTTCGCGTCGAGGTTGAGGGTGTCGACGCCCTTCAGGTTGAAGATGACGTCGATCGGCGAGATGAACGCCGGGACCTCGATCGGGTCGCCGCCGCACTTGGACTTGGCCTGCTTGAGCTCGTCGTCGTCGAGAGCGGAGTCGGTGCCGGCGAACGCGTAGGCACCCGAGATGAAGTTCGCGCGACCGTCACCCGAGCCGACGGGGTCGTAGCTGATCGTGACGTCGGGGTTCGCCTGGCCGAAGCCGGCCCGCCAAGACTCCTGGGCCTTCTCCTGGGCCGAGGAGCCACCAGCGGCGACCTTGCCGCTGAGGCCCGAGGCGGCACCGCCGCTCGAGGCGCTCGAGGAACCGCCGGATGCGGTGCTGTCGTCGTCGCTGGAGCCGCAGGCGGCCAGAGAGGCAGCCAGTGCGATGGCGGCTACACCGGGGACGATCGCCCGGCGGAGGGAGGTGGTGTTCACGCAGATCTCCTGATGATGATTCACAGTGGTCGGCGGTGACCGTAGGGAGGCGAGGTGGACGGATACCTTGGAGACGGTTAACGAGGGGTTAATGAGACGTGCATCTTCGTGGTCCGTCCGGGGAGGTAAAGGGGGACAGGAGGTGAACGCCCCGCGGGAAGGGCCGGCCGGTGCGGTCGGGCCCTCAGCCGGGGAGGTGGCGCTCGGTGGCGACGATCCGGCCCTTGCGCACGTGCATGACGAGCAGCTCGCCCTTCTCCAGCTTCGGGTCGCGTACGCCGAGCGCCTCGAACACCCACGGCAGCACCGGCCGGTGGGTGCAGAGCACCGTCGGACCGCGCTCGGGGAGCCGCTCCAGGAGCGCGTTCGCGAGCTCGACGACGGCGCCCTTCTCGGCGCCCTCCTCGGTCAGCAGGTCCAGTCCCTCCAGCGGCACGCGCGCGTCGTCCGCGTACGGCGTCACCGTCTGCACGCACCGGGCGCTGGTCGAGGTGACCACCCGGCGCACGTCGTACGCCGCGAGGATGCCGGCAGCGGTCACGGCCTGCCGGCGGCCGGTGACCAGCAGCGGCCGGAGCCGGTCGTCCTGGTGCCAGGTGCTGCGCGCGCGGGACTCGCCGTGACGCAGCACCACGAACGGCGTCGTCGCCTTGCGGACCTTCAGCGCCTCGCGCAGGAGGGCCCGGTCGCGGGGGTAGGTGAGCCGCTTGGCCGCGGCCTCGGCCGGGAGCCAGACGACGTGGTCGATCTCGGCGTTGGGGACGTAGGCCGCGACGTCGTCCGAGGCGCCCTCGGCGACCCGGCCGGCCCAGTAGTGGACCAGCTTCTCGCCGCCGCGGATCGGGTAGCGCTGCGACTTCAGCGGCCGGCCGAGCCGCACCCGCAGCCCGGTCTCCTCCTCCACCTCGCGCAGCGCCGCGGCCGGCGCCGGCTCGCCGCGGTCGAGCTTGCCCTTCGGGAAGGACCAGTCGTCGTACTTCGGGCGGTGGACCAGCAGCACCTCGGGACCCGAGCGGAAGGTCACGACTCCCGCGGCCTGGACGGGCGCGCTGGGCTCCGAGGTCATGACGTTAGGTTTGCACACGTGTCGAAGCGGGCGAGCGTGGTGGCCGGGCTGGCCGTCCTCCTCCTCGTCTCGGCGGCGCTGGCCGGGGTGCGGGCGTGGCGGGACCGCCCGGTCGACCTCCGCGACGCGATGGCGCTCGCGCCCGGCGACGCGGCCCGCTACACGTGGACCGACTGGGCCGGCGTACGCGAGAAGCTCGGGGTGCACGTCGGCGCAGACTCGACCCCGGCACAGGTCTCGGCCTTCCTGGACAAGGGGTACGACGCCGACCTGACGCCGATGTCGTCCCTGACCGACTCGGCCGGGCTGCTGCAGAAGTACTACGGCTGGTCGCCCGCGACGCTGGACTGGGAGATGTTCAGCGAGTCGACGACCGGCGCCGTCATGATCGGCCGACTGCCCGACTCGACGTCGTACGACCGGCTGCGGGACCGGCTGCGACGTTCCGGCTTCACGCCGCCCGCCGACGGCAGCGACGTCTGGGACGGCAGCACGGTGGAGTTCGGCTCGACCGGCGGCGAGGCCGACGAGGTCACCCCGGTCATCTCGTACGTCGCGCTCGTGCCCGACCGGCACCTGGTGCTGACCAGCGACGCGTCCGACTACCTGCAGTCGGCGGTCGACCACCTCGACGACGACGCCCTCCCGACCGGCGTCTCGCAGGTCGTCGACGCCGCCGGGGAGCCGCTGGCGGCCGCGGTCTACTCCGGCGACTACACCTGCTCCGAGCTCGCCATGACCAACGCGGGCGCCGACGACCAGGCGACGGCGTCCCAGCTGCTCGCGCAGGCCGGCAAGGTCAACCCCGTGGACGGGTTCGCGATGGCGACGCAGCCCGGCGGCGACGTACGCGTCGCGATGTCGTTCGAGAACCACGAGCAGGCGGTCACCAACGCCGACACCCGGGCCAGGCTCGCGGCCGGGCCGGCGCCCGGCCAGGGCGGCGACTTCGGCGACCGGTTCCGGCTCGGGAAGGTCGCCGCCGACGGCGACGTCGTCACGATGGCGCTCCATCCGGTGGAGGACGCCGACGTGCTCTCCGACCTCAGCACCGGGCCGCTGCTGTTCGCGACCTGCTAGCGATCCTCGGGCGTGACCCCGAGGATGCGGTCGATCTCCTCCTGGGGGAGGTGCTCGTCGGTCTCGCTCGCGGCGACGATGAGGTTGGTGGTCAGCTCGACCTCCTGGAGCAGCTCAGGGTCCTCGAGCGTGACGTCGAACTGGTCGGCCATCGCACTCCCTCCCTGCTCCTCCACCTGCTCCAACGTGTGGGCGCACGTGGATGTTTCCATCATCCTCCGCCGGGGCCCTCTCGCGCCGCCGAATCAGTGGCAAACCCACGCCGAGATCTCCTCCAAGCGTGGCACAGAAGGCTGAACGGGGCGTGATCCCTCCTCGGAGTGGCGCGCACGGCGACGATTCCGCGGTCGCCGCGCAGAGGCGGAGACGGGACGAGGCCCCACCCGGATCCGAGTGGGGCCTCGTCGTTGCTTCGCGCGGTGTGCGCGAGCCCTCCGATCAGAGGGGCCGGACGTTCTCCGCCTGGGGACCCTTGGGGCCCTGGGTGACGTCGAACTCGACCTTCTGGTTCTCGTCGAGGGTCTTGTAACCCTGCGTCTGGATGGCCGAGTAGTGCACGAAGACGTCGTCGCCGCCGTCCTCCTGCGCGATGAAGCCGAAGCCCTTCTCGGCGTTGAACCACTTCACGGTGCCCTGAGCCATTGCTCTGTTACTCCTTAGTCGGGGCGAGAAGCCGCCAGGTTCGACGGCCCCACATCAGATGCGGGTGACACGTCGCTCCGACCTGTGATGTCCCCCGGAAGACCGGGCACAGAGCAGAAACGCCATTGGATCACGAACTCCGCGGGCGTCAGACCAGCTGGAACCTTGCACCTGTTGCGGGAAGGACACTAGCAACTCGCGACCCCGTGTGAATCCCCCCTTTCGTGTTTTCGGAACAACTCTCGTGAAGGTTCTGCAACGGTCGTGTGACAGCGGGCCTTCATCCGGCCGACAGGTGCCGGGCCGTAGGATTCCGGGGTGGGTGCCGCACAGGTCGAGACCGAGTCCTTGTCGTCGCCGCCGGAGGCCGCCGGCGGGACGTCCATCGGCCGTGTCGCGGCGGTCGGCGTCGTGGCGACGTGGGTCGTCGTCGCGCTCTTCGTCGTGGTGACGCTGGCGTGGAGCAACCACGTCGGCGTACCCGTGCGGGACCCGGCCGGACGGCTCTTCCGCAACAAGCTCACCGGGGCCGTGCTGCTGTTCCTCGTCCTGGCCGCGGCCGACGTCGTCGTACGCACCGTGCGGGCCGGGTGGTCGCGGGCGGAGCTGCGGGCGCAGTTCGAGGCCCGCTGGGACGTACGCCGGCTGAGCGTGCTGCTCGCGGGCATCGTCGGCTACCACGTGGTCTACATCTGCTACCGCAACATGAAGAGCTGGGACGCGTTCAACGCCCCGAAGGACGACCTCCTGCTCTCGGCCGACAAGAAGCTCTTCCTCGGCCACAGCCCGGCGGTGCTGCTCCACGACCTGATCGGGCAGGGCAGCGGGACGGCGGGCTTCCTCGCCCGGGTCTACGAGTCCTTCCCGCAGGTGCTGTCGCTCTCGATCGTCGCCGCGCCGGCGTTCGTCACGCTGACCCGGCGGGGCCTGGTCATGCCCGTGGCGGGGATGTGGGCGTGGATCCTCGGGACCGTCAGCTACTACGCCATCCCGAGCCTGGGGCCGTGCTACTCCGCGGCCGCGGAGTTCGCCGGGCTGCCGCACACGGTCATCACCGACAACCAGGCCTACTACATGCAGCAGCGGACGGAGTTCCTCGCGAACCCGGGCAACCCGAGCACCTTCGTCAGCATCTCCGCCTTCGCCAGCCTGCACGTCGGGCTGACCTGCATGGTGATGCTGCTCGCGGCGTACTACCGCAAGCGCGTGCTCACGGTGGTCCTCGCGATCTACCTCGTGCTGGTCATGGTCTCGACGGTCTACTTCGGCTGGCACTTCGTCCTCGACGTCGTCGCCGGCGTCGTCCTCGCCGTCCTCGCGGTGGCGCTCGGCCACCTCACCGTGCATCCCGAGTCCCTGCTGCGCCGCAGAACCGGGCTACAGGAACCGGGCGGCGGAGCGACGCGCGGATGACCCAGGATTGACCTCGTGACACAGGTGTCCACCACGAGGCCGGCGGCGCGCGCCCGCCGGCTCTGGTCGGACCTCGCCCGGACCTCCCGGGCGCACCCGGTCGCGGCGACCACCGTGCTCGCCGCGGTGCTCCAGCTGGTCTGGTGGGTCCTGCTCGCCAACAGCGGCGGCGACATCGCCGCCCAGGACGCCTGGGCGGAGTTCGCCCACCGGCACCCGCTCAGCGCCTACAACTTCGCGTGGTACGGCGGGATCCACCCGGTCAGCTACAGCGTGATGTCGCCGTACCTCATGGCGTTCCTCGGCGTACGCACCACCATGATCCTCTCCGCCATCGTGTCGGCGGCGCTCATCGCGTTCCTGCTGGTCCGGACGACCGGCCGGCGCCGGGCGCTGCTGCCGGCGCTGGTGGGGGCGGTGGCGCTGTTCGGCAACTCGATCTCGGGGCGGACGACGTTCGTGCTCGGGATGGCGTTCGGGCTGGCGGCCGTCGCGGCGCTCGTCGCGTGGCCGGCGGCGGGTCGGTGGTCGTTCGCGGGGGGCCGCAGCCGCGAGGCGGTGGCGGCGGTGCTGGCGCTGCTGGCGACCTTCGGCAGCCCGGTCGACGGGCTCTTCCTCGGCCTGCTGGCGGCCGCGCTCTGGCTGCAGCGGCAGCGGGCGGCGGCGTACGCCATCGGGGTCCCGCCGGTCCTGGTCGTGGTGCTCTCGAAGCTGTTCTTTCCTCTCAGCGGCGTGCAGCCGATGCACTGGCCCTCGGCGATCCTGCCGTGCCTGATGGCCGTTTTCGTCTACCTCACGGCCCCGGTGGAGTGGCGGATCGCGCGGGTCGCGTCGGTGGTGTACGTCGTCGGCGTGCTGCTCTGCTGGCTCATCCCGACGCCGATCGGCACCAACGTGACCCGGCTCGGGCTGATCTTCGGCGGCGTCGTGCTGACCGCTGTCCTGGTGTCCGGGGAGGCCCGCACCCCGTTCCCCCGACGCGTGTCGCTCGGCGGCTGGTCGCGGGCGGTCCCGGTTGTCCTCTTCGCGGTCCTCGCGCTGGTCACCTCCGGCACGTGGCAGGTTGCGACCGCCGTACACGACCTCGTGCACACCACGCCCGACCGGGCCTGGGACGTCGACACGGCGAGGGTGGTCGCGCAGCTGCGCGACCTGGGCGCGCAGACCACCCGGATCGAGGTCGTGCCGAGCGCAAGCCACCGGGAGGTGTCGGCGCTGTCGCCGCCGTTCGTGCTCGCCCGGGGCTGGAACCGCCAGGTGGACGCGAAGCTCAACGAGCGCTTCTACGACCGTCACGACCCAATGACCCACCTGGAGTACCAGACCTGGCTGCGGGCCTGGGCGGTGTCGTACGTCGTCGTGCCGCCGGGCCGGCCGGACAACGGCTCGATCACGGAGAACGAGCTGATCTCCCAGGGGGCGCCGTACCTCCGGCTGGTCTGGCAGGACGCCAACTGGCGGGTCTACCGCGTCCTCGGAGCCAGCCCGACCGTCTCGGGCGGCGCGCGGGTGGTGCGCTGGGACGAGGCCGGGATGACGGTCGACGTGCCGCGACCGGGGCGCTACGTGATCAAGGAGAAGTACTCCCGCCACATGGTGCTCGTCGACGCCACCGGTGCGCCGTACGCCAGCCCCGACTCGATGGCCGCGAACGTCGACGGCTGCGTGCACGAGGAGCTGCCGCCGGGCAGCGACGACGAGCCGTCCGACGAGAAGGACCTGACGACCGGCTGGACCGTGCTGCAGGCGCCGCGCGAGGGGATCTACCGGCTCACCTCGGACTACACCCACGCCACCGACTGCCCGCAGGAATGAGTCACTAGGGTGGTCGGGTTGAGTCTTCGGAGGTGAACCGACCATGGAGGTCGAAGAGGTCAAGCTGCCCGGTGTCGGGCTGCGCCACGACTTCGCCTGCTTCAACGGGCGCCGGATCGGGGTCGTGTCGTTGAAGAACGGCGCGCGGGAGCTGATCGTGTACGGCGCGAAGGACCCCGACGCGGTCGAGGTGTCCATCGACCTGGACCCCGAGGAGGCGACGGTGCTCGCCGAGCTGCTCGGCGCGCCGCGGGTCGTCGAGAGGCTCAACCGGCTGCGCGAGCAGGTCGAGGGGCTCGCCACCACCGGCATCCCGCTGTCCGAGGAGTCGCCGTACGTCGGTCGCACGCTCGGCGACGCGGCGCTGCGGACCCGGACCGGCGCGTCGGTCGTGGCCGTCGTCCGGGGCGACGACGTGACGCCGTCGCCGACGCCCGACTTCAGGTTCCGCGCCGACGACAAGATCGTCGTCGTCGGCACCAACGATGGCGTGAGGGCTGCCGCCGAGATCCTGAACCCGAGCTGAGGCGGGGTGCACCTCGACCACACCGCGCAGCTGCTTCTGGAGCTCGGCGCCGTCCTGCTCGCCCTCGGCGTGCTGGGCCGGCTCGCCGGGCGCTTCGGACTCTCCCCGGTCCCGCTCTACCTGATCGCCGGTCTCGCCTTCGGCACCGGCGGGCTCGTACCGCTCGACGCGCCCGAGGGGTTCTTCTCGACCGGCGCCGAGATCGGCGTGATCCTGCTGCTGCTCATGATCGGGCTGGAGTACACCCCCGAGGACCTCGTCGACAACCTGCGCACGCAGGCGCCGAGCGGCGTCCTCGACCTGGTCCTCAACGGGCTGCCGGGCGTGCTCTTCGCCGTCCTGATGGGGTGGGGTTCGACGGCCGCGGTGGCGATGTTCGGCATCACCGCCATCAGCTCCTCGGGGATCATCTCGAAGGTGCTGGGCGACCTCGGCCGGCTCGGTAACCGCGAGACCCCTGCGGTCCTCGGCATCCTCGTGCTCGAGGACCTGGCGATGGCGGTCTACCTGCCGATCATCACCGCGCTCGCCGCCTCGAGCGGCGGCCTGTCGGCGCTCGGCTCGGTCGCCGTGGCCCTAGGCGTGCTCGCGGTCGTGCTCTTCGGCGCGCTCCGGTTCGGCACCCTCGTGACGCGGTTCGTGGCGTCGCACTCCAACGAGGTGCTGCTGCTCCGGCTGCTCGGCCTCGCGCTGCTGGTCGCGGGGCTCGCCGAGGCCGCGCACGTGTCAGCCGCGGTCGGGGCGTTCCTGCTCGGGATCGCGCTCTCCGCCGACGTCGCCGAGCGGATCCACTCCATCCTCGAGCCGCTGCGCGACATCTTCGCCGCCGTCTTCTTCGTCTTCTTCGGACTCTCCACCGACCCGGGCGAGCTCCCGAGCGTGCTGCTCCCGGCGGTCGTCCTCGCCGTCGTCGGCGTCGCCACGAAGCTCGCCACCGGCTGGGTCGCCGGCCGGCGCGCCGGCGTCGCCCGCCCGGCCCGGGTCCGCGCGGGTGCGGCCCTCGTCGCGCGCGGCGAGTTCTCCATCATCATCGCCGGCCTGGTCGCCACCTCGGTCACCGCCGAGCTCGCGCCCACCGCCGCGGCGTACGTCCTCGTGCTCGCGGTCCTCGGCCCGCTCGCGCCGCGGCTCGCGGAGCCGCTGGCGCGGCGGCTGGCCCGCTGACCCGCCTCTGTCGGCCGCGGGTCAGCGGCTCCGCCGCCACAGCAGTACGCCGACGGCGGCCGCCGCGGCGACGGCGACCGCTCCGGCGGCGATCCGGACGCGGGGCTGCGAGGCGGCGTCGGCGGCGCGGGCGCGGAGCTCACGGGTCCGCGCCTTCGCCCGGGCCGGTACGTCGAGGCGGGCGGCGAGCTCGTCGACGGTGTCGGCCAGCTCCTCGCGGGTCGCCGCGACCTCGGCCTCGGCCTGCTCGATCGTCGACTTCTCACTTGGTGCCACGGTGCGCCGCCCTCCTCACGGTCTCGACGTCCTGCTTGACGCTGTCGGTGGTCTCGGCCGGCGCGAGCGGGGCGGCCTTGCGTACGCGTCCCCTCCCGAGGAGCGCTGCGACCCCCGCGGCCGCGAGGAGCACCACGCCCACGATCAGCGCGGCGAGCCACGCGTCGAGGACGAGCGCGAGGGCGAGGATCGCCGTCGCGACGAGTACGCCGACGCCGTACAGCGCGATCAGGCCGGCCGCCCCGAACATCCCGACCCCCAAGCCGGTGTCGCGCGCCTTGTCGGTCATCTCGACCTTCGCCAGCTGCAGCTCGTCGCGGACGAGCTCGCGGACCTCGGTGGAGAGCCGCGCGATCAGCTCACCGGTCGTCGGGTCGTGCCCGCTGGTGGCCGTCACAGCGACCTGCTCCCGCTCGGCGCCGCTCCGGCGAGCACTGCCAGCTTGCCCTTCATCTCGTCTCCCTCTCGTCGTGCCTTGCCCGGTTCGGTGCCCGCGCGGGGTGCCGGGCATTCGGCGAGGGTGCCGCGGGCGGGTGCGACCCCCGGGCCGGGCATATCGGAGCCCGTCCCGGCGCTATGCCCGGCGTGGAACACGTGCACGGTGAACGCAAGGTCCGCGGCGGCAAGCTGGTGGTCGTCGACGGACGCCTGGAGGACGGGGTCCTCCACGACGTCGTCCTCTCGGGCGACTTCTTCCTCGAGCCCGACGAGGCGCTCGACTGGCTGACCGGGGCGCTCCAGGGCATCCCTGCCGGGATCTCCCTCGACGACCTCGCGACGCGGCTCGAGGCCGCGCGTCGGGACGCGACGATGCTGGGCTTCGCCCCGCGCGACATCGCCCTGGCGGTGCTGCGGGCGCTCGGTCGCGCGACGACCTGGGAGGACCACGAGTTCGAGCTGGTCGAGACCGGGCCGCTCGAGCCCGCCGTACAGATGGCGCTCGACGAGGTGCTGGCGCGGCAGGTCGCCGAGGGCCGGCGTACGCCGTCGCTGCGGATCTGGGAGTGGGCGTCCTCGGCCGTCATCATCGGCTCCTACCAGTCGCTCACCAACGAGGTGGACCTCGAGGCCGCGCAGCAGCACGGCATCACCGTCGTACGCCGGATCTCGGGTGGCGGTGCGATGTTCGTGGAGCCGGGCAACACGATCACCTACTCGCTCTACGTGCCGGACACGCTGGTGGCCGGGATGAGCTTCGCGGAGTCGTACGCCTTCCTCGACGAGTGGGTCCTGCGCGGGCTGCGCGCGGTCGGGGTCGAGGCGACGTACGCGCCGCTCAACGACATCACCTCCCCGCTCGGCAAGATCGGCGGCGCCGCGCAGAAGCGGCTGACGCGGGGTACCGGCGCGGTCGGCGGGGTGCTCCACCACGCGACGATGGCCTACGACATCGACCAGGCGAAGATGCTCGACGTGCTCCGGATCGGGCGGGAGAAGCTGTCCGACAAGGGCGTGACGAGTGCCGGGAAGCGGGTCGACCCGATCCGCGCGCAGACCGGGCTCACCCGGGAGAAGGTGGTCGAGGCGCTGCTCGACGCGTTCGACGCCGACCACGGGCTGCGGCGGGTGCCGCTCGACGACGCCACACGCGCCGAGGCCGAGGCGCTCGCCGAGGAGAAGTTCCGCGACGGTGCCTGGCTGGCCCGGGTGCCGTAGCCGAAATCCGCCAGATCGCGGCGTCCGGCGTACGCACGATGGAGGCATGTCCACCACCTACCGGCTGCACCCGATCGACCCCGCCGTGGCTGACCTGCTGCGGGCGGCCAACCCCGACGCGCCGGCGTACGTCGTCGACCACCACCCCGGCTATCCGTGCCGCCAGTGCCTGCGCGACGCGGAGGTCGGCGAGGAGGTGATCCTGGTGTCGTACGACCCGTTCTCCGCCGACAGCCCGTACCGCTCGGCGAGCCCGATCTTCCTGCACCGTACGCCGTGCGACCCGCCCGCCGACCTGGTCACGCTGCCGCCGCAGCTCACCCGCCGGCGGCTCTCGGTCCGGGCGTTCGACGACGGCGCGATGATGATCGACGCCGCCCTGGTCGACGGCTCCGACCTGGCCGGCACCCTCGACCGTCTTCTCGCCGACGAGTGCTGCGACCACGTGGACGTCCACAACGCCGGACGGGGCTGCTGGGCCACCCGGGTCGACCGGCGCTGACCTCGTACGCCGACCGAAACCCCCGACTCGACCGACCGAAACCCCCGACTCGACCGACCGAAACCCCCGACTCGACCGACCGAAACCCCCGACTCGAGCGGTCAGAACCCCGGATTCAACGGTCGAGGGGGAGGATCGCGCCCATGGCCTCGTCGAGGAGGGCGGAGAGGCTGCTGCGGGGATGGTCGGCCCAGACGGTCTGCGCGGCGTCGAGGCAGGCGAGGGCGCTGCCGGCGAGGGCCTCGGCGCGTACGTCGGCGCGTACGTCGGGGCGCTTCGCGCGGCGACCCGCGGGGGCGAGCCGGGCAGCGACGATCGGGGCGAGCAGCTCGGTCCATCGGCGCCGCCACTCCTCGAGGCTGCCGCGTACGCCGGGCTCGTCGCGCAGCAGGATGCGGAGCGTGCGGGCCTGCTCGGCATGGGTCTCGGCACTGCGTACGACGACGCCGAAGGCGGCGCGCAGCGCGGCCCAGGGGCTCTCGTCGGCCGGCCGCTCGGCGAGCGCCGCGGCGACCAGCTCGCCGGCCTCGACGAGCTTCTCGATGATGAGCTCGTCCTTGCCGGAGAAGTACCGGAAGAAGGTCCGCCGCGACATCCCGGCCGCCTCGGCGACCTGGTCGATGGTCGTGGCGTCGAAGCCCTGGCTGGCGAAGAGCACCCAGGCGTGGCGCAGCACCTCGTCACGCACCGCGTGCCGCGCGAGGTCGCGCAGGCTCTCGGTGGACCGCTCCGTCGTCATGGCAGCTCCAACGTATCATCGGTGCCATCATTGGCACTCAGTGCCACACATGGCCTAGAGTGCCAACCCCGTCGTACGTTCCGTGAAAGGACGCCCATGTCCGACCGTGAAGCCTTGGCGCCCGGAGCCGAGGCCGAGGACGCCGAGCTCCGCTCGCACACCTCCTCCGGCCGCGCCAACCTCGAGCTGCTCATCGTCGGCCTCGGCGCGCTCGTCGTCTCGCTGAGCCAGTCGGTGCTGGTGCCGGTGCTGGGTGACCTGCAGGAGGAGTACGGCGAGAAGACCAACTGGCTGCTGACGGCGACGCTGCTCGTGGCGGCCGTCGGCGTCCCCATCATGGGCCGCCTCGGCGACATGTTCGGGAAGCGGAAGATCCTGCTGGTCGCGCTCGGCGCGATCACGGTCGGCTCGCTCGTCGACGCCGTGACCTCGAACTTCGCGCTGCTGGTCGTCGGCCGGGCGATCCAGGGTGCCTCGGCGGCCGCGATCCCGCTCGGCATCAGCCTGCTCGCGACCCTGATGCCGCGGGAGAGGGTCGGTGCGTCGGTCGCGCTCATCAGCGCGATGCTCGGCGTCGGCGGCTCGCTCGGCCTCCCGCTCGCCGGCTTCGTCGCGCAGAACTGGGACTGGCACGTCCTGTTCTGGATCACCGCGGTCGTCGGCGCGATCGCCTTCGCCGGCGTGCTCGCGATCGTGCCCGAGTCGAAGCTCCACGCCGGCGGTCACGTCGACCTGCCCGGCGCCGTGCTCATGTCCGCCGGCCTGGTCTGTCTCATCCTGCCGCTCGAGCAGGGACACGACTGGGGCTGGGGCTCGCCGCGGGTGTGGATCCTGCTGGCCGCCGCGGTCGTCCTTCTCGTGCTCTTCGCGCTCGTCGAGCTCCGCAGGCGGGAGCCGCTGGTCGACCTGACCGCTCTGCGCCGCCGGCCGATCGTGATGACCAACCTCGCCTCGATCTGCTTCGGCTTCGCGCTGTTCGCGTCGTTCATCGGCACGGCGACCTTCGTCGAGGCCGGCAAATGGACCGGCTACGGCTTCGAGGTCAGCCTGCTCGTCGGCGGCCTGACCCTGCTGCCGAGCGGCATCGCGATGCTGCTCTTCTCCCCCGTCGCGGCCCGGCTGATCGCCCTGCGCGGCGCCCCGCAGACGCTGGCGATCGGCGCGAGCGTCGTCGCCGTCGGCTGGGTGCTGCGGATCTTCCTCTCCGCCGAGCTGTGGGAGATCGTCGTGGCCACGACGATCATCGGCGCCGGCACGGGGATCGGGTACGCCGCGATGCCCTCGCTCATCAACGCCAACACGCCGCCCTCGGAGATCGCCGCGGCCAACGGCCTCAACACGCTCTTCCGCAGCCTCGGCAGCACGCTCGCGACGGCGGTCGGCACCAGCATCCTGGCGAGCTCGCTCGTCTACCAGGTCGTCGACGGCCAGGTCGTCGGAGGCGCGCCGAGCCTCACGGCGTACCGCTGGCTCTTCGGGGTCTGCGCCGTCGCCGCGGTGCTCGCCGCGGTGCTGGTCCTCACCGTGCCGCACCGCCGGCAGCCGGAGCCCCACGGCGAGCCGGTCGAGGCGCGCTAGAGGTTGCCGCGGCGTTCCTGCTCCCGCTCGATCGCCTCGAAGAGGGCCTTGAAGTTGCCCTTGCCGAAGCCGAGCGAGCCGTGCCGCTCGATGAACTCGAAGAAGACCGTGGGCCGGTCGCCGATCGGCCTGGTGAAGATCTGCAGCAGATAGCCGTCCTCGTCGCGGTCGACCAGGATGCCGCGCCGCTGCAGCTCGTCGACGGGCACGCGGACCTCGCCGATCCGGGCGCGCAGCTCGGGGTCCTCGTAATAGGAGTCGGGCGTCGAGAGGAACTCCACGCCCCGCGCGGTCAGCGTGTCGACGGTCGCGAGGATGTCGCCCGTGGCGAGGGCGAGGTGCTGGGCGCCGGGGCCGCCGTAGAACTCGAGGTACTCGTCGATCTGCGACTTCCGCTTCCCCGGCGAGGGCTCGTTGAGCGGGAACTTCACCCGGTGGTTGCCGTTGGCGACGACCTTGGACATCAGCGCGGAGTAGTCGGTCGCGATGTCGTCGCCGATGAACTCGGCCATGTTGGTGAAGCCGAGGACGCGGTTGTAGAAGCCGACCCACTCGTCCATCCGGCCGAGCTCGACGTTGCCGACGACGTGGTCGAGGGCCTGGAAGACCGGCGTACGGTCCGCCACGGTGGAGGTACGCGCGACGTAGCCGGGCAGATAGGGACCGGAATAGCGGGACCGGTCGACCAGCGTGTGGCGGGTCTCGCCGTACGCCGCGATGGCCGCGACCCGGACGGTGCCGTGGTCGTCGGAGACGTCGTGCGGGTCCTCGAGGACCGTGGCGCCCTGCGCGCGGGCGTGGGCGACGCAGCGGTCGACGTCCGGGACCTCGAGGGCGATGTCGAGGACGCCGTCGCCGTGCCGGGCGTGGTGCTGCGCGACCGGGCTGTCGGCGCCCGCGCCGCCCTGGATCACGAACCGGACCGCGCCGCTGGTCAGCACGTAGGAGACGTGGTCGCGGTTGCCGGTCTCCGGGCCGGCGTACGCCACCAGGTCCATGCCGTAGGCGCTCTGGAAGTAGTGGGCCGACTGGGTGGCGTTGCCGACGGCCCACACGATCGCGTCCCAGCCGGTGACCGGGAACGGGTCGCTCGCGTCGTCGTACTCCACCAGGCCGACGAGCTGCTTGAGGGTGTCGAGGTCGAGGCTGGCGAGGCGCTCCTCGTCGGTGAGGCCGAACGGATCCGACGGGGCCTGCTCCGAGCGGGTCTGGGTGGTCATGGCGCTCCTTCCGGACGGGCTTGGCACGATCGTGCGTACGCCGTCGGGGGTGCGCAAGCAGGGCAGTCGCGACTCGTCGGAATGCCGGTTCCGGCCATCTCGGGGCGACCGGAACTGGTCAGATCGACTAGTTTGTGACCTGTGCCACCCTCCGCGCCGTACGCCGTCGACAGCCTCGACCGGGCCCTGCTGACCGCGCTGGCCGAGCACCCCCGGGCCGGCGACCTCGAGCTCTCCCGGACGGTGAAGGTCGCCCGCGCGACCGTGCAGAGCCGGCTCGCCCGGCTGGCCGAGGCGGGCGTCATCGCCGGCTGGGGACCGACCGTCGACGTGGCGGCCGCGGGCTTCGCCGTGCAGGCGTTCGTCAGCCTGGAGATCTCGCAGGTCGACCTCGACGAGCTGCGCGCCGAGCTCGAGGCGAACCCGCACGTGCTCGAGGCCTACACCACCACCGGCACCTCCGACGTCCTGTGCAAGGTCGCCGCCCGCTCCCACGAGGAGCTGCAGGAGGTGCTGCTCACCCTCAACCGCTCCCCCGTGGTCGAGCGATCCACCAGCGTCGTCGCGCTCGCGGTCCTCATCCCGCGCCGCACCGACCCGTTGCTCGCCACCGCCGACGACCAGCGCGAGCCGCGGGCACCGGCGTACCGCTGAGGTCAGCGGGTCGCCGGGAACGGTGACCCCGGGCCGCCGGCCAGCTCGTCGAGGGCGTGCTCGTCCACGTCGACCCCGAGACCGGCGCCGCCGGTCAGGACCGCCCGCCCGTCGGCGTACGTCACGCCGCCGCAGATCGGGCCGTCCCGGAAGCCGTTCTCGACCGAGGCGTCGCCCTCGACGAGGTCGCCGCCGGCCACCGCGGACATGACGTGCAGCGCGGCCGCGTGGTTCAGCACGCTGTGGGAGATGTGCGGCACGAAGCGCACCCCAGCGGCCCGGGCGACGGCGGCGATGCGGAGCATCTCGGTGATGCCGCCGGTCCGGCTCGCGTCCGGCTGGACGACGTCGAGCGCGCCCGCCTCGATCCAGTCGAGGAACTCGGCGGCTCCGTGCAGGTTCTCGCCGCCGGCCAGTGGCACACCGGCGGTGCGTCGCAGCTCGGCGTACCGGCGCCGGGCGGTGCGCTCGTACGGCTCCTCCAGCCACTCGACGTCGAGCTCGCGCAGGGCGGGCACGATGCGGGCGATCTCGTAGCGCTGGCCGAGGTTGGCGTCCACCATCAGGCGCATCCCGGACCCCAGCCCCTCCCGGGCGGCGCGGACCCGCGCGACGTCCTCGACCGGGTCGCGACCGATGCGTATCTTCACCGCCCTCCAGCCGGACCGCTGCAGCGTCGCCGCCAGCTCGGCCATCAGCTCCTCGGGCGGCTGGAAGCCGAGCGCGAAGCCGCCGGCGTACGCCGGGAAGTCGGTGTCCGATCCGCCGAGCAGCCGGTGGACGGGTACGCCGAGGGACTTCCCGTGCGCATCCCACATGGCCAGGTCGACGCCGCTGAGCGCGAGCCGGATGGCGCCGGTGCCGTTGCCCGACAGGCATCGGTCGTGGACCGCGCGGCTGAGCCCCGCGGTGTCCTCCACCGGGCGGCCGACGACCAGGGGCTGCAGGGTCGTGCGGACGACCTCCGCGACCGCGCCGCCGGCCTGGCCGTGGAACGCCTCGCCGTAGCCCACCGCGCCGTCCGCACACTCCACCCTGACGAGCACGAGGTCGCGGCGCAGCGGCGTCCCGACCGCCAGCTCGGGCGCCCCGGCCTCGAACGGCACGCTGAGATGGCGCGCTGTCAGCGACACGACGGGGTTCATCGCGGCGCGTCCGGCATCGGTCAGGCGTTGAGCGCGCCGTCGATGAGGTGGAGCGACCCCGAGACGTACGACGCCTGCGGCGACAGCAGCCAGACCACCATCTCGGCGACCTCCCCGGCGGTGCCGTAGCGGCCGAGCGGGACCTGCGAGGACAGCTCGGCGTACGCCGCGTCGGGGTCCTCGGGGTTGATCTGCCGGGTGAGGTCGCGGGCCATCCGGGTGTCGATGTGGCCGGGGGCGACGGCGTTGACGCGTACGCCGTACGGCGCGCCCTCGAGTGCCGCGCACCGGGTGAGGCCGGCGACGGCGTGCTTCGAGGCGACGTACGGCGAGAAGGTCGGCGCCCCGATGATGGCGGCCTGCGAGGCGGTATTGACGATGGCGCCGGAGCCCTGCGGCTTCATCACCCGGAGCACGGCGCGCAGGCCGAGGAAGACGCCGCGGGCGTTGACCGCCCAGACCCGGTCGAAGTCGTCGACGTCGAGCTCGGTCATCGGCGCCATCCGGCCCTCGATGCCGGCGTTGTTGTGGAAGAGGTCGACCCGGCCGCGCTCCTCGACGGTGCGCGCGACGTAGCCGTCGACGTCGGCCTCCTCGCGTACGTCGGCCACGATCGGCAGCGCGTCGGGGACCTCCGCGGCCTGCGCCTTCAGCTCGTCGGCGGCGATGTCGACCATCGTGACCAGCGCGCCCTCGGCGGCGAGCCGCTTCGACACCTCCAGCCCGAAGCCGGCGGCCGCGCCGGTGACGATCGCGACCTGTCCGTCGAACCGCATCAGCCCGCTCCTCCGGTCGCGCCCGCGAGCGGTCCCACGGCCCCCGCGAGCAGGTTCCGGTGGCGCTCGATGATCTGCTCGTCCCACTCGTGGTCGGTGAGCAGGTAGGGCGCGTCGGCCCGCACCGCCGCGACCAGCTTCGCCGCCACCTCCGAGGGCGGCATCCCGGCGGAGAGCACCGCGTGCATCTCCTCGCGCAGCTCACGCCCGCGCACGGCGCCGGAGGTCTCGACCTCGTTCTGCAGCTCGGCGGGGCGGTTGCGGCTGCCGTGGAACAGGTTGGTCGCGATCGTGCCCGGGCACAGCGCCGTGACGCCGATCGGCAGCTCCTGCTCGCGCAGGTCGTTGCGCAGCACCTCCGAGAGCGCGAGCACGGCGTGCTTGGTGATGCCGTACATGTTGGTCGCCGCGATCACCGCCGTCATCGAGCAGGTGTTGACGACGTGACCGGGCTGCCCGCTCTCGATCATCAGCGGCACGAAGGTGCGGATGCCGTGGACGACGCTCCAGAAGTTCACGTCGACCGTCCAGGCCCAGTCCTTGTCGGTGGCCTCCCAGATCGGGCCGTCGAGGTAGCCCTCCACCCCGGCGTTGTTGCAGAGCAGGTGGACGCCGCCGTACGTCTCGACGGCGGCGGCCGCGAGGTGCTGGACGGCGGGGAGGCTGGAGACGTCGGTGGGTACGCCGACGGCCTCCTGCCCCAGGGCGGTGATGTCGGCCACCGTCGCGTCGAGCGCGTCGCGCTGGATATCGGCGGCCACGACTTTCATGCCCTCGGCCGCGAACGCCTTCGCGAACGCCTCGCCCATGCCGCTGCCGGCGCCGGTGACGACGGCGACCCTGCCGGTGAGCTGCTCCATCTCTTCTCCAATCGTCCGAGTCGTCCGAGTCGTCCTGGTCGTCCTGGTCGTCCTGGTCGTCCGGCTCAGACCGTCGACGGGACCCGCTGCGGGCGGGTCAGGATCCGCACCAGCTCGCCCGGCGTGCGCAGCCGGTGCAGCGCGTCGGGCGTCGAGGGCAGGTCCACCTGCTCCGAGACCAGCTCGTGGGTAGGTGCGCGGCCGGTCACGAGGTGGTCGACGGCGGCGCGGTAGTCGGGGGCGTCGAACGCGCAGCTCCCGACGAGGGTGTGGCCCTCGCTGAGCAGCGGGAAGAGGGGTACGGCGGGGGCGTGCGGGGCCAGTGCCACCTCGACACACACGCCGCCTGGGCCGAGCACGCCCAGCGCGTCCGGGACCGCGTCGGGCGCCGCGGAGCACTCGAGCACGGCGGCGTACGACAGCTTCTCGGCCTCGGCGTGCTCGCGGACCGACACCTCGCGGGTGTCGATGACGTCGGTGGCCCCCATCAGCGCGGCCGCCGCCCGGCGGCCGGGCGATCGGCCGGCCGCGACGATCCGCTCGACGCCGGCGAGGCGGAGCGCGACGATCGCGTTGAGGCCGATCGGGCCGACGCCGTAGACCAGGGCGGCGTCGCCGGGATGCACCCGGGCCAGCCGGACCGCGGCGAGCGCCACAGCGAGCGGCTCGGCGTCGGCGGCCCGCTCGAGCGGCAGGTCCTCGGGCACCGGGACGACCTGGGCGGCCGGCGCGGCGACGTACTGCGCGAAGGCGCCGGGCCTGGTGATGCCGACGTTCGGCACGCTGCAGCGGAACGGCAGGCCGCGCACGCACGCCGCGCAGCGGCCGCAGCCGCCGATCGGGTTGACCGCGACCGCCTGCCCGACCAGGCCGCGGTCGACCCCGGCGCCGACCTCCACGACCCGGCCGCCGAACTCGTGGCCGAGCACGTGGCCGTCGTACGTCTGGCCCTGCTCGACGGCGTGCACGTCGGAGCCGCACAGCCCGCACGCCTCCACCTCGACGACCACCTCGTCCGCGGCCGGGACTGGGTCGGGCAGGTCGGCGACCGCGGTCCCGCCGGCGGTGCAGACGACCGCCTTCATCGGTCGTCGCCGTCCCCGGCCGCATCCCCGGTCGTCAGGTCGAGGGCGAGCCGGACGACGCCGTCGACGGTGATGCCGTAGTACTCGTAGAGCTCGGCGGGGGCGCCGACCTCGAGGTCCTCGTCGGGCAGCGCGACGTGGGCCAGCTCGGCGACGACGCCGTGGCGACCCAGTGTCTCCGCGACGATGCTGGTCAGACCGCCCACGAGACTGTGGTCCTCCACGGTGAGCAGCCGGCCGGTGTGCGCGGCCGCTGCGAGGACCGCCTCCTCGTCGTACGGCTTGAGGTAGGCGCAGTCGTAGACCTCGGCCGAGACGCCCTGCTTCTCGAGCTCGGCCGCCGCCCGGACGGCGAGCCCGACCCCGAGGCCGTGGGCGAGGAGGGTGAGGTCGTCGCCGTCGCGCACCCGCAGCCACTTCCCGCGCTCGTAGGTCGGCGGCTCCTCGTAGACCGGTTCGGCCCCTTCCCCGATGCGGAGGTAGACCGGCCCGGGGTGGTCCTCGGTCGCCGCCATCAGGCTGAGCACCGACTGGCTGTCGGCCGGCGAGAGGACGGTGAGCCCGGTGATCGCCCGTCCGACGGCGACGTCCTCGACCGCGTGGTGGCTGGTGCCGAACCAGCCCATCGCGAGCCCGGTGAGCCGGCCGACGAGGCGCAGCGGCAGGTGGTTGTACGCCGCGTCGGTGCGCAGCTGCTCCGCGCATTTCAGGACGCCGAACGGCGACATCGAGTAGACGTACGGGAGGAAGCCGCTGGCAGCGAGCCCGGCGGCGACGGAGATCGAGTTCGTCTCCGCGATGCCGAGCTCGATGTAGCGCTCCGGGAAGCGCTCGCGGAAGTCGGCGAGCGTGGTCGAGAGGTCGGCGGTGAGCGTGACGATCCGCGGGTTGGCCTCCGCCATCCGGGCGATCGCCACGCCGGCCGGGTTGGTCGCCAGCTCGGTGTCGATGTCGACGTCGGAGAAGACGTCGACCATCGTCGGGGCGTCGGCCCGGGCATCGGTGCTGGCGTCGGTGCTGGTCACGACATCCGCTCCTTGATCTCGAGGATCGCCCGGTCCCGCTGGTCTGGGTCCATGAGGCCGAGGTGCCAGGCCTGCGGCGCCGCCTCGGTGAGGCTGGTGCCCCTCCCCTTGCGGGTGCGGGCGATGACGCAGACCGGCTTGCGGGAGTCGACCGGCGGCAGGGCGTCGAAGGTCGCGACGAGCGCCTCGACGGAGTGGCCGTCGATCTCGTGCACGTCCCAGCCGAAGGAGGCGAACCGCTCGCCGAGCGGCTCGATGTTCATCGCCTCCGAGGTCGGCCCCGAGCCGGAGAGCCCGTTGGCGTCGACGACCGCGACGAGGTTGCCGAGCCCGTAGTGGCTGGCCGCCATGGCCGCCTCCCAGACCTGACCCTCCTGCAGCTCGCCGTCGCCGGTCAGCACGAAGGTCCGGTAGTCGCGGCCGGAGAGCCGCCCGGCCAGCGCCATGCCGGTGGCGACCGAGAGGTTGTGCCCGAGCGCACCGGAGCTGAAGTCGATGCCGGGGGCGAGCCGCATGTTGGGGTGGTCGTTGAGCGGCGATCCGATCCTGCCGAACTTCGCCAGCCACTCCTCCGGGTAGTAGCCGAGGTCGGCCAGCACCGGCCACAGCCCGGTCGCGACGTGGCCCTTCCCGAGCAGGAACCGGTCACGGTCGGGCCAGTCCGGGTGGGCGGGGTCGAGCCGCAGCGAGTGGTAGTAGAGGACGGCGTAGATCTCCGCGCACGAGAACGTGCTGGCGTAGTGGCCGAGGCCGGCCTGGTCGATCAGCTCGATGGTCCGGAGGCGGATCCAGTCGGCCCGGTTCCGCAGCTCGGAGGGTGTGACGGGGCGGGCGCGCTCGAGACGCGACCCGACCGGCGCGGTGTCGACGGGCATGCCTGCACCTTGCCCACGGATCCTCGGGCCGAAGTAGCCGCCTCCCGCTCAGTGGAAGGTGTCCTCAGATCGTCATACATAGTGTTGACAATCGAATGTGACCGGCGACACAGTCGCGCAAACCCCGCCCTTCCTCGCCACGAGGAACCCTCAGCGGAGGAGCTGATCGATGAGGATCCAGTCCGGACACGGTTCGTCTCGGGGTAGATGGCGGAGCGTCACGACGGCGGTCGCGGCAGCAGCGGCGGCCGCCACCCTCGCGGCATGCGGAGCCGTCGACACGGGCTCGGGCGCCTCGGGCAGCGACGACGACCTGGACAGCAGCGACACCGGCTTCCTCTCCCAGGCGCAGTACGACCAGCTGTCGTCGATCGTCGACAAGGCCGAGGCTGTCCCGCAGTTCGTCAGCCCGGGCAAGGCGTTCGACATCTCGAAGGCGAAGGGCAAGCGCCTCTTCGTCATCCCGACCGCCAGCCAGCTGCCGGTCTGCCAGCAGATCGCCGAGTCGATCGTGAAGCTGGCCCCGAAGGTCGGGATGTCGGGCAAGGTCTTCGACAACAGCGGCGGCGCGTCGGGCTGGATCCCCGGCATCCAGCAGGCGATCAGCCAGCACTACGACGCGATCGTCCTGGTGTGCGGCATCGACCCGAACCTCATCGGCCCGCAGCTGCAGGCCGCCAAGCGGGCCGGCATCGCCGTGATCGACTCCGGCCTCACCGACATCGAGAAGGGGGAGGCGACCAATCCGCTCGTGACCGCGCAGACCAACCTGCCCAACATGGAGGCGATGCGCTGGGCGATCGACAAGGCGATCCTGGACAACCGCAAGGAGCCGTTCCACGCCTTCGTGATCACGTCCAACGACGTCCCCAGCGGGGTCGACATGTACGGCGCGCTGAAGGGCGAGTTCAAGAAGTACTGCCCCGACTGCAAGGTCACCACGACCAACATCGCCGTCCCCGACTGGGCGACGAAGGTGCAGTCGGCGGTCAGCTCCGCCCTCCAGGCCAACCCGGACATCAAGGCCGTCATCCCGATCTTCGACGGCGAGGTCCCACCGGCCGCCGCCGGCATCCGGGCGAGCGGCCGCGACGACGTCTTCATCTACGGCGCCTACGGCGGCACGCCGGAGTACGTCAAGGCGATGGGCGACAGCATCCCGATGAAGGCCGACGTCGGCCCGACCCAGCTGTGGCGGGCGTACGCCACGATGGACCAGACCCTGCGGGTGCTGAGCGGCGCCGGCGCCGTACCTCCGTCGAAGGACGGCGACCCGTCCCGGCTGTGGACGCTCAGCAACCACGACGAGGTCACGAAGGTCAACAACGGCTTCGGGACCGACTTCCAGACCGAGTACGAGAAGCTCTGGGGGGTCAGCTGAGCACCGAGGACCCGCGCGGGGTGGCCGTCCCCGCCCCGCGCGGAGGAGCTGGCACGGGCGCGGCGCCGGTCCTGGAGCTGCGGGACATCACCATGCGCTTCGGGCTCTTCCACGCGCTGGACGGGGTGGGCCTCGACGTCTACCCGGGCGAGATCGTCGCGCTCCTCGGCGAGAACGGCTGCGGCAAGTCGACGCTGGTCAAGGTGCTGGCCGGGGTCAACGTGCCCGAGCCCGGCGGCACGCTGCGGCTCTCCGGCGCCGACGTGCCCCTGCCGCTCGCGCCCGGGCAGTTCCGCGAGCTCGGGTTGAGCTTCGTCCACCAGGACCTCGGCCTCGCCCGGACGCTGAGCGTCGTCGAGAACCTCATGGTCGGCGACGCCGCCACCCGGCGCGGGATGATCAGCTGGCGCAAGGAGACCAGGCGCGTGCGCACCCTCCTGCGGGAGTACGGCGTTGACGTCGACCCGCTGCTCACCATCAACGAGCTGCCCCCGGTCGGCCAGGCGCTGGTCGCGATCGTGCGCGCGGCCGAGGAGCAGCGCCGGTTCCGCGAGGAGGGCACGGTCGGCCAGTCGATCCTCTTCCTCGACGAGCCGACGGTGTTCCTGCCCGAGAACGAGGTCGAGTTCCTCTTCGACCTGGTCCGGACGATCGTGCGCGACGGCGCGAGCGTCGTCTTCATCTCCCACGACCTCGACGCCGTACGCCGGCTGTGCGACCGCGCCGTGGTGCTCCACGACGGGGTCGTCGCCGGCGAGGCCCGTCTCGACGAGGTCACCGACGAGCAGCTCATCGAGATGATCGTCGGGCAGTCGGCCGGGCTCGTCGGCGCGACGTACCGCCGCCAGGAGACCGACGACGAACCACCGGCCGCCGAGCTGCCGGTCGTGGCCGGGGTGTCCGGGCTGTCCGGCGGCCGCGTCGAGCGGGCCGACCTCACCGTTCATGCCGGAGAGATCGTCGGCATCGCCGGCCTGCTCGGGTCGGGCGCGGAGGAGGTGCCGTACCTCTGCTTCGGTGCGCACCGCTCCACCGGCGGGACCCTCACGATCGACGGGCGGCCGCTCCGGCTGACGCGGCTCACCGCGGCCGAGGCCGTCCAGCACCGGATCGCGCTCGTCCCCGCCGACCGGAGGCGCGACGGCATCGCCGCGTCGATGACCGTCGGGGAGAACGCCACCATCCTGGTCAACGACCGCTACACCCGGCTCGGCGGGATCCGGTTCAAGCGGGTGCGGTCGCGGGTGGGCGAGCTGCTCGAGAAGTTCGACGTACGCCCGCGGAACGCGTCCGCGCTGCTCGGCCGGCTCAGCGGCGGCAACCAGCAGAAGGTCGTGCTCGCGAAGTGGATGGAGATCGAGCCGCGGCTGCTGCTCCTCCACGAGCCGACCCAGGGCGTCGACGTCGCCGCGCGCGCGTCGATCTACCGGCACGTCCGGCAGGCGACCGCGACCGGCATGGGCACGCTCTGGGTGTCCAACGACTTCGAGGAGCTGGCCACGGTCTGCGACCGCGTGCTCGTCATGGCCGACGGCGTCATCCGCGCCGAGCTCACCGGCGAGGACGTCACCGAGGACCGGATCAGCACCTCCGTCTACCAGTACTCCACCAACGCGGCGTCCGTCCTCGCGGACGTCCCGGGCGCCTGACCGCCGAGAGGGGAACGCGCGATGTCGACCACCAAGGTGTCCTCCCCCGCGAAGACACCCACACCGAAGCCCGCCGGCCCGCGGCAGGCGCAGGAGGAGCGCAGCTTCGCCGTCCTCGCCGAGCGGCTCGCCCTCCCGGTCGCGTTCGTCGCGATCATCGTCTTCTTCTCGGTGCTGCGGCCCGAGCAGTTCGCCACCTGGTCCAACGTCTCGAACATCCTCGGCTCGCAGGCCGTGCTGTTCGTGCTCGCGCTCGCCGCGCTGATGCCGTCCATCACCGGCGACTTCGACCTCTCCCTCGGCGGGGTGATGGGGCTGACCGCCGTCGTGGTCGGCGACCTCAACACCTCGCAGGGGATGAACATCTGGGTCGCCAGCCTCATCGGCGTCGCCGTCGCCCTGCTCGCCGGCATCGTCAACGGGTTCTTCGTCGTCGTCTGCGACACGAACGCCCTGATCACCACGCTCGGGATGGGCACCGTCTTCACCGGCCTGATCTACTACGTCGCCGGGTCGAAGACGATCGTCGGCATCGACGGCGACCTGACCCGGTGGACCTTCAGCGCGAAGCTCTTCGACGTGCCCTTCGAGTTCTGGTACGGCGTCATCATCATGCTCGTCATCTGGTGGGTCACCACCTACCACCCGCTCGGGCTGCGGGCGCTCTTCGTCGGCCAGTCCCGCGACGTCGCCCGGCTCTCCGGGATCCGGGTGTCGCGGATCCGCTTCGGCGGCTACGTGCTCGGCGGGCTGATCGCGGGCATCGCCGGGCTGCTCTTCCTCGGCACCACGAGCTCGGCCGACCCCACCGCGAGCGGGCCCTACCTGCTGCCGGCGTACGCTGCGGTGTTCCTCGGCGCGACCAGCATCAAGCCCGGCCGGTTCAACGCACTCGGCACGGGCCTGGCGGTCTACTTCCTGGCGACCGGCACGATCGGGCTGCAGATCCTCGGCGCGCAGAACTACGTGCAGCAGCTGTTCTACGGCGCCGCGCTGGTCCTCGCCGTCGTACTCTCGCGGCAGATCCGGCGGAACCGGTGAACCCCCTCTTCGACATGTCCGACCGGACCGCCGTCGTCACCGGCGGCGGGTCCGGGCTGGGCCGCGCGATCGTCGAGGGCCTGCACGATGCCGGCGCGCACGTCGTCGTGGCCGACGTCTCCACCGACCGGCTCGCCAAGGTCGCCGCCGAGCTCGGCTCGGAGCGGCTGGAGACCGCCGAGCTCGACGTACGCGACACCGCGGCGGTCGACGCCCTCCTCGACGACGTCGCCGCCCGGCGCGACGGGCTCGACGCGGTCTTCGCGAACGCCGGGATCGCCCGCGGTCCGGGTCCCGGCGACGAGCGCGGCCTGCTGGAGACGTTCGACCTCGACGACTGGGACGCGCTCGTCGACGTGAACCTCCACGGCGTGCTCCGCACGGTCCGCGCCGCCGCCCGGCTGATGAAGCCGCGCCGCCGCGGCAGCATCGTGCTCACCGCCTCGACCGCCGGGCTGCGGGCCGACCCGCTCGTCTCGTACTCCTACGTCGTCGCGAAGGCGGGCGTCGTCAACCTGACCCGCCAGGCCGCCCTCGACCTGGCCCGCTGGGGCGTACGCGTCAACGCCATCGCCCCCGGCCCGTTCCGCACCAACATCGGCGGCGAGGGCCCGATCGACCCCGCGGGCGAGGCGATGTGGTCCTCGATGGTCCCGCTCGGCCGGATGGGCGAGCCGGACGAGGTCCGCGGCCTCGCCCTCCTGCTCGCCTCCGACGCCGGCAGCTTCATGACCGGAGGCGTCTACACCGTCGACGGCGGCGCCATGCTCCAGGCCCCTGCGCTGCGCGAGGGTCCGGAGGCGATCTGACCCGGTGCCGCTTCGCGGACCGTTGCCACGCCGCGGGATCGGGTACCGCGGCGAGAGCATGGACGCTGACACGAGCACCGAGGCGGCGAAGACCGCCCGACGGGGGCGGCTCTGGTACGCCGACATGTCGCCCAACGAGCGTCGTACGTTCTGGGCGTGCTTCGGCGGCTGGGCCACCGACGCCTTCGACGTCCAGATGTTCAGCCTCGTCCTCACGGTGCTGCTCTCGACCGGGTTCCTGGCCAGCAACGGCGAGGCCGGCACGATCGCCACCATCACACTGGTCAGCTCGGCCTTCGGCGGGTGGGTCGCCGGGCTCCTCGCTGACCGGTTCGGGCGGATCACGATGCTCAAGGTGTCCGTCTGCTGGTTCGCGGTCTTCGCCTGCGCCTGCGGGTTCGCGCAGGACGATCTCCAGCTCGGCGGACTGCGCGCGCTGATGGGCCTCGGTTTCGGAGGCGAGTGGGCCGTTGGCGCCGTGCTCATGGCCGAGACCGTCAGGGCCGGCATCCGGGGCCGGGCCGTCGGCGGGGTCCAGGCCGCCTGGTCGGTCGGCTGGGGCGCCGCGGTCGTGCTGTACGTCGTGGTCAGTGACGGGGTCAGCGACGACTGGCTGTGGCGGATCATGTTCTGGGCCGGACTGCTGCCCGCGCTGCTGGTGCTCTACATCCGGCGCCACGTCGAGGAGCCGCCGCTCGCGCGTCGTACGGCCGGGCCACGGCCCGGTCTGGCCGGCGTGCTGCAGATCTTCCACCCCGAGTTCCTCGGCCGTACCGTGCTCTGCTCGCTCATTGCGGTGGGCGCACAGGGCGGCTACTACGCGCTCACCACGTGGCTTCCCCAGTTCCTCGAGGAGGAGCGCGGACTCGAGGTCCTCGCTCTCGGCGGGACGCTCGCGGTCGTCATCGTCGGCGCGTTCGTCGGATACCTGCTCGGGGCGGACCTCTCCGACCGGCTCGGGCGGCGCTGGACGCTGGTGGTCACCTCGATCCTCGCCCTCGCGATCTCGCTGGTGTTCACCCTGCTCCATCCCTCGACGGCCGTGTTCACCGTGCTGTGCTTCCCGCTCGGGATGTTCTCTGCGGCGTACTTCAGCTCGCTCGGCCCGCTGTTCTCCGAGCAGTACCCCACCCGCATCCGCGCCTCCGGCCAGGGCTTCTGCTACAACTTCGGCCGCGGGATCGGCGCGCTGTTCCCCTCAGCCATCGGTTTCCTCTCCGACCGGATCGAGGTCGGTACCGCGATCGCGGTCTTCGCCGGCTCGGCGTACGCCCTGCTGGCCATCTGCGCGCTCGTCGTGCGCGAGCGGGACGACGTGGACATCGACACCGTCGACGAGGCCCTCGCGTGACCGGTCTCCCACCGGCGGCGATCGACAACCACTGCCATGTGCTCGACGGGTCCCGGACCGGCGTGCGCGGGGCGCGCTACCCGATCTTCGACGCGCCACTGCCCGCGTACATGCAGCACCTCGCGGCTCTCGGCGCCGGGCGCGGGGTGCTCGTGACGGCATCTGCCCACGGGTCCGACAACGAGCCGTTGCTCGACGCCCTCGCGCACTCCGACCGCGAGCTGCGCGGCGTCGCCGTCGTCAACACCGACGCCACCGACGACGAGCTGCTGCGGCTGCACTCGTACGGCGTACGTGCCCTGCGACTGCAGGACCGCTTTCCCGGCGGCGCGCCGCTGGCGTCGCTCGGGACGATGGCGCGTCGGGCCGCCAACCTCGGCTGGCACCTCGAGATCTGGACGGCATGGACCGACCATCTCGACTGGCTCCCGCGGGCGGTCGCGGCGAGCCCGGTGCCCGTGGTCGTCGACCATCTCGGCTACTTCCCGCCGGGCCATCACGACGAGGCGGCCGCGATCGACACACTCGTCGGCCTCGCCCGTGACGGCCAGGCCTGGATCACCCTCTCCGGTGCCGCGCGGGTTACCGAGGAGGAGCCCGCCGAGGCGGGCCACCGGGTCGCTCCGCGTGTACGCCGTCTGCTCGCCGAGGTCCCCGACCGGCTGCTGTGGGGATCGGATTGGCCGCACGTCGCCGCACCGATCCGGCCCCCGACCGCGCGGGAACTGCTCGATGAGCTCGACGTCTGGTTCGAGGGCGACGAGGACCTGCTTGAGCAGGTCACCGTGGCCAACGGCGAGATCGCGTACGGCTTCGAGCCGCGCGCGACCTAGCACTCGCGCGACGTAGCCCTAGGGCTACACGCGATTCGGCTCAGACCCGGTCCTGGACCGCCGCACCCTCCTCGGACATGCGCGCGCAGCTCGCGCAGCAGTAGAAGTGGCCGGAGACCTCGACGCCGTGCCCGATCACCCGGCAGCCGCAGTGCTCGCAGACCGGCGCGAGCGCGTGGATGGCGCACTCGAAGCTGTCGAAGGTGTGCTGCGCTCCCGCGACCAGTACGTCGAAGCTCTTGTCGTAGTCGTTCCCGCAGACCTCGCACACCGCCATGGTCGACCTCCGGGGTCAGACGGCCTGCAGGCGTCGCGCGAGCAGCTCCTTGCCCTGCTCGGCACCCTTGCGGCTGTCCGACTGCGCCTTGCGGAAGAAGTCCGCGAGCTCGCTGTCACCGGCGCGCTCGGCGTCCTCAATGTAGTTCTCGAGCCTCAGCGCGTTGCTCAGGCACGCCTCGGTGAACCAGATGATGTTGTAGTCCTTGTCAGCGGTGCCGGTCGTGTGGCCGGTCTCGGTGCGCTGCGACATTGCAGTCCTCCTCGTGGTTGTCCGTCCGTCTCCGGTAACCGCGACGAGGACCGCCATTCTCGACACGCCGACTCGGTGGGCCCCGTCGGGCTCGAACCGACGACCCTCGGATTAAAAGTCCGGTGCTCTACCAACTGAGCTAGAGGCCCGTGCGTGGCGACAGTCTGCCACCGCGCGGCCGGAGAGCGACGGTGGGCCCTCAGACGTACCGGCTCCGTCTGAGGGCCCACTGATCGACCGATCAGGCGATGGTCGTGCGCACCCGGATGGTGCCGGGATGGGTGACCCGCAGCAGGTGCTGCATCCGGTCGTCGTCGGCGAAGGCGAGGCGCGCCGGCTTCGCGGTGATCGTCGTGGCGAGGGGCTCGCCCCAGTCCCAGGTCACGGTGATGCCGCTCCGGGTGATGCTCACCCCGGTCGCGGTGGTGGACGTCGAGGAGCCCCACGACGCGGACGCGTCCGAGCCGGCCAGCGCGATCTGGTCGGCCTCGCGCAGCAGCAGCGGCACCTGCTCGTAGGCGCGGAAGCCGGCGTCGACGTCGCGGACGAACCCGTCGTCGGCGATCGTGGTCGTGGTGACCACGCCGGTCGAGGCGCCGCGGGTCGTGATCGTCAGGTCCCCGGTGGCCCCGCGCAGCTGGTCGACACCGACAGCGGCGCCGCCGGCGGCGTAGGACACCGCAAGGTGCTCCCGGGCGTCGGAGGTCCCGCTGCCCGGGGTGAGCGTCCCCCAGAAGGAGTCGGTCGTGTTGCCGTTGAAGCCGAGCACGACGGTGCCGGCGTCGGGGTGCCAGAGCAGCTGCGGACCGACCCGGACGGAGACCGACGACGGCTCGCCGTACAGCGCGGCGAGGTAGTACGCGGGGCGGCGTACGAAGAGGAACTGCATGTCGTGGAACTCCCCGACCCGCGGCTCGGTGAACCGACTGTTGGCGACCGGGGCGAGCTGCGCGGCCCGGCGGGCCTTCTCGTTGACGTCCAGCCCCTTCGGGGCGAGGAGCTCATACATCCACAGCCGGGGCGAGGTGTCCTGCTTGGCGCGCGGCGCCACCGCCTCGCTCGACTTCCCCCACGCGACCTGGCTGGCCTGCACGTCCTGGGAGGCCGGGCGGAAGGCGCCGAGGAGCGGCGCCGCGGCGAGCAGCTCGTTCACCTCGGCCCGGCTGTCGTCGTCGGGCGGCTCGAAGTCCCGGACGCTGCCGACCGGGTTCGTGCGCGAGGAGAACGCCGCGGCGAGGATGGGTCCGGGACTGTCGGGCTCGTCGAGCGCGACGTACTGGAGGAAGTCGGCGAAGCTCCGCGCCATCGCCGCGACGCGCTCGTCCCCGGTGAGGGCGTAGAGGTGCCCGAGGTCCGGCAGCTCGACGCCGAAGTTGTAGCCCTGGTCGAAGCCGTCGGACTCGTGGAACCAGCCGCCGGCCGACTGGCAGGTCTGCGCCAGCAGCCCGATCCGGTCGACGGCGCTCTGCCGGCGTACGTCGTCCCCGATGGCGACGGCGGCCTCGTACGCCCCGACGAGCGCGGCCGCCGACTGGTTGGCGGCACCGCTCGAGCCGTACGTCCACATCGCGGCGTTCGTCTCGTCGAGCACCCAGTCCGCCGCGGCACCGAGGGCCGACCGGATCTGCTCCCGACGCTCCGGATAGGCACCCGCACCGCTCAGCGCGCGGAGCGTCGTGGACAGCGCCGTCAGCCCGAAAGCGGTGGCTGCCTTCCCGTGCTGGCTCAGCGAGGTCTCCGGGAAGGTCCCGTCGTCGTGCTGCAGCCCCAGGTAGTAGCCGATCGCCGCGTCCAGCCGATCGCCGAGCGCCTGGTCGAGGTGGTAGGGGTTCCACGGCCGCTCGTTGGCGTAGAACCACGCGAGCGTCGCGACGTGCTCCATGACGCGGGCGTTGTAGCTGGCCGACGGCGAGCGCCACCAGCCGCCGGACATCCAGCCGTGCAGGTCCGATCCGTCGGTGACGATGTCGTTGGCCATCGGCGCGAGGATCATCAGGTACGCCGCCAGACCCTGCTCCTGCTTCTCGAAGGTCTCTCGCTTCGGTGCCCCGGGCGGGAGCTCGGCGACGGACGGGTAGCTGCCCGCCGCTGCGGCACGGGCGGGGACCGGGCGGTTCAGCACGAGCCCGGCCATGGTGACGGCGCCGGCCTGCAAGGCCAGGCGCCGGGTCAGAAGGGGTCGTACGCCGCGCCCGAGGGCGCGGTCGTCCGAAGGAAGTTGCGACGCCATCGGCGCACTCCGTTCATGAACAAACGTGAACAACCGGCACCCAGCCCGATGCCAGATGCCGCCGAGCAGCCCGAGAATGGTGGTGATCGTGGCACCGGGATGTGACGTGCGCAACAAGAATGGGGAATTCTGCTGATCTATTTCCGCACTATCTCATGAACTATTCATGGCTCGCTGCGGACAAAGGCCAGCGCCCGCACGATGGGAGTCGTACGGGCGTGCGGCGCGGCGGACGAGCCGAGGGACGGTGGGCCCTCGGACGTGCCGGAGACGTCTGAGGACCCACTGATCGAGCGATCAGGAGTCGCTGCCGGTGGACCGGTCTCAGTCGAAGTACGTCGAGACGTCCACCGCGCCGCCCGCCGCCGCGAAGTCGTCGGCGACGGCCTGCCGCAGCTCGCCGTCCCAGAGGTAGTCGGCGGCGACGCCGGCGAGGCCGTAGGCCGCGTCGAGCACGGTCGCGTCGGCCGCCTCGGTGACCGCGGCGGCGGCGAACTCGTGGCTGTGCAGCGACACCTGCGGCTCGGCGATCTTGACCATCGCATGCAGTCCGGGGATCCGGAAGGAGACGTTGCCGAAGTCGGTCGAGCCGGCCAGCAGGTCGGGGAGCACCCCGGCCGCGAGGAGCGAGCGGCCGCGCTCGGCGTACCGCCTGTTCCAGGCCTGTGCCAGCGGGGTGTTGTTGCGGAGCGGGAGGTACGCCGGCGACTCGTCCCAGGCGAGCTCCACGCCGCAGCCGGTCATCAGGGCGGCGCCGTGAGCGATCTCCTCGAGCCGGGTGCTCAGCAGGGAGAGCTCCTCGGCGTACTGGCTGCGGACGTAGAAGACGACCTCGGCCCGCTCGGGGATGACGTTGGGGCGCACGCCGCCGTCGCTGATGACCGCGTGGACCCGGTCGAACGGCGGCATCTGCTGCCGGTTGAGCGCGACGCCGGTGTAGAGCAGGTGGGCGGCGTCGAGCGCGTTGCGGCCCATGAACGGCTGGATCGAGGCGTGGGCGGCGATGCCGGTGTAGGTGACGCGGAGCTGGCGGCGTCCGAGGAAGACCGGCTCGGCGAGGTCGTAGCCGAACGGGTGCACCATCACCGCCGCGTCGATGTCGTCGAAGGCACCGTCGCGGGCCATCAGCTCCTTGCCGCCGCCGCCCTCCTCGGCGGGGGTGCCCAGCCAGACGACCCGGCCGGGCAGGCGCTCGCCCGAGTGGCCCGCCAGCGCGGCCAGCGCGAGGAAGGCGCCGAGGCCGGCGGTCGCGATGACGTTGTGGCCGCAGCCGTGGCCGACTCCGGGGAGCGCGTCGTACTCCGAGAGGATCGCGATCGTCGGCCCGTCGCCGCCGGAGACCTCCGCGCGCAGCGCGGTCTCGAGGCCGTGGGCACCGCGGGTGACCGCGACGCCGTGGCCCTCGACGAGGTCGGCCAGCGCCGCCGCCGAGCGGTGCTCCTCGAAGGAGACCTCCGGGTGCTCGGCGAGGTCGTGCGAGGCGGTGAGCAGCTCGTCGCGCAGCCCGTCGACGGCCTTCGCCAGCTTGTGGAGGACCTCGTCGGGAGCGCCCGCCGCGCTGGACGCGACCGCCCGTGACGCCCGGGCCCGGGCCTCGGTCTCGACGTCGAGCTGACGCAGCACGAACGGATCGACGGGGTGCGGCTCGCGCATCGCTCTCCTGGGTCCGAGGGTCGGCGGTCCGCGCACCGTAGCAGCCGTGGCGGAGTCGGGCATCCGGCTGTTTGCTAGGACGTCCACGGATTACGCTGGGGCCATGCCCGCACGCCACGTCGTCACCTCCGAGGAGACCGCCGAGCTGCTGCGTCTCGTGCGGGAGATCGCGGCCGAGGAGCTGGCACCGCGGTCGGCCGCGGCCGAGGCCGACGAGGCGTTCCCGCGCGACATGTTCACGCTGCTGGGCCGGACGGGAGTGCTGGGCCTCCCCTACCCCGAGGAGTTCGCCGGCGGCGGGGTCTCGTACGCCGACTACCTCCGGGTGCTCGAGGAGCTCGGCGCGGCGTGGGCGTCGATCGGCGTCGGCGTCTCGGTGCACGCCCTCTCCTGCTACCCGCTCGCCACCTTCGGCACCGACGAGCAGAAGAAGCAGTGGCTGCCCGACATGCTCGGCGGCGAGCTGCTGGGGGCCTACTGCCTCAGCGAGCCCCATGCGGGCTCCGACCCCGCGGCGATGCAGACCCGGGCGGTGCGCGACGGCGACGCCTGGGTGATCACCGGCGCCAAGGCATGGACCACCCACGGCGGGAAGGCCGACTTCTACACCGTGCTGGCGCGCACCGGCGAGCCGAGGAGCGCGATCTCCTGCTTCCTCGTGCCGGCCGACGCCGACGGCCTCACCGCTGACCCGCCCGAGCGTAAGATGGGGCTGACCGGCAGCGCGACCGCCACGATGCGCTTCGACGGCGTACGCGTCCCGGCCGACCGACTCATCGGCGGCGAGGGCGAGGGCCTGCGCATCGCCCTCGCGGCGCTCGACTCCGGACGGCTCGGCATCGCGGCCGTCGCCACCGGGCTGGCCCAGGGCGCGCTCGACCGGGCGGTCGCCTACGCCCGTGAGCGGGAGACCTTCGGGAAGCGGATCATCGACCACCAGGGGCTGGCGTTCGTGCTCGCGGACATGGAGGCGGCGGTCGTCTCGGCGCGGGCGACGCTGCAGGCGGCCGCCACCCTCCGCGACCGCGGGCTGCCGTTCTCCACCGAGGCGTCGGTCGCCAAGCTGGTGGCCACCGACAACGCGATGAAGGTGACGACCGACGCGGTCCAGGTGCTCGGCGGCTACGGCTACACCAGGGACTTCCCGGTCGAGCGCTACATGCGCGAGGCCAAGGTCATGCAGATCTTCGAGGGGACCAACCAGATCCAGCGGATGGTCATCTCGCGCGCGCTGGACAAGGGTGGTTCAGGGACCATCGTCACGGCCTGAGCGAACTTCCTGCGGGGTCCGGAAGGCGGACCTACCCTGCCGCCATGGGGGACCTCGACGAGCGGCACGACGCACTGCCGCGCACCATCTTCTTCAGGCCGCGCAAGCAGGCCCGCCGGCTGCTGACGACGCTGCTCGTGCTGGCCGCGGCCTCGGCCGTCGTGCTGCTCGTCGACGCCTGGCGCGAGCGCACCGTCTTCGGCTACGAGCTCGCGGCGGTCGCCGTCGGCCTCACCGCGATCACGTACGCCGTCCGGGCCGGCTCCGCGCTCGCCACCCTGACCGTCACCGGCGGGCTGCTCGAGATCCGGCGCGGCGGAAGCCGCACCTCCTTCGACCTGGCCAGCCCGGACACCCGGCTGGAGGTCGTCGGCCGCCCGGGCAGCCGCCGCTGGAAGGTGCTGTTCCAGAGGCGGTCGCTGGCGCCGTACGTCGTCGACGCGTCCATGGTCGACCCGGCGGAGTTCATGCGGGTGCTGAGGTACTACCGCCGCGACGTCGACCCGGACTGACGCGGGACGGGCCCGCTCAGCTCGGCGTTGTGACCCCGCGCTCGTGCTCGTCGGTGAGCCGGGCCTCCTCGGCCGCCTGCTCCTCGAGCTCGCGGCGGCGCTCCTCGATGAGCCGGTCGCCCTCGCCGGGCGGGGAGACCAGCCCGGCGGCGCCGCCTTCGATGCGTTCGAGGGCGGACCGGGCGAAGATCTGCTGCATCGTGGTGGTCCGCTCGGACCGGTCCCGGCCGATGAACGACATGAACCAGTGCAGCGTCGCGGTGAGCCGGTTGCGGAACCCCGTCATGTAGGCGAGGTGCACGACCAGCCACATCATCCACGCGAGGAACCCGGAGAGCTTGAACCTGCCCATGCTCACCACCGCGTTGAAGCGGCTGATGGTGGCCATCGAGCCCTTGTCGAAGTACTTGAAGTCGCCTGGGTCCGGCTTGCCCTTGAGCCGGTTCTTGATCGTCTTCGCGGAGTGCTTGGCGCCCTGGATCGCGACCTGCGCAACGCCGGGCAGGTGGTTGAGATTGATCATGTCGCCGACCACGAACACCTCGGGGTGGCCGGGCAGCGTCAGGTCGGGGTTGACCGCGATCCGGCCGGCCCGGTCGAGCTCGGCGCCGGTCTGCTCCGACAGGGTCTTGCCGAGCTCGGAGGCTTGGACCCCGGCGGCCCAGACCTTCGTGACCGAGTCGATGCGCTGCGTCGTACCGTCCTTGAACTTCATCTCCAGGCCCTGCTCGTCGACGCGCGTCACCATCGCGCCGAGGATGACCTCGACCCCGGTCCGCTCGAGGGCCCTCTGGGACTTCTCGCCCAGCTTCTCCCCGAACGGCGGCAGCACCTGCGGTGCGGCGTCGACCAGCACGACGCGGGCCTTCTGGCTCTGGATGTGGCGGAAGTCGGTCTTGAGCGTACGGCGGGCGAGCTCGGCGATCTGGCCGGCCATCTCGACGCCCGTGGGGCCCGCACCGACCACGACGAAGGTCAGCAGGTTGTCGACGTTCTCGCCGCGGGCGGCACCGATCTCGGCGAGCTCGAAGGCGCCGAAGATCCGGCCGCGCAGCTCAAGCGCGTCGTCGATGCTCTTCATCCCGGGCGCGAACTCGGCGAACTGGTCGTTGCCGAAGTAGGACTGGCCGGCGCCGGCGGCGACGATGAGCGAGTCGTAGCCGGTGACCGTACGCCGGTTGAGCAGCTCGGAGGTGACGGTCTTGTTGGTGAGGTCGATGTCGATGACGTCCCCGAGGAGGACGGTGGTGTTCCTCTGATGCTGGAGGACCTCGCGGGTCGGCGGCGCGATCTCGCCCTGGGAGAGGATGCCGGTGGCCACCTGGTAGAGCAGCGGCTGGAACAGGTGGTGGGTCGTGCGGGCGATGACCGTCACCTCGACGTCGGCGCGCTTGAGCTCCTTCGCGGCGAAGAGGCCGCCGAAGCCCGACCCGATGATCACGACGCGGTGCTTGCCCGAGCCCTGAGCGGCGGACGCCTGCTGGATCTCTGGCTGGTTGGCTGCCATGCCTCACCCTTCCCACGGGGGTTAGATCGTTCCATTCCCTATTCTGCCCGTCGGTCCACCACCCGGTAACCCAGGGGGCCGTCTGCATCCTCACATCGCACCCGCCCAGGTCCCGCATGTCGAGCCGGGACTTTGCAACCACGAAAATGTGCGGAGAATTCGGTTTGACCGCCACATTGCGTGGGTAGATGCGTCCCGTACTCTCGACTTCCGCCGCCTCGGACCGAGGGTCGCCGATCGACCACCCCTGTCTGCACGAAGGAGCTACCGTGCCGCTCAATCGGCCGGCCCTCACGCTGGCACCTGGTCCGCGGGCTGCGGCGGACGCCCGGCACTGGGTCGTGCGGGCCTGTCAGGACATCGGCCGCCCCGAGCTCATCGAGTGCGCCCAGCTGGGCGTCGCCGAGCTCGTCGCCAACGCCCTCCTCCACGGGACCGAGCCGGTCCAGGTCCGGGTGCGCGGCACCCGCGACCACCCGCGGGTCGAGGTCCGGGACGGCTCGGTGGAGCAGCCGGTCCTGCCCGGACCGCTCTCGATCGAGGCTGAGGAGGACCTGCTCGTGACCTTCGGTCGCGGGCTCACGATCGTCGCCAAGGTCTCCGACGCGTGGGGGGCCGAGATCGAGAACGACGGCAAGGTCGTCTGGTTCGCCCCGGCCACCGACATCTCCGACGGCGACGGCGTCCCGGGCGTCATCACGGGTGCGCCCGCCGTCCCCGAGCCGCGCGCGGAGGTCGAGGACCCGGTCGAGGTGCACGTCCTCGGCGTACCCCTTGCGCTGTACGTCGGCTTCCAGAACCACTTCCGCGAGCTGCGCCGCGAGGTCCGGCTGCTCGCGCTCGCGCACGCGGCCGAGTACCCGCTCGCGAAGAGCCTCTCCGACCTGTTCAGCGCCCTCGAGCGGCAGCTCCGCGACGGGATCGGCCAGGCCGAGATCGAGGGCGCCGTGGACAGCGGGGCCGAGCGCGCCGACCTGCGCGTGCGGATGCCGCGGGCCGCCGCCGAGACGCTGCAGCGCTTCCTCGAGCTCCTCGACGTCACCGACGAGTTCTGCCGCCAGGAGCGGCTGCTGACCCTTGCCCGCAGTCCCGAACAGGTGCGCTTCCAGCGCTGGTTCCTTGGGGAGTACATCCGCCAGGCCGCCGGGTCGTCCCCGACGCCCTGGCCTTCTGATGCGAGGGAGCGCGCCGTCCGCTGACTCCGCTGACGAGGCGGGGGCCGCTCCCACCACCGATCCCACTAGACTGCGGCCGATGGCGGTGGGGCTCGCCGACAACCGCGCTCCCGGCTCAGGCCGGGGTCGCCGACAGTCCCTACCCGACGACTCACCGTTAGGTAGACCCATGCCCTCTCTGATCCGCGCCCATGCCGACCTGCTGCCGGCGATCGCCGTCGGCGGTGCGCTCGGCAGCCTGGCCCGGTGGGGGATCGCAGAGGCGCTGCCCCACTCCGGCGGCGACTTCCCGCTCGCCACGTTCGTGGTCAACGCGACGGGCGCGATGCTGCTGGGGCTGCTGATGGCGTTCGTCCTCGGGCCGTGGTCGCACACGAGGTACGTCCGGCCCTTCCTCGGGGTGGGGGTCCTCGGCGGCTACACCACCTTCTCGACGTACGAGCTCGACACCCGCGGGCTGCTGGCGGCGGACGCCCCGGCGACCGCCGCGGCGTACCTTCTCGGGACCGTCGTCGTCGGGCTGGTCGCGGTCTGGGTCGGCGTCACCGCCGGCCGGCTGACGATCGCCGTCGCCACCCGCCGTGCCCGGCGTCGCCGCGGCCACGAGATCGCACCCCAGGAGGACTGATGCCCGCACGTCTCACGATCTATCTCCACGAGAACGACCTGTGGCACCACCGGCCGCTCTCGACCGAGCTCGTCCACCGCGCCCACGGCGCGGGGCTGGCCGGGGCGTCGGTCTTCCACGGCGTCGAGGGGTACGGCGTGTCCCAGCGGATCCACACCCAGCGGATCCTGTCCCTCGGCGACGACCTGCCGTGCATGGTCGTGATCGTCGACTTCCCCGACCGGCTGCGCGCCTTCGCCGAGGACCTCGCCGAGCTCGTGAAGGGCCGACTGGTCACCCTCGAGGAGGTCGACGTGATCGAGACCGGCCGGCCGAGCCCGCTCCACCCGCCGGAGGGCGGCGAGTGACGGCGCTGCTGGTGCTCCTCGGCGGAGCCGTGGGGGCGCCCGTGCGCTATCTGACCGACCAGTGGGTCCAGTCGCGCCACGACACCGTGCTGCCGCTCGGGACCTTCACGGTCAACATCGTCGGCTCGCTGATCCTCGGCCTGCTCGCCGGCGGCGCCGCGGCGGGCGCCTTCCCGTCCTGGGTGCTCACCGTCGCCGGCACGGGCTTCTGCGGCGCGCTCACCACCTTCTCCACCTTCGGCTTCGAGACCCTCCGGCTGGTCGAGACCGGCGCCTGGCGCTCCGCCGCGCTCAACGTGGTCGGCTCGGTGGCCGTCGGGCTCGGCGCGTGCGCGGTGGGGTGGGTGGTCGGCTCCGCGCTGGGGTAGTCCGGGACGAAGCGGTCGTTCTACTGGCGAGTAACCGACCGTTTCGTCCCGGACTACCCCGCCTGGCGGCCGGCTTCAGGCCCACCCGAGCTCGTGCAGCCGGTCGTCGGAGAGGCCGAAGTGGTGGGCGATCTCGTGGACGACGGTGATCCGCACCTCGTCGACGAGCTGCTCCTCCGAGTCGCACAGCGCGAGCAGGGGCTGACGGAAGACGAAGACGCGGTCGGGCAGGCCACCGGCCCACAGGTCGCTGCGCTCGGTGATCGCCACGCCGTCGTACAGGCCGAGGGTGTCCTGCGGCTCCTCGGGCGGCGGCCACTCCTCGACGAGGACGACGAGGTTGCGCACCTGGCCGGCGAGCTCCTCGGGGATCGAGTCGAGGGCCTCGTCGACGAGGGCGTCGAAGCGAACGGCATCGACCTGGACGGGCACGTCGCCATTGTGCCCGGACGCCGGTCAGGCGATCCGGGCCGCGTCGTCGTCGAGGCTGCCGGCAAGGTGGTCGCCGTCCAGCTCCTCGTGACGCACCTTCGGCGGCCGGCCGCGCGGGCGCTTCCGCGGGATCACGACGCCGTCGAGGAAGAGCTGGCCGCCCCAGACGCCCCACGGCTCGCGACGAGCGAGCGCCCCGTCCAGGCACATCGCCCTCACCGGGCAGTCCTGGCACAGCTCCTTGGCGCGCTCCACCCCCCGCGGTGTCGACGCGAACCACAGCTCCGGGTCATGGACCAGGCAAGGCACGTCGCCCACCGCCCCCTCGTGCTCCCGAAAGCCCTCGAGGACCCTCAGCGTCACCTCAACCACCTCCGATGCCACGACCCGCCCCACGCCGGTCGCGCCATCTAAGGTCGCCGGATGAGGTAGCCGGGGGCATCGGGAGATCTCCCTATTCCGAGCGGATCCATGCGTCGTCGGCCGCTCTCTTTGACCCGTCGGAACTGTCGGTGGTCGGGCGTAGCGTCCGGGACCATGACCAAGCTGTTCATCGACTACGTCGAGCTCGCCGTCGGCGACCTGCCGGCCGCGCGGGCGTTCTACGAGTCCGCCTTCGGGTGGACCTTCAACGACTACGGAGGGGTGTACGCCTGCTTCGTGGGCCCGGACGGCACTGACGAGGCCGGCGGGATGTATGCCTCGGAGGCCCCGGTCGCGCCGCTTCCGCTGCTCCGCACCAGCGACCTCGACGCCGCCGTCACGGCTGTGGAGGCGGCCGGCGGCACGGTCGTCGAGCCGCCCTACGAGTATCCCGGCGGGCGGCGGTTCCTCTTCACCGACCCGGGCGGCAACCGGCTCGGGGTCTACGAGCCCGCTCACTGAGGCCGTGCCGACCGTCCCGACGCTCAGTCCGGGCGTTGGGCGTCCTTCGGGCCACCATCGGCCATGGGGTGAAGAAGAGCGGCCTTGTGTTCGAGGTAGCGCTTCTCGGGCTGGCTGGTGGTGCGGCGGGCTGCGGCGAGGAACTCGTCGCGGGCGGCCGCGAGGTCACCTGCCATCTCGTAGAGGTGTGCGCGGACGGCGGGCAGCCGGTGCCCTCGGGCCACGCGGGGATCGTCGGCGAGATGCTCGATCGCGCGCAGCCCGGCGCTCGGGCCTGAGACCATCGCGAGGGCGATGGCTCTGTTGAGGGCGATGACGGGATTGGGTTCGAGCCTCTCGAGCACGGCGTACAGGCCGAGGATCTCCACCCAGTCGGTGCTGGCGACGTCAGGAGCCTCGTCATGGACCGCGGCGATCGCGGCCTGTACTTGGTACGGGCCGGGTGGGCCGGCGGCGAGCGCGGTCGTGACGATGGCAACACCCTCGGCGATGAGCGTCTGATCCCAGAGCGCACGGTCCTGCTCGACCAGCGGGATGAGCTCTCCACTCGGCCCGAGGCGCGCGGAGCGGCGGGCGTCGGTGAGCAGCATGAGGGCGAGCAGGCCGGCGACCTCACTGTGGTCGGGGAGCGCCGAGCGAAGCTGACGGGTCATCCGGATTGCTTCGGTGGTCAGGTCGACGGTGAGAAGGTCGGGTCCGCTGGCCGCCGTGTAGCCCTCATTGAAGATCAGGTAGAGGACACGCATCACGGCGTCGAGGCGCTGGCCGAGCTCCTCGGCGCTGGGCATCTCGAACCGCGCACCCGCATGGGCGAGTGCGGCCTTCGCGCGGCTGATCCGCTGGGCCATGGTCGCGTCCGGGACGAGGAACGCCCGAGCGATCTGGGTGGTGGTGAGCCCGCCCAGACTGCGCAGAGTCAGGGCGATCTGCGAAGGAGGCGAAAGGTCGGGATGGCAGCAGAGGAACAGCAGGGTCAGGCTGTCGTCGCGGTCGTCGTCCACCTGCTCGTCGGGTGCCGGGGACCACAGCGGCCCGGACGCCGCCGCATGACGGGCGCCGTCGTGTTCGCGACGCCGGCGGGCCGCGTCCGAGCGGATCTGGTCGGTCAGCCGTCGCGCGGCGACGGTCATCAGCCACCCCCGCGGATTGGCCGGAACGCCCTCGGCCGGCCACTGAGTAGCCGCGGCCAGCAGCGCCTCCTGGGTCGCGTCCTCGCACAGGTCGAACATGCCGTGGCGACGGACCAGCGCGGCGAGGACCTGCGGCGCATGTTCGCGCAGCAGGCCCTCGACCACCCGGTCCACACCCGACGGTGTCGGCGACGGCGTACTCATCGTGCCAACGGACTACTGACCCGGAACGGCCTCGTGCAGCACCGGCCAGACCTCCACACCACGAAACGAGGCGAACGGCATCTCCGCGGCGATGTCCAGCGCCCGCTGCTCCGACTCGACATCGAGCAGGTAGTAGCTGGCCAGATGTTCCTTCATCTCCACATAGGGCCCGTCGGTCACGGCGGTCTTGCCCTCGCGGACGCGCACCACCTTGGCCTGCTCAGCATCGGCGAGGCCGAAGGCCCCGAGCATCTCGCCGGAGGCGAAGAACTTGGCGTTGTAGGCGTCCTGCTCGGCGATGGCCTTCACCCAGTCCTCCGGGCCGAAGCCGGACCAGGTCTCCTGGTTGGCGTAGATCATCATCAGGTACTTCATGACAGTCCTCCTCGCGGCGCCCGCCCACCGGGCGCGTCACCCCGTGGTCGGACACGACCGGCCGACATCGACATCTTCCCCGAGAAGATCTTCCAACGGTGCCGAAGCTGTACTGACGGCGCCGACCGCTCACGCTGCGGCGGGACCCAGACGGAACACGGCCGCCGTACTGCGCCTCTGGGGCTGAAACGAAAAAGGGACTCCGACTCAGCGTTTCCGCTGGTCAGAGCCCTCTTCTTCTCTGCGACCCCGACGGGACTTGAACCCGCGGCCTCCGCCGTGACAGGGCGGCGCGCTAACCAACTGCGCTACGGGGCCATTGGCGCTCTCCGCAAGCGACGTCTCGTTTGCAGGAGCGGTGGAACAGTAACCCATTGTGCCTCGCCGTTCCCAATCGGTGCGTTCATGACCGCTGGTCGAACTGAAGGGCTCACCCGCGGTCCACCGGTCCGGCCACCATCCGCCAGGTCAGGAGGGGGCGTGCAGGTAGGTCGCGTAGTCGAGGTAGCCCCTGTCGTCGCCGCCGTAGAACGTCGCCGGGTCGGCCTCGGCCAACGGGAGTTCGAGGCGGAGCCGCTCGAGGAGGTCGGGGTTGGCGATGTAGGCACGACCGAAGCTGACGAGGTCGGCACCCAGCCCGAGCCAGCGCTCGGCGATGGCGCGGTTGGTCGGCACCGGGCCGTACGGGCTCTCGCCGCGCTCCAGCCAGGTGCTCGGGTTGACCATGTAGGTCGAGTCCCAGCGCTTTCGCAGGTCGACCATGGTGGCCTCGTCGGTGGTCGCCTCGAGGTGGACGTACGCCAGGCCGAGCCGGTTGAGCTCGGTGACGAGGGCGGCGTACAGCTCGGGGGCGTCGTCCTCGACGGCATCCCACAGCCCGGCGTCCGGGGAGAGGCGGATGCCGGTGCGGTCCGCGCCGACCGCGTCGGCGGTGGCCTCGGCGGCCTCCACGGCGAACCGGATCCGGTTGACGATCGAGCCGCCGTACCGGTCCGTGCGCCGGTTGGCGTTGGAGGAGAGGAACTGGCCGATCAGGTAGCCGTTGGCGCCGTGAAGCTCGACACCGTCGAAGCCGGCGCCGATCGCGCGGACGGCCGCGTCGGCGTAGGACCTGGCCTGCTCCGGCACCTCTGCGGTCCCGAGAGCGCGCGGGACGGGCGCGGGCTGCGGACCTGCCGGGGTGAAGAGCGACGCGTTCGCGGCGACGGCCGAGGGGCCGACCGGCCGGACCCCGGTGATCGACTCGTGGCCGATCCGACCGCCGTGCATGAGCTGGGCGAAGATCCGACCGCCGTTGGCGTGGACGGCGTCGGTGATCGGCTTCCACGAGGCCGCCTCCTCCTCGGTGCGCAACCCGGCGGCGCCGGGGTTCGAGGTGCCGACGAGGTTGGGCTGGATGCCGTCGGAGATGATCAGGCCGGCGGTCGCGCGCTGGGCGAAGTAGGTCGCCATGGAGTCGGTCGCGAGGCCGTCGGCGGTGCCGCGCACTCGGGACATGGGCGCCATCACGACGCGGTTGGGCAGGGCCAACGCGCCGAGCTGGTGACGGTCGAAGAGGCTGGTCATGGGTGCTGTTCCCTCGCATGTCGGAATCAGGACACCGGGTACGCTAAAACCTGACACTGACGTCAGAGGCAAGCCAACATGGCATGGTGTGAGGCGGATCATGGAGGTGTCCCATGCGGATCGGGGAGCTGGCGAAGCGGGCCGGCGTGAGTGTGCGGTCGCTGCGCTACTACGAGGAGCAGGGGCTGCTGACCTCCGAGCGCAGCGCGTCGGGGCAGCGGTACTACTCCGAGGAGGCACTCGACCGCGTCCTGTTCCTGAAACGCCTCTACGCCGCGGGCCTGACCAGCCGGGTCATTGCCGAGCTGCTGCCCTGCACCTACGCGCCGAGCATCCAGACCAGCGACGACGCCTTCGACCGGATGGTCGAGGAGCGTGAGCGGCTCAAGTCCCACATCGACGACCTGGCCGGCACGCTGCGCAATCTCGATGCTGTCATCGACACCAACCGCCGCTGGCGCGCGAGCCAGAGCCAGGACGCCGCCTCAGGCACGACCGCTTCCTGACACCGAGGAAGCGAGGCTCGCGACTCGCTGGTCGGGGCCCACCTCTGGCGTCGTACCCCCTACCGGATTCGAACCGGCGCTACCGCCGTGAAAGGGCGGGGTCCTGGGCCGCTAGACGAAGGGGGCCCGGCGGCTCATCCTAGGGCGACGCGAGGGGGCCGACCAAAGCCGCATGCCGCTCAGGTCCTCCGCCGTGCGAGGTGGGTCAGCGTACGGCGATGACGGCGCGCCCGTCGACGTCGCCGGCCCGCTGTCGCCGCCAGGCCGTCGTGGCGTCGTCGAGCGTGAAGGTCTCGGACCGGGCGGTCAGCTCGCCGGCGACGAGCCGCCGCTGGATCTCGGTGAGCCCGTCGGCCCGCTGCTCCTCGGTGAGGTCGTTGTTCGTGTAGCCCAGCACGGCCCGGCTGCCGCTGCGCAGGTGGGCCGAGGAGTAGACCGCCGTCTCGCCTGCGCTGCTGCCGAGGTTGACCAGGCGCCCGCAGGGCGCGAGTCGGAGCAGTGCGGCCGCGGACGGTAGGCCGCAGAGCGGGTCGATCACGAGGTCGACCTCGCCCGCCACCGAACCGATCCGTTCGGCCAGGGTCGCGATGTCGTCGTCGGCGAGGATCGGCACGAAGCCGTCGGCGCCGAGGCGCCCCGCGTCGGCCTCGGCATGGCGGGAGGGTCGCGCGGCGGCGTACGTCCTCGCGGCGCCGTGGAGCCGCGCGAGCTGGAGGGCGACCGACCCGACCACGCCGCTGGAGCCGAGGACGAGCACCCGCTCGCCGGGCACCAGGCCGCCGCGCAGCACCAGCGCTCCCCAGGCGGCGACGGCGGAGAGGCCGAGCGCGGCCAGCTGCCGCGGGTCGACACCGGACTCGAGGGGCACCAGGTCGCCGTCGGGTACGACGACCAGCTCGGCGAGGCTGCCGTCGCCCGGTGCCATCCCGGCCACGGTGGGGAACCAGACCCAGGTGCCAGCCGGGTGGCGGGTGGACTCCTCGACGACGCCGACGCCCTGGACGCCGGGGACGTACGGCGTCTGAGGTCTTCCGAAGTACGACGTGCCCGAGGCGCACAGCAGGTCGAGCGGCGTCACGGGCGCGGCGACGACGGCGACCAGCGCCTCGCCGTCGCGGCGGCTCGGGTCGGGGCGCTGCCCGACGACGGGCGGCTCGCCGCACACCTCGAGGACGGCCGCCCGCACGCCTCAGTCCTCCTCGGGCGGGACGTAGACGGCGTTGCGGTCCACCGCCAGGTAGATGTCGTTGCCGATCGGCCGGCGGATCTCCTCGGCGACGTGGCCGAGCAGGCCGGCGCAGCGGGCGAGCAGCACGACGCCGCGCAGCAGCTCGAGCGGCAGGCCGAGGTCGGCGAGGGCGGCGCCGCACACCCCGGCTCCGTTGAGCGGCAGCGTCCGGCCCAGGACATCGGGGTGGGCCCGGCCGATCGCCTCGAACAGGGCGAGGTGGGAGCCGTAGAGCCCGGCGCCGCGGGCGATCGCGACGAGCCTCGGCGTACGCGGGTCGCCCTCCTTGTGGACCGGATGGCCCAGACCCGGCACGAACCGTCCGCTCTCCTTGCGCTCGCGTACGGCGTCGGTCGCCACGGCCTCCCAGGCCGCGCCGTCGTCCGCGTCCGGTACCTCGGCGAGCCGCCCGATCACCTCGTCGAGGAACCTCCCCGTGTCCTCGGTGACGCCGAGGTAGCGCGACCCGCCACCCAGCAGCCCCGCGGCGAGCGCCCCCTGGATCGCGTCCGGAGCGCTGAGGTAGGTGAGCCGGGCCGCGATCGCGGTCGGCGTGAACCCGTGGTCGGCAAGCGCCACCAGCACCGCCTCGAACACCCGCCGCTCCCCGGGCGTCGGCCGACGCAGCGTGATGAGCCAGTACGCGAGCTCGCCGAACGACACCTCCCCCATCAGCTCGTCCGCCAGGTTCTTGCCGAGCAGCGTGATCGTGGTCGGCTCGGAGGTCCCGAGCGAGGTCGGGAAGGAGGGGGCGTCGGCCATGGCTTCCTCTCGTACGGCGGCTGCGGGTCAGGCGGCTGGGTCAGGCGGCTGGGTCAGCCGGACGGCACCGGCGGCTCGTCCGGCGGGCCGGTGGGGTGATCGGTGGGGTGGTCGTGGCGCGGGAAGCCGAGCCAGGCCCGGATCTGGGCGCCGTGCTCGTCCAGGGTGGGCGGCGCCAGGTCGTGGCGCGGACCGGTCTCGCTGAACCGGATCGGGTGCCTGACGGTCGGTACGCCGCCGGCGACCGCGACCGGGTCGAGCCCGAGCTCCTCGGCGAGCTCGACCCCGCCGCGTACGTCGTTGATCGGACCGCACGGGACGCCGGCGTCGCTGAGCGCCTTGAACCACTCCTGGGCCGACCGGGTCGCGAGCCGCTCCAGCAGCAGCGGGCGCAGCTCCTCGCGGTGGGCGTTCCGGAGGGGAGAGGTCGCGAACCGCTCGTCGTCGGCCCACTCCGGCCGGCCGAGGGTCTCGGCGAGCCTGCGGAACTGGCGGTCGTTGCCCGCCGCGACGATGAGGTCGCCGTCGCCGGTCGCCAGCGGCTCGTACGGGAAGAGGCTGAGGTGCCCGTTGCCCATCCGGTGGGGCACCACCCCGCCGGCGACGTACGCCGAGCTCTGGTTGACCAGCGCCGAGAGGGCCGTCGACATCAGGTTGGTCTCGACGTGCTGGCCGCGGCCGGTCCGGTCGCGGTGGCGGAGCGCGGCGAGGATGCCGAGCGCGGAGTGCAGGCCGGTGACGACGTCGAAGACCGAGATGCCGGCGCGGTACGGCGGCCCGTCCGGGCTGCCGGTCAGGCTCATCAGCCCCGACATGCCCTGGACGAGCAGGTCGTAGCCCGGCAGCACGGCGCCGGCGCCCGACCCGAACCCGCTGATCGAGCAGTAGACGGCGCCCGGGTTGCGGCCGGCCACGTCGTCGTACCCCAGCGCGAAGCGGTCGAGCCCTCCCGGCCGGAAGTTGTGGATGAAGACGTCGGCCCGGCGGGAGAGCTCGTGGGCGACGGCGAGGTCCTCCGGGTCGGCCAGGTCGAGGACGACGGACCGCTTGTTGCGGTTGACCGCGAGGTAGTAGGTGCCGGCGTCACCGCGGTCGCGGTCCTCCCGCACCGGCGGGGTCCAGTGCCGGGTGTCGTCGCCGCTCGGGCTCTCGACCTTCACCACCTCCGCCCCGAGATCGGCCAGCAGCATCGTCGCGTACGGGCCCGCGAGGACCCGCGAGAAGTCGGCGACGAGCAGTCCGTCCAGCGGCCCGGCCATGTGCGCTCCTCACGTATCGGACACTCGTCCGTCAACAGTTCCGCGCCCTGAACGCCGCTGTCAAGGCGCTCAGCGGCCCATCCGCCGCCGACGAGCGGACCATTGACATGTGACTTGAGTCACGTCAGGCTGCCAGAGATGCGGACACGTGTCCGCGTCAGCCTGGACACTCGCCTGGGGAGGCACTCCCATGACCATCACCAACCCCGACGCGGGCGCCGTCGCCGCAGCCCCCGCGATCGTCTTCCGCGGCGGCCTCGTCCTCACCATGGACGACGCCCGCACCGTCCTCGACCCCGGCGACGTTCTCGTCGTCGGCGACCGGATCGAGGCGGTCGGGCCGCACGTCGAGCTGCCGGAGGGCACCGTCGAGATCGACGCGTCCGGCGGCATCGTCATGCCGGGCATGATCGACACCCACCGCCACATGTGGCAGACCGCGATGCGGGGGTACGGCGCCGACTGGACCCTCACGCAGTACTTCGTCTGGAACTACCTCAACTACGGCAAGCACTTCCGCCCGCAGGACATCCACGCCGGCAACCTGCTCAGCGCGATCGAGGCGGTCGACGCCGGCGTCACGACCTCGGTCGACTGGTCCCACAACCTGCAGACCACCGAGCACGCCGACGCCGCGGTGCAGGCCCTGCAGGAGGTGCCCGGACGGTTCGTGCTCGCGTACGGCAACATCCAGGCCGGTCCGTGGGAATGGAGCACCTCGCCTGCGTTCCGCGCGTTCGTCGACCGGCTGCCGCGCAGCGACATGCTCGGCTTCCAGATCGCCTTCGACGTGACCGGCGACCCGGGCTTCCCGGAGAGGGCGGCGTTCGAGGTCGCCCGCGACCTCGGCGTGCCCGTCACGACCCACGCCGGCGTCTGGGGCGCGACCAACGACGACGGCATCCGGCTGATGTACGACGGCGGCTTCATGACCCCCGAGACCGTCTACGTCCACGCGGCGACGCTGAGCGAGGACTCCTACCAGCGGATCGCCGCCACCGGCGGCTCGGCATCGGTCTCCTCCGAGAGCGAGTCGTCGTGCGGCCAGGGCTACCCGTCGAGCTGGGCGCTGCGGGCGTACGGCATCCCGATCTCGCTGTCGATGGACACCAGCGTCTGGTGGAGCGCCGACCTGTTCGCCGCGATGCGGGCGACGCTGTCCGCGGACCGCACCCGCGAGCACTTCGAGGCGCACGCGAAGGGCGACACGGTCACCAACCTGTCGCTGCGCGCCGAGGAGGTGGTCGGTTGGGCGACCCGCGGCGGCGCGAAGGCGCTCGGGCTGGACGACAAGGTCGGCAGCCTCCAGCCGGGGCGGTACGCCGACGTCGTACTCGTGAAGAACGACGCCTCCCCGGCGATGTTCCCGATCCTGCACCCGTACGGCCACGTGGTCTTCCAGGCGCAGCGCGGCGACGTCCACACCGTGCTGGTCAACGGCCGCGTCGTGAAGTACGACGGCCGGCTGGTCGGCATCGACCTCGACCGCGCCCGCGCGGCGGTCGCGGAGACCGTCGACCACCTCCGCGCGACGCTCGGCGACCAGGAGTGGGCCGACGGGATGCATCCGGAGATCCCGCAGTCGAAGGTGCTCGACAACCCCTATACCTACACCGACTACGCCAGCGAGCGGACGCACTCCTCGCTGTAAACCGCACCCGGCCGCGGACCGGCCGCACGGGCTCGTGCGAGTCCGGTCCGTGGCGAGTGTGTTAAGAGTCGATTTCGCGCGTTCCCCGACCGCGTGCCGCTCCTTTAACGTCCGTGACGTAACGATTCGGCACACCCATCGCGAAGCGGACGGAGCTGGTCAATGACAGCGGTCGACACCCCCACCACCGCCCCCACCACGGCGGAGCTCCAGGAGGACTCCGCCAGGCACAACTGGCGTCACTTCGCCGAGATGTCCCCGGAGGACGGGCGCCCGGTGCGCGTGATCACGCGCGGCGAGGGCTGCTACCTCTACGACACCGACGGCAACCGCTACTTCGACGCGCTCGCCAACCTGTTCTGCGTCAACATCGGCTACTCCTACGGCGCGGAGTTCGCCGAGGCGGCCTCGAAGCAGTACCTCGAGCTCGGCTACCACGCCAACTGGGCGAGCACCCACCCGCGCGCGATCGAGCTCGCCGCGCGGGTCGCCGAGATCGCCCCGGAGGGCCTGCACCACGCGTTCTTCACGCCCAGCGGCGGCGAGGGCGTGGAGACCTGCTGGAAGATCGCGCGGCAGTACTACAAGCTCAAGGGCGAGAACCGGTGGAAGGCGATCACCCGGGACCACGCCTACCACGGCGTCTCGATGGGCGCCCTCAGCCTGATGGGCACGCCGACGAGCCGGGAGCCGTTCGAGCCGCTCGTCCCGGGCGCGGTGAAGGTGCGCAACACCAAGCGCTACGGCCGTCCCGAGGGCGAGACCGAGGAGGAGTTCACCGCCTTCCTCCTCGACGACCTCGAGCAGCGCATCCTGCAGGAGGGCCCGTCCACCGTCGCGATGGTGCTCATCGAGCCGGTGCAGAACTCCGGCGGCATGCTCGTCCCCCCGGCCGGGTACGCCGACGGCGTACGCGCGCTGTGCGACAAGTACGACATCCTCCTCGTCGCCGACGAGACGATCACCGGCTACGGCCGGCTCGGCACCTGGTTCGGCAGCCAGCGGATCGGGCTGAAGCCGGACATCCTGACCTCGGCCAAGGGGCTCTCGTCGGCCCACGCCGTGATCGGCGCGGTCATCGCCAACGACAAGGTCTACGAGCCGTTCGCCAGGGCGGGCGTCACGTTCAAGCACGGCAACACCTTCGGCGCCCACCCGGTCATGTGCGCGGTCGCGCTCAAGAACCTCGAGATCATGGAGCGGCTCGACATCAACGGCCACGTGATGGCCAAGGAGGACGAGCTCCGCACCAAGCTGGAGAGCCTGTACGAGCTGCCGATCGTCGGCGACGTCCGCGGGATGGGGTTCTTCTACTCGATCGAGCTGAAGAACACCCTGCCCGACGGCACCCCGCTCACCCAGGAGCAGAAGGACCGGCTGTGGGGCAGGAAGCAGGTCGACGACGGCCTCGCCGCCGAGGGGGTCCTGCTGCGGGTCACGCCGGGCGAGTCCGCCGTACTCGGGATCTCGCCGCCGCTCGTCGCCGACACCCCCGAGTTCGACCACCTCGTCGGCGCGCTGCGCACCGTGCTGGGGAAGGCGAACGAGGCGTACGTCGCGCTCTGAGCGCTCCCAACGCTCCTAGCGCGCGACCTCGACCGCCGACCGGTGCTGCCACAGCGCCCAGTCGGCGGAGACCTCGCCCGCGGTCTGGAGGAGGAGCGGCAGGTAGTCGCCGGTCAGCGTCTCGACGCTGGTCTCGGCGGCGTGGACGGTGACGTTCATGGCCGCGCGTACGACGCCGTCGCCGTCGCGCACGGGGACGGCGACCGAGCGGATGCCGCGGGCGAGCTCCTCGTCGGCCATCGCCCAGCCCCGGGCCCGGACGGTGCGGAGCTCCCGCTCCACGTCGTCCGGGTCGCGGGTGGGGAACGGCGGCAGGCCCGAGCGGCTCGGCTCGGCGAGCACCTTCTCCCGCTCCTCCCGGCCGAGGGCGGCCAGCAGGACCTTGCCCTGCGAGGTCTGGAGAGCGGGGAAGCGGGTGCCGATGTCGACCCGGAGGGTGATGATCTTCGGCACCGCCACCCGGGCGACGTAGACGATGTCCGAGCCGTCGAGCTGTGACATCGAGGAGGACTCGCCGGTCTTCGTGACCAGGGCCTCGAGGTGGGGGCGGGCCATCTCCCACAGCCCCAGGGAGGCGGCGTACGCGACCCCGAGCCGGAGCACCTTCGGCGTCAGTGCGTACGACCCCGCCTCGGTCCGGACGTAGCCGAGCTCCTCCAGGGTCAGCAGCAGCCGGCGGGCGGTCGGCCGCGCGAGTCCGGTGGCGTCGGCGACCTCGCTCAGCGACATCGTCCGGTGGTGCTCGTCGAAGCAGGTGAGCACGTCGAGCCCGCGCGCGAGCGCCTCGACGAAGTCCGGGCCGGTGCCGCGTCCTGCCATGGCTCGATGCTGTCACAGCGGACGACCATCCGCACGCACAGCCGCCACCGCCCGCAGCGCTCCGCTGTGACGGTTGACACAGTGCGCCCCGCGCGGGCATCGTGACGGAAGCCGCGATACGGACAGATGTCCGTCAGCATCTGGAGGCAGCCGATGGCGAAGCTGGTGGCGATCCTGGCCACGACCCACCACCCGTTCTTCTACCGGACCAGCCTGCTGCCGCCCGAGGAGGCGCCGCCGTTCGCGGCCGAGTGGGTGCGGAAGATCGAGGCCTACCGCGAGACGCTGACCCGGGCCCGGCCCGACGTCCTCGTCATGGTCGGGTCCGACCACTTCCACCAGCTCTGGCTCGACAACATGCCGCAGTTCCTGGTGGGCAAGGCGCCGTACTACGACGCCAACTACTACAACGAGGAGCGCGAGTTCGGGCTGCCGCGGTTGAAGCTCCGCGGCCACGAGGAGCTCTCGGCCTACATCCTCCGCCAGGGGATCGACGCCGGCTTCGACCTCGCCTTCTCCAACGAGCTGCGGGTCGACCACTCGATCACCTGCCCGATCATCACGGTGCGGCCGCAGAACGACCTGCCCGTGGTGCCGATCTACACCAACATCTTCGCCCCGCCGCTCCCCCGTCCGGAGCGGTTCGTCGCCCTCGGGCGGACGATCCGCGAGCTGGTCGACGCCTGGCCGAGCGACGTGCGGGTGGCGGTCATCGGCACCGGCCACCTCTCCCTCGAGCTCGGCGGGCCGAGGCAGTTCGGGCCGCACGGACCGGACCCCGAGTTCGACGCCAAGGCGGTGGAGTGGATCGGCAACGGCGACATCGACAGCTGCCTGGGTGAGGTGACCCTGGACAGCCTGCACGCCCCCGGGAACGCCACCCACGGCTTCATGGACTTCATGCTGATGATGGGGATCGCGGGCTACAACAAGGCCGACTACGTCGACAGCCTCGACCTCTTCCATACGATGGAGGCGTACTTCACCTGGTACCCCGACCCGCTCGCCCTCGACGCGCAGAGCGAGGCACCCCGATGAGCAAGTACGTCGTCGACAAGTTCCTCTTCACCGTCGACCGCGACCCGGAGCTGGTGCAGCGCTACCGGGACGACCCCGCCGGGACGGTGGCCTGGTGGGAGCGGGAGCGGGCCAACCAGATCCTCAACTGCCACGCCGGCGAGGCGTCGACCTGGCTCTCGTTCACCGACGAGGAACGGGAGGCCCTCGCGGCCCACGACCACGTGAAGCTGTTCGAGCTCGGCGCCCACCCGTTCCTCACCCTGACGCTCTGGATCGCGATGTTCGAGCAGGACTACGACGAGCCGCTCGCCATGCAGCACGCGTACGCCGAGCGGCTGCAGCACTTCTCGCTGCCCTACCCCGACATCGCGACCTGAGTCCGCCGGCGGGGCTCGAGGACCACCTCGACCGCCCCGGTGTCGACCGTCGTGCTCACCGCCCGCCAGCCGCCGGTGCGCAGCAGCGCGCGGACCGGGTCGGCGGCGTCGTACAGGTAGGTGACGACGACCCGCCGCACGCCACGGCGGCGCGCGACCTCGCCGAGGGCCACGGTCAGCACGCGGCCGACGCCGCGCCGCTGCCAGCGGTCCTCGACGAGCAGGGCGATCTCCCAGGCCGCGTCGCGATGCCGGACGAGGGACGCGAGAGCGAGCAGGCCGCCGGGACCGAAGGCACCGAGGTGCACGCCCGCCTCCTCGGCCCGCACCTGGTCGGCCAGCCGCTGACCGGGCCGGTTCGGTACGCCGTGGAACCGCCGGTAGAGCGTCTCCGGACCGCACCGCCCGACCATCGCCCCGACGTCGGAGGCGTCCGCAGGCCCCAGGGCGCGTACGCCGATCTCCGCGGCCGAGCGTGCACTCGTCCCGACTCTCTCACCGACACCGACGACCATGGCAGGTCTCCTTCCGATGCACCCACCCTGCGCCCGGGCGCTGACCGGGCGCTGACCCGGCGCTGACGGGCCACTGACCGGCCACTGACAGGGCGCTGACAACCCACCGGAACTGCGGTGCCGGGAGCGGCGGCGCGGTGCCAGACTCGGCAGCACCGACGCGAGGAGGCGAGGATGACGGACCCGACCGCTGGGGCCACGGGACCCAGCACGCCGGCGGAGCGCGAGCGGGACCTGTGGCGGCTGCTCGAGGTCTACCACTCGGTGGTCTACTTCGCGCAGGAACGCACCGTGCACTACCCGGCGCTCGGGCTCAAGGGCGGCTGGATGGGCTACTTCGCGACCCGCTCGGCCGCGCTCGGCCGGGTGCCTCCGGAGGTCGTGACCGCGTGCTTCTACAACTTCAACCACCCGATGGTCGCCCGCGCCCTGCCCGACGCCTGGCTCTACACCACCCCCGAGAAGGCGTACGCCGCCCGGCTCCGCGTGATCGACGATGCGATGAGGCGACTGCTCGGGGGGCTCGACGAGCCGTGGCTGGTCGAGGCGGCCGACCTCGCCATGGAGCTCGCGCGCGTCGTCGACACCGCCGGCCGCCCGCTCGCCGCCGCTCACACCGCGCTGCCGGTGCCGGAGGACCCGCACCTGCGGCTCTTCTGGGCCTCGGCCGTGCTGCGGGAGTACCGCGGCGACGGCCACACCATCGCCCTCACCGCCGCCGGCATCGACGGCTGTGAGGCCCACGTCCTTATGGCCGCCCTCGGCCTGGTGCCGGCCGACCAACGGGTCTACCGCGGCTGGTCGGAGGAGGACTGGGACGCCGCCACGCGCCGGCTCGCGGAGCGCGGCTGGGTCACCGACGACGGCGGCATCACCGAGGCCGGCGGCCGGGTCAGGCGAGACGTCGAGCTGGTCACCGAGCGCCTCGCCCACCCGCCGTTCGCCCGGCTCGGCGAGGGGCCGACCTCCCGGCTCGCCGCGCTGCTGACCGAGCCCGTGGCGCGGATCGTGACCTCCGGCGAGATCGTCTTCCCCAACGGCATCGGACAGCCGCCGGTGCCCGAGCTCTCCACCGTCCGATGACCTACCTCGACCTACGCTCCGCTCCGGTCGTGGCCCTGCTCGGCCCGCTGGAGGTGCGTACGCCGGACGGCCCCCGGCCGGTGCCCGCGCGACTGGACCGGCTGGTGCTCGCGCGGCTCGTCCTCGCCGAGGAGCGGACCGTCTCGGTCGACACCCTCGTCGACGCGATCTGGGGCGAGGACCCGCCCGCCAACGCCCGCAACGCGCTGCAGGTGAAGGTGTCCCGGCTGCGCCGGCTGCTCGGCGACCACGGCGGCTCGCTGTCGTTCGCCCAGGGCGCCTACCGGCTGGCCCTGGCGCCCGACCAGACCGACCTCGGCCGGTTCACCGCGCTGGTCGCCGAGGCGGAGGCGGCGCTCGACGACGGCGCCCACACGCTCGCCTGCGACGCCGCCCGCGCGTCCCTCGCGCTATGGCGCGGCGAGCCGCTCACCGACCTCGACGAGGACCTCGTCGTCGCCGCGGCCCGCCGCCGCCTCCACGAGCTCTGGCTCACCGCGCGCGAGGTCCACGCCGAGACGCAGCTGCGCGACTCGGCCACCCGCTCCGCCGCGATCGGCGAGCTGCGCGACCTCCTCGGCGTACACCCGCTGCGCCCGCGCGCCCGGCTCGCCCTCATGCGCGCCCTCGAGCTCGCCGGGCGACGGGCCGACGCCCTCGCGGTCTACGACGCCGGCCGCCGCGTCCTCGCCCAGGAGACCGGTCTCGAGCCGCCCGCCGAGCTGCAGCAGGCCTTCGCCGAGCTGCTCGCCGCCGAGCTGCTCGCCGCCGAGCGGCGCGCCGCCCGGCGTACGCCCGCCGGTCCCGATTCGTGACAGTAACGACGACTCGGGTAATCTCTCCCCCGCTTGGGCAGGTAGCTCAGTTGGTACGAGCGTCCGCCTGAAAAGTGGAAGGTCGGCGGTTCGACCCCGCCCCTGCCCACCAGCACCGGAGCCCCGGGTCAGACCGTTCTGACCTGGGGTTTCCCCTTTCCGGCGGTCGGGTCTGACCAGGAGCGAGCCGGTCAGTAGCCGGCGCGGTCGCGCTGGCGTGCCCCGACGTAGCGGGTGGCGAGCGCCTCGGAGCCGCGCGCGAGGACGGCGACGTCGGCGCCCACGAGGACGAAGGAGGCCCCCGCGTCCAGGTAGCCGTCGGCGACCGCGGGATCGAACGCGTTCACGCCGACCGGCTTGCCGGCGGCCGTCACCGCGGCGAAGGTCCGGCGTACGGCGTCGACGACCTCGGGGTGCGTCTGCTGGCCGATCACCCCCATCGAGGCGGCCAGGTCGGAGGGACCGACGAAGACGCCGTCCACGCCGTCGACGGCGGCGATCTCGGCGGCGTTCTCGACCCCGGCGACGGACTCGATCTGGACGAAGAGCGAGACGTGGCGGTCGGCCTCCAGGAGGTAGTCGTCGACTCGGTTCCACCGCGCCGAGCGCGCCAGCGCCGACCCGACGCCGCGCATGCCGCGCGGCGGGTAGCGCACCGCCCGCACCGCGGCCTCCGCCTGCTCGGCGGTGTCCACCATCGGCATCAGGATGCTCTGGGCGCCCAGATCGAGCACCTGCTTGATCATGACCGGGAGGTAGCCGGGCACGCGGACCAGCGGGACGACCGGGTACGCCGCCACCGCCTGGAGGTGGGCGAGCACCGACTCCAGACCGTTGGGCGCGTGCTCCATGTCGATGAGCAGCCAGTCCAGGCCGCTGCCGGCGCAGATCTCGGCCACCAGGGGACTGCCACTGCACACCCACATGCCGGCGAGCGGGCGCTCCGCGGCCGCGAGGGCGTCGCGGAGGGTCGGAGTCACTGGAAGCGGCACGAGATCGTCCCCATCGGTCCGTAGTCGCACAGCACGCTGTCACCTCGCGACACCCACATCGGTCTGGTGAAGGAGCCGGCGAGCACGAGCTCACCCGCCTCGAGCCGGGCACCGTGCTGGTGGAGCTTGTTCGCCAGCCACGCCACGCCGGTGGCCGGATGGTTGAGCACGCCGGCGGCGACGCCGGTCTCCTCGATGGTCTCGTTGCGATAGAGCAGCGCGGAGATCCAGCGCAGGTCGACGGAGTCCGGCCGCATCGGGTTGCCGCCGAGCACGAGGCCGCCGTACGCCGCGTTGTCGGCGATCGTGTCGACGATCGTGCGCCCCTCGAGCTCGATGTGCGAGTTCAGGATCTCCAGCGCCGGTACGACGTACTCGGTCGCGCGCAGCACGTCGAAGAGCGTGCACGTCGGACCGTCGAGCGCCGCACCCAGCTTGAAGGCGAGCTCGACCTCGATGCGGACGTTGGAGAAGTCGTCGTACGGGACGACCGCGCCGTTCTCCCAGACCGTGTCGGCGAAGATGACGCCGTAGTCCGGCTCGGTGATCCCGGTCGCGGCCTGCATGGCCTTCGAGGTGAGTCCGATCTTGCGGCCGACGAGGTGGCGGCCGGCGGCCAGGCTCTGGTCGCGCCAGATCGCCTGGATCGCGTAGGAGTCCTCCACGGTGGCGTCGGGGTGGCGTGCGGTGATCCGCGGTATGACCGCCCGCTCACGGTCGGCCTTGGCGAGCTCGTCCGCGAGCGCGGTGATGGTCTCCGGGGGAAGCATTCATGCTCCTTCTGTCAGCGGTAGGTCGCGCATGTCCCCGGTCGTCGGGCCGCGATCCGGGATCGTCGCGCCGCCGGTGACCCGGTCGCCGGCGGCGCGGGGCGTCGAGCTCTGCTCGACCGGGTGGTTCGTCAAGAACGCGGCGAGGGTCGCGGTGCGGTGCTCGCGCACCGCCTGCTCGATCTCCTCGAGCGGGGCGCCGCCCTCGATGAGCTCGAGGAGACGATCGTGCTCGCAGACCGACGCCGGCGCCCGCCCGGGCACGAAGGCGAAGATCGACTGCCGCAGGTGGCCGAGCCGCGCCCACTCGATCTCCACGATCTCCAGCAGCCGAGGGTTCGGACACTTGGAGTACAGGGTGTGGTGGAACTCCTGGTTGAGCGCGCTGAAGAGCCGGGGGTCGAGATCGGACAGCCTTCCGCGCAACGCGTCGTTCAGCTCGTGTGCTCGGGCCAGGTCGTCGGCGGTCAGGAAGCGCGCGGCGAGCGCCGTCGCGGCGCCCTCGACGACGTTGATCACCTGCATCGTGAAGCGGTACTGCTCGGCGTCGACCATCGCCACCCGGGCACCGACATTGCGCTCGAAGGTCACCAGTCCCTCTGCGGTCAGCTCGCGGATGGCCTCGCGGACGGGCACGACGCTCATGGCGAGGTCGGCCGCGAGGGAGGTGAGCACCAGTCGGTACCCGGGCCCGTACCTGCCGGTGATGATCCGCTCACGGATCCACTGGTAGGCGAGGCGCGACTTGCTGAGCTCATCGGGCGGGCTCATCGTGCCTCGCGACTCTCGTCGTAGCGGGCCCGCCACTCGGCGTTCATCGGGAACAGCCCGTCGATGGGGTGCCCGGCCTTGACCTGCTCGGCGATCCAGGCGTCCTCGTCCTCCTGGGCCAGTGCCTGGTCCGCGACCTCCTCCGCGATCTCCGGCGGGATCACGATCACGCCGTCACCGTCGCCGACGACGACGTCCCCGGGCTGCACCGTCGTACCGCCGCAGGCCACGGCGAGGTCGGCGTCCCAGGGGACGTGGCGGCGACCGAGGACGGCGGGGTGCGCGCCGACGCAGTGGACCGGGATGCCCATCGCGGCGACGGCCTCGGCGTCGCGGACGCCCCCGTCGGTCACGATCGCCGCCGCGCCACGTGCGTGCGCCCGGAGGGCGAGCACATCACCCAGGGTGGCGGAGCCGGCCTCCCCGCGGGCCTCGATCACGATGACCTCGCCGGGCGCGACCGAGTCGAAGGTCCGCTTCTGCGCGTTGTAGCCGCCGCCGTACTTGGCGAAGAGGTCCTCCCGGTTCGGCAGGAAGCGCAGCGTCCGCGCCGTCCCGACGAACTTCCGTCCCGCGCCGAGCGGTCGTACGCCGTCGACGGTCACGTTGTTCATGCCGCGCTTGCGCAACTGCGCCGAGAGCGCGGCGACCGGTGCCCGCATCAGCTTCTCGCGCACGCTGGTCGCGAGACCGATCGGCCCCTCAGTACCGCCCGAGCCCGGCGCGGGGTCTGCTGGCTGCATCCGCGGTCGTTCCTTCCTGGTTGTCAACGAAATCGCATAGGTCATCACGTGCGGGATCACGGACGGTCGTGCCGTACGATGTGGGCCCTGTGGCGCTGGAGAGCGTGAAGAGGAGTCCTGTCGACTTCCGCGGGACTGACGAGGCGGTGACAGCATGGTCAGCAAGGCCGACCGGGCGTTCCAGATCCTGAAGGAGCGGATCATGGACGGCACCTACGGGCCCGGGCACCGTCTGGTCATCGACCAGCTCGTTCGCGAGCACAACATCAGCTCCGTCCCGTGGCGCGAGTCCCTGCGCCGGCTGGAGGCCGAGGGCTGGGTCGAGATCGTGCCCAACGTGGGCGCGCTGGTCCGCACCTTCGACACAGACGCGTGGCAGCGCGGGCTCAGCCTCGTCGCACGGCTCGGCGGCTACGCGACGGCGTTGTCCGCGCCCAACCTCACCGCCGACGACCTCGCCACCGCCCACACGCTGAACCGCCAGATGGGCGAGGCCCTGAGGAGCTTCGACCCGGCCCGGTTCGGCCGGCTGAACCGCGAGTTCCACCAGCTGCTGGCCTCGCGCAGCGGCGACGAGCGTCTCATGAGCATGGTGTCGAACGAGTGGGCGCGCCTCGAGCTCATTCGCAAGTCCGCGTTCTGGTATGCCCCCGGACGCGCCCAGGCCGCGCTCGCCGAGCACGAGGGGATCCTCGAGCTCATCGAGGGCGGCGCCTCGCCCGACGCCATCGAGGCGGCGGCGAAGCAGCACGAGCTCAACACCGTCGAGGCCGTGACGAAGTACGAGGCGGAGATCGCCGCCGAGGCTGTCACGAGCGGCCATCCCTGATCACCTCCCGCCCGCGCCACTGGGCGACCAGGGCGCGGCCGTAGTCGTTGCCGTTCGGGTGGCGCAACGTGGTGTGCACGTGGAACCGGGCCGGTAGCCGGTTGCCGAGCCACACGCCCGCGTGGTGGTCGAGCTCGGCGAGGACCACCGGCGAGTGGACCCGGAAGTAGAACGGCTGGGACCCGTCGGTCGCGCCGTACCAGGAGAACCAGGTCTCCTCGACATGGGCGTCGTACTCGGCCAGGGTCAGCTCCAGCTGGGGCTGCGCCAGCAGCCCGTGGCTGTCGGCGACGATCTCCCGCAGCAGCCCGCGCTGCTGCTCGTCCAGGTCGCAGGCACGGATCCCCTCATAGGGGACGACCCGGTTGTCCCGGAACGCGCCGGCCACGTGACGCTCGTCGGCCGGGTGGAGCCGGCCCTCGGGCATCGCCGGGTCGAGCACCGAGCCGTAGACCACAGCCGAGGCGCGCTGGCCCTCGTCCAGGGAGGACACCAGCTGCAGCGCCAACCGCTCCCGCGCCTCGAAGAGCGGGGGATGCTCCTCGGTGACCGCCGGCTCCCCGCCGATGAACACCGGTGCGATCACGTGCCGCCCGCCGACGGAGACGAAGTTGACCACGACGTGGTGCCCGAAGAGCTGCCACCCCCAGGGCTCGACCGGGTCCGGCGTGCCGTAGACGGCGAAGAAGTACGACCGGGCGTTCATCACCGTCGGCAGATCCACCAGCTCGCCGAGGTAGCCGTTGAGTGCCATCGCCTCGGTGACCCGCTCGTATCCGGCCGGCGACAGGGAGGCCCTCACCAGGGAGTCGAAGGCGTCGTACGTCTCCTCCGAGAGCACCTCCAGGCGCATCCCGACCCGGTAGACCGCGAACTCCGGGTTGCTCCACGCCCGCCAGTGCGGGTCGTCGGTGTCGTAGCAGACCGCGTCGCGCTCCCCGGGGGTCAAGGTCGCCAGGAGACGCTGGGCGGCGGCGGCCGCCGCGGTCTGGTCGACCGGGACGGTCGGCAGGGCGTACAGGTTCTCCCGCAAGACCCCATCGCTGGTCACGCCCACGAAGGGCTCCCGGTAGAGCCCGTCCCAGTAGTCGAGCAGCTCCCGCAGGAACGGCGCCTGGTAGCGGTCCCGGGCGAACTCCTCGTACGTCATCCCGCGGACCTCGGCGAGCCTGGGGTCGTCGAGGTCCAGGAGATAGGCGCGGTAGCCGTCCGCGGGCTGCTCGACGGCCTCCGCCCTCCCGCTGACGCGGGCGGTGGTGAAGAAGCCGTCGATGTCCTGGTCGTCAGTCATCCGGCGGACCTCAGATCGGCAGGTTGAACATGCGCTTGGCGTTGCCGTACAGCACCGCCTCGCGGTCCTCGTCGGAGAGCTCGACTGTCTTCTGCATGAACTCCACGCCCTGGCTCATCCAGCCGTAGAAGACCGGGAAGGAGGAGCCGAACATGTAGTGGTCCGCGCCGCCCACCTTGATCGCGGTCTCGACCTGCTCCTTGCCCCACGAGTGCGGGTGGGTGAGGTCGTAGAAGATGTTCTCCCTCAGGTACTGCTGGATCTTCTCCGCGCCGTCGGAGGGCAGGCGCGTGATCGCCTCCTTCTTGTTCGAGGCGTGCGGGGTGAGGAGCGCCTGGTTGGCGAACCAGTTCCCGCCGAGCATCGTGTGGGTGAACCTGAGGCCCGGCATCTTGTCGAACATCCCGGAGAACAGCTCGCGACCGACCGCGGTGGCCTGGTCGACGATCCGGCCGAACTCGCGGCGCAGGTTCGTGTAGTCGATGACCGACTTCCACTCGACCGGCAGCGGCGTGTGATGGACGATGACCGGGACACCCAGCTTCTCGATGACCTTCAGGTACGGCTCGAAGACCGGGTCGTCGAGATAGAGCTGCCCGTAGTGGCACGCCAGCTGCACACCGACCGCGCCGAGGTCGCCGATGCAGCGCTCGAGCTCGTAGATGTTCTCCTTGCCACCCCACGGCGGCACGCACGCGGTCGAGAAGAGCCGGCCGTTGGAGTCCTTGACGATCTTGGCGGCGTTGTCGTTGACCTCCCTGCAGGTCTCCAGGTCGAGCCACTCCTGCCAGACCGGGACGCGCATGATGCCGTAGTCGACGCCCGCCTCGTCCATGGCGGCGAGCTTGGCCTCGGCGTTGTAGTCGCCCTCGACGTAGTTGAGGTTCTGGTAGCCCTTCGGCTTCTCCAGGATCAGATGGTGGCGCCCGTCATCGAGCTGGCCCACGCTGGCGATCTCGCCGAACCCGCGGGGAGCGCTGTTGAGGAAGCCGTTGAGGATCTTCTCGTTCGTGAACAGGTCCTCGGGCAGGTGGTGGATGTTGATGTCGACCACGGTCATGGGGAAACGTCCTTCTCTGGTTGTTGGTGGTGTCGTCACCGACCTGCGGCGACGCGGGGCCGCAGGCGGCTTCGAGAGCCGTTGGTGTAGATGGCGCCCACGATCCTCGCCGGGCTGAGCTCGCCGCTGAGCTCGTCGCGGACCACTCCGCCGGCGAACACGAGCACGCGGTCGCACAGCAGCGCGAGCTCGTTCTCGTCGGAGCCGGCGACGACGACGGCCCGGCCCTCGTGCGCGGCCTTCCGCACCGCCTCGACGATCGTGTGTCGCGCACCGACGTCAACCGCCTGGGTGGGCTCGTGCAGGAGCAGCAGGCTCGGATCGGTGGCCAGCCACTTGGCCAGCAGCACCTTCTGCTGGTTGCCGCCGCTCATGTTCTTGAGGAGGGCGTGCGGAAGCCTGGGGCGTACGTCGAGCCGGTCGATCCACGTCGAGGCGAGCTCCTTCTCCGCGGTCATCCTCAGCGGCGCGACAGTCCGCCTCGACGTACACGACTGCGGGAACGCAAGGTTCTCGGTGACCGTCATCTCGAGGGCGAGGCCCGCGGACTCGCGCCCCTCGGGGACGAGCGCGATGCCGGCGGCGATCGCCTTGGCCGGGTTGAGCCCCCGCATCGTCACGCTGCCGCGCGGAAGCACGACGGTCCCCGACTCGGCCGGCGTGACGCCGCTGAGGAGGTACGGCACGTCGTCGTACCCCGAGCCGCCGAGACCGGTGAGGCCGAGGACCTCCCCGGGTCTGATGTCGAGGCTGACGTCCTTGACGCGCAACCCGGTGAGCGACTGGACCCGCACCGGGTCGCCGGCATGAGCCTTCGTCGCGACGGTCCGGTGCTCGAGGTCGTCGGCGTTGCGACCGAGCATCAGCGACGCCAGCGCGGTCTTGTCCATCCCCTCGACGGGGCGCCCGGCCTCGACGATCAGGCCGTCGCGGAGGACCGTGACACGGTCGGCGGCCTCCACGACCTCCTCGAGACGATGGGTGATCAGGAGTACGGACGTGCCGGCGGTGACGATCCCGTCGAGCAGCCCGAAGAAGCGCTCGAGCGACTCGCGGCCGAGCGCACGGGTCGACTCGTCCAGGATGATGAGGCCACCGTCGTCCGGCAGGTCCTGGAGCGCCCGGGCGATCGCGACGACCGCCCGCTCGTCCTCGCGCAGGTCGGCGACGCGGGCGTCGAGCGGGATCCGCCGCCCCATGCGCTCGAAGACGGCCTCGGTCGCCTCCCGCTCCCGCCGCCAGTCGATCCGGCGGAGGAACCGCGAGCCGCTGAGCCGACCGAGGCGGGTGTTCTCGAGGACCGTCGCGTCGCGGACCAGGCCCAGGCTCTGGTGGACGACGGCGACCCCGGCCGCCCGGGACTCGTCGGGACGGATCGGAAGGTTGAGCTGCGTCCCGTCGACGCTGACCCGACTACCGGGGTCTGGCGTGTAGATCCCGGTGAGGATCTTGGCGAGCGTCGACTTGCCGCTGCCGTTCTGCCCGATCAGCGCATGGATCTCGCCGGGCGCCACGTCGAGCGTGACGTCCCGCAGCACCCGTGCGTTGCCGAAGGTCATCGAGACCGACTCGACCGTGAGGCGGGGAGCCGCGGGGGCGAGGTCCGTGCCCCGCGCCCGCGCGTCACTTCCGTCGGTCACGAAACGCCCCAGAGCTTCTTGAAGTCATCGGTGAAGTCGCTCGGCCCGTACCACTCGCCCGAGTTCTGCGCCGCCTCCGTCAGCGTCATGTCCTGGACGACGTCCTTCGTGAACAGCCGCACCGGGATCGTGTAGCTCGGCACCTTCTCGCCGAGCATCATGCGCACCGCGGCGTCGACGTCGACCCAGGCCTGGTACGTCGAGGCCTGGCCCACGGCGGCGGCGAGCGACCCCGAGGCGACGGCCTTGAGGCTGCTGAGCGCAGCCGCACCGGCGATCGTCTTGATGCCGGTCCGCGACGTCTGCTGGATCCCCGTCTGGGTCGGCTGGAGGAACTGCTCGAACTGCGCCTCGACGTAGTTGATGTTGGGATTCTTGATCAGCGCGGCGCCCGTGGACGAGGGAACGAGCGAGAAGTTGGCCGACGAGACCTTGTTGATCGTGGTCTTGCAGTCGGAGCACTTGCTGGCGTACACCTTCTGGCCGGCGCTGACGAAGGCGGCCGGCGACGGACCGTCGCTGTTCTCGTTGATCAGCACCTGGGCCTTGCCGCCGGAGTCGAGGGCGACCCACGTGGCCAGCGCCTCCTCCATCCTCGAGCCCGCATCCTGACCGATGTACTCGAGCGTCTTCGAGGCGGGATGTGCGGGGTCGGGCACCTGGTTGTTGATGAGGACCGGGATGCCGGCCTTCTGCGCAGCGGTGAACGCGTTGGAGGCCAGTGCGTACGGGATGGCGTCGGTGATGATGGCGCCGGCCTTGGCGTCCGTCGCCCGGGACACGCACGCGTCGACATCGGTCGGTGTGCCCTTGCCGTCGCAGACCTCGACGTGCAGCCCGACGGCGCGAGCGGCGTCCGTGACCGATGCCTGGGTGGCCGCGAACTGAGGCGCCTGAAGCGTGATGGGGATGTAGAAGACGGTCTTGCCCGACAGGGACTTGACGTTGCTGACCGGATCGCTCGGGACCGGGTAGGAGTCCAGCGGCTTGGTCAGGGCATCGACCTCTGCGGACAGCTTCGGGTCACCGCCGGCCGACCCTCCGTCCGAGGCGTCCGAGCCGCTTCCGCAGGCGGACAGCGACGCCGCCAGGACCGCGATGGCGCCAGCGGCCGCCCAGGTGCGCGCACGCCGCCGGCGAGGGGCGAGGCTTGCAGTGGTCATGAGAAAACTCCTTCGGTTTCGAAAAGTGGCGTAGCGATGGTGAAGCAGGTCCCGAGAGCGGACGGGGCTCGCCTTGTCACCGCGATCGGTCACGCAGCACGGTCGAGATGGTGACCGCGACCACCAGGACACCGCCGTAGAAGACGCTCGTGACCCACGACGTGGCACCGAGAAGCTGCAGACCGAGCACGCCGGTGGCGAGGAAGTAGACGGCGATCAGCGTCCCGATCGGGTTGAACCGACCGGGCTGGAGGATCGCCGTCCCGAGGAAGGTCGCGGCGAAGATCGGGAGCAGGTAGGCCTGCGAGCTGTTGGGGTCGAAGCCGCCGGTCGCCGCGGCCGCGAGCACGCCACCCACGCCGGCGATCAGGCCGGCGAAGGTGAAGGCGCCCAGGCGTATCCGAGTGACGCGTACGCCGGCGAGCCGGCTCACCTCGCGGTTCTCGCCGACGAACCGCATGTTGCGGCCGAGCGGCGTGTAGTGGAGCAGATAGGCGAACGCGAGCATGAGCGCCAGGCCGTAGTAGAAGCTGATCGGCAGTCCGAACAGCTGCTGGAGCGAGATCTGCTTGAACGAGTCCGGGAGTCCACTGACCGGCATGAGGTGCGCGAGCCAGAGCGCGATCCCGAGCAGGAAGGTGCCCATCCCGAGCGTCACGACGATGGTGTTGACCCCGACTTTCACGACCAGCCAGCCGTTCACCGCGCCGACGGCCGTGGAGGCCAGCAGGGCGACCACGGCCGCGAGCCAGACGTTCCAGGTGTGGTTGACGTTGAGGATCGTGACGAGAGTCGCCGCGAGGCCGAAGTTCGAGGCGACGGACATGTCCACGAACTCGCCGACCAGGATCGTGCAGAGCAGGCTCGCGGTCAGGAACACGAGCGCCTGCTGGCCACCGAAGATGACCTTGAACGTGCCCGAGGTCAGGAAGGTGTCCGGGCGCAGGAGGCCGAAGAGGACGGCCAGGAGGACCCAGACGCCGATGACTGCGAAGCGGGCAGCGAACCAGCCCGCTCCAGCCTGCGGTGGCGCGGGGGCGGGCTCGGGCTGAGCCGGCGCGACGTCGCGCGGAGCCTGCGTCGTGGCAGACGAAGTCTCGGACATGCGAAGTGGTCTCCCGTCTGGAGTGCATGACGGCACTGGAGTGGGGCGCTCCGCCCCCCGGGGCGGCGCTGCGGCGGTTGCTTTTCCCATCCACGTGAGGGTTGTGACGACGGTCACGAGATGAGATCGTGTACGAAACGATATACGTAATCCGTTGTGACGCAAGTCCCAATTTCGGCCATGTCAAATCGTGCTTGAGATCGTACACGATCCTGGCTATGGTGCTTCCGCTCCCGTTCGTCGGCTGTCAGGAGCCCCCGCGCCGAGGCTCCGCCCCCGCGATCGGCCCCGCCGACGCCGCCCCTGAACCGAACCGAAGGACTCCTCATGCCCGACCTCGACATCGCCATCATCGGCGCCGGCCCCGCGGGCCTCGTCACCGCGCTCCGGCTGCACCAGCAGGGCATCCGGCCGACCGTCTACGAGGCGGTCCCCGAGCTCAAGCCACTCGGCGTCGGCGTCGACATCAAGACGGTCGGCACCGCCGAGATCGACGACCTCGGCCTGCTCGAGGAGTTCCGGGCGATCTCCGTCGACGCGGAGGACTCGATCTTCTTCAACCACTTCGGCCAGGAGATCTACGCCGAGAAGTGCGGCGTCCACATGGGCTACGTGCACGAGCAGCGGTTCGTCCACCGCGGCACGCTTCAGATGCTCTTCTACAAGGTGGCCCTCGAGCGCCTCGGGACCGACGCGATCCAGCTCGGCGTGAAGGTCAGCGGCTACTCGCAGGACGACACCGGCGTCACGCTCGACCTCGCGCACGCCGACGGCCGCACCGAGCAGGTGCGGCACGGCGCGGTCATCGCCGCCGACGGCATCAAGTCGGCGATCCGTCGCCAGATGTTCCCCGACATGTCCGAGCCGCACTTCTCCGGCATCACCATGTGGCGAGGCACGACGCTGATGGAGCCCTTCCGGGGCGGCCACACGATCCTGCACATCGGGGACCCCAACATCGCCTCCATGATCGTCTATCCCATCGCCGACGACTTCGAGGGCACCGGCAAGACGCTCGTGAACTGGGTCGCCGAGACGAACGGCGAGGAGACGATCGAGGACTGGAACCAGACCGGCGACATCAGCGAGGTCATCCCGCTGTTCGACACCGTGAAGATTCCCTTCCTCGACGTGCAGGAGATGATGCGCAACGCCCGCGAGGTCTACCTCTTCCCGCTGATCCGTCACGATCCGCTCGACAACTGGGTCGACGGCCGCGTCGTGCTCCTCGGCGACGCTGCGCACGCGATGTACCCGCGCGGCGGCAACGGCATCACCCAGGCGATGCTCGACGCGCGCGTCGTCGTGCAGAAGCTGGTCGAGGACCCGGACGACCCGCACGCCGCGTTCGTGGCGTACGACGCCGCCCGCCGCGAGGGCGTCAACCGAATCGTCATGAACATGCGCGGCGAGGGCTACGAGGTCATCCGCCGCATGGTTGCGGAGCGCACCGGCGGCAAGCCCTTCGACGACGTCGAGGAGGTGCTGCCGCTCGCGGAGGCCGACGAGATCTTCAGCAAGTACCACGCGCTCGTCGGCTCGCCGCGACCCGGTTTCGAAGCCGGCGAGGCGACCGGGTTCCGTACCGAGCACGCCCTGACCTCGGTGAAGGGGTAGGCGTTCCCATGGCTGAGGTGGCTCCCGTCGTACCCGCCGACGAGAAGACGCGGGCCGAGATCCTGGCGGTGGAGGAACGCCGCCAGAAGGCGCTGCTCGCCGTCGACCTGGAGACGCTCGACGACCTGTTCGACGACTCGATCGTGCACACCCACGCGCCCGGACTCACCCACGACAAGGCACAGCTTCTGGAGCACGTCCGCACCCGGCAGGCCTATCACGACATCAAGCGCGGTGAGCTGACCATCCGCCTGGTCGGCGACGTCGCCGTCGTGACCGGACGGATCACCAACCGGCTCGGCAGCCCGGACGGCAGCGAACGCGTCCTCAGCGGCCAGGTCATCCAGGTGCTGCGCCGCTGCGAGGACGGTGCCTGGCGCTTCATCAGCTTCCAGATGACGCCGGACGGGGAGCACGTCTGGAAGCCCACCGCCTCCGAGCAGGCGAGCCTCGAGAAGATCGCGCAGGAGGAAGGACAGTCATGAAGATCGCCCGGTTCCACGTCGGCGACGGCCCCACGCTGCTCGGCCGCGTCGACGGCGACAAGATCACCGACATCTCGGGTCAGGTGGGCAGGTCGCTCCGGGCGATCCTGCCGTTCCTGCCCTCGCTCGAGCCGCAGATACTCAGCGCGCATGGTGAGACCCACGCGCTCGACGACGTCGTGCTCGAGGCGCCGATCGACAACCCGCAGAAGTACCTCGGCATCGGCATGAACTACAAGGAGCACGCCGAGGAGGCGCGCCGGGCCGGCATCCCGGTGCCGACCAGCCAGATGTGGTTCAACAAGCAGGTCTCGTGCATCAACGGTCCGTACGACGACATCGTGAAGCCGGCCATCTCCGACGAGCTCGACTACGAGATAGAGCTCGGCGTGGTCATCGGCCAGCGGTGCAAGAACGTCTCCGCGAGGGACGCCCGGTCGGTGATCGCCGGCTACCTGGTGGCCAACGACGTCTCCGTCCGCGATTGGCTGCAGAAGCGCTCGCCCACCTTCACCCTCGGCAAGTCCTTCGACACCCACGGTCCCATCGGACCGTGGCTGACGACGGCCGACGAGATCGACGACCCGCTCGCTCTCACCATGCGGCTCACCGTGAACGGCGAGGTGCGTCAGGACTGGCCCACCAGCGACATGATCTACGACATCTACGAGCAGATCGCCTACCTCACCCAGGTGTTCACGCTGATGCCGGGCGACATCCTCGCCACGGGTACGCCGTCGGGCATCGGCGCTCCCACCGGCAACTTCCTGAAGGTCGGTGACGTCGTCCGCGCCGAGATCGAAGGCCTGGGGGCGATCGAGAACCGCGTCGTCGCGGAGCCCGGGCCGAGCGGCTCATGACACCTCGCGTCAGCATCGACGTACCCGGCTTCCGGCATGCCAACCCGATCCCTGCTGCCAGCCGGATCGGCCCCATCCTCGCCTCCGGTGCACTCACCGGCCGCGATCCCGAGACGCAGGAGATGCCGGAGCGGCTCGACGAGCAGTGCGCGAACGTCTTCCGGCACGTCCGCGCGCTGCTCCAGGCCGCGGGTGGGACCACCGACGACATCCTGAAGATGACGTTCCACCTCGCCGACCCGCGCGACCGCGACGCACTCAACCGGGAGTGGACCGCGATGTTCCCCGACGCGGGGAGCCGCCCGGCCCGCCAGGCCGTCGCCGCCCGGCTGGACGGCGGCGCACTCATCCACTGCGACCTGCTCGCCGTCCTCTCCACCGATCTGCCGTGAAAGAGCCCATGAACGAGTCCGAGCTGCTCTCCTCCGTCCCCGACGGCCTGTACGTCGGCGGCCGGTGGCGGGCCGCCTCCGACGGTGCCACGCTCGACGTCCTCGACCCGGCGACCGGAGCGGTGATCAGGACCGTCGCCAGCGCATCGCCGGAGGACGGGGTGGCGGCGCTCGACGCCGCCTGCGACGCCTTCCCGGCGTGGGCGCGCACCCCCGCGCGTGGGCGCGCCGAGGTGGCGTACGGCGGGGAGTTCGTCCGCTGGTTCGCCGAGGTCGCCGCGCACGTCCAGGGCCGCTACGGGGCCACCCCGGAGGGCACCGGCCGGATGACGGTGACCCACCACCCGGTGGGCCCGTGCTACCTGATCACCCCGTGGAACTTCCCGCTGGCGATGGCGACCCGCAAGATCGCTCCGGCGCTGGCCGCGGGCTGCACGGTCGTCATCAAGCCGGCCGCGCCGACTCCGCTGACCACCTCCTTCCTCGTGAGGATCCTGGAGGAGGCGGGCCTCCCGCCGGGCGTGGTCAACGTCGTCACCACCAGCCGGCCGGGTGAGGTCACCGAGCCGATCATCACCGACCCGCGGCTGCGCAAGCTCTCCTTCACCGGCTCCACGGCGGTCGGCCAGCGGCTGCTCAAGCAGGCCGCGGACAACGTGCTGCGCGCCTCGATGGAGCTCGGCGGCAACGCGCCGTTCCTGATGTTCGAGGACGCCGACCTGGATCGCGCCGTGGACGGCGCGATGCTCGCCAAGTTCCGCAACGTGGGGCAGGCCTGCACCGCGGCCAATCGCTTCCTCGTGCACCGCGACGTGGCCGAGGAGTTCGCCGAGCGGGTCACCGTACGGGTCGAGGCGTTGAAGACCGGCCGCGGCACCGAGGAAGGGGTCGTGATCGGCCCGCTGATCGACGACAAGGCGGTCGCGAAGGCCGATGCCCTGGTGCAGGACGCCGTCGCGAGGGGCGCCACTCTGCGTACCGGCGGCAGGCCACCCGACGGCCCGGGCAGCTTCTATCCGGCGACGGTGCTCTCCGACGTACGCCCCGGCTCAGACCTGCTGAGGGAGGAGATCTTCGGGCCGGTACGGCCTCGTCTCCTATGTCTTCACCGAGTCCGCCGCCCGCGGCCAGCGCATGGAGGAGCGGCTCGAGACCGGGATGATGGGTCTCAACGTCGGCGTGATCTCGAACGCCGCGGCCCCCTTCGGCGGCTGGAAGCAGTCCGGGCTCGGCCGCGAGGGCGGGGACGAGGGCATCCACGAGTACCTCCAGACCAAGTACACCCTCACCCCCGAACCCTTCGCCTGAGGAGCAATCCATGACCGAGCCGACGATGACGTACGAGGCGCCCCAGACGATCAAGCGGATGCTCTTCGCCACGTGGGCGCTGCTCGACTCCCTCCGCCCCGACCTGAAGGCGCAGGCCTTCAGCCCCGACATGGCCGACCCGCGCCGCGTCGACTGGGACTTCATCCCCAAGCCGGACCGGGCGGGGATCCCGATGCACGCGCTCGACCGGCACCAGAAGGTGCTGGCCCACGCGCTGCTCAAGTCGGGGCTGAGCATGCGCGGCTACAGCCAGGCGCTCACGGTCATGGCCACCGAGGCGATGCTGCGGGAGCTCGAGGCCATCGAGCGCGGATTCGGCGTCCTGGCCGGGGACTTCCGCGACCCCGAGGCGTACTGGTTCAGCTTCTTCGGACGGCCCGGCTTCGAGGACACCTGGGGCTGGCGCGTCATCGGTCACCACCTGTCGGTGAACTACACGATCGTGGCGCAGCGCTACCTCACCGTGACGCCGCTGGCGATGGGCGCGCAGCCGGTGCCCGCCGGCGTACTCAACGCACTGGGCGAGAACGAGGAGCGCGCCCTCGACATCCTCCACTCCCTCTCCGCCGACGCCCGCGCGCAGGCGGTCATCCACGACGTCGCCCCCGCCGACTTCGCGACCCGGCAGGTGCCGTACGTCGGCGCGGAGGAGTGGCCGGACAACGTCGACCTCGGCATCGTGGGCTACGAGACGACCGACAAGGACCGGGAGCTGCTCCGCTTCGTCAAGGCCGACCCCTCAGGCATCAGCGGCGCCGACCTCACCGGCGCGCAGCTGCAGGCCGTGCGCGACCTGCTCCTCTACTTCATCGAGACGGGCCCCGACGAGATCGCGGGACAGTACCGGGCGCAGGTGCTGGCCGAGGACCCGGCCAGGCTCCGCTTCGCGTGGGCCGGGGGCACCGAGGCGAACACCGCCCACTACTTCCGCATCTCGACCTCCGGCCTGCTCGTCGAGGCGGACAACGCCGTCGCCGCCGGACAGCACGTCCACACGGTCTGGCGCGACCTCGACAACGACCTCGGCCACGACCTGCTGCTCGACCACTACGCCCAGCACGGCCCGAACGGCGAGCATCTGCAGCGCCGCCTGGTCTCCAACCGGCCCACCGAGGACGCCCCGCTGGTCACCGAGTCGTGGTACGCCCCGCAGGTCTACGAGAAGCACTGAGCATGCCGCGGCTCGTCAGTCCTGCCGGTAGCCGGCCCGGGCGAACTCGTTGTACGGGCACGGCTGGACCGTCGCCCGCAGACGCGGGAACCCGAGGTCGGCATCGGGCGCGACGTCGCCGCCCGGGTGGTTGCCCCACACCACGGTGACCTCCGTGCCGGGCTTCGACGCGTTCTCGGCGACCAGCGCGAGGCTCAGCATCGTGCCGTACGGGGCATTGAAGGCGGTGTACTCGGTATTGCCCACGAGCGCGCCGCCGAGCTCGACCCGCTGCTTCGCGAGCGTGTTGACGACTCCGTGGTCCGGCCCGAGGGCCTCAGCCACGTCGGCCGCATCCATCACGAGGGTCACCTTGTGGCGACGCTCTGAGTCCTTCAGCGCGCGCAGTGCGTCGCGGCCGAGGAAGTCGTGGTTGAACGAGACCGAGCGTCCGTAGTCGAGCTCATAAGGCGTGACGTAGTAGTCGGCGATGGTCGGCGAGTACCAGCTGCCGTTGAGCGGCTGCATCCCGTCCGGAGTGTGCAGCGGCAGCCACGAGCGGTAGCCCTTCTGGTCGGAGGTGTCCTCGTAGATCGCCGGTATCGGGGCCGGCACCCAGCCGCCCTCGGCCTGGGCGGTCGGGTAGGCCAGAGATCCGACCAGCTCGAGGCCGAACTGCTCCCCGGCCTTCATCAGCGCCTCCTTGACCGGCGCCTGGTCGGCGTGGTCGCCGATGAACTCGTAGCCGGGCTGACCGGCCATGCCGTGCCGCAGTGCGCGGAACGTCCTCCCCGCCAGCGTGACGTTCGTCGCGTGGAAGAACTTCGTCTCGGGCAGCGGGCCGCCGAACGCGCTCTCGATCAGCTGCTGCGCGAGAGGGCCCTGGATCTGGTACCGGAAGAAGGGCGGGATGTGGTCGGGATCGCGGGAGCAGTCGGGGTCGCTGGAGAGCTCGACGTCGTAGCCGCCCTGCTGGGCGTGGTAGGTGAGCCAGTTCTGCGCCGTCGGGCGGCCCGTGATCACATAGTCCTGCTCGCCACGGCGCAACAGGATCCCGTCGCCCACCAGGTAGCCGCTCTCATTGACCACCACGAGCTGCTTGGCCTGGTTGACGGCGAAGCTCTCGTAGTTGTTGGCGGTCAGCTCAGCGAGCATGCGCGACGCGTCCGGGCCGGAGACGAAGGTGTCCCACATGTGGTACGACAAGTCCATGAGGGCGACCCCGTCGCGCCAGGCGGCCTGCTCCTTGCGCCATCCCGAGTACTCCGGGGCGATCACCGGGGGGCTCCAGGGTCGCGGCTGGTCGGTCCACCGGAGTGCGACGGCCGAACCGGCCTTCTCGATGCCGTCCTGCAAGCTGGGTCGTGCCATGGCCCGTTCCTCTCGTTCCGGCATCGCCTCTGCGCGAGCCGTCCATGATGACAGATGTATGTCAACATAGAAGTTGTCTGTTAACAAGGGCTCGGAGAGAATGCTCCCGTGGAAGACGCCGCGAGGTCATGGGACGACGAGCTCACCCACGTGTTGTGGCGGGCACAGAACGCGGTCCACCGTCACGTCCAGGAGTCGCTGGACCATCTGGGCGTCACAGCGACCCAGCTCGGGCTGGCGGTGCACCTCGACCAGATCGGGCCGCTGTCCGCGGCAGACCTTTCGCGAGGCTTCCACATCGCACCGCAGAGCGTCGGGACCGCCCTCAACCGCCTCGAGAAGCTCGGCTGGGTGCGACGTCGTACGCACCCGGTGCACCGGCGAGTCGTGCTCTACGAGCTGACCGAGGCCGGCCGGGACGGGACGACGACAGGCCGAGAGGCCATGAGACGGACCAACGCGAGCGTCGCCGGCGACCTCTCGGAAGAGGAGATCGCCTCGTTGATCGGCCTCCTGCGCCGGATCACCGAGCCCATCGACGGGCCGGACGTGCCCGTCGTCCCCGCCTGGCCGGTCCGGCCCGCCCGTCAGGACCGCGGCAGCCGCAGGAGGTCGTAGAGAGCCTCGAGGGCTTCTGTCGCGTCGGCGAGAGCGCGCTGGTGCTCCTCGCCGAGGGCGGCGTACGCCTCCTCGATCGGTCGCGACCAGCCGGCGGCGATGGCCTCGTGCTCCGCTTCCCCCTCGGCGGTCGCACGTACGAGCGTGATCCGCCGGTCCGCGGGGCTCGTCTCCTTGGTCACCAGCCCGCGGTCGACGAGCACCCGGATCGCCGCGCTCACATTGGGTTGGCGCAGTCCCAGCGCCTGGGCGAGCTCCCCGATGGTCGATCCAGGGGCGTCGACGATCTGCTTGAGCAGGGCCAGCTCGGTGGTCGGGATGGGGCCGACGCCCGCGCGCTCGGGGGCCCGCCGGTGGACGGTCCATCCGAGCTCGCGCAGGACCTCGGCCAACTCACGTCGTCGCCGGAGCTCGCTCACCGGCGGATCGTAGCGACCATCGACACGATCACAGCGGCTGCGCCATGACCTCGAGGACGCGGTCGGTGGCTGCGACGTTGTCGTAGCCCGGCTTGCGCCCCATCTCCCACTCCGCGATGTCGAGCGAGGTGTCGACGACGAGCCTGCATCGCTCGAAGCGACGATCGGTGTACTCCGCGAAGGCGGCCTCGAGCTCGTCGTGCTTGCCGAGGACGTCGGCGAGCACGACACCGTCCTCGATCGCCTGCGCCGCGCCCTGACCCAGGTGCGGCGTGATGGCGTGGACGGCGTCGCCCATCAGCACGATGCGGCCCTTGTGCCACGGCGCGTCGACGATGAGGGACTCCTCGGGCCGGAGCACGATGTCGCACTCGTCGGTGATGAACTCGTCGCGGATGCGGCCCATGAAGCCGCCGAAGGGCGCGAGGTGGTCACGCAGCCTCTCCGCACTGTCCATGCCGGAGTCGGGCGCCTGCCTCTCCATCTGGGCGTTGTAGAAGAGGTACGCGAGGTCCTTGCCGATGGGCACCAGGCCGGCCATACCGGCCTCACTCGCCTGCAGGATGATGCTGTCGATCTCGGGCAGGAGCGGGATGTTGACGCGGTAGGCCGACTGGCCGATGTAGTAGGGCTCGACGTCGCTCTCGACGACGTAGCCGCGGACCTTGGAGTAGACGCCGTCGGCGCCGACGACGAGGTCGAACCGGCCCGTGCTCCCGTCGGTGAAGGTGACGTCGACGCCCGCTCCGTCATCCTTGAGCTCGCTGAACGTCAGCGAGTAGCGGATGGTCACGCCCGCGCCGAGGGCGTGGCCGGTGAGGATCTCGTGCAGCCTGGGCCGGGTGAGACCGTTCATCGGCGGTAGGTCGACGCCGGGGACCGGCGTGCCCGGCATCTCCTTGATGAACCTCCCGTCGGTCGAGTACAGACCGCCCCAGCGCTTGGCCGGCGATGCAGTCCTGGGCGCAGCCGATCATGTCGAGCGCGCGCAGGGCGTTCATCGGCTGGATGATCCCCACGCCGTAGACCGACGAGTGCACGTCCGAGTGCCGCTCGACGACCGTGGTCTCGTACCCCTTCTGCTGCAGCGCGATGGCGGCCGACAGACCACCGATCCCGCCTCCCACGACAAGAACCGAGCCACGACTCATGGGGACCTCTCCTCCTTGCCGCGATCTCGCGGCTGAACGGCATGCGATGTGGCGCGTGCCACACCAAAAGGATATGAAGACATATATATGGTCGTCAACGGGATCGCGTGCGATTTCTGATGTGACGTGGTGGCTTCGAGACGGCCCGACGGGCCAGCTTCGTCGTTGTGCTGCGAAGGGCACCCGACCTGCCCGATCATGCTGGGGTGACCTCTCGACGTCGGCCCGTGGCCCGCGCCATCGCGGTGCTCGCGAGTCTGGTCGTCGGCCTGACCGTGCTCGCGACGACGACCGGCTCGGCGAGTGCTGACGACGTGACCACGACGGGGACGGTCCTCTCCCCCGACCAGGTATGCCCTCGGAACACCGCGCCCGGCCGGATGTCCTGCTTCGCCCGCGCTACGACGGTGGTCACGACCAAGACGGCGGCAGTCGCCCGCCTGCGGTCCCTCGACGCTGCCGAGGACACCGACACCGAGGACTCCGACGCGAGCGAGCCGGCCTCCACGCCCGTCTCCGGGTACTACACCCCGGCCGACCTGCAGGCGATGTACGACCTGCCGTCGTTCACCGGCAACCCGACCGTCGCCATCGTCGACGTCGGCCACGACCCCCGCGCGGTCTCCGACCTGGCCTACTACCGCTCGTACTTCAAGCTCCCTGCCTGCACGAAGGCGAGCGGATGCCTCAAGGAGGTCAACCAGCATGGCTCGACCTCCAACCTGCCGAGCGAGAAGACCACCTGGGACGGAGAGATCGCCCTCGACCTCCAGATGGTCTCCGCGATCTGCCCGACCTGCCACATCCTGCTGGTCGACGCGGACTCGGATTCCGCCGACGACCTCGGTACGGCGGTGCGGACCGCGACGAACCTGGGCGCCCAGTACGTCTCCATGTCGTGGGGCGGCGCGGAGGGCACCGGAGAGACGGACTACGACACTGCCTACCTGAGCGAGCCGAACGTCACCTACGTCGCCGCGACCGGCGACTCGGGCTACTCGGCCGGGACGATGTGGCCCGCGGCGGGCAAGGGCGTCATCGCGGCGGGCGGCACGACCGTGAAGCGGACGGCCACCAACGGCACCGCCAGCGACTTCACCATGACCGCATGGACGGGCACCGGGTCCGGCTGCTCGAAGTACGAGGCGCAGCCCTCGGGCCAGACGTTGATCGCCGCGCTCACCAAGGCCTGCGGCAGGCGAGCCCAGAGCGACGTCTCCGCGCTGGCCGACCCGAACACCGGGCCCTTGGTCCGGGTGCACGGCGAGTGGTCGCTGATCGGCGGAACCTCCGCGGCCGCCCCGGCGATCGCCGCGATGTACGCGATCGCGGGCAACCACACGAACGCCGGCTCGATCTACGGCAACTACCTCATCGCCCCTTCGCGGTTCCGCGACGTCACGTCGGGCGCGACCACGGGCTGCCCGAGCGGGAAGCTGCTGTGCACCGCGAAGACGGGCTGGGACGGCCCGACCGGACTGGGCAGCCCGCTCGGCGTCGAGGGCCTCAGGACGAGCACGAAGGCGGTCGCACCGGTGACCCTGAGCCCTCGCAACCCGGGCACCGTGACAGCGACCAAGGGCCGGGCCACGCGGTGGAACATCTCCTACACCGGCCGCGCACCGGTCACCGGAGTCACCTACTCGGCCACCGGCCTGCCGGCCGGGATGCGGGTCCTCGGCGGCTACGTCACCGGCACCCCGACCCGGACGGGGTCAGGCACCGCGACGATCACGGCTCGCGCCGTGGGCGGCGCGACGCCGACGTACAGGACGGGCTCGACGACCTTCCACTGGAAGGTCGTGGTCCACCGGATCGTCCGCGCCGGCAGGATCGTGGTCACCGGCCAGGCCAGGCGCGGCACGCGGGTCACGGCCACCGTCGGCCTGTTCCGGGAGGACACGACCCGGGGCGCCGTCGTCCACCCGCACCTGAGCTACGTCTGGTACGCCGGCGGCACGCGCGTCAGGGGGGTCACCGGCCGCACCCTGCTGCTGCGCAGCGCCTGGAGGAACCAGCGCGTCTCGTTCACGGTGACCGCCTCCGGCCCCGGCCTGGTCACCCGCTCGTTCGCCTCGCCGCGCAGCGCCAGGATCCGCTGACGGGGCTGTTCGGTATCGATACCCTCGGGGCTCCCGCGACCCCGGAGGACCCCGATGAGCAGCTCTCCCCTGGTCGTGCTCACCGAGCGCGACGTACGCCGCCTGCTGACCCTGGACGCCGCGATCGAGTCCCAGCGCGCGTGCTTCCGGGCGCTCGGGTCGGGCGAGGCGGTGCTGCCGGCGCGGCTGCTGGTGGAGGGGGCCGAGGAGTCGATGGCGTTCTGCTACGCCGCCCGGCTGCGGCCGGACGCTCCGGCGGTGAGCAAGTTCGGCAGCGTCAACCCGGGCAACGCGGCGGCCGGGCTGCCGGTGGTGAATGCGGCGGTGCTCGTGCTCGACCCGGCCACCGGCATGCCGGCAGCGCTGATGGACGGGACGAGCGTGACCGAGATCCGTACGGCGGCGGCGTCGGCCGTCGCGGCTGAGGCTCTCGCACCCCGGGCCCGCACGCTCGCGGTCCTCGGCACCGGGGTCCAGGGTCTCGCACACGCCCGCGCGATCACGCGCACCCACGCGCTGGACGAGATCAGGGTGTGGGGCCGCGACACGCGACGGCGGGAGGAGGCGGCCGCGGCGCTGACCGCCGAGCTCGACACCACGGTCGTCGCGGCGGGATCGGCCGAGGCCGCCGTCCGCGGAGCCGACCTCGTGACGCTGTGCACGACGAGCACGACCCCGGTGATCGAGACGGCGTGGTGCGCGCCGGGGACGACGGTGATCAGCGTCGGCTCCTTCGCGCCGGACCGGCACGAGTACGCCCAGGACCTCCTCACCACCGCAGGCGCGGTCGTGGTCGACGATCTCGAGACCGCCGAGGAGCACGCCGGCCCGGTCGCACAGGCGCTGCGCGAGGGCACGCTCGAACGGGACGCGGTCGCCACCCTCGGCGAGGTGCTCGTCGGTGCCCGCCCGGGACGCGGCTCGGCGGAGGAGATCGTGCTCTACAACTCGGTCGGCATCGGCGCCCAGGACGCGGCCGCCGCCGGCGTACTCCTCGACCTCGCGCGCGGGAGCGGCGACGCCCGCGTCATCGACCTGAGCGGCTGACGGCGGACTTCAAGGTTTTACGGCCGCGAAAAGGCCCGGTTACGCGGTCGCCCGACGGTGGAGCCCCCGAGCCCGCACCGTCAGGAGAACCGTGAGTCCCGAGCCCAAGGCAGTGGTCGACGTCTGGCACCTGCGCAAGCAGTACGGCGACCACGTGGTCCTCGACAGCGTGGACCTCCAGGTGCAGCAGGGCGAGGTCGCCGCGGTCATCGGCCCGAGCGGCGCCGGCAAGAGCACGATGCTGCGCTGCATCAACCTGCTCGAGACCCCGGACGCCGGCGCGATCACCGTCGCCGGCACCACGGTCGACACCGGCCGGTCCGTGCGCGCGAAGGACCTCGCGAGGCTGCGCCGCAAGGTCGGGATGGTCTTCCAGAGCTTCAACCTGTTCCCGCACCTCACCGTGCTGCGCAACATCACCCTGCCGCAGCAGCGCGTGCTGGGACGGTCGAAGGTGGAGGCGGAGGCCCGCGCGATGGAGCTGCTCACCCGGGTGGGCCTGGCCGAGAAGGCCACCCAGTACCCCGCGCGCTGCTCCGGCGGGCAGCAGCAGCGGATCGCGATCGCCCGGGCCCTCGCACTCGACCCCGAGGTGATGCTCTTCGACGAGCCGACCAGCGCACTGGACCCCGAGCTCGGGCTCGAGGTGCTGACCGTGATGCGCGAGCTCGCCGACGAGGGCATGACGATGGTCGTCGTCACCCACGAGATGCAGTTCGCCCGGGACGTCTCCGACCACCTGCTGGTGATGGCCGACGGCGGCATCATCGAGCAGGGACACCCGGAGAGGATCTTCGCCGAGCCGGCCCACGAGCGGACCCGGCAGTTCCTGCGCGCGGTGCTCGACCGATGAGCCTGGACTACGTCACCACGATCCTGCAGGGCGTGCCCATGACCCTGCTCCTGACCTTCGCGGGTCTCGGCCTCGGCATCGTGGGCGGCATCCCGCTGGCCGTGCTGCGCCAGTCGAGGATCTGGCCGGTCCGGACCCTGGCGCGGCTGGTCATCGACCTGCTGCGCGGCATCCCGATCATCGTGTGGCTCTTCATCGTCATCTTCGGGCTGGGCGCCTACATCCAGTATGACGACGTCACGCTCCCGGTGGTCCTCGGCCTCGGCCTGATCTCCTCGGCGTACCTCGCCGAGATCTACCGCGGCGGCCTCGCCGCGATCCACGCCGGACAGTTCGAGGCCTCCACCGCGCTCGGGATGACCCGCCTCGACACGATGGCCCGGATCGTCGGCCCGCAGATCGCTCGGATCTCGATCCCGGCCGCCGCGACGTACGGCATCGGGCTCCTCAAGGACTCCTCGATCGCCTTCACCGTCGGCGTCCAGGAGGTTATGTACTGGACCAACGACGTCGCCCGCACCCGCTCCGACGCGATCGGGCCGTACGTCGCCGCCGGGCTGCTCTACATCGTGCTGTCGGTGCTGTGCGCGTGGGGTGCCCGGTCCCTCGGCGGGGTGCTGCGCAGGCGGGTGGCGCGATGAGCATCCCGGCGATCGCCCCCCTGACGTTCGTCGACGACTGGGCCGACGCGTTCCCCGACCTTCTGCCCGGACTCTGGGTCAGCATCAAGGTGACCCTGATCGCGCTGGTGATCGGCCTGCCGCTCGGGCTGCTGCTCGCGATCGCGAACGGTGCCCGCGCCCGCGTGGTCCGCTGGCTCGCGGTGCTGCTCGTCGAGATCGGCCGCGGCATGCCCGCGCTGGTGATGCTGCAGCTCCTCTACTTCGGCCTCCCGACCGCGGGCGTCGTGCTCAGCTCGTTCTGGGCGGCCGGCCTCGGACTGGGGCTCACCACGGCGGCCTACACCTCCGAGATCATCCGCGGCGGCCTCAACGCCGTCCCGCAGGGCGAGGTCGAGGCGGCGACGGCGCTCAACCTGTCCCGGACGGACACCCTGCGGTTCATCGTCGTGCCGCAGGGGCTGCGGGTCGCGATCCCGGCGCTGATGGGGTTCGCGATCCTGATCTTCCAGGCCTCCTCGCTGGCCTACACGATCGCGCTCCCCGAGCTCCTCGCGCAGGCGTACTCCTGGGGCTCCTCGAGCTTCAAGTACCTCCCGGTGCTCGTGCTCGCCGGGCTGATGTACGCCGTCATCACCATCCCCGCCGGACTGCTCACCGAGCGGGCCGAGCGCCGGCTGTCCCGTCACCTCTGACCCGTCCGGACCCACCCACCCGCAAGGAGAGACCCATGTTGAAGCGCATCGCCACCCTCGTCCCGGTGGGCCTGCTGACGGCCGCGACCCTGACCGCCTGCGGGTCGTCCTCGACCTCGACGGTGTCGGCGGACTGCAAGCCCGCCCACAGCGACGTCACGACGCTCAAGGACGGCACCCTCACGGCGGCCGGCTACGACCTGCCGCCCTTCAGCAAGATCGAGGGCGACGAGATCACCGACGTCGACGGCGACATCATCAAGGCGATCGCGAAGAAGGAGTGCCTCACCGTCACGGTCAAGAGCGTCCAGGCGGCGGCCGCGATCCCGATGGTGCAGAACGGCCAGGCCGACATCGCCTTCGGCGACTGGTACCGCACCAAGGAGCGGGCCGCGATCGTCAGCCTCACAGACCCGATCTACACCGACCAGATGGGGATCATCTCCGAGGACGGCGTGAGCTCGATCCCGGACATGAAGGGCAAGTCGGTCGGCACCGTCGACGGCTTCCTCTGGGTCGACGACCTGAAGAAGTACCTCGGCGACCTCAAGGTCTACAGCTCGCCGCTCAACCTCTACCAGGACCTCACGACCGGCCGCCTCGACATCGCCGTGGACAGCTTCGGGTCGGGCGTCTACAACACCGACAAGTACGACGGGAAGTACAAGGTCGAGGTCGCCGAGAAGTTCGACCCGGTCAAGGCGTCGCTGCAGGGCGCCCAGTCGACCTTCCCGACGATGAAGTCCGAGACCGCGCTGCTCGACGCGCTCAACGAGGACATCGCCGACCTGCGCGACAGTGGTGAACTGGCGAAGATCATGAAGGAGAACGGACTCGACGAGTCCGCCGCCGAGCCGGGCGCTCCCCGGCTCATCGGCTGACGGGCAGCCCGGAGGAGGAGAGCGATGAGCCAGCCGCATCCCGCCGCCGCTGACGTGGTCGTCATCGGCGGCGGGATCATGGGCCTCAGCACGGCCTACCAGCTCGCGACGGCGGGCCTCGGCGTCGTGCTGCTCGAGCGGGACAGCCTCGGCGGAGGCTCGACCTGCAAGGCCGCAGGCGGCGTACGCGCCAACTTCTCCGACGAGATCAACATCGCCCTCGGGCTGCGCAGCCTGGAGACGTTCGAGCGGTTCGCCGCCGACTTCGAGCAGGAGATCGACCTCCACCAGCCGGGCTACCTCTTCCTGCTCGACGACCCCGACGACGTACGTCTCTTCGAGGCGAACGCCGCCCTGCAGAACTCGCTCGGGGTCGAGAGCCGGCTCGTCGACGTCGACGAGGCGCAGCGGCTCTCGCCGGTCATCGACACCGACGGGCTGGTCGGCGCGCTGTACTCCCCGCGGGACGGGCACTGCACACCGGAGTCGGTCGTGCTCGGCTACGCCCGCGCCGCCCGGCGGGCGGGAGCACGGCTCGTCACCGGGTGCCCCGCCACCGGGATCGACCTCGACGGCGACGGCACCGGCCATCGGATCACCGGGGTGCGTACGCCGGCCGGCACGATCGCCACCTCGCAGGTCGTCTGCGCCGCGGGCGCCTGGTCCAAGGAGGTCGGCGCATGGGTGGGCACGCCGCTGCCGGTCGAGCCGCTGCGACGGCAGATCATCGTCACCGGCCCCGTCCCGCAGCTGCCCGACCCGCTGGCGTTCACCATCGAGTTCTCGACCGGGTTCTACTTCCACCGCGAGGGCGACGGGCTCCTCGTCGGGATGGGCGAGCCGAGCGACTCCTGGGGCTTCGACCTCAGCCGCGACCCGGCATGGCTCACCGGCGTTGCCGAGGCGATGGAGCGGCGTACGCCGGCCCTCGCCGATGTCGGCCTCGCCCGCGGCTGGGCGGGGCTCTACGAGATGACCCCCGACCACAACGCCCTCATCGGCCGGTCGCGCGCCACCCCCGGGTTCTTCTACGCCGCCGGCTTCTCCGGCCACGGCTTCCTGATGGGCCCCGCGGTCGGTGAGGTGATGCGCGCCCTCGTCCTCGGGGAGACGCCGTTCGTCGACGTCTCCGCCCTCGACGCGGAGCGGTTCGCCGACGCCGGCACCCGCCCCGAAGCCAACTTCGTCTGACGCACCCCACGACAAAGGAGTCCCGATGTCCCGTTCCCAGATCCCCGGCAGCGACGTCCTCGGTCCGCGCGCGCTCGAGGCGGCGACCGCGTGCGGCGTCGACGTCGCCGCGCTCGCCGGCGACGCCCGGCACGACTCGCCCGTCAACGGCGCCACCCTCGGCCCGATCGGCTGGGTCGCCCCCGCCGACGTCGACACGGCCGTCGAGCGCGCCCGGGCGGCGTTCCTGGAGTGGCGCCGGGTCCCGGCCCCCGCTCGCGGCGCGGTGGTCAAGCGGTTCGGCGAGCTGCTCACCGAGCACAAGGCCGACCTCGCCGCGCTGGTCAGCCTGGAGGTCGGCAAGATCACCTCCGAGGCGGCCGGCGAGGTGCAGGAGATGATCGACATCTGCGACTTCGCGCTGGGCCTGTCCCGGCAGCTCTACGGTCGTACGTCGGTCTCGGAGCGGCCCGGTCACCGGCTCATGGAGACCTGGCACCCGCTCGGCGTCGTCGGTGTGATCAGCGCGTTCAACTTCCCCGTCGCGGTCTGGTCGTGGAACACCGCGATCGCCCTCGTCTGCGGCGACACCGTCGTCTGGAAGCCCTCCGAGCAGGCGCCGCTGTGCGCCCGGGCCGCGGCCGCGCTGCTCGACCGGGCGCTGGCCGAGCAGGGCGCCCCGGCGTACGTCAGCCAGGTCGTCGTCGGCGGGCCCGACGTCGGCGAGGCGCTCGTCGACCACCCCGGTGTCGCGCTGGTGAGCGCCACCGGGTCGACCCGGATGGGCCGCGCGGTCGGACCGCGGGTGGCCAACCGGTTCGGGCGGTCGCTGCTCGAGCTCGGCGGCAACAACGCCGCGATCGTCGCGCCCTCGGCCGACCTCGACCTCGCCCTGCGCGGCATCGTCTTCGCCGCCGCCGGCACCGCCGGCCAGCGCTGCACCACGATGCGGCGGGTCATCGCCCACCGCAGCGTCGCCGACGAGCTCACCAAGCGGCTGGCCGAGGCCTACGTCCGGCTCCCCATCGGCAACCCGATGGCCGAGGGCACCCTCGTCGGGCCGCTCGTCCACGGCAAGGCGTACGACGTCATGGCAGCCGCCATCGAGCAGGCGAGCGCCGAGGGCGGCACCGTCGTCGCCGGTGGCGAGCGGGTCCTCGCCGACGCGGCGCCGGACGCCTACTACGTCCAGCCGACGATCATGACCATGCCCGGCCAGACCGACATCGTCCGCACCGAGACCTTCGCGCCGCTCCTCTACCTGGTGACGTACGACGACTTCGACGAGGCGATCGCGCTCAACAACGACGTGCCCCAGGGGCTGTCGTCGTCGCTGTTCACGCGCGACCAGGCCGAGGCCGAGCTGTACGTCTCCGCGGAGGGCTCCGACTGCGGGATCGTCAACGTCAACATCGGCACCTCGGGCGCCGAGATCGGCGGCGCGTTCGGCGGCGAGAAGGAGACCGGCGGCGGCCGCGAGTCCGGCTCGGACGCCTGGCGCTCCTACATGCGGCGGGCGACCAACACGATCAACTACTCCGGCGAGCTGCCGCTGGCCCAGGGGGTCGACTTCTCGGTCTGAGCCTCCCGGTTAGTGACGGTGCGCGGGGGCGGGGCCCCAGCTCGGGTCCTTGTCGAAGAGCGGCGACACCGAGAACCGGCGCTTGTGGCTGCCGTCCCAGCTCATCGTCCAGATGTCACCGAGTCGGGAGCCGTCACTTCGGGTCTCGTCCCTGACGTACGCGATGCTGCGCCCGTCGGGGCTCCAGGCCGGGTGGTAGTTCGCCACCGCGCTCGGGCCGGGCGAGGTCAGGTACCGGAGGCTGGCGACGCAGGACGCGGCGGACCGGCACCGACCGTCTACGGTCGCCACGGCCGCGCTGCGTCCCCCCGACGTGCCGGTCTCGAACACGACCCGGGCGTTCGTAGGGCCGCGACGAGCCGGCGAGACCGACACCTCGTCGACGTCGAGCGACCACGGAGTGAGGCGCTGGACATGCCCACCGGGTGACCTGCGGAACGCGGCGTGAAGGGCGTCGGAGTCCCGCACGCGGAGGAAGTACATCGTCCCGTCGGGCGCGAAGGTCGCCCCGTAGTCCTCGTAGACGCCGTCGATGCCGGGCGGGGAGACCCGCGTGATCCGGTGGCCGGACAGATCGGCGGACATCAGGACGACGGAGGCGAAGCTGTCGGTCTCGGGGATGTACGGGCCGAGCACCCTGGTGAAGAGCAGGTGCCGGCCGTCCGGCGCCCACGTGGGCGACTGGTCGTCGATGCAGGGATCGGCGCACCCGAGGTCGAGGATCCGCTCATGGTCGCCGTCGATGCCGACGACCCCGAGCCTGATCGAGCCGTCGGAGGACTCGCGCTGGAAGACCACCTGCCGACCGTCGGGAGAGATCCGCGGGAGTACGTCGCTGATCCCGGGCTGCGTCGCGGTGAGCTCGCGTACCGACCCACCGAGCCCGGACGCCACGAGCTGGACCGCGCCGCCGTCGGCGGTGTAGCGCGACCAGACGATCTGCGTCCTCGCCTCGTGGTGGTCGTACGCCGAGGCCCTGGCGTGCTGCGCCGCGCCGGGTCCCGCCATCGCGACCGGGATCGCCGCGAGCGCCGCGGCGACGAGTGCGGCGAGAGCGAGTCTGGGAGCCCTACCCGGAGCGAATTGACGGACGTGGATCATGACGCACCCCCCTGTGCGTCCCGCGCCCACCCCCCGTGGACCCGGGCCTCTCGACCATAGGAGCACCGCGCCGCCGTGCGCATCCTGCAGGTTGGCGATCTTCGCCTCGTCCGCCGCTCATCCGCATTCGGATCTCCTCATCCGCATCTCGCGACCGCGCGACGATCGCCCTGTCGCCGGGCCGCGGTGCGGCGTAGCGTCCGGATCGAGGGCGGTGAGGGACCGCCCCGGAATCCCGGGAGGGGTCATGGCAGGGAAGTTCGAGGTCTATCAGGACAAGGGCGGGCAGTACCGCTTCCGGCTGAAGGCCGGGAACGGCCAGACCGTCGCGACCGGCGAGTCGTACCCCACGAAAGCCGCGTGTCTCAAGGGCGTCGAGGCCGTGAAGCGCGCGGCCGACGGGGCTGCGCTGGTCGACCAGACCGCCTGAGTCCATCCACCACGAGCAGGGCCGCACCCCGTCGAGGAGTGCGGCCCTGTCGTACGGCGGGGAGTGGCGTCAGAAGGCGCCGGCGCCGTTCGGCGTACCCAGCCCGGTCGGGCCGTCCCAGCCGCTCCGGGCGGTGCACCACTGCGCGGTGGTGCAGGACCCGTTGGAGCCGCTGGTGACGTCGTACAGGCTGCTGCTGTGCTCGTACGGCAGCGCGTTGGGGTACCCCGAGAGCGAGTTGCTGCCGAGCGCGTAGACCGACGCGATCAGCGGCGCGGACTCCGACGTACCGCCGACCTGGGCCCACGACGACTGGGTCTTGCTGGTCGGGAAGTAGACCGCCAGCCCGCCGTTGGCCGGGTCGGCCGCGGCCGAGACGTCGGCCATGGCGCGCTTCGAGCAGCCGGTGTCGTACGACGAGGCCGCCGCGAGCGCGGTGTTGTAGGACGAGCAGCCCGACCCGGCGCCGTCCCACACGGTCTCGGACCAGCCGCGGCTGGTGCTCGAGGAGGTCAGCGTCGTGCCGCCGACGGCGGTCACGTACGACGACGAGGCCGGGTAGGAGCCGCCCTGATAGCCGTCGTCACCGGTCGAGGCGGTCACCGCGATGCCGGGGTGGTCGTAGTACGTCCCGTAGGTGGAGTCGGCGGCGTCCGAGCCGCCGTAGGAGTTCGAGATCGCGACGACGCCGGAGAGGGAGGCGGCGGTCTTCACCGCGGTGCCGAGGTCGGCGAACGAGGCGCTCTTGGCCTGCACCACGACGATCTTGCAGTCGGGGCAGGCGGCCGAGACGGCGTCCACGTCGAGGGCCTGCTCACCGGCCCAGCCGACGTCCATCCGCGGCAGGCTGGAGCCGCCGTTCTCGTCGACGACCTTGAGGCAGCCGCTCGCCTTGGTGCACGCGGGCAGCCCGAAGTAGCTGCGGTAGGTCGCCAGGTCGCTCTCCAGGTTGGTGTAGCCGTAGGCGTCGACGATCGCGACGGTCTTCCCGCCCGAGGACAGCCCGGACAGGTTGTAGGCGTCCTGGATGTCGTCCGGGGTGAGCGCGGCGGCGGGCGGCGTGCTGGCGCGCGGCTTGGCCCCGTTGGCGTTGACCATGACCTCCGCCTGGCACCGGGCGTGGCCGGCCTTGACGGCGGTGCAGACGTGGCTGGGATGCAGGACCTGGGCGCCGCCACCGACGGCGTCGGCGGGGGCTGAGGTCAGCGACGACACGGTGGACAGGACGAGTGCGGCAGCGCCGAGCGTGGCCGCGACGGTGCCCTTCAGACGGGCTCGCTTCACGTGCTTCTCCCTCGCAGCATTGCGGGCGGCCCCGATGACAGCCCGTCACCCGCGGCAGATTGCATCGGTTCGCGAACGAATGCGAGGACGAGGGTGCCTCAACTTCCTGCACCGCAGACTCCTGCAGATGACGACGGTCGCATCCGCAAGACTGGCGCCGTGCTCCCCCGCTTCGAGACCGTACGACGCCAGCGCCCGGTCGACCTCGTCGCCCCCGACTTCACCGAGGTGACGCTCGCGCAACCGGGGGCGGGCGCGTCGACGTCCTTCCCGCAGCCGGCTCCGAGTGTCGCGGTGGAGGCGCTCCTCGACGGTCCGGCCGAGCTGACGCTCGCGTCCGGGGAGGCGGTCCTGACGGCGGCGTACGACGGCGGCGTGTCGCTCCGGGTGACGACCGGCGAGCGGACGACGGTCCACCGCAGCCGGCGCTTCGGACGGCCCGACGGCCCGGTCGAGGCGCTCGCGCTGACGCTGACCGGGACGCACCTGACGGCGTTCACCCGCGAGGGTGGGACGTGGACCGGGCGGGCCCGGGTCCACCTCGCCGACCCGAAGGACCCGCGCGTCGACACCCACGACGAGGCCTGGCTCGCCGGTCTCTCGGTCGGCGGTCGCGGGGCCCTCGCCCGGCTGCGGGCGGGCGCCTTCGGCCAGCTGGGGCTGCGCGACCTGCGGCTGGTCAGCAACGCCGACGGCTCGGCGTACGAGCGGGACGGGCGCGTCTTCCTCACCGCCACGTCCGCCGGCCCCGGCTTCTTCGACACCGCGCACACCTCGGTCTGGGAGCTGCACCGCTCCACGCTCGAGCTGCGCCACCGGTCAGACCTGTTCGTGCGGCGACGCGACGGGGTGTACGCCGACCACGCCGCGCACCTCGTCAACGACGGTGGCACCTGGCTGTTCGCGAGCAGCACGTGGGGCGACTTCGACGCCAAGCGGCGGCCCGTCGGGGTCACCCTCGCGCGCAGCCGCGCCGACCTGCTCTGCGGCCGGCACGTGCTCGACGCCGAGCCGCTCGCGCTGCCGGTCGACGGCCTGGGCTGGGTCGGGGTCTGGGACCCGCACCTGGTGCACGACGGCGACCGGTGGCTGGTCGGCTACGTGAGCGCGCGGAGGTACTTCGACTTCCACCCCGTCCTCGCGACCGGCCGCTCGCTCGAGGAGCTCACCCTCCGGGCGGCCGCGACCGACCGCCGGGCGACCGAGGGCACGACGCTACTCCGGACACCCGACGGGTGGCGGGTGCTTGCGAGCGACGGGCGGGACAACCCGCGCGGGTTGCGGGCGCAGTACCCGGTCTTCGACCTCGACCTACGGCAGGTCGGCACCCTCGACGCGGCGTACCCCAGCAACATCCCGTGGCCGACGCTCGTGCCCGCCCCGACAGCGTCCGCCGTCGACGACACGACCGCGGACGACACGACCGGCGCGGGCCGGTGGCTGCTCGTCGGCTTCGACGGCACGGCGTACGGCGGCAGCCTGCTCGGCTACGGCACGCACGGCGACGTAGTGATCTCGAGAAGCGTCGGATGAGCCGGCATCAGAGCCAGGCCCGCCGAGACGTCAGTCGCGAGAGGGAGCCTCGTAGTCCGACCAGTCGTCGTACTCGTCCGTCTGGTCGGTGTCGTCCGTCTCGCCATGCAGTTCCCTCGCCAGCGCCCCGAAGTCCGTCTCGTGAGTGCGGTACTTCAGGTCGCGAGCGACCTTCGTCTGCTTGGCTTTAGCTCGGCCGCGCCCCATAGGGTCCAGCCCCCTCGCACACTTGGCCGGGATGAGTCCCGGGCTGACTCAAAGGTTTCTCGTGGGGACAACGCTACCTGCTCCAAAGACGTTCCGGCACACCCGGGTGTCGAAAATGCGTTCGCGCGTCGCGAACGTTGCGGAAGTCACACGTCGGACGGCTGGGTTTCCCCGGCTGGCAGGGGAAATCCGACCTTGTGGGGTGTTCAGACGCCCCACAAGGTCAGGTTTCCCCGGCCGACCGGGGAAACCTGAAGCGCCGGCCGGGCCCTCACCAGCCCGGGTGCGCCCCGACGAGCTCGACCCGTCCACCCGGGGCGGCGGTGACCTCGCCGGCGGCCCAGGCCCGGATGCCGTAGCCGTCGAGGAGACGGCGGGCGGCATCGACGTCCTCGGGGTCGACCAGGGCGACCATGCCGACACCGCAGTTGAGCGTCATCTCGAGGTCCGGGAGCGCGATGTCGCCGGTCCTGCGGACCAGATCGAAGATCGGCGCCGGCGCCCAGGTGGCACGGTCGACGGTGGCCGAGAGCTCCTCGGGCATGACCCGCTCGAGGTTGGCGGCCAGGCCACCACCGGTCACGTGGGACATCGCGTGGGTCCGCGTCGAGCGGGCGAGGTCGAGGCACGCCTTGGCGTAGACCCGGGTCGGGACGAGCAGCTCCTCGCCGAGCGTGGAGCCGAGCTCGTCGACGTGCGCGTCCAGCGACAGGCCGGCCACTTCCAGCAGCACGTGGCGGACGAGCGAGTAGCCGTTGGAGTGCAGACCGGAGGACTCCATGGCGAGTACGACGTCACCGGCCCGCACCCGCTCGGCGCCGAGCAGCTCGGCGGCCTCGACGACGCCGGTGGTCGAGCCGGCCACGTCGTACTCGTCCGGGCCCAGCAGGCCGGGGTGCTCGGCGGTCTCGCCGCCGATGAGGGCGCAGCCGGCCTCGACGCAGGCCTCCGCGATGCCCTTGACGATCGCGGCGATCCGGTCGGGCACGACCTTGCCGGTGGCGATGTAGTCGGTGAGGAAGAGCGGCTCCGCGCCGCAGACGACGAGATCGTCGACGAGCATGCCGACGAGGTCGAAGCCGATGGTGTCGTGCTTGTCGAGGGCCTGCGCGATCGCGACCTTCGTGCCGACGCCGTCGGCCGAGGTGGCGAGCAGCGGGCGGTCGTACGCCTTGAGCGCGGACGCGTCGAAGAGCCCGGCGAAGCCGCCGATCCCGCCGACCATCTCGGGGCGCCGGGACTTCTCGATCCACACCTTCATCAGCTCGACGGCCCGGTCGCCGGCGTGGATGTCGACGCCGGCCGCGGCGTAGGCGTTGGCCGAAGCGGAGCCGGAGGCGGTGGGCTCGGTCTGGCTGTCGCTCACGAGGAGGCTCCTGGGATCAGGGGTTGTTGAGGACCGGGAGTGCCTTGCCGGCCGTCGGGGAGTGCAGGCTGACCTCGAGGAGGTGCTTGCCGAGCAGGCTCTCGTCGGGCAGCTCGACGGGGTACTCGCCGGTGAAGCAGGCGGTGCACAGCGTGGAGCGCGGCTGCTTGGTGGCGGCGATCATGCCCTCGAGGGAGATGTAGCCGAGCGAGTCGGCGCCGATCGACGCGGCGATCTCCTCGACGTCGAGGCCGTTGGCGATCAGCTCGGCGCGGGTGGCGAAGTCGATGCCGTAGAAGCACGGCCACTTGACCGGCGGGCTGGAGATCCGGACGTGGACCTCCCGGGCGCCGGCCTCGCGGAGCATCCGGATCTGCGCGCGCTGGGTGTTGCCCCGGACGATCGAGTCGTCGACGACCACGACCCGCTTGCCGCGGATCATGTGCTCCAGGGCGTTGAGCTTGAGCCGGATGCCGAGCTGGCGCAGCGTCTGCGACGGCTGGATGAAGGTCCGGCCGACGTACGAGTTCTTGACGAAGCCCTGCCCGAACGGGATGCCGCTCTCCTCGGCGTAGCCGGTGGCGGCCGGGGTGCCGGACTCCGGGACCGGGATGACGAGGTCGGCCTCGACGGGGTATTCGCGGGCGAGCTGGCGCCCCATCTCGACGCGCGCCTCGTGGACGTTGCGGCCGGCGATGGTCGCGTCGGGTCGGGCGAGGTAGACGTACTCGAACACGCAGCCCTTGCGGTCGGGCTCGGCGAAGCGGTGGGTGCGGAGCCCGGACTCGTCGATGGCGACCAGCTCGCCGGGCTCGATCTCGCGTACGACGCTCGCGCCGACCGTCGCCAGGGCGGCGTCCTCCGACGCGACGACCCAGCCGCGCTCGAGCCGGCCGAGGACGAGCGGGCGGATGCCCTGGGGGTCGCGTGCGGCGAACAGGGTGTCCTCGTTGATCCACACCAGGCTGTAGGCGCCGCGGACCGTCGGCAGCACCTCGAGGGCGCGCTGCTCGAGCGAGCTGTCGGGGTGGTGGGCGAGCAGCTCGGTGAGCAGCGAGGTGTCGTTTGTCGACACCGGCTTGTCGCGCCGGCCCTGGTGGTCGGGGAGCCCGGCGACCGCCTCGCGCAGCTCGTGCACGTTGATCAGGTTGCCGTTGTGGCCCAGCGCCACCGAGCCGCCGGAGGTCGGATGGAAGATCGGCTGGGCGTTCTCCCAGACGCTGGCGCCGGTGGTGGAGTAGCGCGCGTGGCCGACGGCGAGGTGGCCCTGCAGGGAGTCGAGCGTCGTCTCGTCGAAGACCTGCGAGACGAGCCCCATGTCCTTGTAGACGAGGATCTGGCGGCCGTTGCTGACCGCGATGCCCGCGGACTCCTGGCCGCGGTGCTGGAGCGCGTACAGCCCGAAGTAGGTCAGCTTCGCGACGTCCTCACCGGGAGCCCAGACCCCGAAGACACCGCAGTGGTCCTGTGGACCCTGGTCCTGGGGGTCGAGCGCTGCGGTGAGCCGACCGTCGCCACCCATTCGCCGGACGGGGCGCCTACCACTGCTGGTTAGGTTGACCACGACTCGAGTCTAAGGGTCGGACGGCATTGCAGCCGAAACGCCGCGGCGGAGGAGCCGGAGCGAGCTCAGCGTCCGGCGAGCCGGGCGAGCATGAGCGCCTCGGCGGCGACGACCCGCTCGAACTCGGCGAGGTGGAGCCCCTCGTTGGCACCGTGGGCGCGCGTGTCGGGGTCCTCGACACCGGTGACCAGCACGCTGGCCTGCGGGAACGCCTCGAGGAACTCGGCGATGAACGGGATCGACCCGCCCACGCCCATGTCGATCGGCGGCATGCCGTCCCAGGCCTCGGTGAAGGCCGCCCGCGCCGCGTCGTACGCCGGCCCGCTCGCCTCGATCTGCGTGGCCTCGCCGGTGTCGACGACGGTCGTGGTGAGGGTGGCGCCCCACGGGACGTGCTTCTCGAGGTGCTCCCGGAGGCGCGCGACGGCGTTGGCGGTGGTGTCGCCGGGAGCGATCCGCATCGAGATCCGCGCACGGGCGGCGGGCACGAGGGTGTTGGACGCACCGGCGACCTTCGGCGCGTCGAGGCCGGTGATCGACAGGGACGGCTTGGTCCAGAGCCTCTCGACCGCCGACCCGGAGCCGATCCACTCGATCCCCGGCGCCGCGCCGGACTCGGCGCGCAACCGCTCCTCCGGGTATTCCACGTCGGCCGCCGGCCCGCTGTGGAGGCCCTCGACCGCGACGTTGCCCTCGTCGTCGTGGAGCGTGCTGATCAGGCGGGCGAGCGTCATGACCGCGTCGGGGACGAGGCCGCCCCACATGCCCGAGTGGACGGCGTGGGTCAGGGTGCGGACCTCGACGTCCATCCGGACCAGGCCGCGGAGGCTGGTGGTGAGAGCGGGCACGCCGATGTCCCAGTTGCCCGAGTCGGCGATGACGATGACGTCGGCGGCGAGCCGGTCCCGGTAGGCCCTCAGCAGGTCTGGGAGCGTCTCGGAGCCGACCTCCTCCTCGCCCTCGATGAAGAGGCGCAGGGTCACCGGAAGGTCGCCGTGCTCGTCGAGACCGGCCAGGACGCGCACCGCGCCGACGTGGCCGGCGATCCCGGCCTTGTCGTCGGCGGCGCCGCGGCCGTAGAGCCTCGTCCCCCGCTCCGTCGGCTCGAACGGCGGCGTGTCCCAGTCCCTGTGGTCGTTCTCCGGCTGGACGTCGTGGTGGGCGTAGAGCAGCACGGTCGGCGCACCCTCCGGCCCCTTCCTCTCCCCGATGACCGCGGGCGGCGCACCCTCGTGGGCGCGCACGATCTCGACGTCGAACCCCTCGCCGCTGAACAGCTCGGCGGTCTTCGCGGCGCTGCGCTCGACCTCGCCGAGGCGCTCCGGGTCGGCGCTGACCGACTGGATGCGGACGAGGTCCTCGAGGTCCTTCCGGATCCCGGGGAGCAGCTCGGCGACCAGGGCGTGGATCTCGTCGATCGAGGCAGTCATGGGGCGAGACTAATGGGACCTCGTCGTGGGCCCCGGTCCGGGTCAGGGTGGTCTCGACGCGCCGCGCTCGCTCCGCTCGCGCGCCGCTGGTCAGGCGAGCGGGAGGTACGCCGTCAGGTCGGTCCGCTCGCCCGAGGCCGTCACCCGGGCCTGGTCGACCGCGTCGGCCCACGCCAGCTCGCCCGTGGCGAGCGCGATCCAGGTGTCGGCGTCGGTCTCGACCACCGCCGGCGGGGTGCCACGGGTGTGGCGTACACCCTCGACGCACTGGACAGCGGCGTACGGCGGCACGCGTACCTCGACGCTGCGTCCGGGCGCGCGCTGCTCGAGCAGGGCGAGGTAGTGCTTGACGAGCAGACGCAGGTCGGACCTCTCCGCCCCACCGGCGCGCACGCGCGCCAGCGACGCGACCACGTCGGCCATCGGGGCGGGCTTCAGGCGTGCCGGCATCAGTCCTCCTCCGGGCGCCCGGCGCCGCGCTCGCCGTCCGGACCGGGAGCGACGACCGCAAGGATCTCGTAGCGGACCTCCTCGGTGCGGCCCCGGGTCCGCTCGGTCCACCGGCGGACCGTCTGGCTCAGATCCTCGGAGAGCTGTCGCGCCTCGTCCCGCGTGAGCCGCAGCGTCTCGTGAGTCGTGGTGGCCGTCGTGCCCTCGCGCTTGTGCGGAGAGGCCACCCGGTCGATGAGCTCGTGCGCCTGCCCGAACCAGCGCGCCATGAACGCGTCGAGCGCCGCCCGGCCACCAGGCGTCTCATCGAGGCGCTTCGAGTCGAGGTTGAGGGCGACGTCGGCTCGACGCCACACCCGGTCGCGGCCGTCCCGAGCCTCCTCGGGCGCCTCCACGACGAGGCCGTACTTCGCCAGCTGGCGCAGGTGGAAGCTGGCCTGGTTCGCCGGGATGCCCAGCGCCGCGGCGATGTCGGCCGCGCGCTGAGACCCGCTGCTGTCGAACTCGTCGAGGATCCGCATCCGCACGGGGTGGGCGATCGCCCGGAGCACCCGGGGGTCGTCGATGGTGATCTCACCGGCCACCCCACCAGCCTAGCGGAGTCTCGCACCACTAGTTGCGCACTATTAGTTGCGCACCTTAGGTTGCGGATCGTGACCTCCTACCGCTCGCTGGCGCGGAACCACGACTTCGCGGTCCTGTGGACCGGCCGGACCATCTCGGGGCTCGGCAGCTCAATCAGCACCTTCGCGTTCCCCCTCGTCGCGTACGCCGCCACCCGGTCGGCCGTCGTCACCTCGCTCACCGAGGCGGCGTACCTCGTCGGGATGGTGGGCGCACTGCTGCCCGCCGGGCTGCTCGCCGACCGGCTCGACCGGCGACTCCTCATGCGGACGTCGGCCGCCGTGGGCGTACTCCTCTATCTGACCCTCGTCGCCGCCGGGCTCGCGCACGCGCTGACCATCCCCCACCTCGTCGCCGTCGCGCTCGGCACCGGCATCGCCGCCGGGCTGTTCTCACCGGCCGAGTCGGCGGCCGTCCGCACGGTCGTGAGCACCGAGGAGCTGCCGGCAGCGCTCAGCCAGAGCCAGGCGCGCGAGCACGTTGCCTCGCTGCTCGGCGCGCCGCTCGGCGGGGTCCTCTTCGGACTCGCCCGGTGGGTGCCGTTCGCCGCCGATCTGCTGTCGTACGCCGCCTGCTGGGTGCTGCTCGGCCGCATCCGCGCCTCCCTGACGCCCGAGCCCCGGACCCGTACGGCGGCCGGCGCGGGCCGCGCCGCGTCCCCGCTCGGCGAGATCGGCGAGGGGCTGCGCTACCTCGTCGGCCGGCCGTTCTACCGCGTCCTCGGGACCTGGGCGCCGCTGGCGAACCTCGCGGTCAACGCGGTCTTCTACGTGGCCGTCCTCCGGCTGATCTCCGCCGGCTACCCGGCCTGGCAGATCGGCCTGGTCGAGACGATGGCCGGTGCGGCCGGCATCCTCGGCGCGCTGTGTGCCCCGTGGATCATCGACCGGACGCGGACAGGCGTGCTGATGGTCGTCGAGTCCTGGCTCTTCGTGCCGCTCCTCGTGCCGATGGCGGTCTGGAACCGGCCGTGGGTCGTCGGCTCCGCGGTCGCGCTCGGGCTGTTCGCCAACCCGGCCACCAACGCCGGCCTCAGCGCCTACGCGCAGTCGATCCTGCCGCGGGAGCTGCTCGGGAGGTACTCCTCCACGATGCAGTTCGTCTTGATGTCGACCATGCCGCTCTCCCCGCTGCTCGCCGGCGTGCTGCTCTCGGCGGTCGGCGGTGAGGAGGCGGTCCTGGCGCTCGCCGTACCCGTCGCGCTCGTCGCCCTCCTGCCCACGCTCAGCCGCACCATCTGGGGGATCCCCCGGCCCGCCGCCTGGCGCGAGGCCGAGGCGGCCGGGGTCGAGCCGGCCGCCCTGGCGGGGTAGTCCGGGACGTTCCGCATGGGCTACTCGGCAGTAACCGATGACAACCGTCCCGGACTACCCCAAGTGATCCGGCCATCGCCGTTCCCGTCCGAACAGTAGGATGCTAGCATCCTTGCATGGCCACCACGCCTGCCAAGTCGCAGTTCAACGTCTATCTGCCGCCCGACCTGATCCGCGCGGTGAAGCATCGCGCCGTCGACGAGGAGATCTCGCTGTCGATGCTGGTCGAGCGGGCGCTGACCCGTTATCTCGAGGAGCCGAAGTGAGCATCCCGCCTCTCACCGTCCGCCCGATCGTCCACACCGAGCACCTCCGCGAGTGGCTCGCGATCTTCCGCGCCCTCGACGCCCGCACGCTCACCGGGGACCCGATGTGGACCGAGCTCGAGCTCGACCTCGGCCGAGTGACCCTCTCCGGCCTGCACCCCGGCGCGAGCGAGGGCGAGGTCTCGCTCGGCTTCGAGACCCCCGACCTGCAGGCGTACGCCGACGCGGTGGTGCCCATGGACGGCATGACCGTGGAGTGGCTCACCACCGACGACGGCACGTCGCTCCGTGTCGTCGGCCGCGACGGGCTGACCTTCCTGATCGACGAGCGCATCCCGGGCGAGCCGCGACCCGCGCGGCCGGCCGCCTGGGTCCACGCGCTCTGGATCTCGACCGACGTCGCTGCCACCGCGCAGGACCTCGAGGCGCTCGGCCTGCGCACGCGGATCACCAACGTCAACGGCCGCACCATCGACCTGCGGGCGGCCGAGGGCGACGTACTCGTCCACGTCGACGACGGCGGCCCGATCGGCGCCGACGTGGCCGTGGACGTGGCCGATCTCGATGCGGCCCACAAGGCGCTCATCGACGCCGGCATCGGCCACGACGTGATCGACGAGACCCACGGCCGGACCCTCCGGGTGCCGCGGCCGGGTGGCGCCGGCAGCGAGCTGTGGGTGGCCCAGGAGGACGAGGACCCGGTCGGCGTCGTGAAGCACTTCTGAGTCGCGGGCCGGGCGGAAACCGGCTTGACCTCGACCTCGCTTGAGCTCGCAGGGTTGAGCCATGACGCTCTTCCCGCCCGCGGGCCCGACGGGCCGACCGGTCAGGCCGACGACGGTCGTGCTGACCGTGGTCGCCGGGACCGTCATGATCCCGATCGACGTCACGATCGTCGCCGTAGCGCTGGCCCGGCTCTCGGGCGAGACGGGGGCCTCGCTGCCGGTCATCCAGTGGGTCGCGACCGGCTACACCCTCGCGCTGGCGACGGTGATCCCGGCGGCGGCGTGGGCGATCGGGAGATACGGCGCCCGCGCCGTCTTGCTCACGGCGATCGGGCTGTTCACCCTGGGCTCCGCGCTGGTCGCCTCGTCCTGGAACATCGAGAGCCTCATCGGCTTCCGGGTCCTGCAGGGCCTAGGCGGCGGCTTCGTCATGCCGTCCGCGATGACCCTCACGCTGCGGTCCGCACCACCCGAGCAGCGCGGGCGGCTGATGGCGCTGATGGGGCTACCGGTGCTGGTCGGACCGGTCTTCGGGCCGCTGCTCGGGGGCTGGCTGCTCGACACCCTGTCGTGGCGGTGGATGTTCCTGGTCAACCTGCCCGTCGGCGTACTCGGCCTCGTCCTCGGGCTCCGCAACCTGCCCCGGGTCACCGGCGACTCCCGCGACCGGCTCGACGTACGCGGGCTGGTGCTGCTGCCGCCCGCGATGGCGCTGCTCGTGCTCGGCACGTCGTTCGCGGAGGGAAGTCTGCTTACCGCCAAGGTGCTCGTGCCCGTCGTCGCAGGGATCGCGCTCACGGCGGTGTTCGCGGCGCACGCGCTCCGGGCGCCCGCGCCGCTGCTGAAGGTGCGGCTGCTCGGCCGACGGCTGACCGGCGGCGGCGCCGCGCTGCTCGTGCTGTTCGCCGGCGGCTACTTCGGCTCGATGATGCTGATGCCGCTCTACTGGCAGGTCGCCCGCGGCCAGTCGGCCACCACCGCGGGCCTGCTGATGATGCCTCCCGGGCTCGCCGCCGGGATCGCGATCCAGTTGTCGGGGCGGCTCGTGGACCGGGTGCCGCCGGTGAGGGTGATCGGGACCGGGGTCCTGATCGCCGTCGTCGGGTACGCCGGCCTCGCCGTCCAGCTCGGCGCCGACACGCCCACGTGGCGGCTCGTGGTGGCGACGATGGTCGGCACCACGGGCGCCGGATGCACCCTGCTGCCGACGATGACGCTGGCCACCCGCTACCTCGACGACGCCGACATCCCGTCGGGCTCCACGATGATCAACGTCCTGAACCAGGTGGCGACGGCGATCAGCACCGCAGGCGTCTCGGTGCTGCTGGCCTCCGCCCTGTCGTCCCGTCTGCCGAGCCTCGACGGCGGGGTCGGCAGCCTGCAGGCGGTCCCGCCCGGCAGACTGGCCGCCGTCGCGCCCGAGGTCGCCGAGTCGTTCCGGGTGGCGTTCGCCCTGCCCGTCGTACTCATGGCCGGGGCGCTCGTCATCGCGCTCGCCGTCCTCCGGCGACCGCCGGCTCATCCGGCTCATCCGGCTCGCGAGCCGGGGTACTCCGGGACGAAATGGTCGGTTACTCGCGAGTAGAACGACCAGTTCGTCCCGGATTACCCCGCCCGGCGCGGGATCAGCCCAGCGCCGACCGCAGCGTCGAGCGCCAGGCGCCGGCGAGCTCCTCGAGCGGGATCTCGAGCGAGCCGCCCTCGAAGGAGACGGCGTACGACGTGCCGCCGGTGGTGCCGAGCTCGGTCACCGGCACCCCGTGGCGCTCCGCGAGCGCAAAGAGCCGACCGGCGTCGGCCGGTGCCACGGTCACGATCGCCCGGCCGGCGGACTCGGCGAAGAGCGCGAGGAACGGGTCGCCGGGGACCGTCACCGAGACGCCGAGGCCGGAGACCATCGCGGGCTCGGCGAGCGCCTGCATGACGCCGCCGTCGGAGACGTCGTGGGCGGAGGTGAGGAGTCCGCGGGCCTCGTGGAGCAGCTCGGCGAGGGCCTTCTCGGCGGCGAGGTCGACCTTCGGCGGGAGGCCGCCGAGGTGGCCGTGGACCACATGTGCCCACTCGGAGCCGGAGAGCTCCTCGCGGGTCTCGCCGAGGAGGAGTACGACGTCGCCCTCGGCCTGGAACGTCGACGGGACCCGCGTGGTGACGTCGTCGATCACGCCGAGGGTGGCGACGACCGGGGTCGGGTGGATCGCCGCCTCGCCGGTCTGGTTGTAGAGCGAGACGTTGCCGCCGGTGACGGGTACGCCGAGCTCGAGGCAGGCGTCCTTGAGCCCGCGGCAGGCCTCGGCGAACTGCCACATGACCGCGGGGTCCTCCGGCGATCCGAAGTTGAGGCAGTCCGAGATGGCGAGCGGGATCGCGCCTCCGGTTGCGACGTTGCGGTAGCTCTCGGCGAGGGCGAGCTGGGCGCCGGCGTACGGGTCGAGCTTGGCGAACCTGCCGTTGGCGTCGGTCGAGATCGCGACGCCGAGGTTGGTCGACTCGTCGACCCGGATCATGCCGCTGTCGGCGGGCTGCGAGAGGACGGTGTTGCCGCGGACATAGCGGTCGTACTGGTCGGTGATCCACGACTTGTCGCACAGGTTGGGCGAGGCGACCAGCCGGAGCACCGTCTCGCGGAGCTCGTCGGCGGTCGAGGGCCGCGGCAGCCTCTCGGCCGCGTCGGCCTGGAGCGCGTCCTGCCACTCCGGCCTGGCGAGCGGGCGCTGGTAGACCGGGCCCTCGTGGGCGACGGTCCTGGGATCGACGTCGACGACGGTCTCGCCGTGCCAGTCGACGCGGAGCCGGTTGTCCTCGGTGACCTCGCCGATGACCGCGGCCTCGACGTCCCACTTGGCGCAGATCTCCATGAACGTCGCCTCGTCGGCGGGGTCGATGACGCACATCATCCGCTCCTGCGACTCGCTCATGAGGATCTCCTCGGGAGCGAGGGTGGAGTCCCGGAGGGGGACGCGCTCGAGGTGGACGTGCATGCCGCCGTCGCCGGCGGCCGCCAGCTCGGAGGTGGCACACGAGATGCCGGCGGCGCCGAAGTCCTGGATGCCGCGCACGATGCCCGCCTGGAAGAGGTCCAGCGTGCACTCGATCAGCAGCTTCTCCATGAAGGGGTCGCCCACCTGGACCGACGGCCGCTTGGCCGGGCCGTCCTCGTCGAACTCCACCGACGCCAGGATCGAGGCGCCGCCGATGCCGTCGCCGCCGGTGCGGGCGCCGTACATGATGACGAGGTTGCCGGCGCCGGACGCCTTGGCGAGGTGGAGGTCCTCGTGACGGAGCACGCCGACGCAGAGCGCGTTGACGAGCGGGTTGCCGAGGTAGGACTCGTCGAAGACGGCCTCGCCGCCGATGTTGGGCAGGCCGAGACAGTTGCCGTAGCCGCCGACACCGGCGACGATCCCGGGCAGCACCCGGTGGGTGTCGTCGGCCTCGAGCGGCCCGAAGCGGAGCGGGTCCATCACCGCGACGGGGCGGGCGCCCATCGCCAGGATGTCGCGGACGATGCCGCCGACGCCGGTCGCGGCGCCCTGGTACGGCTCGACGTACGACGGGTGGTTGTGCGACTCGATCTTGAAGGTGACGGCATATCCCTGGCCGACGTCGATGACGCCCGCGTTCTCGCCGATGCCGGCCAGCATCTTGCCGGCCTTCGTCTCCTGCGGAATTTCGGAGAACTGCTTGAGGTGGACCTTCGAGCTCTTATAGGAGCAGTGCTCCGACCACATGACGGAGTACATCGCCAGCTCGGAGGAGGTCGGCCGACGGCCGAGGATCTCCTTGATCCGGGCGTACTCGTCCTCCTTCAGGCCCAGCTCGGCCCAGGGCTGCTCGCGCTCGGGGTCGGACGCGGCGTGGTGGACGGTGTCGAGGGCGGGGAGGTCGGGAGAGACGGTGACAGACGGGGGGACGGACGAGGAGGTCGCGGTCACGCGTCGAAATCTACCCGCGGGCAGCGCTGATCTCCGAGTCCGCGACGCCGCCCGCGCCGGTCAGCGCGGCGTGCCGCGCCACTCGCGTACGTCGCGGATGTGGCCGAACGTCGCCAGCGCACCCTGCACGACGGCGCGGTCGTCGGCGTACGCCGCCAGGGTCCAGCGCCGGCCCTCCAGCATCTCGGCCGCCTTCCACCGGGCGTCGGGGAAGCCCCGGCGGGCGGCGTGCGGCTGCCACTGGAGCAACAGCGCTCCGTCGTCGCGCGGGTCGCTGACCAGCTCGGCGCCGCCCGCGCCGTAGTGGGTGCGGGCCACGGCGGCGCTTCGCCACTGGGCGTAGTGCAGGTGGACGGGGTGGCCGTGCCAGCTCAGGTCGCAGGCGACGAAGACGTCGCGGCCCGGCGCGGGGTGCGTCGAGCAGCTGCCGAAGTCGTCGGCGCGCACGCGGTCCTGGAAGACCCAGTTGAGCCCCTGGACGCCGGCCGGGTCCGTGCAGCCGGCCAGGCTCTGCACCGAGGAGTCCGGGTCGTCCCAGCAGGCGTAGGCGGGCTGCGCCGCGGCGTACGACGTCGTGACCCCGGTGTCGCCGGTCGACGGTGTCACGGGCGGGGTGGGCGCGGCCGGGTTCGTCGTGTCGTCCCGGGTGAGCACCAGGGCGACGATCGTCCCGACGGCGAGCGCGAGCACGGTGGCGAGCCCGAGGAGCACCCGGAAGAGCCACCGGTGCGGCGGATGGGAGCGGCGGCGCACGGTGCGCGTGGTGCGCGTCTGGATCGTCATGCCGGTCCCCCAACCTGCTGGCTGGGGTCAGCCTAGACAGCCCCGGGGGTATCCGTCAGGAGGGCCGAGCGCTGAGCGGGCAGCCCGAGGAGGTCAGGCGAGCAGCCCGTCGGCGACGACCTCGAGCATCGGCCGGATGGCGTCGTCGTCGAGCTCGGCCTGGTCGGCGATGGTGGCGACGCCGCCGACGAGGCGACAGACCTGGATCCCGTCGACCCCGTCGCGGAGCGCGCCCTCCTCGCGGAGGTTCTCGAGCACCCGCTCGGTGGCGTCCTTGTAGACCATGCACTTCGTCTTGATCGGGGAGTTCTCGTCGCCCAGCGAGGCGGTGATGCGGGCGGCCGCGCCCTTGTGCTGGGTCAGCAGCTCGACGTACTCCTCGAACCACGCCACCAGTCGCTCGTGGGCGCCGCCCTCGTGGGCGAGCGCCTTGTCGGCCTGCACGTTGACCCGGTCGACCCAGGCCTGCATGACGGCGTCGTGGAGGTTCTCCCGGGTCGGGAAGTGGCGGTAGAGAGTGCCGGGTCCGACTCCCGCGCGGCGGGCGATCTCGTCGAGCGGAGCGTTCATGCCCTGCTCCTTGAACACCACGTGGGCGACCTCGATGAGCTTGTCGCGGTTGCGCTTCGCGTCCGCTCGCATAGTGCACTTCCTCCTCGGCTCCGTGGCGCGAGCCGTTGTCAATCAGCCGGGCGGCACCATATATCGCTTGCGATCCGGAGACAGTCTCCGGTAGTGTCCAAGTCAAGCGGAGCAACCCTCCGTTAAGAGTACACCGGCCGCTCCGGCCAGAACAGGAGCTCCCTCCCAGATGTCTTCACCGTTCCTCTCGCGCGCCCGGAACCAGACCGATCGACGGCGCGCCGACCTACCCACCGACCTGCCGCCCAATGCCGGGCGGGCCGCCATGGGCATCGCGATCGTGCTGGTCGCCCAGCTGATGCTCATCCTCGACGCCATGGTCGTGACCGTCGCGCTCCCGCGCATCGCGGTCGACCTCTCCTTCGGTCCCGCCGCGCTCTCGTGGGTCCTCAACGGCTACACCCTCGCCTTCGGCGGCCTGCTCCTGCTGGGCGGCCGGATCGGCGACGTGTTCGGCCGGCGCCGCACCTTCGCGGTCGGCCTGGCCGTCTTCACGCTGTTCTCGCTCGCCGGCGGGCTCGCGCCCACGGCCGGCCTCCTCGTCGCCGCCCGCGCGCTGCAGGGTGTCGGGGCCGCGCTCGCCGCCCCGCAGGTGCTCGCCCTGCTGACCACCAGCGCCCCGGACGAGGCCGCCCGCAACCGCGCGCTCGCGCTGTTCTCGGCCGTCACGTCCGGCGGCGCCACCGTCGGGCTCATCCTCGGCGGCATCCTCACCGATGCCGGTTCGTGGCGCTGGACGCTCTTCATCAACGTCCCGATCGGGCTGGCCGTGCTCGCGCTGGTCGGGCGGTACGTCGACGAGACCGCTCGCCGGCCGGGCCGCTTCGACGTGGTCGGCGCGGTCACCGCAACCGGTGGCGCCGTGGCCGTCGTCTGGGCGCTCATCGGCGCCCCCGACCACGGCTGGGGGTCCGCCCGGACCGTCGGCGGCCTCGTCGTCGGCGCGCTGCTGATCGGGGCATTCGTCCTCACCGAGCGACGAGTCGCCCACCCGCTCCTGCGCCTCGCGCTGTTCCGCAGTCACCGCCGGGTCGCCGCACTGGCCCTGATCCCGGCCATCGTCGGAGCGCAGTTCTCGATGTTCTTCCTGCTGACGCAGTACGTCGAGATCCAGCTCGGCTACGGGCCGCTCACGACCGGCGTCGCCTTCCTGCCGCTGACGATCGGCATCTTCGCGATGTCGCGGCTGACGCCGCGGCTGCTCTCCCGCTTCGGCGCGCCGCCGCTCATGGTCGTCGGCTCGGTCGGCGCGATCCTGAGCTTCGTCTGGCTGAGCGAGCTGGGCAGCACGAGCTCGTACGCCGCGGCGATCCTCGGCCCGATGCTGCTCAACGGGCTCTCCGCGGGGCTGGTCTTCATGCCGTCGACCGCACTGGTCCTCGGCGGCGTCGAGCCGGAGCACGCCGGCGCCGCGTCCGGCCTGCTCCAGACCATGCAGCAGCTCGGGGGGGCCGTGGGCCTGGCCGTCATCGCGTCGGTCTACGCCGCCAACGCGGTCCCCGACCGGTTCATGCCGGGGGTCCACCAGGCGTTCCTCGCCGCCGCGGTCCTGGCCGGCCTCGCGCTGGTGAGTGCGCTGACCCTCGTCGTACGCCGGCCGTCGTACGCCGCAGCGCCGGCCGCAGCCCCCGAGGCAGACTGACCGGCCTCCCGACCGCGGGACGTCATACGGACGGCGACCTCTCGTCGCGAGTGCCGTATGACGTCCCGCGGGCGCATTTCGGCACAATTCCGGAAATGCACTTAATGACACCTGTGTAATTCGCCGAATTACAGTTCTGTAGTTATTTGTGAAGGGTGTTACGAATGTGATTTCTGTGGTTATCGTGACTCGCCATGAGCAGAGTCGAAGTCCGGGCCGACGCCCGCCGCAGCCTCGTGACCGGCCTCGGAGTCGTCCTCTCCGCGGCGCTCGCCGCGACCCTGTTCCTCGCTCCGGGGGACCCGCGCCCCGGCACCGACCGGGTGCGCCTCGAGGCGGCGTCGAACCCGATCACGCCGGGTGACTTCACCGGGCACGGTTTCGACCAGTGCCAGGCGCCGAAGCAGAGCGCGATGGACAGCTGGATGACCTCCTCCCCGTTCCTCGCGGTGGGCATCTACATCGCCGGCGCCTCGCGCGGCTGTCGGAACCAGACCTACCTCAACGCCACCTGGGTTCGGACGCAGCTCGCCAAGGGCTGGAAGCTGCTGCCGATCACGCTCGGCCCGCAGGCGTCGTGCAACCCGCGCTTCCCGCGCTACGGCGACGACTCGACGATCAACCCGGACCCGGCCAACAGCTACTACCGCGCCCGGATGCAGGGCCGGCGGCAGGCCACCTGGTCGGTCAACGCCGCCACGAAGCTCGGCATCGTCCCGGGCAGCACGCTCTTCTACGACCTCGAGGGCTTCGACTTCGACAACACCCGCTGCCGCGAGTCGGCGCTGTGGTTCCTCAACGGCTGGACCTCGGTCGTGCACAAGCACCACTACAAGTCAGGCGTCTACTCCAGCGCCGCCTCCGGCATCAAGGCGCTCGACAACGCCCGCGTCTACCGACCCGGCCACTTCCCGCAGCTCCCCGACCAGCTCTGGATCGCCGACTGGGACGGCAAGGCCAACACCAGCTCGGCGTACGTCCGCAGCGACGGATGGCAGCCGCACAAGCGGGCCAAGCAGTACCGCGGCGGCCACAACGAGACCTGGGGCGGCGTCACGATCAACATCGACCGCGACTGGGTGGACCTCGGCCGCGGGTCGTACGCCGCGAAGGTCACCCACTGCGGCGGCGTCAACGTCACCTTCGACCACTACTACCCGGTGAAGCCCCCCACGAAGAACAGCAAGCCGAACCCGAGCGTCGTGAAGGCGCTCAAGTGCCTGCTCAAGGAGCGCGGGTCGTTCGGGGGCAAGCTGACGGGTGACTACGGCAGCGGCCTCATGCATGCGATCAAGGACTGGCAGCGCAAGCACCACATGTACGTCAACCCGATCTTCGGCCGGAAGAACTGGATGTCCCTGCACGCCACCAACGCCCACCCGGTGCTCAAGCTCGGGTCGGCCGGAGAGCGGGTCCGTGACCTGCAGCGCGCGCTCGACGCGGTCGACGTACGACTCCATCTGCCGGTCACCGGCGTCTTCAACGCCGCCACCAGGGACGCGCTCGCCGACTACCAGGCCAGCCTGGGCTGGAAGCGGACCGGCATCGCCCAGTCGTGGACGTGGAACGCACTCCTGAAGGGGAAGTACGGCGGCCCGCTGACCTGACCGGCGCCTGACCGGGGCCCGATCAGCACCCCGGTGTTGCACGCGGCCGGTGTTTCGGCTCGACTGACCTGGGGATAACCCGTCCCGAACGAGCCCACCCCCGGCTGGAGAGGCGACATGGTCAACCGCGTCGTACCCACACAGATCCACAAGGCCGCCTCCCGCATGCACACCGCGGTCACGGCGGTGAGCAAGCACATCCCCACCGAGGTCGGCGACATCGGCGACGCGCTGCCGGGGAGCCAGAGCGCGAGCGCCGGCACCGCACTCAAGCAGACCTGGCACACCGACTACACGAACTGGGTCAAGAGCGCCAACGCCCACGTCACGGCCATGCACCACGCCGCCGACACCTGGACGAAGACCGACCACACCCACGCCGCCCAGCAGGAGAAGATGGCGCGCGAGATGGACGGGATGTACTGATGGTGACGATCAGCGACCTCGAGAAGTGGAAGCCGGACAAGCTGACCTCGATCGCCGACGACCTGACCCGCCGCCGCACCACCTTCACCGACCTGCAGGACGAGGTCGACGACGGGAAGCCGCCCACGAGCTGGGTCGGCGCCGACTCCGTCGCCGCCGAGAACACCCACAACCAGCTCGTGGACAAGCTGGTCGACCAGGTCGCGGAGCTCGGCGGAGTCATCGCCGCCCTCGACGCCGCCGCCAGCGACATCAGCAGCGCCAAGACCCTGCTCGACGGCGCCCTCTCCCGGGCGAAGAACCACGGGTTCGACGTCGACAGGACCACCGGCACGGTCAGCTCGCCGAAGACGTACGACGACGACACCGCGCGCAGCGACGACGAGGCGCTGATGAAGGAGATCGCCGGCGACATCGGCGACGCGCTGCAGAAGGCGGCCGACGCCGACGGCACACTGGCCGGCGTACTCACCACCGCGAAGAAGACCACCGCCGACGCCTCCGGCACGCTCGCCGACCAGAGCCTGTACGACGACCTGCGCCACATGTCGACGCAGCAGCAGGCGAAGTACCTCTTCGACCACCCCGAGCGCGCCAGCACCCTGCTGCCCGACCTCCCCGAGGCGACCAAGAAGGCGCTCGGCGACCTGCTGGCCGACGACATCGACAACACGATCAGCGACGACGACTACGACCTCTCGCAGAACGACGTCGACCAGCTCAACACGCTGCTCGACGCCTACGGCCGGGACGGCACGATCACCAGCTCGCTCTACCAGAAGCTCGGCGCCGAGGGCCTCGTCGGGAACTACGCGAACCTCGAGTCCTACATGCGCAACAGCGGGCTCGACAACCTCGACGACCTCGCCGCCAACCTCCGCGACGGGCTCGGCACCGCCTCGCAGCAGCCCGGGTTCCCGGCCGACCAGTTCGGCCGTGACCTGGTGAGGTACTCCGTCGTACCGCAGCTGAGCCAGGACGAGCAGGACGAGTTCCAGGACCGCTATCCCGGCTACGGCGACGGCGCCTCGATCCTCACCTACCTGATGCAGGGCACCGGCTACTCCGACGGCCTCGTCAGCGGTGCCGCGAACCAGCTCGACGCCTGGGAGCGCCAGGCCGGGTGGGACAACGCCGAGATGTGGTACAGCCACAACGGCTACAGCCCGTTGGACACCGGCGCCACCGGCTCCTACTACGACGACCCGATGGCCGCCATCATGAACCAGCTCGGCGACCACCCGAAGGCGGGGCTGCAGTTCTTCACCGGCGACCCGGACAGGGAGAAGTACTACTTCGACGAGCGCACCTGGAAGGCCGACGGCTACGAGGGGATCTCGCATGCCGCCGACGGCATCGGCACCGACGAGACCAACATGAAGGACCACCCCGAGGCGACCACGAAGCTGGTCTCGTCGTACTTCGACTACGTCACCGACAGCGACGGCTTCAACGCCGACGACGCCAAGCCGGCGTCGCCGTACGTCTCGGACCTGATGAAGGCCTACATGCCCGCGGTCGACGACGCCCTCCAGCACCAGCCCGACGACCTGGACCCCGGCACCAAGAGCCTCGCCCTCGGGCCGTTCGGCACGATCGAGTACGCACCCCGGATGTTCGCGCCGGACATCGACAAGCTGCTGCAGGTGTCGATGTCCACCCCGGACGGCATGCAGCACATCGCGGAGGGCGTCGGCGGCTACCAGCAGGAGCAGGTCAACGCCCTCACCTCCGAGCTGCAGAAGCACCCCGACGACATCGACACCCGCAACCAGCTCCGCGACGTGCTCCAGCGCAGCGCCAACCTGCAGGGCGCCGCCGAGCACGCCGTCGGGCAGGTCGAGATCGACGGCGCCAAGGACCAGGACGCCCAGCGGGCGGCGTTCATCGGCCTCGTCAACGAGGCCGCCGGCCTCGTGCCGCTGCCGGGTGCGGACGTGGTGGGCGACCTGGGCAGCAAGGTGATCGACATGGGCGTCAGCCACGCGCTCGACCTCGGCACCGGCGCGGCGGAGCACCACTTCGCGAACGCCACCGAGGGCGCCGTCGCCGACTCCAACACGCGCGCCGCCGAGGGGCTCAACCGGGTCGAGGTCAACGCCCTGATGTCGCTCGTCAACAGCGGGGTGATCGAGCTCTCGCCCGAGGACGCCCATATCCTCACCCCGAACGGCGAGCCGGTCGACCTGTCGACCGTCTCGTCCCAGAAGATGGGCGACTACGCCTCGATCGCGATGAACAACTACCTGAACAAGTACCTGAGCACCGAGGACTTCTCCACCGCCTACAAGGACGCCTTCCTGAAGTACTACGACGGCTGACGATGACACCACGCCCACGACTGCTCGCGCTCGCGCTCGGCGCGCTCGCCCTGGCCGCGCCGCTCAGCGGGTGCGGTGGCGACGACGACGGATCCGACGACACCGTCCTCCTGCACGCCGGCGACTTCGACGACGTCAGCTCGATCAAGGCGGCCTCGCTGGGGATCGCCGGATCGCCGTGGTGCCAGGAGCTCGTCGACGTCCAGGACCGGCTCAACACCTCCACCGGACACGGCGAGCGTCAGCCGGTGGGCACCGACGCGGTGCTCGGCAAGGCGACCGAGGTGTACGCCGTGGTCATCACCCCCGGCGACCTGCTCGCAACGACGGACGCCATGACGAAGGCGCTCGACCAGGCGGTGACGGCCTGCGAGAAGCGCGCGGCCACGCCGCGGTTCGAGAAGATGGGCGTCGGCATCAAGCCGCTGCAGGGCCTGCCGTACGACGCCCTCGGCTACCGCCTCACGAGCGGCGACGGCGAGACCCAGGACCGGGCGTACGCCGTGACCCCGGACCACCGGCTCCTCGCCGTCGGCTCCCTCCACTCGGTCGCGGGTGACCCGCAGGTGCCGGTCAGCAGGCTGCTGGACCTCGCGATGGGCCGCCTTGACGAGCTGGGCGGCGACTGACGACCCGGCCGTCCGACAGGGCCGGCGCGGCCGCGCCGAGGATCAGGCGGAGACCTTCTCGACCAGCGAGACGAAGAACCCGAGCCCGTCGGTGCCGGAGCCGGTCAGGTCCTCGACGGCGTGCTCGGGGTGCGGCATGACGCCCACGACGTTGCCGGCCGCGTTGGTGACGCCGGCGATGTCGTCGATCGAGCCGTTGGGGTTGACCTCGACGTACCTCGCCACGACCAGGCCCTCACCCTCGAGCCGCGCGATGGTCTCGGCATCGGCGACGTACTGCCCCTCGCCGTTCTTGAGCGGTACGACGATCTCCTGGCCGGCCTCGAACGCGGAGGTCCAGGCGGTGTCGGCGTTCTCGATCCGCAGCCGCTGGTCCCGGCAGATGAACCTGCGGTGGTCGTTGCGGATGAGCGCACCCGGCAGCAGGTGGGACTCGCACAGGATCTGGAAGCCGTTGCAGATGCCGAGCACGGGCAGCCCCTTGCCGGCCGCCTCGATCACCTCGGTCATGACCGGCGAGAAGCGGGAGATCGCGCCGCAGCGGAGGTAGTCGCCGTACGAGAAGCCGCCCGGGAGGATCACCGCGTCGACGCCCTGCAGGTCGTGGTCGCCGTGCCAGAGCGTGACCGCCTCGTGGCCGGCGATGCGGACCGCGCGGGCGGCGTCGACGTCGTCGAGCGTGCCCGGGAAGGTGACGACTCCGACCCTCACTGCTCCACCCGCACGGTGTAGTTCTCGATCACGGTGTTGGCGAGGAAGGTCTCGGCCATCTTCTGGACCTGGGCGAGCACGTCGTCGGTGACCTCGTGGACCTCGAGCTCGAAGCGCTTGCCCTGGCGGACGTCGGTGACCCCGGTGAACCCGAGCCGCGGCAGGGCGCCGAGGACGGCCTTCCCCTGCGGGTCGAGGATCTCGGGCTTGGGCATGACGTCGACGACGACTCGCGGCATGGCACGGATTCTAGGCGGTACGCCCCGCACCGGCCGCATCCTCGCGCGCACGTCGGGCACACTGTGGGAATGAGCCTCCCGTCCACCCACCCCTCCGCCTCGAACCCGCTCAAGCTCCAGTTCCCGCAGTCGCTGGCGACGTACGACGACTACGCGGCCGCCCAGAAGGCGGTGGACTTCCTCAGCGACAACGAGTTCCCGGTCGAGAACTGCATGATCGTCGGCACCGAGCTCAAGCAGCTGGAGAAGATCACCGGCCGGCTGACCTGGGGCCGGGTCGCGCTCGCGGGGATCGTCTCCGGCCTGTGGTTCGGCCTGTTCATCGGCATCGTGCTGTCGCTGTTCAGCAACGACGCCTGGCTCGGGATCGTGGTCTCGACGATGCTGTTCGGCGCCCTGTTCGGGCTGATCTGGGCGCTCGTCGGCTTCGCCGCGACCCGTGGCCAGCGCGACTTCTCGTCGGTGACACAGGTGGTCGCGACGAAGTACGAGGTGCTCGTCGAGCACAAGGTCGCCGCACAGGCGCGCGAGCTGCTCGCCAAGCTGCCGGGGGCGCTGCCGAATCCGTTCGAGTAGATCAGAGGTCGACGTCGTCCGAGCAGAAGAGGTGCTGGGGCCAGTGGGCCTCGTGCGTGACGAGGAGGGGCGACGTGTCGCCCACCTGCTTCTCCAGGTCGGGGTCGTCGGCGATGACGCCGAGGCAGAACTCGACCCCGGCCGGTTCGGCCGGCAGCTGCTCGGGCCCGTCGCAGAACTCGTCGCCGTACGGGTGGTCGAACCGGAGCGGGAGCGACACCGCCACCCGCGCCGTCGTGGACGCGCCCGGCGCCACCTTCGTGACACCGATCGGGTGCGGCGCGCTCCACGCCATCGAGCAGGACTCGCCGGGCTGGTCGAACAGGGCCTGGGAGAGGACGACCCGATCGCCGGGGCCGGCGGTCGCGAAGGCGTGGCTGCTGCGGTAGCGGACCCCCGCACCGGCGGCGACGGGCACCCTGTTGACCACGTAGAGCGGCCCGTCGGACCTGTTGGTCAACGTGTAGCTCACCTCGACGGCCGTCTTCGTCGGCGTCACGGTCGCGTGGAAGGTCGCCGGAGGTGCGGCGGCGGTGCTCCGCGGGCCGAGCTCTGGGTGGACGCCGGTGCCCTCGTCGGCTCCCTCGCCGCCCGCGTTCGAGCCACAGGCCGTCGCACCGGCGAGCCCGGCGGCGACCACGAGGGCACCGAGCCGACGGCGCTCAGTAGCGATCACGACGCGGGACCCCCATCTCGTCGCGCAGGCCGTTCTCCGTGTAGACGTAGGGGTGGTCCGGGTCGACCCGCTCCGGCGTCCTGGGATCGCCGTCGTCGTCGACCTTCAGCCCGACCGCCTCGCGCTCGCGGTTGGGAACGCCGTCGTCGAACCAATCGTCGCCGTGATAGTCCCCGGGCTGCAGCGTGCCGTGCATGTAGTCGTAGACGTGAGCCATCTCGTGGTAGAGGAAGACCGAGGGCGGGCCGTCCGACTGGGCGTACTGCTGGGTCCCGGTCCCGACGGTGTCCAGCTCCGGCATCATGTGGATCTCGTTGCCGCCGAGCCGGCCGTCGCTGGCGTTGCTGTTCGGCTGCGGGTCGGTGTACTCCTTGATCGTCAGGTCTTCCTGGCCGATGCCGAGGAACCCGGTGTTGTCGTGCCGCTCCTGGAGCGACTCGAGCATCTTCTGACCGGTCGGCGAGGACCGGAGCATGTCGAGGTCGGCCTGGATCCGCTTCACGAAGTCGGGACTGCCCTCGATCTTGATGAACCGCGCGGTGTCGCGGATCTCCACGGTGACCGTCTTCTCGGAGCCGGTGCTGCGGTCGCCGGCCTCGGCGTACGTCGTGTCGTGGCCGGTCCCCGCGTCGGTGGTGTCGCGGCCGGCGCCGGCGTACGTCACGTCGTCGCCGTCGCCGCCGCCGATCGTGTCGTCGCCCCGGCCGCCGGAGAGGATGTCGTTGCCGGCGCCGCCGGCGAGCGCGTCGTCACCGGTGCCGCCCTCGAGGTAGTCCTGGCCGTCGCCGCCTGTGAGGGTGTCGTCGCCGTCGAGACCGTACGCCGTGTCGTCGCCGGTGCCGCCGGAGACGGCGTCGTCGCCGTCCTGGCCGTCGAGGTAGTCGCGGTCGGCGCCGCCGGAGAGGTGGTCGTCGCCCCCGCCTCCCTGGATCTTGTCGCGGCCGCCGAGGCCGAGCACGGTGTCGGCGCCGCCACCGGTGTCGACCTTGTCGTCGCCGGCGCCGCCGAGGACGGTGACGTGGAGGTCGACGTCGGAGGGCACCGTCACGGTGTCGTTGCCGGCGCCGGTGCGCAGGACGATGTCGTCGCCGGCGGGGATGAGGTACTGCACCCCGTTGATCGTGACCATCGTGGTGCCGTTCGGGCCGTTGCGGATGGTGACGTCGTCGTCGCCACCGCCGGTGTTGATGATCGCCTTGCCGTCGACGGTGATGACACCGACCGAGTCGACGTCGGCCGGCAGCGTGAACGGCGGCGTGGTGCCGTTGGCGACGTCCCGCCATGCGTCCGCGATCTTCTGCCACGCCGCGCCCGCCTCGGCGATCGCCTTGCGGTCCTCGGCGAGCTTCTTGGTGAGGTGGTCCCGGGCGTCGAGCGCGGCCTGCTGCGCGTCGGTCACGAGCTTCTGCTCGTCGTCACCCTCCGGCCAGAAGACCAGCTGGCCACCGGGCTCCCAGGTGTGGCGCACGCCGACGACGGTAGCCCACGACTCGTCGAGCGTGCCCTGGGCCGTGCGGACCGACCCGGCGGCCAGGGAGAGGTGCCGGGCGAGCTTCTCGGCCGTGCTGCTCCCCTGGTCCAGCGAGCTCACCAGCAGCTTGCGGTGCTTCTCCCACGAGTCGGCCGACTCGCCTTCCCAGCCGTCGTCCATCACCGTCTTCGACGCGGCGCTCAGGTCGTCGCCCGCCTTCGTGAGCGCGCTCGCGACCGCGTCCCACGCCGCCGACGCGTCGTCGAGCTTCTGGACGTCGTCGTGGAGGTCCCAGATCCCTGCGGCCATGGTCAGCTCCCCGGGGTCGGCGTCGGCGCCGGTGGCGTCGGACTCGGTCCTGGCGACGGCGACGGGGTCGGGACCGGCGGCGTCGGCGTACGACCGGGCGGTGCGGGCGTCGGCTGCGGCGACGGTCCGGGCGAGGGCCGCGGGACGTTCTCGAAGCCCTCGGCCGCCTTCTCGTCGGCGCCGGAGATGTCGAAGGCGCAGAGCATCAGACCGTCGGAGTCGATCTCGAGGACGCCGACGAGCCGGCCGATCGCGGTCGCGGCCTGCTGGACCGCCTTCCCGTGGGCCGTGGCGAGCGCGCCGGCGCCGGTGACGTCGCCGGCCGCCGAGGCCGGGACGCTCAGGCCGTCCTGGTGGCCGCTCCAGCCGTCGCCGAGGGTCTGCGAGATGGTGATGCAGTCCTCGGCCAGGCGGCACAGATCCGTGGGTGTGGCTCGCATCGGGTGCTCCGGGTCGTGATCGGGGTCACCGATGGGATTCCCCGGATCGAGGCTCGCAAACAAGAGCCGGCGAGCCGCCGGAGACCCACCCACGACAGACGTCCCGCCGGCGCGGGACCTGCGTCCCGTCGGCCGGGTGACCGCGGCCTCTCACCCGCTCGCTGCCACGGGCGTTGGCTGGAGTCGACAAAGGGATCATCAGGAGGCAGCAATGACCACCATCCACCGTCCAGCCGTCAGCCACCGGATCCACATCGCGACCGACCAGGCGCGCCCGATCTCGGGCTTCGCCACCCGGGCTCTCGCGGTGCTCCGCATCGCGTTCGGACTGACCTTCCTGTGGGCGTTCTTCGATAAGCTGCTCGCGCTCGGCTACTCGACAGGCGCGATCACCAACGCGGCCGGCGACCGGACCGGGATCGACTTCTTCGCCAAGGACGGCGCCTGGCTCAACGGCGGCAGCCCCACCGAGGGGTTCCTCTCGCACACCTCCGCCGACAACCCGCTGCACGGCTTCTGGGGAAGCATCGCGGGTGACGCCTGGGCCGACTGGCTGTTCATGGCCGGCCTGCTCGGTGTCGGCCTCGCCCTGACGCTCGGCATCGGCATGCGACTGGCCGGCGCACTCGGCGGCCTGCTCTACCTGTTCATGTGGGTGGCGAGCTGGCCGCTCGACAGCAACCCGGTCATCGACGAGCACCTCACCGGGTTCATCGTCCTGGGTGTGCTCGCGCTGACCTACGCCGGCGACACCTGGGGCCTGGGCAAGATCTGGGCGCGGACGCCGCTCGTGAAGAGGTACCCGGTCCTGCGCTGAGCAGCGACCACGCGCGTACGCCGGGCTCGTCGAACCGCCTCGACGACCCGGCGTACGTCTGCGTCAGGAGAGCTCGCGCTTGAGGATCTTGCCCGTCGCGGTCATCGGCAGGGAGTCGACGATCTCGACGAGGCGGGGGTACTTGTAGCTCGCCATCTGCTCCTTCGACCAGGCGACGATCTCCTGGGGCGTGGCGGAGGCGCCGGGCTTGAGGATCACGAACGCCTTGACCTCCTCGCCGTGGCTGTCGTGCGGGACGCCGATGACCGCCGCGAGCGAGACGGCCGGGTGGGTCAGCAGGACCTCCTCGATCTCGCGCGGGTAGACGTTGTAGCCGCCGCGGATGATGAGGTCCTTGGTGCGGTCGACGATGTAGTACCACCCGTCGGCGTCGCGCTTGGCCAGGTCGCCGGAGCGGAACCAGCCGTCCTCGCTGATGACGGCGCGGGTCGCGTCGGGGCGCTTGTAGTAGCCCTTCATCACGTTGGTGCCGCGGATCGCGATCTCGCCGACGGCGTCGGGGGTCCACTCGACCGGGCCCCACCCGTGCGGTTCGATCAGCTCCATCTCGCAGCCGGGGATCGGGACACCGATCGAGCCGGGCCGGGCCGGCTCGCCGTACTTGGAGAAGGAGGCGACCGGCGAGGTCTCGGACAGGCCGTAGCCCTCGAGGATGGTGACCCCGAAGCGGGTCTCGAACTCCTTGTGGATCTCCACCGGCAGGGCGGACCCGCCGGAGACGGCGACGCGGAGGTTCTCCTTGAGCGCGGCGATCTCGATCGCCCCAGAATCAGACGGAGCGTCGAGGGCGCCGAGCAGGCCCCAGAACATCGTGGGGACGCCGGCGAAGAAGGAGACCCTCTCCTTCAGCATCAGCTCCAGCGCCGCCCGCGCCTCGAAGCGCGGCAGCATGACGATGGTGCCGCCGTAGGCCAGCGCGCCGTTCTGCACGACCGTCTGGCCGAACGCGTGGAAGAGCGGGAGCACGGCGAGGAACGTGTCGGGGTTGTCGGCCGAGGCGGCGAAGAGGGCGTCGCCGACGGTGGCGTTGTCGCGCAGGTTGCGGTGGCGCAGCTCGGCGCCCTTCGGCTGGCCGGTGGTGCCGGAGGTGTAGAGGATCACCGCGCTGTCGTCCTCGTCGGTCTCGACGGTCTCGAACGTCGGCGCCGACTGGCCGATCGCGCCGAAGAGGGTGTCCACCGGACGTCCCGGGCGACCCTCGATCGGCGAGCCGGCCAGCGGGTCGGCGGTGATGACGAAGAAGTGCTCACAGCCCTCGGCCTCCGCGAAGCCGGCGTACCCCTCCTCGCCCATCTTCAGCTCGGGGGTGCCCTCGAAGCAGAAGAAGGCCTTCGCGTCGGAGTCGTTGAGGTGGTAGGCCACCTCGCGGCGCTTGAGCAGGACGTTCAGGGGCACCACCGTCGCGCCGGCCTTGAGGATGCCGAAGTAGACGATCGTGAAGTACGGCGTGTTCGGGCTGGTCAGCGCCACCTTGTCGCCCGGCTTGACGCCGCGGTCGACCAGCGTGTTGGCCACCTGGTTGGCGAGCGCGTTGACCTGGGCGTAGCTGAGCCGGGTGTCCCCGATGACGATCGCGTCGCGGTCGGGGTGCAGGGCGGCACCGTTCTCCAGCAGGGACGACAGGTTGTACGGCGTTGACACGTGGCCTCCATCACTCGGACTGTGCGCGCACAACTTACCCGTGAGTACTCATCCCCGGGAGCCCGGTCAGCCTCAGAACGGGTGGCCGGTGAGCTTCTCGTACGCCTCGACGTACCTCGCCCGCGTCTTCTCGACGATCTCGGCAGGCAGGGGCGGGGGCGGGGCGCCGCTCTCCTTGGGTCCACCGGCCCAGCCGGCCTCCGGCGAGAGCAGCCAGCGCCGGATGACGTCCTTGTCGAACGACGGGATGGCGTTGCCGGGGTGCCACTGGGCGGCGTCCCAGTAGCGCGAGGAGTCCGGTGTGAGCACCTCGTCGCCGAGCACGATGGCGCGGATGCCGAGATCGTCCTGGCGTACGCCGAACTCGAACTTGGTGTCGGCGAGGATCAGGCCCGCACCCCGGGCGATCTCCTCGGCACGGTGGTAGACCGCCAGGGTCAGCCGGCGCAGCTCCGAGGCGTCGTCCTCGCCGATCTGGCGGGCGACCTGCTCGAAGGTGACGTTCTCGTCGTGGTCACCGAGCTCGGCCTTCGTCGCCGGGGTGAAGATCGCGGCGGTGAGCCGCGAGCCGTCGACCAGGCCGTCGGGCAGCGGAATGCCGCAGACGCTGTGCCCACCAGGAGCGGTGGCGGTGGCGGCGTACTCGCGCAGACCCGAACCGGTGAGGTAGCCGCGCGCGACGCACTCGACCGGGAACATGTGGAGCCGCTGGCAGATCACCGCGCGGCCCTTGACCTCCTCGGGCACGTCGGTGGACATGACGTGGTTGGGCACGAGGTCCTCGAGCTGCTCGAACCACCACAGCGAGAGCCGCGTAAGGATCTCGCCCTTGTCCGGGATGGTCGTGTCGAAGACGTGGTCGAAGGCCGAGATCCGGTCGCTCGCCACCATGAGCAGCTCGCCGGCGTACGGCCCCTCCTCCAGCTCGTAGAGGTCGCGCACCTTCCCGGAGTGGAGGTGACGGGCGCCGGCGATCGGCGGGGCTGGCGGAATGTTCGAGACGGCCACGGGGCAACAGTAGAAGATCCCCCGGCGTGGGGCTGCCGTGGATCATGTCGAGTTAGTACGCTGACAAAGGTTGTTTAGTAGCGGAGCCACGCTCCCGAGCCCAGGGAGGGACCCATGGGACGACCGGCCCAGCCCGACTTCCTTATCATCGGCGCACCGAAGGCGGGCACGACCGCCCTCCACTCGGCACTCTCGGGGCACCCGCAGGTCTTCATGTCGCAGCCGAAGGAGCCGAAGTACTGGCTCTGCGACGACGCGCCGCCGCCCGCCTGGCACGGCCCGGGCGACGCGCACTCCCAGCAGGAGTGGATCTGGCGGCGCGCGGACTACGAGCGGCTCTTCGCCGGCGCGCCGGCAGATCGGGTGCGGGGCGAGAGCACCCCGTTCTACCTGTGGAGCCGCGCCGCCCACCGGCGGCTCGGCGCCGAGCTCCCGGAGGTGAAGCTCATCGCCGTCGTACGCGACCCGATCGACCGCGCGTACTCCAACTGGATGCACCTGTGGTGTGACGGCCTGGAGCCGGTGCCCGACTTCATGACGGCGTTCTCGCTCCAGGACGAGCGGGTCGCGGAGGGGTGGGCGCCGTTCTGGCGCTACCGCGACCTGGGGCTGTACGGCGAGCAGCTCGCTCACCTCTACGACCACGTCGACCCGCAGCGGGTGCTCGTGCTCCGCTACAAGGACATCGTCGACGACCCCCGCGGCGCCGTCGACCGCGCCTGCACCTTCCTCGGGATCGAGACCGGCCGGGTCGGGAGCATCCCGCGCGACAACAGCCGGTCGTACGTCGAGCCGGGCTGGCGCCCGCGCGTCGTCGGCCCGGTCGTCAGGGCCGGCGCCTGGCTCGGCCAGTTCGCGCCGCCGCAGCTGTGGCGCCGTGCCGCCCCGCCGCTGCTGCGGCAGCTCGCCGGCCCGGACGAGGCGCACCGGCCGATCCTCACCCAGGAGCAGCGCACCCGGCTCGTCCCCGCCTTCGCCGAGGACGTCAAGCTGCTCTCCGCCGTGACCGGCCGGGACTTCGGCGACTGGCTCTCCTCGGAGAGCAAGGGGTCGTTCAGCCAACGCTCGGCGGTCTGACGCCGAGTCGCGTCACCTGACCAGCGTCACCTGACCAGCGTCACCAGGTCGTGGGCGCCGTCGGGGCGGGCGGCCTCGACGTAGAACCGGGTGCGCCCGTCGGGCAGCGGCACTGCGGAGGCGTAGCGGAACGCGCCGTCGGAGTACGGCGACGTGATCGGCGGCAGGTCGGGGTCGGCCACCAGCCGGGTGCCGTCCCAGTGCGCGACGCCGGTGGTCTCGAACCAGTTCGAGGCGGCGTCGGGCCGGCCGTCGTACAGCACGACGAGGGGGTCGTGCGACAGCACCGTCGTGACACGGGCACCTCGGGCGTCCCACTCCCCCGGCCGGCCGGCGAGGACGACGCCGTGGTCCTCCCACTCGAGGCCGTCGGTGCTGGTGAGCCAGCGGGTCGTCATCCGGTCCTCGTCACCGGGCTCGGTGAGGGGGTGGCAGCACAGCCACATCTGCCAGAAGCCGGTCACCGGGTCGATGTCGATGACCGGGTCCTTGACGGCGGTCCGGTCGTCGCCGGCGAGCACGACCTGCCGCTTGCCGTCCGGGAGCTCCTCCGGCGTGGCGGCGGTGAGGCTGTCCACCCACCAGTGCTTGGAGTCCCAGGTCGCACAGGAGACGTAGAGCCGCCAGCCACCCTCTCCCGACTCCTGGGGAGGCAGGGCGACGAGGACGGGCCGCTCGAGGGACTCGCAGCCGAACTGGTCACGGCCGACCTCGGCGACGGTCTCGAAGTCGACCCCGTTCTCGGAGCGGGCGACGGTCACCGTGACGCCGCGTCCGTCGGAGAGCGGGCGCCGGTTGCGCCAGGTCAGCCAGAAGACGCCGTCGACGAGGGTCGCGCTGGCGGCGCCGGCCCAGTTGCCGGGTCCGGAGCCGGGTGCGGGGATCACGAGCTCTGCGCCGTCGTACGACGGCAGGGAAGGCAGGACTGTGGTGGTCATACCACCATCATAGTCGAGTGAAGCGGTCGACTAATGATCTTTCGGTCACGCTCGACGAGTCGCCGTGTCGGCCGGGCCTCACTCGACCACTCTTGAGGCATGTGGCACGACCTCACCCACCTCGGGATCTCGGCTCCCGACAAGATCGTCCGGACCGTCGTGGTCTACGTCGCGCTCGCGATCCTGCTCCGGCTGGCGGGCAAGCGCGACCTCGCGCAGCTGAACTCGTTCGACCTCGTCGTGATGCTGCTGCTCTCGAACGTCGTCCAGAACGCCGTCATCGGCCCCGACAACTCGCTGACCGGCGGACTGCTGGGCGCGGTGGTCCTGCTTCTCGCGAACGCCGTGATCGTCCGCGGCATGCGCCGCAGCGACCGCGTCTCCCGACTCCTCGAGGGCACTCCGACCGAGCTCGCCCGCGACGGGGTGTGGAACGAGGGCGCCCTGCGGGACGAGGGACTGCGCAAGGCCGACGTCGACGCCGCCCTGCGGCGGCAGAACGCCAACGACGTCTCCGAGGTCAAGGAGCTCGTCCTCGAGCCGGGCGGTGCCATCGTCGCGACGTTGTACGACGGCGAGCAGAACGCCACGCTCGACGACATCAGGCGCCTGGAGGCGAAGCTGGACGTCCTGCTGGCCCGGCAGGAGTGACCCGGCCCGCCCGTGGCAAGGTGGGGCCATGCCCGAGTCAGCCGAAGAGGTCTACGCCCGCGTCAGCGCAGCCGGTGGCCGGCTGTCGACCCCGCCGATCACCGAGTGGCCGACCTTCCCGTGGGAGGTCGAGGACGGCGCGCTGGTCGCCAAGCGGCTCGCGTCGCCCGAGGCCGAGCAGCCGCGCGAGGGCGAGGGCGACCGGCCCTGCCCGGTGTGCAAGCCGCCGACCGGCGTCATCTGGGAGGACGAGACCTGGCGGGTCAAGACCCACCCGCGCGGCCAGAGCGGCCTGCCGCTCGTGCTGCTGCTGGAAGCCCACGAGCACATCGACTACCACGAGCTCGACGACGACCAGGCCGCCGACCTCGGCCGGATCTCGGTCCGGCTCGCGCGGATCGTCGAGTCGCTGCCCGAGATCGTCCGCTGCCACGTCCACCGCTTCGGGGACGGCTGCTCGCACGTCCACGTCTGGTTCACCGCGCGTACGGCGGGGCTGCTGTCGACCCGCGGCTCGTACGCGATGGAGTGGGACGAGATCATCCCGCCCGGCCCCGAGGACGTCTGGAAGGCCGACCTGGCCGCGGTGGCGCGCAAGCTGGCCACCCACCGGGGCCGCGCGCTCGTCTGAGCGCCGCGGACCGGCCAGAACCCCGGACTCGACGGGTCAGAACCCCGGACTCAACGGTGTCGCCACGGGGCGGGCTTGCCCTGCAGGAACCACTCGAGGTTGCGGGTGATCCAGGGCAGGCCGAAGTACGTCATGAAGGGCAGCGTGACGACGATGACGCCGAGGACGCGCAGCGGCAGCACCCAGTCGCCGACGAGCGGAGCCAGCACCCAGTTGGCGAGCAGGCTCACGGGGAAGAACATCAGGAAGATCGCGATGGTCTGCTTCCACCGTGGAGGGGTCGTCGCGACGCCGCTCACCTCCTCGACGTCGTAGGTGTGGGCGGGGTCGAACCAGCCCTCGATGCCGGTACGCCGCTCGATCCGCGTCTCCTCGACGAACGGCTCGCCCGCGCCGAGCCACCAGCCGCGCTGCGGGCTGGAGTCCCACCGGTGCAGCCGGTCGGCGTCGTCGAAGCGGTAGAGCAGGTGCCACTCGTCGGAGTCGGCGGCGGGGCGCACCCAGCCGGCGCCGAGGAAGCCGGGGAACTCGCTCGCCAGCCGGATCCCGGCCTGCATCCAGGCCACCATCTCCGCCGATCGGGTCGGCGAGACGCGGCGGGCGATGGTGACGGTGACCGGGCCCTGGATCGCTGTCATGCGCTGCATCGTCCCGTCGGCCCGGCACGACGCTCAAGTCCGCCGCACGGCGCGGCGGCGTGATCCTCGGCCGCATGGGCAACAGTGGAGGGCATGAGCGAGCACGCCGCCGCGTCCCGGGAGCAGGAGTCGTACGCCGACTTCACGCCCGACCCTCGGCGCTGGCGGATCCTCGGCGTCTCCCTCGTCGTCGGCTTCATGTCGCTGCTCGACGTCTCGATCGTCAACGTCGCCGTGCCGTCGATGCAGGTCGGCCTCGACACCAGTCCTGGGACGGTGCAGTGGGTCGTGTCGGGCTACGCGCTCGCGTTCGGGCTGACGCTGGTGGCCGGCGGACGACTAGGCGACGCGTTCGGCCGGCGCCGTCTGATGGTCGTCGGGCTGTGCGGGTTCGTGGTCTCGAGCGCCGCCGTCGGGCTGGCGCCGAACGCGACGCTGGTCGTGGTGGCCCGGCTCCTCCAGGGCGCGACCGCGGGCCTGCTCACGCCGCAGAACGCCGGGCTGATCCAGCAGCTCTTCCGCGGTCCGGAGCGCGGCCGCGCCTTCGGGCTGCTCGGGTTCACCGTGTCCGTCTCGTCCGCCACCGGGCCGGTCCTCGGCGGCCTCATCCTGGCGCTGGCGGGGCAGGAGAACGGCTGGCGCTACCTCTTCCTGATCAACGTCCCGATCGGGCTGGTCGCGCTGCTCTTCGTCGTACGCCTTGTTCCCGGCCGGTCCCAGGCCACCGGCGACGCCCGCATCGACCTCGTCGGCGCCGCCCTGCTGGGGGCGACGGTGGTGGCCGTGCTCTTCCCGGTCGTCAGCGTCGAGGGCGAGGCCTACTGGCCGCTGTCGTTCCTGGTCCTCGCACCGGCGCTCGGCTGGGCGTTCGTGCGGTGGGAGCACCGCACGGTCGCGGCGGAGCGGCCGCCGCTGCTCGACGTGTCGCTGCTGCGCCGCGTCCGGGGGTACGCCGGCGGACTCGCCATCGGCACGCTCTACTTCACCGGCTTCACCGGCACGCTGCTGGTCACGTCGTACTACCTCCAGGACGCGCTCGGCTTCGGTCCGCTCACCGCCGGGCTGCTGCTGGCGCCCTTCGCCCTCGGCGCCGCGGTGAGCGCGCCGGCGGCCGGCCGCGTCGTCAGCGACGTCGGCCGGCTCGTGACCGTCTGCGCGCTGGTCGTCGTCGCCGCCGGGGTGGCGGTCGTCGCGCTCGTCGTACCCACCCTCGACCCGGACCACCTGTGGTGCGTGTCGGTCCCCGCGCTGCTCGTCGCCGGGCTCGGCGGGGGTGCGGTCGTCTCCCCCAACATGACGCTCAGCCTCGACAGCGTGCCGCCCGCCATGGGCGGCGCCGCCGGCGGCGCGCTGCAGACCGGCCAGCGGATCGGCTCGTCGGTCGGCGCAGCCCTGCTGATGACGATCTACTCGGTGGCGCAGACCCACACGTCGGCCGGCCAGGCGCTCCGGCTGGCGCTCGTCGCCGCCGTGCTCCTCTCCTGCGCCGCGCTCGTCATGGCGGTGCGGGACTGGCGCCGCTAGCGGGACCGCCGTGTGTGTACGACGGCGGCGGTGATGACGCCGTCGACGATGCTCAGCAGGTCAGAGGATCTCGCCGGGGGCGTACGCCGCGGCCTCGGGGTGACGTGCCACGACCGCCTCGACGCGGCGTACGACCTCCTGCACCTGCGCCACCGCGGCGCCGGTGAAGGCGATCGGCTCGGCGACGAGCGAGTCGAGCTGCTCGGCGGTGAGCCCGAGTCGCGGATCGGCGGCGAGCCGGGCGAAGACATCGTTGTCGGCCTGGCCCTGACGCATGTCGAGGGCGGTGCCGACGGCGGCCTCCTTGATCGCCTCGTGGGCGGTCTCGCGGCCGACGCCCTGCTTGACCGCGGCCATCAGGACCTTGGTCGTGGCCAGGAACGGCAGGTAGCGGTCGAGCTCGCGCTGGATCACCGCCGGGAAGGCGCCGAACTCGTCGAGCACGGTCAGGAACGTCTGGAAGAGCCCGTCGGCGGCGAAGAACGCGTCGGGCAGCGCGACCCGGCGTACGACCGAGTCGGAGACGTCCCCCTCGTTCCACTGGTCGCCGGCGAGCTCGCCGACCATCGAGAGGTAGCCGCGCAGCACGACGGCCAGGCCGTTGACCCGCTCGGTCGAGCGGGAGTTCATCTTGTGGGGCATCGCCGAGGACCCGACCTGGCCCTCCTTGAAGCCCTCGGTGACCAGCTCGTTGCCGGCCATCAGCCGGATCGTGGTGGCGAGGTTGGACGGTGCGGCGACCAGCTGCACCAGGGACGAGATGACGTCGAAGTCGAGCGAGCGCGGGTAGACCTGGCCGACGGAGGTGAGGACCCGGTCGAAGCCGAGGTGGGCGGCGACCCGCTCCTCCAGCGTCGCCAGCCTGTCGGCGTCGCCGTCGAGCAGGTCGAGCATGTCCTGGGCGGTGCCCATCGGCCCCTTGACGCCGCGCAGCGGGTAGCGCGCGATCAGCTCCTCGACCCGTTGCAGCGCGACGAGCAGCTCGTCGGCGATCGTCGCGAACCGCTTGCCGAGGGTGGTGGCCTGGGCGGCGACGTTGTGGGAGCGGCCGGCCATCACCGTCCCCTCGTGCTCGGAGGCCAGCCGGGCGAGCCGGGCGAGGGTCGCGACGGCGCGGTCCCGGATGATCGCGAGACTGGAGAGGATCTGGAGCTGCTCGACGTTCTCGGTCAGGTCGCGCGAGGTCATGCCCTTGTGGATGTGCTCGTGGCCGGCCAGGGCGGAGAACTCCTCGATCCGCGCCTTCACGTCGTGGCGCGTGACCCGCTCGCGGGCGGCGATCGAGGCCAGGTCGACCTTCTCGACGACGTCCTCGTAGGCCTCGATCACGCCGTCGGGCACCTCGATGCCGAGGTCCTTCTGTGCCTTCAGCACCGCGATCCACAGCTGCCGCTCGAGCACGATCTTGTGCTCCGGCGACCAGATCTCGACGAGGTCCGGCGCGGCGTAGCGGGTGGCGAGGATGTTGGGGACCGTCACGGCCCCCATTGTCCCATGCGGCCTCCGGGTGGCCGAACCGTCGGCGCGGCCGTGCGCGGCTCGGGTTCAGCGGAGCGCGCCGGCGGCGGCCCTGAGCGCGATGTCGGTGCGGTGCTGGGCGCCGTCGAAGTGGATGAGCCGGACGGCGGCGTACGCCGTGGCGCGCGCCTCCTCCAGGTCGGTGCCGGTCCCGACGACGGCGAGGACCCGGCCGCCCGCGGTGACGAGCCGGCCGTCGTCGTCGAGCGCGGTGCCGGCGTGGATGACGTGGACGCCGTCGAGCCGCTCGGCGTCCTCGACACCGGTGATGACGTCCCCCTTCGAGGAGCCCTCCGGGTAGCCCGCGGAGGCCAGCACGACGGTCACGGCCGCCTCGGCGGAGAAGGACGGCTCCGAGGTGAGCCCGGCGCCGGTCGCCGACTCCCACAGGACGGGCGCGAGCGGCGACGCGAGCAGCGGCATCAGCGACTGCGTCTCCGGGTCGCCGAAGCGGGCGTTGAACTCCACGACCCGAGGACCCCGCGACGTGAGTGCTAGTCCGACGAAGAGCAGGCCGGTGAACGGCGTGCCCCGCCGCTCCATCTCCTCCAGGGTCGGGCGTACGACGGTCTCCATGACCTCGTCGGTGAGCCCCGCCGGCGCCCAGGTGAGCGGCGAGTAGGAGCCCATCCCGCCGGTGTTGGCGCCCCCGTCGCCGTCGAAGATCCGCTTGAAGTCCTGCGCCGGCTGCAGCGGCCACGCGCTGACCCCGGACCCGTCGTGGCCGCACACCGCGAAGAGCGAGACCTCCGGCCCGTCGAGGTACTCCTCGATCACCACCCGTTCGCAGGCGGCCGCGTGCGCGAGCGCGGCCTCACGGTCGGGCGTCACGACGACGCCCTTGCCGGCCGCGAGGCCGTCGTCCTTCACGACGTACGGCGGCCCGAACTCGTCCAGCGCGGCGACCGCCTCCTCGGGGGTCGTGCAGGTGAAGGAGCGGGCGGTCGGGACGCCGGCGGCCTCCATGACCTCCTTCGAGAACGCCTTCGAGCCCTCGAGCATCGCGGCCGCCTTCGACGGGCCGAAGACGGCGATCCCGCGGTCGCGCACGACGTCGGCGACGCCCGCCACGAGCGGCGCCTCGGGGCCGACGACGACGAGGTCGGCGCCGAGCGACTCGGCCAGGTCGGCGACGGCGGCGCCGTCCAGCGGGTCCACGTCGTGGAGCGTCGCGACGGCGGCGATGCCGGGGTTGCCGGGGGCCGCGTGGACCTCGGTGCCGCCCTCGGTCGCGAGCTTGCGGGCCAGGGCGTGCTCCCGGCCGCCGGTGCCGATCACCAGGATCCTCAGCGGGCTCTTCACACCCACAAACATTAGGGCCCGCCGGGAGGGCGGCGAATTTCGCCCGCCCATGATTCAGCGCCCCGTGGCATGGGTAGGACGCGGCCATGCCCGTGCTCCCCTCCATCGGTGACCAGTTCGGCAGGTACCGCATCGACAGCCAGCTCGGCTTCGGCGGGATGGGTGTCGTGTACGCCGCCACCGATCTCGACCTGGGGCGCAAGGTCGCGCTCAAGGTGGTCTCGGCGGCGCTCGGCGAGCAGGAGTTCCTCGAGCGGTTCCAGCGCGAGGCGGAGGTGCTCGCGCGGCTCAACAGCCCGCACGTGATCGCCATCTACGACGTGGGCACGCACGACGGGGCGCCCTACATCGTCACCCAGTACATCGGCGGCGGCGACCTCGGCGGCCTCATGCGGGCACGAGGCCCGATGCCGCCGCCGCTCGCGGCACTGGTCTGCGCGGAGGTCGCGGAGGCGCTCTCGGACGCCCACCGGGCGGGCGTCGTCCACCGCGACATCAAGCCGAGCAACGTGCTGCTCCGCAACCCCGACGACACCCGTGACCCGATGGCGTACCTCTGCGACTTCGGCATCGCCCACACCGAGACCGACGGGTTCGCCCGGACCGGCACGGTGTCGGGCACGTGGAGCTACCTCTCCCCCGAGTGCGGCCGCGGCGAGGCCGGTACGCCGGCCGCCGACATCTACGCGTCCGGCTGCCTGCTCTGGGCGGCGCTCACCGGACACGCGCCGTACGCCGGGACCGACGTCGAGATCGCCATCGCCCACCAGACCGCGCCGATCCCGCAGCTCGCCGGAACCGATGAGTTCAGCGCGGCGGCGAACGCGATCCTGCTGCGCTCGATGGCCAAGGACCCGCGCGACCGCTACCCGAACGCCGAGCAGCTGCGCGACGACCTGATGACGCTGCGCGGGCTGCCCGCGCCGCCGGCCGGCATCGTCCCGGTCGGGGCGTCCGCCGCGGGGGCGCCGCCGACGGGTCAGACACCGCTTGCCGGCGTCGGTGCGGCCCCCGTCACCTCGCGGCGTACGCCGGTGACGGCGCCGGCCATGCCGCGGATGCCCGGACGCTCCCGGACGCAGAGCCTGCTGCTGGCCGGCGCGGTCGGCGTTGCCGCGGTGGTCGTCGGCAGCGGCGCGGCGCTCGGCATCACCCGGCCGTGGTCCGACGACTCCGGCACCGGCGGGTCGGGGCAGCACGGCCAGGCGGCGACGCCGAAGCCCGACGGCCCGGTGCTGGGCGACGCCGACGGCGACGGGTACGGCGACGTCGTGACCTACCCCTACTCCGACGACGAGTTCGGCAAGAAGACGACCACCGAGCTGACCACCTGGAAGTCGAACGGGACGACGCTGACCCCGGCGACGAAGCGGATCGAGGGCAAGCTCGGCTCCACGACGCTCGCGTTCACCGGCGACTTCGACGGCGACGGGAAGGGCGACCTGCTCACCGCCTCCCACGAGAAGGACGGCGGCGACGTGTTCCCGGTGGAGTCGAGCACCGGCAAGCTCAGCGGCGACCTGCCCTACCCGTCCGCCGAGCGCGAGCACAAGCACCCCTCGACGCTCTCCTGGACCGCGCTCGACTACGACGGCGACGGCCTCACCGACATCGTGTGGGAGTTCTTCGACAGCACCGCCGACGGCAACACCTACAACGGGAAGTTCCGGCTCTGGGTCGGCCTCAACAACGGCTCCGGGTTCGACAAGGCGACGAAGGTCCTGCAGATGTCGGACGTGCACATGGAGAAGACCGCGGTCGGCGACGTCGACGGCGACAAGCGCGCCGACCTGGTCGTCCTCGACCGCTCCAAGCACGGCACCGGCTACCACACCACGGGCATCTCCGACCTGCACACCTACACCCAGCAGGACGGCGGCGGCTTCGAGGAGCAGAAGACCGTCCAGGTGCGGCACCAGTTCATCAACGGCCTGCTGCTCGGCGACACCGACGGCGATGGCGCCAACGAGCTGGTCTACGTCTTCGCCGACAACGTGACCCAGACGATCCGGGTGTCCGACTTCGACGACGGCGTACCCGGCCCGGCGCGCGTCGTCGGCAGCATGAGCGAGCCGGACACCTTCTCCGACGTCGTCCACCCGCTCTTCCTGAGCGACCTCAACGGCGACGGCCGCGCCGACCTCGCGACCTTCACCAAGGACAAGACGAGCGCCGACTACGTCGTCCAGGCCTGCCTGGGCGGCGAGACGTTCAGCGGCGTGAAGACCTGGGCCACCTGGGCCGGCGGGCCGACCGCACTCCACTCCTACCAGCTGACAGGAGCACCGCTGTGACGCAGCCGCCGAACGCCGCGACCCCGCCGGGCCTCGGCAGCCAGATCGGTCCCTACCGCCTCGACCGGCTGCTCGCCACCACCGGCATGGGGATGGTGTACGCCGGCACCGACACCCGCCTCCACCGCCCGGTCGCGATCAAGATCATGCTCGCCTCGATGGCGCAGTCCGAGGAGTTCCTCGCCCGGTTCGACCGGGAGGCGGCCGTGATGGCGCGGCTGGAGTCGCCGCACGTCATCGCCGTCTACGACCACGGCCGGTTCGAGGGCTGGCCCTACCTCGTGTCGCAGTACGCCGCCGGCGGCGACCTCGCCACCCTCATCCAGCGCTACGGCCCGCTGCCCGGGCCGCTGGCCGCCGACGTGTGCGCCCAGATCGCCGATGCGCTCGCGGCCGCCCACGCCGTCGGGATCGTCCACCGCGACGTGAAGCCGGAGAACGTCCTGCTCCGCGACGAGCGGCTCGACCGCCCGCACGCCTACCTCGGCGACTTCGGCGTCGCCCACACCGACTCCTCCGGGCTCACCCAGCCCGGCTCGGTCGCCGGCACCTGGAACTACCTCGCCCCCGAGCGTGCCGAGGGCGACCCCGGCAGCCCGGCCGGCGACCTCTACGCCCTGGGCTGCCTCTTCTACGAGGCGCTGACCGGGCGCGCGCCGTACGCCGGCAGCGACGTCGAGGTCGCGCTCGCCCACCTGCAGGGCGAGGTGCCGCAGCTCCCCGGCGACGACGCGTTCACCCGCGGCGCCAACGCCGTCCTCGCGCGGGTGCTGGCGAAGGATCCCGCGCAGCGCCCGACGTCGGCGATCGACGTACGCGACCAGCTCCGGCTGCTCTCCGACCGCGGCACCTCGTTCGCGGCCGGGCCGTCGGTCCGGACGCGTGGCGGCGCCGGGAGGAAGACCGTGGCCGCCGGTGCGGCGGGGGCCGTCCTGCTCGCGGCGCTCGCCGGCGGCGGGGTGTGGCTCGCGACCAAGGGCGACTCCGACCAGCCGGCCGCGGCCGCGGCGACGGTGAAGGAGGCGGTCAGCGGCGACGTGGACGGCGACGGCAAGGGCGACGTACTCATGGGCATGGGCCTCGAGGGGGTCGACAACGGCAACGACAGCTACTACGCGAAGCGGGTCGACCACGTGCTGTCCTCCACCGGCACCGGCTTCACGAAGGCGGCGGTGGTGTCGGGGCTCGGCAAGGCGCAGCTCCTCGGGGACGTCGACGGCGACGGCAAGAACGACCTGATCCAGGTCACCGGGTCGCACTCCACCTTCCAGGTCACGACCGACGCCAAAGGCCAGTCGGCCGGCCTTCTCAAGGTCCCCTTCTACGACGACGTGCTCGCCGCCTTCGCCGCCGACGTCGACGGCGACGGCCGCGACGACGTCGGCCTCATCACCATCGGCAACGGCAAGAACCGCGGGATCGGCAGCGACACCCCCGACGACCTCGAGCTCCACATCGCCGTCGTCAAGAGCCAGGCTGACGGCACGTTCGCGTGGCGCACGAACATGTACGACGACCTGTTCCAGGGCGAGGAGTTCTCCTTCTCGGCGATGGTCGGCGACTTCGACGGCAACGGCACCGACGACCTGGTCCTCGGCACCGGCGACGCCGCCGAGTACGACACCCTGATGCTCTCCGACGGCGACACCTACGACCCCGTCGACGTGCCGGCGCCGAAGACCGGGAGCGCCCTCTCCTACAACACCCGCCTGGTCGCGGCGAACGTCGACGGCGACAAGGCGACCGAGCTGGTCATCGCGCAGAGCGGGGCGACCCTCGAGGTCTTCGACTACGAGGACGACGCCTGGGTCAAGCACGCCGTGAAGGTCACCGGCGCGACCGAGGCGGACAAGTCGTTCTACGGCCAGATCAGTGCCACCGACGTCGACGGCGACGGCGACGACGACCTCGTCTTCGTCACCTACGACGCCACCGCGGGCGGACGCTGGAGGCCGACGCTGGTCGTCGACCTCGCCGACAAGGACGGCTTCACGGTGAAGCACTGGAACGCCGCCGGGATCAGCAAGGTCGACAAGCTCGACCACGCCCTCGGCGCCGTCGCCTGGGACCGGTGACCCGGCGCCCACCGGCGGTGCGTGGGCAACCGTCCTGGGGGTAGGGACGGTTGCAGGTGCACCGCCGGCGGGACCCGGCGCGGCTCAGGCGGCTCAGGCGGCTCAGGCGGCTCAGGCGGTGAGGTCGTGGACGACGACGGTCTCGTCGCGCTTCGGGCCGACGCCGATGACCGAGATCCGGGCGCCGGACATCCCCTCGACCGCCGTGACGTAGTCCTGCGCGTTCTTCGGCAGCTCCTCGAAGGTCCGGCACTGGGAGATGTCCTCCCACCAGCCGGGGAGGTACTCGTAGATCGGGACCGCGTGGTGGAAGTCGGTCTGGTTGACCGGCATCTCGTCGTGACGGACACCGTCGACGTCGTACGCCACGCAGACCGGGACCTGCTCGAGCCCGGTGAGCACGTCGAGCTTGGTGAGCACGAAGTCGGTCACGCCGTTGACCCGGGCGGCGTACCGCGCGATCACGGCGTCGAACCAGCCGCACCGGCGCGGCCGGCCGGTGGTGACGCCGTACTCCGCGCCGGTCTTGCGGAGGAACTCGCCCATGTCGTCGTGCAGCTCGGTCGGGAACGGGCCCTCGCCGACGCGGGTGGTGTAGGCCTTGACGATGCCGATCACCCGGTCCATCCGGGTCGGCGGGATGCCGGAGCCGGTGCAGGCGCCACCCGAGGTGGCGTTGGAGGAGGTCACGAACGGGTAGGTGCCGTGGTCGACGTCGAGCAGCGTCGCCTGGCCGCCCTCGAGCAGCACGGTCTCCCCGCGGTCGAGCGCCTCGTTGAGCAGCAGACCGGTGTCGCAGACCATCGGCGCGACCTTGTCGGCGTACGACAGCAGGTCCTCGACGACCGCGTCGACGGTGAACCCGCGGCGGTTGTAGATCTTGGTGAGGATCTGGTTCTTGAGCTCGAGGGCGCCCTCGACCTTGCCGTAGAGGATCTTCTCGTCGAAGAGGTCCTGGACCCGGATGCCGATCCGGTTGACCTTGTCGGCGTACGTCGGGCCGATGCCGCGGCCGGTGGTGCCGATCCGGCGGGAGCCGAGGAACCGCTCGGTGACCTTGTCGAGCTGGCGGTTGTAGTCGGCGATGACGTGGGCGCTGGCGCTGACCTTCAGCTTCGAGGTGTCGACGCCGCGGGCGTCGAGCGCGTCGAGCTCCTCGAAGAGGACCGCGAGGTCGACCACCACGCCGTTGCCGATGACCGGCGTGCAGCCGGGGGTCAGGATGCCGCTGGGGAGGAGGTGGAGGGCGTACTTCTCGACCGAGCCGTCCTCCTGGCGGATGACGACCGTGTGGCCGGCGTTGTTGCCGCCGTTGAACTTCACGACGTAGTCGACGCTGCTGCCGAGCAGGTCGGTGGCCTTGCCCTTACCCTCGTCGCCCCACTGGGCGCCGATGATGGCGATCGCTGGCATTGTGTGCTTGCTCCTCACTACGGACGGAGTCCCTCCGGCCCCGCGGCGTCCATTGTCTCGGGCTCCGCTTCGACGTCCGGCTGCTCGACGCACCACGTTGTGTCGCTGGTTGTGTTGTGGATGCAAGCAGCCCCGGCTGCAAGATCGACTGCCTCGGCCGGGGCTCTTGCAACCGCACGCTACCAAAGGGTGCGGCCGCCGCCCTGATCCTCGCTGCTCGCCACCGCTCGTCGCGGGCCGCCCTCGGCGTACGGGTAGGTTCGCTGCCGTGCGAGGCGAGAGGCTCCTGGTCGTCGGCAACCCCGGCGCCCGCGGTGAGGCGCTGGAGGCGGCGCTGACGGTCCTGCGCGCCCACGGGGACGTCGAGGTGGCGATCACGAGCACGGCCGAGGAGCTCGACGACGCACTCGCGGGGCGCTGCGACGCGCCGGTGGTCGTCGCCGGCGGCGACGGGACGATGCATGCGGTCGTCGGGGAGCTTCACCGGCGCGGCGACCTGGGGCGTACGACGGTCGGGCTGCTGCCGCTGGGGACGGGCAACGACTTCGCGCGCGGCAACGGGCTGCCGCTCGACCCGGCCGAGGCGGCGCGGGTCGTCGTCACCGGGCAGGAGCGGCAGGTCGACCTGATCGTCGACGACACCGGGTCGGTCGTCGTCAACAACGTGCACGTCGGCGTCGGGACGATCGCGACGCTCCGCGCGGAGCGGTGGAAGCATCGGCTCGGCCGGGTCGGCTACCCGATCGGCGCCTTCCTCACCGCGCTCCGGCCGCCGACGCTGCGGCTCGACGTCGAGGTCGACGGCGTACGCGTGGCGGGACAGGACCGGATCCTGCAGGTCGCCGTCGGCAACGGCTCCCAGGTGGGCGGCGGCACCGCGCTCGTGCCCGACGCCCGGCCGCACGACGGGCGGCTCGACGTGATCGTCTCCCGGCCGGTGGGGGCGGCCGCCATGGCGGCGTACGCCGTCGACCTGGTGCGCGGGCGGCACCACCGCCGCGGCGACGTCGGCCGCGCGAGCGGGCGCGAGGTCACGGTGTCGGGCGAGGAGTTCTGGTGCACCGCCGACGGTGAGACCCAAGGACCGGTGAGCCGGCGGACCTGGCGGATCGAGCAGGCGGCGTACACGCTGCTGGTGCCGTAGGCCGGCTACTCCAGCACCGACGGGCCGGTCGCCTCGTCGTCGAGCCAGTCCTCGCCGTCGTCCCACAGGTCGCGCTCCCGGCCCTCGCGCTCGTCGCGCTTGCGGCCGCCGCGGCCGCCGGCTCCTCCGCCGGACCTCGCGCCGCCGGACCGGGCCGAGCCCGACCGTGCCCCGGCCCGGCCGCCGCCTGCGCCGGTGCGGCCCGCTGCTGCACCGGCGCGCGCACCCGCCCCGGACGCGCCCGCGCGTCCGGTCAGGCCGGCTCCTGCCGCCCGATCGCCGGTGCCGATCGCCCCGGCCTCTGTCGCCGGCAGCGCCGCCCCCGCGCGGCCCGCGGCCGAGGCCGCCCGGATCGCTCCGGCGGCCAGCCCGGCCGCACCGCCCGCGGCCGAGGCCGCGGCGACACCGGCTCCAGTCGCGGGGCTGCCGGCTCCGCCCGCGACGGGTCCGGGCCCGGTGGTGGGCGCAGCACCGGCCGGGGTCGTCGGTGTCGCCGTATAGGGGTGGTCTCCGCCGGCCAGCCAGCCGTCGTCGGGCGGTCCGTCGGCCGGCCCCGGGTCGGCGGCGTGGCCCGGGTCGGCGTACGCCGGCCCCGGCTGCGGGTGGGGCGACGGCGCGCCGACCGGCGGCGGCCCGCCGTCGGCGTACGGGTCGGTGTGCCCGCCGGTGGGTGCCGCCTCGGCGGGTGTCGCGGTCGACGTGCGCCGTCGCGAGGAGGTCCCGGGCGACGTCGGGGCGTAGACCGGCATGGTGGTGCCGCCGCCCGACTGCGTCCGGCCGTCGGAGCCCGAGGCGGGGGTCTGGGTCTTGCCATGGATCCTGCGGAGCGCGGCGGACGCGTCGGTGAAGGCTCCGTCGAGCATCCGGATGTGGTGCGCCGCCTTGGTCTCGGCCTCGTTGAAGGCGGCCTCGTGGTTGCTCTGCTGCGTCCGCCAGGCGTTGTAGTCGGCCTGGAAGGCGCCGTGGCCGGAGCTCGCTGGGCTGCCGAGCTTCTTGTAGTCCTCCGGCTTGGGCGCGGCACCGGGGTCGGGTGCGCCGGCCAGCCTGGCGTCCATCGTCTTGCGGTCGGCCAGGGCCTGCTGGAGGCGGGACTGGACGACGGTGAGCTTGGTGTAGCCGTCGTAGACGTCGTCGGCCTTGGTCTCGAGGCTCTCGGCGCTGGTCTTGAAGGCGGCGGTGCCGGACGCGGCCACCCGGCTCTCGTCGCCGAACGCGTCGCCGAGGCTGCCGGACTGCTTGCGGAGGTTGCTGGCGGTCCGCTGCAGCCGGTCATGCACGGCGAACCAGTCGGTCAGCGCCTGCTCGAGGTCGGGCAGGGCACCCTCGACGCCCTCCAGGTAGGTGTCGAGCCGCGCGCGGTTGGGTCCCTGGGTCATCGGGTCACTCCTCCGGCTCGTCGGTCGCCGGGTCCTGCTCGATCGGCTCCTGGCCCGAGGCCGTCACCTGGCCCGGGCCCACGGCGTCGGCGCGCGCGCTCTTGAAGGGCACCTTGATGAGGCCCTCCGCGACCGCCATCGCGTTGGCGCCGGCGACGACGTCCTGCTGGGTGTGCTCGATGCCGCGACCTGACTCCAGCAGCCCCTCGGCGTAGCTGGCCAGGCCGGTCGAGATGTTGCCGAGCGTCGCGAGGATGTGGTGGTGGGCGTCGAGCGCGTCCTGGGCGAGCGTCCGGCCGCCGTCGCTGCCGCCGAATCCGCCGGTCGGGCGGAGCGGCGTACGGCCGATGGTGTCGGCGTTCCCGAGCAGCTTCTTGCGGATCCGCTGGACCGCCTCGGGGTCGTAGTCGATCGAGCCCATCTCGTCCTCCGTGGTCGCGTCTACATCGCAGGACTTCCCGGGGCCGCGGTGGATGAAACCTCGGTGCGGCGGTACTTCGGCTACGGTGCCGGTGGCTGCCTCTCACCACGAAGGAGTCTCGGGTTGCGACGACGCGCGGGTGCCGCTCTCCTGGTCGCGGGCGCGCTCTGCGCCGGCCTCGCCGGGTGCGGATCAGGTGGGTCGGCGTCCACCGGTGCCGCCGCGTCCAGTGGTACCGCGAGCGCCCCCTCGAGCGCGTCGCCGAGCGCGTCGCCGAGCGGGTCGCCGAGCGGATCGGCGTCGTCCGGCGTCGAGCCGACCTCCGGCCGGCTGGTGAAGGTCGACGGGGCGTCCGTGAACCTGCCGCCCGGCTGGACGGTCTCGACGAAGCCCGGCGACTGGCTGCAGAGCTTCTCGAGCCCGTCCGGGATCCGCGGCACGCTGAGCAGCCAGGCGAGCCCGCCCGGCCAGCCGACCGAGGCCGAGCTCGCGAGGCTCGCGGCCGCCGAGCTGACCAGCCAGCGTCACGTCCACGAGCACCCGGAGCGGCAGCCCGACGTCGTCATCGACGGCCAGCCGTGGATCCACATCGTCGGCCGGCGCGAGATCTTCGTCCGGCACGACTACCTGACGCTCCACGACGGCGACGCCGTCTACTTCACGCTCGAATACAACACGCTGCTCGCGAAGCCCGCGAAGGAGGCCGACCTCGAGTCCTCGATGATCGCCAGCCTCGACCTGACCTAGGGCCTAGATCCAGCCCCGGCGCACCGCCTCGACGCCCGCCTGGAAGCGGGAGCCGGCGTCGAGCTCGTCCATCACCTCGGCGACCCGGCGGCGTACGGTCCGCAGGCTGATGCCCAGCCGGCGGGCGATCTGCTCGTCCTGGGCTCCGGCGGCGAGCTGCTCGAGGAGCAGGGCGCGCTGGCCGCCGGTGCCGTGGCGGCCGCGCTCGAAGCCGGCGACCGGCTCGCCGAGCCGCCAGTACTGCTCGAAGAGCATCGTCACGGCGTCGACGATGGCGGGCTGCCGGACCAGGACGCGCGGGGTGTCGGCGTTGCCCAGCGGCTCGGGGAGCATGGCGTGCGTGCTGCCGATCACCAGCAGCCGGGTCGGGACGTCCGCGAGCAGCCGGATCTCCTCCCCGGCGCGGGCGCGGGCGGAGAGCTCGACCGGCGCGACAGAGAGCGCGCGGGCGGGGTAGATCGCGCGGCAGCGCCTGCCTGCCGCGACCGACTTCGCGACGACGGCGACCATCTGGTCCTCGTAGGGCTGCGACCAGATCTCGGGGCGCATCCACAGCAGGTCGCCGATCGTGTTGTCGACCAGCGTCTCGACCGTCTCGGCGAGGTCCTGGCTGGCGAACACCTCGCCGTCCAGCGGCCGCTCGTCGGCGATGTGGCCGGCCGGGACATGGGCGGTCGTGCCGGCGACGTACGGGATGGCGCGGGAGATGTCGAGCAGTCGGTCGTGGGCGAACCTCGCCCGGTCGGCCGCGACCGACAGCATGCGCGAGACGACGTCCGCCGGGTTGAGCACGGCGAGCAGGTCGTCGTCGGTGCGTACGACCTCGACCTCCGCCAGCGGCGCCAGCTCCTCGTGGAGGGCCTCGACGGTGATGGCCAGCGACGCGGCGACCGAGTCGAGCGGCCACCCGGCCATCGGGAGCAGCCGGCCGTACAGCCGCCCCGTCTCGGGCCTGAACCCGAGCGCCGTCATCAGCGTCTCCGAGCGGCTTCTCTCCATGCCTGGCAGGTTAGTGCCAGTGGCCGCGTCGCGCCGCCGTACGCCCGCGCTCTCACGGTGGGCGGACGATTCAGGTCGCGGGTTCCCGCTGGGCTAGCGTTTCCCTGACCTTCGAGTACGACGCAGGAGCAGCATGTCCAAGGAACCGACCGACTGGGTGACACGGGCCGCCGACGAGGCGATCCGGCACGCCGGGGAGGGCAACCTCGTCACGGTCGCCTCGGGCGCGAGCCCGTCGGGTCCGATCCACCTCGGCAACCTGCGGGAGTTCCTCACCCCGCACTTCGTCGCCGAGGAGCTGCGCCGCCGCGGCGTACCCGTCCGGCACCTGCACAGCTGGGACGACTACGACCGCTTCCGCAAGGTGCCTGCCGGCGTCGACCCGTCCTGGGCCGACCACATCGGGCGACCGCTCACCGCCGTTCCGGATCCCGAGGGCTGCCACGACTCGTGGGCCGCCCACTTCAAGGCTCCCCTCCAGGCCGCGCTCGCCGAGCTCGGCGTCGAGATGGAGGAGATCAGCCAGACCGAGCAGTACCGCGCGGGCGCCTACCGGGACCAGATCCTGCTCGCCGTCTCGCGCCGCCACGACATCGAGAGCGTGCTCGCCCGCTATCGCACCCTGAACCGCACTCAGGGGCAGGTCGAGGCGGAGTCCGAGCAGGAGGCCGAGGCGCTCGCGGACTCGGTGACGAACGACGACGAGACCACCGGCGCCGGCGACCTGGCGCGGTTCCCCTTCAAGCCGTACTGCCGCGACTGCGGCCGCGACACCACCACCATCACGGCGTACGACGACGAGACGACCGAGCTCTCCTACGTGTGCGACGCGACGGGCTACGAGGGGGTCACCCGGCTCGACACCGACAACGAGGGCAAGCTGGTCTGGAAGGTCGACTGGCCGATGCGCTGGGCGTACGAGGGCGTCAACTTCGAGCCCGGCGGCCTCGACCACTCCACCCCCGGCTCGTCCTACACCGTCGGCAAGGAGCTGGTGAAGGAGATCTTCGACGGCCGGGCACCGTCGTACGTCTCCTACGCGTTCGTCGGCTTCGCCGGCCGGCAGAAGATGTCGTCCTCGGCCGGCGGCGTGCCGATCCCCGCCGATGCGCTGAAGGTGCTCGAGGCGCCGATGGTGCGCTGGCTCTACGTACGCCGGCAGCCGAAGCAGGCGTTCAACATCGACTTCGGCCCGGACGTCGTACGCCTCTACGACGAGTGGGACGCGCTCGGCCGCAAGGCCGCCGACCCGGACCGGCACGACCTGCAGACGCTCGCGTTCGAGCGTGCCGCCGCCACCTCGACGGCCGGACGGCTGCCGACGCCGAAGGTCGTCGTGCCGTTCCGGCTGCTGTCGTCGGTGGCCGACGTGACCGCCGGGTCGGCCGAGCTGATCTCGCGGGTCGTGACCGAGTCGGGCTACGCCCACGACGGCGTCGCCGACCTCGAGCCGCGGCTGACGAAGGCGTCGACGTGGATGACCGAGTACGTCCCCGAGGAGGACCGCACCACGGTCCGCACCACGCCGTCGCCCCGGCTCGCCGAGCTCACCGACCAGGAGTCCGGCTGGCTCGACACGCTGCTCGCGAACCTCCCCGAGAGCTTCGAGCTCGAGCCGGTCACCTCGCTGATCTACGGCGTACCCAAGCTCAACCGCGGGCTCGCCCTCGACGACGCCCCGACGGACGAGGTCAAGGCCGACCAGAAGGCGTTCTTCCGGCTCCTCTACAACCTGCTCGTCGACGCCGACCGCGGCCCGCGGCTGCCCACGCTCTTCCTCGCGCTGGGCCCGGACACGATCCGCGGCCTGCTGGGTCGCTGAGCGGTGGGCCCGGTCGCCGCGTGACCCGCCGGGCGCGGTCAGCCGAGCAGCGTGTCGTACGCCGTCGGGCTGCTCTCGCGCAGGAACGTGCTGCAGCGCTCCCACTCGTCGGTCTCGCCGATCGCCTGCGCCGAGGACGCGAGGACCGCGAGGCAGGTGAGGAAGCCGCGGTTGGGCTCGTGCTCCCACGGGACCGGGCCGTGGCCCTTCCAGCCGTTGCGGCGCAGCAGGTCGAGGCTGCGGTGGTAGCCCACCCGCGAGTAGGCGTAGACCGTGACGTCGTCGGCGCCCGCGCCGCGGGCGTACTCCGCGAGCGCGGCCCAGGCGGCCGGTGACGCGGGGTGACGGCGTACGACGTCGACGGCGGCGGCGCCGTCGGCGAGCTCGGCCGTGGCCGGGTCCTCGGGGAGCAGGGTTGGCGGGGGGCCGGCGAGGAGGTCCTGATGGGTCATGCCCCCATTGTCGTGTAAAGGCTGCGTGAAGAGTTCGTCGCACCCGGTGTCCCGGGCTGCAGACCCGGTTGACTGATCGTCATGTTCGACCTGTCCGGCGTACGCGTCCTGGTGACCGGCGGCTCGCGGGGCATCGGCCTCGGGATCGCGACGGTCTTCGCGAGGGCCGGGGCCGCCGTCGCCATCGGCGGCCGCTCCGAGGCCGACCTCGACGCAGCGGCCGCCCGGCTCAAGGAGCACGGGCACGTCGTGACCGCGCCGGGCGACGTCTCCGACAAGGCCTCCGCGACGGCGATGGTCGACACCGCGGCCGGCGCCCTCGGCGGGCTCGACGTGCTCTGCGCCAACGCCGGCATCTTCCCCGAGGCGCGGCTCGCGACGATGACCGAGGACGAGCTCGAGGAGGTGCTCGCGGTGAACGTGAAGGGCACGGTGTACGCCGTCCAGGCGGCCATTCCTGCGCTCACCGACTCCGGCCGCGGCCGGGTCGTGCTCACCTCGTCGATCACCGGTCCGGTGACGGGCTACCCCGGCTGGTCGCACTACGGGGCGTCCAAGGCGGCCCAGCTCGGCTTCCTGCGCAGCGCCGCGATCGAGCTCGCGCCGGCGCGCATCACCGTCAACGCGGTCCTGCCGGGCAACGTGCTCACCGAGGGCCTCGCCGACCTGGGCGAGGAGTATCTCGCCGGCGTGGCGCGCTCCATCCCGCTCGGGGCGCTGGGCACCCCGGAGGACATCGGCCACGCCGTCGCGTTCCTCGCCTCGAAGGAGGCCGGCTACATCACCGGCCACGCGCTCGTCGTCGACGGCGGCCAGATCCTGCCGGAGTCGCTCGACGCGCTCTCCTGAGTCGGCCGTCGAGTGGTGATGCGAAGTAGTGAGGAATGCCATGTGCCGCTGTCGGTGGTCGGTGCTTGACTGAGGCGGTGACGCAGACGACCGCCCCGCAGACCGACGTGCCCGCCGATGTCCGGCCCTGGCCGGCGCTCATCGCCATGTGCATCGGCTTCTTCATGATCCTGGTCGACATGACGATCGTGACGGTCGCGACGCCGGACATCATGTCCTCGCTCGACGCCAGCGAGAACGACGTGCTCTGGGTGACCAGCGCCTATCTGCTGGCCTACGCCGCACCGGTCCTCATCACCGGGCGCCTCGGCGACCGCGTCGGCCCCAAGTGGGTCTTCCTCGTCGGGATGGCGGTCTTCACGCTCGCCTCGCTGTGGTGCGGCCTCTCGGGCAGCATCGCGATGCTGGTCACCGCGCGGGCGGTGCAGGGCATCGGGGCCGCGCTGATCACGCCGCAGACGATGGCCGTCATCACCCGCATCTTCCCCTCCGACCGGCGCGGCCAGGCGATGGCGCTGTGGGGCGCGACGGCCGGCATCGCGACGCTGGTCGGCCCGGTCCTCGGCGGCGCGCTGGTCGGCATCGGCTGGGAGTGGATCTTCTTCATCAACGTGCCGGTCGGCGTGGTCGCATTCGCCGCCAACTGGCGGCTGATCCCCACGCTCCCGACGCATGAGCACACCTTCGACTGGGTGGGCGTCTTCCTGAGCGCGGTCGGGATGTTCGGCCTGGTCTTCGGCCTGCAGAACGGCGAGCAGCGTGACTGGGACGGCCTCGCGTGGCTGTTGATCGTGGGCGGCGTCGCGGTGCTCGCGATCTTCGTCTGGTGGGAGGCGCGCAACACCAAGGAGCCGCTGGTGCCGCTCCACATCTTCAGCGACCGCAACTTCTCCGTCGCCAACGTCGCGATCACCTGCATGGGCTTCGCGGCGGTCGCGATCGGCTTCCCGCTGATGCTCTACGCCCAGCTCGTGCGGGACTACTCCGCCTTCCGCGCCTCGCTGCTGATGGTGCCCATGGCCCTCGTCTCACTGACGATGGCGCCGGTCGTCGGGCGGTTCACCGACAAGGTCCACCCGCGCGCGCTGACCGCGCTCGGCTTCGCGCTCTGCTCGATCGCCGTCTTCTGGGTCTCCGCGCCGGTCTCGGTGGGCTCGCACTGGTGGGAGTTCATCCCGCCGATGGCGCTGCTGGGCTTCGGCATGTCGATGGTCTGGGCGCCGCTGGCCGCCACCGCGACCCGCAACCTGCCGATGCACCTCGCCGGGGCCGGCGCCGGCGTCTACAACGCGACCCGGCTGGTCGGGTCGGTCATCGGCTCGGCCGGCATCGCCGTGCTGATGGACAACCGGCTGGTCGCCCACGGCATCCCGACCGGCGGCACCACCTCCACGACCGGCGAGCTGCCCGCCCAGGTCATGAGCCGGTTCAGCGACGCGATGTCACAGGCGATGTGGCTGCCTGCGCTCGTGCTGGCGATCGGGTTCCTCGGCTGCCTGTTCTTCACCACGCCCCGCCACCTGGGTGGCCGCTGAGCGGCGCTCAGCCGATGGTCTGGCCGGCCGAGCCGAGGTGCTGGGCGCCCTCGACGACCCGCGCGGCCATGCCGGCCTCGGCGGCCTTTCCCCAGGTGCGCGGGTCGTACGCCTTCTTGCTGCCGACCTCGCCGTCCACCTTCAGCACGCCGTCGTAGTTGGTGAACATGTGCGCGGCGACCTGCCGGGTGTAGGCGTACTGGGTGTCGGTGTCGATGTTCATCTTCACGACGCCGTACGACACCGCCGCGGCGATCTCCTCCGCGCTCGAGCCGGAGCCACCGTGGAAGACCAGGTTGAACGGCTTGCTGCCGGCCGGCAGGCCGAGCTTCTCGGAGACCGCGTCCTGGGCGTCCTTCAGGATCTCGGGACGGAGCTTGACGTTGCCCGGCTTGTAGACGCCGTGGACGTTGCCGAACGTCAGCGCGGTGAGGTAGATGCCGTCGTCGCCGGTGCCGAGCGCCTCGACGGTGGCGATCGCGTCCCCGGGTGTGGAGTAGAGCTTCTCGTCGATCGCGCCGACGATGCCGTCCTCCTCGCCGCCCACGACCCCGACCTCGATCTCGAGGACGCACTTCGCCGCCGCCGCCTTGGCGAGCAGCTCCTCGGCGATCTGGAGGTTCTCGTCCAGCGGTACGGCGGAGCCGTCCCACATGTGCGACTGGAACAGCGGCGCCTCGCCGCGGTTGACCCGCTCGGTGGAGAGCTCGAGCAGCGGCCGGACGAACCCGTCGAGCTTGTCCTTGGGGCAGTGGTCGGTGTGGAGCGCGATGTTGACGTCGTACGACTTGGCGACCTCGGCGGCGTACGCCGCGAAGGCGACCGAGCCGGTGACCATGTTCTTGACCGTCGGGCCGGAGAGGTACTCCGCACCACCGGTGGAGATCTGGATGATCCCGTCCGAGCCGGCCTCCGCGAACCCGGCCAGCGCGGCGTTCAGCGTCTGGGAGGAGGAGACGTTGATCGCCGGGTAGGCGAACCCCTTCTCCTTCGCGGTCGCGAGCATCTCGGCGTACTTCTCGGGGGTGGCGATGGGCATGCGAGTGACTCCTCGTTGCATCCGGACGGTGGGTGAACTTGGTTCGGCTGGTCCCGCCACAGTAGTGCGCACCGGGCGAGCAGGAACTTGGATCGATCAACCGTCAGTGACGGCCGCCACTGGCGCCCGCTGGCCGACCCGGCGGTCACCGATAGAGCCGCAGGTCGGCCACGCTCCACCAGCTGCCCGAGGAGCCGGTCTGGGTGACCCGGACGTAGCGGGCGACCGTCGGTGCCAGGTCGACGTTCGCGAGCTGGCCGGTGCCGGTGCCGCTCGCGACGTCCCGCCAGGTGGCGCCGTCGTCGCTCACCGAGACCGTCCAGCCGCGCGGGTAGTCGCCGAGGTTGTCCCCGTTGTCGATCGCGACCCTGCGGAACTCCGTACGCCGGCCGAGGTCGACGCTGACGTACTGCCCCGGGGCCTGCCCGGTCCCGCTCGACCACCGGGTGGAGCCGTCCGCGTCGATCGCGAGCCCGGCGTCCGACGCGGCCGAGGACGCCGTCGCGGTGGCCCCGGCCAGCGACACGGGCCGCAGCAGCAGCGCTGGGTCACGTACGGCGGATCGTGGCCAGGTGAACGTCGCCAGGGCGCCGCCCGGCAGGGTGTACTCGAAGACGTCGGAGCCGACCGCGACGGCGAACGAGCGCGGGTCGTCGTTCTCGTTGTGGACGACGAGGGCCGTCGTACCGTCCGGGTTGCGGAACGCCACGTCCATGATCTGGCCGTTCCACCCGGTGGTGCCGTACGACGTCGACCCGAGCCTCACCGCGCCCTTGTCGACGAACTTCGAGAGGTGGCCGATCGTGTAGTACTCGGCGTTCTCGCTCACGGTGCCGTCCGGGTGCACGTCGAGCATGCCGGTGCAGGTGTCGCAGCCGCCGAGGTGCGGGCCGCCGTCGTCGTTCAGCGCGACGTTCCAGTCGTCGACGGTGCGCGCCCAGTTGCGGGTCACGCCGATGGTGATGGTGCGGGCGTGCCAGGTGAGGGTGCCGCGGAAGTACTCCTCCGGGGTGTCGGTCGCGCCGTGCGAGCCGGAGCACTCGGTGAAGTAGATGCCCTTGGTCGGGAAGGCGTCGTGCAGCGTGGTCTGGGCGCTCGGGTCGCCGTAGTAGCAGTGGTACGCCGTGCCCGTGATCCAGCGCGCCGCCGGCGTCCGCAGCAGCCGGTAGGGGTAGTCGGTCTCCGGGTCGTCCCCGGGCGGCGTGTTGGCGATGTCGTTGGGGTGCTCCTGCCAGTTGTGGTCTAAGCCGAGGATCTTCGTACGCGGGCTGACCCGGCGCAGCAGCGGGCCGAGCCGCTCGATCACCGCCGCCTCCTGCGCGACCGGCATGTCCGTGCCCGGGTAGCCGCTCGGCGTACGGTTCTGCGGCTCGTTCTGGACCGTCAGGTAGTCGATCGGCACGCCCGCGGCGGCGTACGCCTGCACGAAGCGGGCCAGGTAGCGCGCATAGGCGTCGTAGACCCGCGGGTCGTCGATCAGCCGTCCGCCGACCAGCGAGTCACCGGTCTTCATCCACGCCGGCGGGCTCCACGGCGTCGCGACGACCTCGAGCGTCGGGTTGAGCCGCTTCGCCTCGCGGAGCAGCGGGAGGATCCGGGCGCGGTCGTGGGCGATGCTGAAGTGCCGCAGCGCGAAGTCGGCGTGCCCGGCAGGCACGTCGTCGTAGGTGTAGTGCTCGGCGGCGGCCGTGAAGTCGGAGGAGCCGATCGGCTGGCGCAGGAAGCTGACGCCGATGCCGTCGGCGCGGCTGAAGAGCGAGCGCATCGCCTGCGCCCGCGCGGCCGGGCTCAGCTCGCCGAGCACCGCCGCCGAGGAGTCGGTGATCGCGCCGCCGAAGCCGACCATCGACTGGTAGGTCTGCGTCGGCTCGATCGTGATGGTGGTCAGGTCCGAGGAGCCCCGGGCGAAGCTCACCGGCTGCTGCGGCGCGAGCCGCTGGGCGCCGTCGGGGGTCGTCACCCACACCGAGACGTACGCCGGCGGGATCGTGCGGTCGGGGGCGGCTGCCGCCGCCGGGCCGGTGGGGACTGCGAACGCGGCCGACCCGGCCAGCGCTGTGGCGACGCCGAGCACGCGGGTCGTCGTACGGGACATCGCCGGGCTCCTCTCCTCGTCGAGCGGGAACCCTTGGAATCTAGACCCGGGAGGTGACCGGCGTCACACCCCTGTCGGTGGCCGGGTCTAGCGTCGTCGTCATGCCGAAGGTCATCTACTACACCGCGTGCACCCTCGACGGCTTCATCGCCGACGAGCACAACTCGCTCGACTGGCTCTTCGAGGTGCCGCACGGTGACGACGAGACCGCGTGGGACTCGCTGATGGCGCAGACCGGCGCGATGGTGATGGGTGCGACGACGTACGCCTGGGTGCTCGACCAGGAGCCGGGCCTGCTGACGGATCCGGCGCAGTGGAAGGAGTGGTACGGCGAGCGTCCGGCCTGGGTCTTCACCCACCGCACCGACCTGCCGCGCGTCCCCGGGGTCGAGCTGCGCTTCGTCCAGGGCGACGTCAGGGCGGTGTACGACGAGGTCGGGGCCACCATCGAAGGGGGGATCTGGCTCGTCGGGGGCGGCGACCTCGTCGGCCAGTTCGACGACGCCGGGCTGCTCGACGAGATCGTCCTCGGGATGTGCCCGGTCACCCTCGGCGCCGGCGCCCCGCTGCTCCCCCGCCGGATCACGAGCAAGCGCCTGCACGTGACCGACGTCGCGCAGAGCGGTCAGCAGGTGCGCATCACGCTCGCCGTGGACCGGCGGACCTAGTCGATGCTCAGCCGCGCCAGACCTCCTCGTGGGAGAGGTCGGCGTACGCCCTGATCCAGGAGTGCATCGCGATCGCGGCAGCCGACGAGGCGTTGATCGACCGGGTCGAGCCGAACTGCGCGATCGAGAAGGTGCCGTCGCAGGCCGCACGGGCCTGCTCGGAGAGGCCGGGGCCCTCCTGGCCGAACAGGAAGCAGACCCGGCGGGGGAGCTCCATCGTCTCCAGGTGGAGCGACCCGGGCAGGTTGTCGATGCCGAGCAGCCGCACCGGACCGCCCTCGAGCCGGTGGAGGTACGCCGCCAGCGACGGCACGTCCGGATGGTGCCGCACGTGCTGGTAGCGGTCGGTGACCATCGCCCCGCGCCGGTTCCACCGGCGGTTGCCGACGATGTGGACCTCGGCGGCGAGGAACGCGTTGGCGGTGCGGACGATCGTGCCGATGTTGAAGTCGTGCCGCCAGTTCTCGATGGCGACGTGGAAGTCGTGGCGACGGGTGTCGAGATCCTCGACGATCGCCTCGACGGTCCAGTAGCGGTAGCGGTCGACGACGTTGCGCCGGTCGCCGTTCGCCAGCAGGTCCGGGTCCCATTGCGGGCCCTCCGGCCACGGTCCCTCCCACGGCCCGACGCCGACCTCGTCGGGGCCGTGCGGCATCGGGTCGTACGGCGACCGTTCGGCGTACTCGTCCATGGAAGGTGAAGGTTAAGCGGTCTTCATGCAGCCGTCAGGAACCGGCAGGTACCTTTGGGGGGTGGACGCGCTCCTGGGGGTCCAGCCGTTGATGCTGGGGATGGACTGGATGAACCCCGACACCCTGCTGGACTGGTTCGGGCCCGCACTCTTCTGGGTCAGTCTGGCCGTGGTCTTCGTGGAGTGTGGCCTGTTCTTCCCGTTCCTCCCCGGCGACACGCTCCTCTTCGCGCTGGGCGTCTTCATCGGCCTGGACCGGGTCGACATCGTCCCCGGTCCCCACCAGGTCGACCTGATCGTCGCGCTGGTGCTCTTCGTCGTGGCCGGCTTCGGAGGCAACGTCGCCGGCTACGAGATAGGCCGCAAGATCGGCCCGCGGATCTACGAGCGGGACGGCCGGATCATCAAACGGGAGTACCTCGACAAGACCTCGGAGTTCTTCGAGAAGCACGGCCCGCAGGCGCTCGTGCTCGGCCGGTTCGTGCCGTTCGTGCGGACCTACATCACGCTGGTCGCCGGCGTCACCCGGATGGAGCGGCGCCGGTTCTTCGTGTGGAGCGCCGTCGGTGCGGTGCTCTGGGTCCTCGCCGTCACGCTGCTCGGCTACTTCCTCGGCACCGCCGTCCCGTGGCTGGGCGACAACATCGACTACGTCACCATCGGCCTGCTGGCGCTCACCGTGATCCCGATCGGCCTGGAATGGCGCAAGAAGCGCAAGGACGAGCGGGCGCGGAAGGCGGCGGACTCGGCACCGCAGCCGGTCCACGCCGTCATCGACACCGAGGTCGCGAAGGTCCCGGAGGACTAGCTCGGACTAGCTCCGCACCGCGTCGAGGTCGGCCTTGGTGAGGACCGACCGGATCTCGAGGCCGGCGTCGGCGAGCGGGTTCTCCTCGCCCGGGCTGCGGTCGATGGCGCAGACGACCACGTCGACGGTGGCGCCGTACTCCCGCAGGGCCACGGCAGCGTTGCGTACGGCGCCGCCGGTGGTGATGACGTCCTCGATGAGCGTGACCCGTCGGCCGGCGACGTCGGGCCCCTCGGCGAGCTTCTTGGTGCCGTACTCCTTGGCCTTCTTGCGGACGAAGAGCGCCGGCAGGCCGGTCTTCGCCGAGATCATCGTGACGATCGGGATCCCGCCCATCTCGAGCCCGCCGAGCAGCTCGGTGCCCTCCGGCAGGAGGCCGACCATCCGGGTCGCGATCCGGTCGAGCAGGGTCGGCTCGGCCTCGAAGAGGTACTTGTCGAAGTACTCGGTGGCGACCTGCCCGGAGCGGAGCACGAACTCCCCTGTCAGGCGGCTGATGGCGTCGATGTCGGCGGCGAGGGCGGGATCGGGGCTTGGGGAGGCCATGGCGTCTGCGGTCACGTGGATACCTTAGGGCGGTGACTGCTTCGCGTCTGACCGCCACCCGCCTCCAGGGCATCCCGCCGACGATCTTCACCGAGATGTCGGCACTCGCCGTACGCACCGGCGCGGTGAACCTCGGCCAGGGGTTCCCCGACGTCGACGGGCCCGAGGCGGTGATCAAGCGGGCCGTCGAGGCGCTCGAGACGGGCGCCAACCAGTACACCCCCGGGCCGGGCGTGCCGGCACTGCGCGAGGCCGTCGCCAGGCACCAGCACCGCAACTACGGGATCGAGCTCGACCCGATGACCCAGGTCGTCGCCACGACCGGCGCGACCGAGGGGATCGCGGCGGCGATCCTCGGCCTGGTGAACCCGGGCGACGAGGTGATCGTGCTCGAGCCGTACTACGACAGCTACGTCGCGATGATCCAGATGGCCGGCGGCGTACGGCGGGCCGTGACGCTGCGACCCGAGGGCGGCTCGTTCAGGCTGCACGCCGACGACCTGCGCGCGGCGGTCACGCCTCGGACGCGGATGATCCTGGTCAACACCCCGCACAACCCGACCGGCACGGTCCTGAGCCGTGACGAGCTCGGCGCCGTTGCGGAGGTCGCGACCGCGCACGACCTGGTGGTCGTGACCGACGAGGTCTACGAGCACCTGACGTTCGGCATCCCGCACGTGCCCGTCGCGACGCTGCCCGGCATGTTCGAGCGGACGCTCACCCTGTCGAGCATCGGGAAGTCGTACTCCTTCACCGGCTGGAAGGTCGGCTGGGCGACCGGCCCGCAGGAGCTGGTCGGTGCGGTGCTCGCCGCCAAGCAGTGGCTGACGTTCGTCTCCGGCGCCCCGCTGCAGCCGGCGGCGGCGTACGCCCTCGACGAGCTGGGCTCGTGGCCGAGTGAGCTTGCCGCCGACCTGAGGGGGCGCCGTGACCTGCTCTGCGCCGGGCTGGGCGAGCTCGGCCTGCGGGTCAGCGTGCCCGACGCGACATACTTCGCCGTGACCGACATCAGCGACCTCGGCTGGCCCGACGGCGACACGTTCTGCCGGGCGCTGCCCGAGCGGGCGGGCGTGGTCGCGATCCCGCTGCAGGGGTTCTACGACTCCGACGCCGGCCGGCAGCTGGTGCGGTGGACCTTCTGCAAGCGGCCGGAGGTCATCGAGGAGGCCGTCGTCCGGCTCGGGAAGGCCGACCTCTCCGCCTGACCCACGGCCCACTCAGTCGGCCGGGTCAGCCCCAGGGGTTGTGGGTCGGCGGCGGAGGAGGCTGCTGGCCGTACGGCGGCTGGCCGTAGGGCAGCACGGTCGGCGTACGCCGGAACCACGCGTTGGCGCCTCCCACGAAGAGCAGCACGATCGCGGCGATCGCGGCGACCAGGGTGAGGAGGCTGACCACCGAGGCGATGCCGATCAGGCTGATGACGATGCTGATCGCCGCGAGGACGACGAGCACGACCCGGCCGACGTTGGAGCGGCGGAGCACCAGCACCGCCATCGCGATCGCCGCCAGCGACAGGACGATGAGGATCGCCGCCATCACCGCCATGGCGTTGACCAGGCTGTCGGGGTCGAAGTCGGAGAACTCGCTGTCGCCGACCACCTCGTCCCTCGTCCACTCGCGGAAGCCGATGGTGGCGACGGCCAGGAACAGCGCGAACAGCGTGACCAGCGCCGAGGAGACGATCGTGATCACGGCCGCTGCCGTCACCGTGCCGGGGCGCTTGTCGGGCCGCTGCGGGTGGCCGGAGCCGTACGACGGCCGGTAGGGCGGCTGCTGGCCGTACTGCCCGTAGGGCCGGCCCGGCTGCTGCGGCTGGCCGAGCTGCTGCGGCTGGCCGGGCTGCTGCGGCTGGCCGGGCTGCTGCGGCTGCCCCGCGAACGGCGCGTCGCCGTACGGGTTGGGCTTCTCGTACGAGCCGTAGGGATCCGACATGGGCGGGAGACTACCCATCCCTGGGCGCACGCGGACGCGCGCTGCTGAACCAGAGCCGCGCCTCGGGACGCAGGAGCAGCGCGAGCGCGACCACGGCGCCCGCGAGCGCGACGACGAAGGGCGCGGCGATGACGGTCGCGAAGAGGAGTACGGCGACGGCGGCCGCCTCCAGGCAGACGAGAGTGACCCACGACCACCGCACCCGGCGCCAGGCCAGGAGCGCGGCGACGGCGCAGGCGATGCTGAACAGCACGCCCAGCGCGGCCATCGTGACGACCGAGGCGACGAGCAGGTCCTGTGTGACGCCGCTGCGCGCGACGAGGTCCGGGTCCTGCTCGCGGACGCTCTCGAACGCGCCGGCCGGGTCGATCAGCACCGTGGCGGCGGTCGCGACCAGCAGGAGTCCGCCGAGCCCGGACAGGATCCAGGTCAGCACCGCCGCCCAGGTCACCGCCGGCGGGCGGCGGGTGGGCGCGGCCGGGTGGATCGGCTGCGTCAGCTGCGGGACCTGCTGCGGCCAGCCGGGCGACGGCGGTGGCTGAGGGACCGTCTGGTGCGGCCGGTCGGTTGCCTGCCCACCGCTGCTCGGAGGCGGCGGTGGCTGCGCAACCGACTGCCCGGAGGGATCGGTTGCCTGCTCACCGCTGCCGGGGGCCGGCGGCTCCGGCTCGCGCCCGTCGAACCAGTCCCGCGAGCGCGGGACCCACAGCAGCACGACGGCCACCGCGACGATCGTCGAGAAGAACCCGCCGCTCGCCATCCCGGACAGCAGCAGGGGTACGGCGAGGACCGTCAGCGCGATGCGCGAGGCCTTGTGACGCTGGAGCGCGTGCCAACCGAGCACGATGGCCGCCGCGGCGCACGCGCCGGTGACCAGGGCGAGCACGTGCATGACGTCGAGCACCGTGGGAACCGAGATTCCCACGGCGTCGAACGGCGGCTCGCTCAGCGTCTTCTGGATCGACTCGCGGGTGTCGAGGCTGTGGAGACGGGACAGCTGCTCGTACACCGTCACCAGCGCCGCCAGCGAGCCGCCCACGATCAGCCAGCCCGCCAGTGTCACCTGGCTGGGCCGTGGGAGCTTCCGTTCGGACATGGCCCCCATTTCACCAACCCGCCCCAACCGGACGCGAGTCGACGCTCAGGCGGTGAGCAGCAGCCCCTCGGGACCCTTGTCGACGACGACCTTGCCGCCGTCGTTGACCTCGCCGGCGATGAGCATCCGGGCGAGCGGGTCGCCGATGGAGGTCTGGATCAGCCGGCGGAGCGGGCGGGCGCCGTAGGCCGGGTCGTAGCCGGTCTCGGCGAGCCACTCCTTTGCGGCGTCGGTGACCTCGATCGTGATCCGGCGTACGGCGAGCCGCTTCTCGAGCAGGCCGAGCTGGATGTCGACGATCCTGGTGAGGTCGGCGAGCGTGAGCGCGTCGAACATGACGATCTCGTCGAGCCGGTTGAGGAACTCCGGCTTGAAGCTGGACCGCACGACCGTCATCACGCTCTCGTGCTTCTGGTGCTCGTCGAGCATCGGGTCGACCAGGAAGTTCGAGCCGAGGTTGGAGGTCAGGATGAGGATCGTGTTGCGGAAGTCCACGGTCCGGCCCTGGCCGTCGGTCAGCCGCCCGTCGTCGAGCACCTGCAGCAGGATGTCGAAGACCTCGGGGTGGGCCTTCTCGACCTCGTCGAGGAGTACGACGCTGTAGGGCCGGCGGCGGACCGCCTCGGTGAGCTGGCCGCCCTCGTCGTATCCCACGTAGCCCGGAGGCGCGCCGACGAGCCGCGAGACGGAGTGCTTCTCGGAGTACTCCGACATGTCGATCCGGACGATCGCCCGCTCGTCGTCGAACAGGAAGTCGGCGAGCGCCTTCGCGAGCTCGGTCTTGCCGGTGCCGGTCGGGCCGAGGAAGAGGAACGAGCCGGTCGGCCGGTTCGGGTCGGAGATGCCCGCCCGGGAGCGGCGTACGGCGTCGGCGACCGCGTTGACGGCGGCCTTCTGCCCGATCAGCCGCTGCCCGATGACGTCCTCCATCTCGAGCAGCTTGGCGGTCTCGCCCTGCAGCATCTTGCCGGTCGGGATGCCGGTCCACGACTCGACGACCTCGGCGATCTGCTCGGGGGCGACCTCCTCGCCGACCAGCTTCTCGGTGGGTGACTCGGCGACCTCCTGGGCCGCCTTGATCTGCTCCTCGAGCGCCGGGATCTTGCCGTACAGGATCTCCGAGGCGCCGGCGAGGTTGCCCTCACGGGTCAGCCGGTCGGCCTCGATGCGGAGCGCGTCGAGCTGCTTGCGCAGCGCGCCCTCGCCCTCGAGGGACGCCTTCTCCTGCTCCCATCGGGCCTCGAGGCCGCGCAGCTCCTCCTCCCTGTCGGCGAGGTCCCTGCGCAGGTTGGCGAGCCGCTCCTTGGATGCCTCGTCGCTCTCCTTCTCGAGCGCGAACTCCTCCATCTTGAGTCGGTCGACCTGGCGGCGGAGCTGGTCGATCTCCTCCGGGGAGGACTCGATCTCCATCCGCAGCCGGGAGGCGGCCTCGTCGATCAGGTCGATCGCCTTGTCGGGCAGCTGCCGGCCGGTGATGTAGCGGTCGGAGAGCGTCGCCGCGGCGACGAGCGCGGCGTCGGTGATGCGTACGCCGTGGTGCGCTTCGTACTTCTCCTGGATGCCGCGCAGGATCTGGATGGTGTCCTCCACGCTCGGCTCGCCGACGAAGACCTGCTGGAAGCGGCGCTCGAGGGCGGGGTCCTTCTCGATCCGCTCGCGGTACTCGTCGAGCGTGGTCGCGCCGATCATGTGCAGCTCCCCACGGGCCAGCATCGGCTTCAGCATGTTGCCGGCGTCCATCGCGGAGTCGCCGCCGGCGCCCGCGCCGACGACGGTGTGGAGCTCGTCGATGAACGTGATGACCTGGCCCTCGGCCTGCTTGATCTCCTCGAGGACGGACTTCAGCCGCTCCTCGAACTGGCCGCGGTACTGCGCGCCGGCGACCATGCCGGCGAGGTCGAGGCTCAGCACCCGGCGGCCCTTGAGCGAGTCGGGCACGTCGCCGTCGACGATCCGCTGGGCGAGGCCTTCCACGACGGCGGTCTTGCCGACGCCGGGCTCGCCGATGAGGACCGGGTTGTTCTTCGTACGCCGGCTGAGCACCTGGATCACCCGGCGGATCTCGGCGTCGCGGCCGATGACGGGGTCGAGCTTGCCCTCCTCGGCGGCCTTGGTGAGGTCGACGGAGTACTTGTCGAGCGCCTCGTACGTCGACTCGGCGTCCTGGCTCGTCACCCGGCGGCTGCCGCGGACGGCGGTGAGGCTCTCGCGCAGGCCGTCCTCGGACAGGCCGGCGTCGGTGAGCAGCTTCTTGGCCGAGCTCTCGACGGTCGCGAGGCTGATGAGCAGGTGCTCGGTCGCGGCGAAGTCGTCCTTCATCGAGGCGGCCAGCGAGATCGCGCCGGCGAGCACCCGGGTGAGTGCGGCGGAGGCGCCGGGCTGCTGGACGGTCGAGCCGGTCGCGCGCGGCAGCGCCTCCTGGGCGGAGACCGCCTGCCGGGTGAGCACGTCGGCGTCGACGCCGGACTTGGCGACCATCGTCCGGGCGGTGCCGTCCTCCTGCTGGAGCAGGGCGACGAGCAGATGGATCGGCTCGGTGGTCGTGTTGCCCGCCGTGGTCGCCGCGAGCTGTGCGGCCTCGATGGCCTCACGGCTGCGGTTGGTGAACTTGTCGGCCGTGAACTGACTCATGGTGTGGTGGTCTCCTGCGCGATGCGGTCCCTGTCGGCGAGTGTGCTCGCCACTTGCTGCAACACGCTAGAAGTTGAGTCTGTTCCGCTCAACTTTTATGAATTTGCCGGACCGGCGACATCGGTGTCGCCGCACCGCTAGGGTCGCGTGCATGAGCTCCGAGGAGAGCAAGGTCTCGGTCGTCAACGACCAGGAGAAGAGCCGCTACGAGGGCTGGGTCGACGGGCAGCTCGCCGGCTTCGCGGAGTACCAGCTGACCGACCAGCTGATCGTCTTCACCCACACCGAGGTGGGCGAGCGCTACGAGGGTCAGGGAGTCGGCTCGGCGATCGCGGCGTACGCGCTCGGCGACGTACGCGACGCCGGGCAGCGCCAGGTGCTCCCGCTGTGCCCGTTCATCTCGGCGTACATCAAGCGGCACCGGGAGTGGGTGCCGCTGGTGTACGGCGCGCCGCCGAGCACGGCGAAGGACTGACCAGAACCACCGACTCGACGGGGCAGAACCACCGACTCGACGGGGCAGAACCCCCGACTCGACGGGGCAGAACCCCCGACTCGACCTCAGGGCTTGGGCGGCTCCGCGGCGTCGCCGGCCTCGGGGTTGGCATGCTCGGGGAAGTCGCCGGCGGCCTCCTCGGGCTGGACGAGGACGGTGCGGCAGAAGCCCTCGCCGAACGGCGTGAGATGGACCGAGCGGCGTACGACCTTGGCGAACTTCACCGAGTGCAGCGCGCCGAGGACGTCGGGCTGGGCCTCGAGGACCTGGTACTCCGCCGGATCCCGCAGCGGCTCCTTCGAGAACCAGACGAGGCCGAGGCGGAACAGGTTGTTGAGGTACGCCGGCACCCGCGCTGGGTAGCGCACCCCGGCCCGGGCGCCGATCATCGTCAGCCCGGGGGCGACCAGCTGGCTGCTGACCAGGCCGGCCGGGCCGCCGGTCCGGACGTCGACGCTGGCCTGCGGCCCGCCCTGCAGGAGCAGCAGCAGGATCCGCGCCTCGTCGGGTGCGAGGTCGTCGAGGATGCGGGCGTACGCCGGGTGGCCCTGCTCCTCCGACCACACGTCGCGCGAGCGTTCGAGCAGCTCGGCACCGCGGCGGCGGAGGGCCTCCGGGGTGGTCGCGGAGACCTGGGTCTGGCGTGGGGCCGTGGAGCCGGGATGGCCCAGCTGGGTCGCGGCGTCGAGGTGCGGCGGCGTACCCGTGACGAGGGAGCGGGCCACGCCGGTGACGACGTCGGCCGCGTCGGCGGCGTCGCGGGCGAGGTCGGCACGTACGTCGGGGTCGGTGACCGCCCGCGCGACCCGCAGGCCGGTCCGGACGTACGCCTTGACGCCCCACGCCGTCGCCTGCCACGCGGCACCGGCGGCCACCCGGGCCAGGCCCGGCAGCGCGCCGGCAACCGGGGCGACCGCCGGCAGCAGCCCACCGTCGGGACCGGTGGCCGAGCCGGTCGAGCCCGGCTCCGGCTGCCCCTCCGGGTCGCCGTCCCTCATGAGGGGAAGAGCAGCAAGTGCAGGAAACCGCCGGCCAGCCCCATGACGGCGCCATGGGCGTAGAGCATCCACTCGTCCTCCTTGATCGCAGCCCGCATCATCTCAACGAAGTCGGCCGGCGGTAGCTCCTTCGTACGCCGGGCGACCAGCCGCTGGATCTTGTCGGCCTGGTGCCTGCTGAACTGCGGGTCCTTGAAGGGTACGAGAGTGCGGTCGGCCGCCTCCAAGGCGACCGAGTGGCTGATCCGGTCGAAGCGCTCCGGGCCGACGACGACGCGGACCGCGCCGCGGTAGGGGCCGGCGGCGCGGTCGACGGCTGGCTCGAGCGCGGTGGCCAGCAGCTTGCGGGTGGCGTCGCCGCGCGGGCCGCTGAGCAGGAAGTCGCCGATCCGCTCGAGGGTGATGACGTCGGAGGCGATGATGTCGGCATACACCTCCGCGGCCTGTGCCTGCCGCCGCGGGAAGAGCCCCTGGACCTTGATGCCCAGGATCCGGCGCGGCGTCGGCGGCTCGAAGATCAGCCACATGCCCAGCAGGTTCGTCACCCAGCCGACGACGACGCCCATCACCGGCAGCAGCCAGGGCTGCTGGAGGATCGAGTCGACGACCGCGACCGGGATGCCGAGCAGGAAGCCGAACACGAACCCGAACGCGACCATCAGGTTGAGCTCGCGCTGGCCGAAGTCGCGGAAGATGCGGACGACCAGACCCGGGTTCGCGCGGAAGTGCTCGATGACCATCAGCTTCGGGTCCAGCAGCTGGTCGATGTGGGTGCCGATGTCCTCGGTGACCTGGCCGACGATGGCGGGCAGCTGGTCCTGGACGCGTACGACGATGGCGTCGCGCACCGGCTGCGGGAGGTCGCGCCACAGCCGCGGGTGCTCGCGCAGCATGATCTCGTCGACCAGCGCCGGCACCTCCGGGCGGAACGTCTCCACGATGTGCGCGGCGATCTGCTCGGGCTGCAGCTGCTGGTAGAACTCCCCCGGCGTGCCCAGCTTGGAGATCGCCTTGTCGACCGCGATCGAGCCCATCTTGGCGGCTCTCGCAGGGATGATCCCCTGCCAGCCGATGCCGCCCTGGGCGAGTCCCGGCACCTCCTGCACCTTGCGCGGCAGGACGCCGGCCAGGTCGCGCAAGCCGGGGACGCCGACGCCCTTGAAGCGCAGCGGGTAGAAGAGCATGTAGAGGCCCGACCAGTTGATCAGCCAGCCGACCACACCGGTGAAGACCGGCACGGTGACCAGGTGGAGCCAGTTCACCTCGGATGCCCAGTCACGCAGCCACTCAGGCCACACGAGTACCCCTCACGCTCAGCCCTCCCCGGCCGACCCGCAGAGACTAGCGGAGACGGCGGTCACACCGGGCGGCGGCGTGCGCCGCGGACGAGCGCACCGAGGAACATCCAGCCGGCGTACGCGAAGCAGAGGCCGGCACCGACCGGCACGGCGACCCGCCGCCAGTGGCCGTTGACCGCCTCGTTGACCCAGCCGAGCCACGGGACGGAGTACCACAGCACGGCCCGGATCTGTCGTGCGCGGACCGGGGGATCGGCCTCGGCGTTGGCATCGCCCCTGACCGTGAACACCCGGGTGCCGTCGGTCGAGGTGGTGATGCCGACGACGCGGTGCGACACGAGGGTGGGGTCGTTCGGGCGCGGCTCGTAGGTGACGACGTCGCCGATCCGGATCTGGTCGACCGGCCGCGGGCGTACGACGAGCAGCGTGCCGGGCGGCAGATGGGGTCGCATGGAGGTGGTCAGCACGGTCAGCGGGGTGGCGCCGGCCAGCTTCGGCACCACGACCGTGACAGCGGCCAGGCCGAGGACGAGGCCGAGCAGGCCGAGGCTGAGGCCGGTGGCGAGCGCCTTGCGAAGGGTCATGGGTCAGCCGTTCGAGGTGAGTCGGGCCTTGAGCGTGCGGGTCATGCCGCCGGTGATCGCGCCCTCGCTGGGTCCGACACCGTCCGAGGTCACCGTGACCGTGTACGGCGTACCGCCGCCGGTCGCGGCGATGCCTCCGCCCCCGCCCTCGACACCGGACAGGGTGTCCTTGAGGAGCTGGCCCTTCAGCTCGCTGCCGAGGGAGCTGGCGTTGACCACGTCGGCCAGCACGAACTGGTAGTGGAAGCCGATGTAGAAGTGCGGGTAGAGGCCGGTGACGTCGGTCCAGACGCAGGCGTCGTACCTGCTCGCGGCCCGGGTGCGGTCGCTGCAGGACGCCAGCTGGGGCGTGCTCACCGAGTAGGTCCCGGGGCCCGCGTCCATGATCGGGGCGGCCGCCTTCTGGGTGACGCAGAACCTCACGACCAGCGGTGCGGTGATCGTCGCGTTGCTGCGGCCGCCTGCGACGGTGAGGATCCCCTGCGTCGGTCCGCTGACCGTCACGTCCGTCTCCCAGCGCCAGCCGGAGGCGGGCGGCAGGCTGTTGTACGGCGGCTTGGTGGTGTCGATCCGGAGCGACCAGACCGCGGAGCCGGCCGCCGGCGCGACGGTGACGTCGACGCAGAAGTAGTACGGGTTGCTCAGCGTGCCGTCGGCGTCGACCGGGAAGGTCACCGACGGGACGGTCGTCGAGGCGTTGCCGGGGGCGATCCCGGCCTGGGCGGGCGTCACCGTCGTCGGCGAGGTGGGCGCGGGCACCGTCTCGGTGAAGGTGGAGGCCACCGGAGCGGTCGCCCAGGTGGCGGCGTGGCCGGTCACGGTGACCGTCGGCGTCACCATCGCCGCGGAGGTCGAGGTCGTCGTCGCCCGGAAGCAGTACGTCGCCGTGCCGCCGGCCGCCAGCGTGGCGCCCGAGAGCCACGACGGGACCGCCGACGCCCAGGTGCCGCTCGTCACGGCGGACGGGACGCTCCCGCAGTCGGTGGTGCTCGAGGTCACCGGCCAGACGGCGACGGAGACCGAGCCGGTTCCCGTGCCTGCGACGGCGACCGTCGCGGTCAGCGAGGTGAGCTCGAGACCGCCGGTGTTGCTGACCGTCACCGCGCCGGACAGCGGGGTACCGCTGCTCAGCGTGCCGCCGAGCCCGTCGAACCCCGCGACGGTGAGACCGACCGTGCCGGCCATCGGCGTACCCGACACCGACGCCTGGGTCCGCCACGCGGCGGAGGCCACCCCGACAGTGCCGAGGACGAGCAGCACGGCGAGCGTGAGGGTCACCACGAGCGTGGTACGCCGGCGGGTCATGCCTGGTCCCCCGTGATGGTGAGGCCCAGGTCGGCCGACGTCCCGGCGAGCGTGACCGGGGCGGAGCCGTCGAGGGCGAGGACGAGGCAGAGGTCCTCGCTGCCGTCGGCGGGCAGGGTGACGAGCTGCCGGGCGACGTAGCCGACCAGAGCACCGGTCGTGCCGGCGCTCGTCGGACACGACGTCCCGACGGGTACGGCGGCCGCCCGCAGCGTTAGCGCGTCGGCCAGCGGCGCAGAGCCCGTCGTCGACGCGACGCCGACCGACAGCGGCACGCTGCCCGTGTTGTGCAGCGTCACCGACGCCGACACCTGCGCGCCCGGAGCCAACGGCCCGTCGAGGCCGGTGAGCACGGCCGACTCGCGCCCGGCGACGGTCAGCCCGATGCTGCCCGTCGTGATCGTGGCGCCGGGCGCCGTCGCGCTCGCGTCCCAGAGCGCGTACACCCCGCCGGTCCCGGCCAGGCCTAGCACGACGGTGACGATGATGATCGCGGCGACGCCGAGGGCGCCGCCGACGAGGCTTCCCCGTCGGCGGCTGCCCCGGCGCTCACCGCGCCGGTCCCCCCACATGGGTGCCCGATCAGGCGGTCTGGTTCAGGTCGAACGTCACCGGGTCGAGCGTCAGCGCACGCTTCTGCTCGGCCTGGTCCTTCACGTCGGTGAAGGTGACGGTGACAGTGGCGTCGACCGTGTAGTCGCCGCTCGCGGGGGCGGTGATCGTCGCGGACTTGTGGTCGGTCTGGTCGATGGTCACGCCGCTGCCGCCGCTCGAGAGTGCCGTCGCCACGGTGACGTCGCCCGAGGTGGTCAGGCCCGAGATCGAGCCGGAATCGACGGTGAGCTTGGCCTTCAGGTCATCGCCCGTGGCGGTGATCGTCAGCGGCACCGTGTAGGTGATGACGTCGCCCGGCACGAGGTGGAAGCTGCTGAGGTCGATCGTCGCGCCGCCGTGCTTCCACGTACCGGTGGCCTTGGTGAGGCTGAGCTGTCCGGTGTTGATCGTCGCCGGGTCGGTGCTGGTGGTGGTGTTCCACATGGCGAAGGTGCCGGCCCCACCGAGGAGCAGTGCGACCCCGGCGGCGGCGCCGATGGCGCCCTTGAGTGAGTTGTTCATGATGGTCCCCTTTGTGGTGCGACAGGGGGAACCGTCCGCGGGCGTCGGAAGACACCGGCGGAAGAGTCCGTCTGCGCGTGCGTGGTCAGCTGCCCGCAGCGCACGACCTCCGGTGAGCTCCCCAAAGCTCCGAGGTCAGTGGATCGATCGATGGTGGCGGTGCGAGACAACCGAAAGCGGAACCTACTCACCGGTTCGCAGCGGATTCAGTCGAATCGTCAACTATGTCCCAAGTTGGCCGACCTGGAGGGTGTCGGCGTAGTCCTCCGGGACTACGGACGACGACGCCAGACGACCAGGGACTGCCCGGGGTCGGGGTCGCGCAGCGCGGGCAGGCGGCTGGCCCGCTGGGGCGTACGCCGAGCGGTGCCCGCCTGGCGGAGCGCGTCGCGGGTGGCGGCGAGCTCGCGCTGCAGCTCCTCGTTGCGGGCCTGGAGGGCGGCGACGCGGTTCTCGAGGTCGAGGATCCGGCGTACGCCCTCGATGCCGATGCCCGACGAGGTCAGCTCGGCGATCGAGCGGAGCAGCTCGATGTCGCGGTAGGAGTAGCGCCGGCCGCCGCCACCGGTGCGGCCGGGCGTGATGAGCCCCATCCGCTCATAGGTGCGCAGGGTCTGCGGATGCAGCCCGGTGAGCTCGGCGGCGACGGAGATGACGTAGACCGCCGCGTCCGGCGACGGCGTGGTGTAGGTCGGCTTGCGGCTCGCCATCAGCGGGCCGCCTGCTCGAAGAGGTTGGCGCGCAGCGGCTTGTCGGCGGTGGCCTCGCGGTAGGCCTCGACCGCGGCGCGGGCGGCCTCGTCGAGGTGGGCGGGCACCTGCACCTCGACGGTCGCGAGCAGGTCGCCGGTGGTGCCGTCGGAGCGGCGGGCACCCTTGCCGCGGACGCGGAAGGTGCGGCCGTTGGGGGTCCCGGCGGGGATCCGCAGCGTCACCGGCGCACCGGTCAGCGTCGGGATCTTGACCTCGGCGCCGAGCGCGAGCTCGTCGAACGAGACCGGCACGTCGATCGTGAGGTTGTCGTCCTTGCGGCCGAAGACACGGTGCGGGGTGACCCGCACGGTGACGTAGAGGTCGCCGTTGGGGCCGCCGTTCTCGCCCGCGCCGCCCTTGCCCTTGAGGCGGATCCGCTGGCCGTCCTTGACGCCGGCCGGGATGCGGGCCTGGATCGTCCGGGCGGAGGTGCCGCGGCCGGTGCCGTGGCAGGTCGGGCAGGCCTCGTCGTAGATGAGCTGCCGGCCGCCGCAGCGCGGGCAGGTCTCGTTCATCGAGAAGCCGCCGCCCACGGACTGGACGATGTAGCCGGCGCCCTCGCACTCGGGGCAGACCCGCGGCTTGGTGCCGGGCTTGCCGCCGGTGCCGTTGCAGTCGGGGCAGGCGGCGTCGCTGGTCAGCCGCAGCGAGATGGTGAGCCCCTCGAGCGCGTCGACGAAGCCGATCGTGGCGGTCGACTCGACGTCGGCGCCCTTCGTGGGCCGCGGACGGGCCTGGGTGCGGCCACGGCCGAAGCCGCCACCGAACAGGTCGCCGAACATGTCGCCGAGGCCACCGCCGGCGCCAGCGCCTCCGCCTCCGAAGAGGTCCTCGAAGTTGTAGCCGCGGCCGCCGGTCGTGGTCGTCGTGCCGCCCGGGAAGCCTCCGGGGAAGCCCCCGCCGGCGTAGAGCGAGCGGACCTCGTCGTACTTCTTCCGCTTCTCGGGGTCACCGACGACGTCGTAGGCCTCGGCGACCTTCTTGAACTTCTCGTGCTTGGCGGTGTCGTCGGGGTTGGAGTCGGGGTGGTTGGCGCGCGCGAGCTTGCGGTAGGCCTTCTTGATCTCGTCGGCCGTGGCGTCCTTCTTCACGCCGAGCTCGGCGTAGAAGTCCTTGTTGACCCAGTCGGGCCGGATGCCCTCGTTGCCGTTGTTGCCTGCCATGCGCGCGCCTCCCTTCCCCTGCTCTCCTGCTTACTTCCTACTCCGGGTCGACGACCAGCACCTGCGCGGCGCGGACGACCCGGTCGCCGATGCGATAGCCGGCCTTCGCGAGCACCTTGACGGTCGTCTCCTTGACGTCCGGGTCGGTCCCCATGTGGCTGAGCGCCTCGTGGATCGTCGGGTCGAACGGCTCCCCCGGCTCGCCGAACCTGGTGAGCCCGAGGTTGCTGACGATCCGCTCGAGCTGGTCGGCGACGGCCTTGAAGCCACCCTCCACCTCGCCGTGCTCGCGGGCCCGGTCGATGGTGTCGAGCACCTCGATGATCGGGCTGAGCACCTTGAACGTGGCGTTCTGGCTGATCAGCTCGCGGTCGCGGTCGACCCGGCGCTTGTAGTTGAGGTACTCGGCCTGGAGCCGCTGCAGGTCGGCGGTCAGCTCCGTCACCGCCCGCTGCGCGGCGGTCAGGTCGTCCTCGACGGTCTCGGCCTCGAGGGCGTCCGCCTCCGGGGCGTGCTCCTCCCCGGAGGCCGAGCCCGCCCCGCGGGACGTCTCGCCTGGCTCGACGTCCGCCTCGGGCGGGGCCGCGGTGCCTCCCGGTTCGGTGTCGGCCTCGGCCCCGGGCGCCGCCGTCTCCTCGACGGGGGCGTCCGGGGTCTCGGCGCGGCGGTCCTCAGTCACTTGTCCTCGCCCGGCTCGTCGTCGACGATCTCGGCGTCGACGACGTCGTCGTCGGCCTCGCCGGTCGCGCCGGTGGTCCCACCGGCGGCGGCCTGGTCGGCGTCGGCCGCGGCGTACATCGCGGCGCCCATCTTCTGGCTGGACTCACCGAGCTTGGTGATCGCCCCCTTGATCTCGTCGGTGGAGGAGTCCTCCTTCTCGAGCAGGGCCTTGAGGGCGTCGAGGTCGGTCTGGACCTCGGTCTTGACGTCCTCCGGGATCTTCTCGCCGTTGTCGGTGAGGAACTTCTCGGTGGTGTAGAGGAGGGTGTCGCCCTGGTTGCGGACCTCGACGGCCTCGCGCCGCTTGGCGTCCTCCTCGGCGTACTGCTCCGCGTCGCGGACCATCCGGTCGATCTCCTCCTTGGAGAGGGCCGAGCCGCCGGAGATGGTCATCGACTGCTCACGGCCGGAGGCCTGGTCCTTCGCGGACACGTGGACGATGCCGTTGGCGTCGATGTCGAAGGTGACCTCGATCTTCGGCACGCCACGCGGCGCCGGCGGGAGGCCGGTCAGCTCGAAGTTGCCGAGCGGCTGGTTCTCGGACCACATCGGGCGCTCGCCCTGGGCGACCTTGATCTCGACGGACGGCTGGTTGTCGTCGGCCGTCGTGAAGATCTCGGACCGCTTGGTCGGGATCGTGGTGTTGCGCTCGATCAGGGTGGTGAAGACACCGCCCTTGGTCTCGATGCCGAGGCTCAGCGGGGTGACGTCGAGCAGGAGGACGTCCTTGACCTCACCCTTGAGCACACCGGCCTGCAGCGCGGCGCCGACGGCGACGACCTCGTCGGGGTTGACGCCCTTGTTGGGCTCCTTGCCGCCGAGCAGGGACTTGACCAGGTCGGTCACCGCGGGCATGCGGGTCGAGCCACCGACCAGCACGACGTGGTCGATGTCGGAGACCTTGACGCCGGCGTCCTTGAGGACGCTCTGGAACGGGGCCTTGGTCCGGTCGAGCAGGTCGGCGGTGATCTTCTGGAACTCGGCGCGCGACAGCCGCTCCTCGAAGTGGAGGGGGCCGTTCTCACCGTGGGTGATGTAGGGCAGGTGGATCGTGGTCTCGCTCGAGCTCGACAGCTCGATCTTCGCCTTCTCCGCCGCCTCCTGCAGACGCTGGGCGGCGATCTTGTCGGCGGACAGGTCCACGCCGTTGGCGTTCTTGAACTTGGTGACCATCCAGTCGACGATCCGGGCGTCCCAGTCGTCACCACCGAGGTGGTTGTCACCGGAGGTCGCCTTCACCTCGACGACGCCCTCGCCGATCTCGAGCAGGGACACGTCGAACGTGCCGCCACCGAGATCGAAGACGAGGATCGTCTGGTCCTCGCCCTTGTCGAGGCCGTAGGCCAGCGCGGCGGCGGTCGGCTCGTTGACGATGCGGGCGACGTTGAGGCCCGCGATCTCGCCGGCCTCCTTGGTGGCCTGGCGCTGGGCGTCGGAGAAGTACGCCGGGACCGTGATGACCGCGTCGGTCACCGTCTCGCCGAGGTAGGCCTCGGCGTCCCTCTTCAGCTTCTGCAGCACGAACGCGCTGATCTGCTGCGGCGTGAACGTCTTGTCGTCGATCTTGACGGTCCAGTCGGTGCCCATGTGGCGCTTGACCGACTTGATCGTCCGCTCGACGTTGGTGACCGCCTGACGCTTGGCCACCTCACCGACGAGGACCTCGCCGGACTTCGCGAAGGCCACGACGGACGGGGTCGTACGCGCGCCTTCCGCGTTTGCGATGACGGTGGGCTCGCCACCCTCGAGGACCGATACGACGCTGTTCGTCGTACCGAGGTCGATACCGACCGCACGTGCCATGGTGTTGCTACCTCCGCTGTCTGGCTGCTACTGCCTGTTGAAACTCGTGTCGGCCCCGGCGGGGCCGTCCGTGCCATCCTCGCACTGATAGCTGATCAGGCGAAGAACTTGAGTCGCTTCAACTCAAGTTTGCTCACTGATCGCAACGAAGGCAAAGCGGCGATCATTCCCGCCGTCGTCGACGATTTCCGGCGCGGTGGTTGGATCGCTCGCATGGCGCCGTTGCGGGTGCTGCTGGCCGGGCTGGTGCTGCTCGCCGGGTGCGGGGGCGGCACGTCGAGACCTGCGCCCGGCCCGCTCCCCAGCCCGCCGCCGACCAGTGCGTCCGTCTCCTCGGCACCGGCGCCGTCGGCCGCGGGCCCGAGCGCGCCGTCGCGCCGACCGCGCGCGGACCCCGACGACGTGCGCGTGCGGACGGCGGTGGCGGCGGTCCGCGCCCTCGCCGGCGGGATCGGCCCGCGGCCGGGGACGTCGGCGGCGTACGCCCGGGCCGCGGACTGGGTCGAGGAGCGCTTCGCGGACCTCGGCTGGGAGGTCCGCCGGCAGCCGTTCCGTACGCCGGGCGGGGTCTCCTGGGGAGTGCCGGTGCCGGCCGGGCGGTCGGTGAACCTGGTCGCCGACCGGGGCGACGTACGCCGCGGACGGCCGTGGCTGCTGGTCGGCGCCCACCTCGACACTGTGCCGCAGTCGCCCGGCGCGGAGGACGACGGGTCCGGGATCGGCGTGCTGCTGGCCGTGGCCGAGGCGCTCCGGGACCGGCGGACGCGGCTGCCGGTGGTCCTGGTGGCGTTCGGGTCGGAGGAGCCGCGCGGGCCGAGCGACGCCGACCACCACTACGGCTCGCGGGCGTACGTCGCCGGGCTCTCGCCCACGCAGCGGCGGACCCTGCGTGGCATGGTCGCGCTCGACCGGGTCGGGGTCGGCGCGGCGGTGCCGGCGTGCGCCGCGACCACCGGCCCCGAGCCGACGCTGAGCTCGCTCGTGCGCGCGGCGCGCCGCGCCGGCGTACCGACGACGCAGTGCTCCGTCGTGCCCAACCGGTCCGCCGACCACTGGTCGTTCGCCGAGGTCGGGCTGCCGGCGGCGCGCCTCGGCGGGACGTCGTACGCCGGCTACCACTCGCCCACCGACATGCCCTCGGTGGTGTCGGCCGCCCAGCTGCGGCGGACGTCCCGGCTGGTCGTCGAGTGGCTCAGGTGAGGTCGAGGACGAGCCGGCCGCGCACACCGCCGGCCTCGAGGCGGCGGTGCGCCTCCGGCGCCTCGGCGGCGGGCAGGACGCCGGCGACGCGCAAGGTGAGCACCCCCTCCTCGGCCTGCTGCCGGAGCCGGTCGAGGAGGTCGTGGCGCTCCGCGACGGTGCGTACGCCGACGGGCCGGACCCAGACCCGGTCCTGGCCCTCGCCCGCCCAGCCGCGGACGGTCGCCATCGTGCCGCCGTCCTTGACCGCGGGCAGCACCGCCTCGTTGAGGAGCGCGGCGTCGACGAGCCCGTCGACACCGTCGGGGTAGCGCTCACGGATCGCCTGCGCGTAGTCGTCGCCGCGGGGCAGCACGACGTCGGCGCCGAGGGAGCCGACGAGCTCCTCGTCCTTCTCGGCCGCGTCGGCGACCACCGTGAGGCCGTCGGCCCTGGCGAGCTGGATGACGTAGCCCCCGAGCGCGCCGGCCGCGCCGCTCACCGCGACCACCTGGCCCGGCTCGAGGCCCAGCAGCTCGAGGGCGAGCCGGGCGGTGAGGCCGTTCATCGGCAGGGTCGCCGCCTCGGCGTCGCTCGCGCCGGCGGGCACCGGCACCACCGAGGCGGCGGGCAGGACGACCTCCTCGCGGTAGGCGCCGTGGGTGCCCGACGGCACGACGATCCCCATCACCCGATCGCCCACGGCCGGGCCCTCGACGCCCTCGCCGACCTCGACCACCCTGCCGGCGACCTCCATGCCGGGGACGTCGGCTGGGTCTTCGGGACGGCCGGTCTGCGACCGCAGGCCGGCGCGGATCCCGGTGTCGGTCGGGTTGACCGTCGCCCGGGTCACCCGGATCCGGACCTCGCCCTCACCGAGCTCCTCCGGCGGGACGTCCACCTCGTGGAGGACCTCGGGGCCGCCGTACTCCGTCACGCCGATGGCTCGCATGCCCCCGTTCTATACCGCCGGTCAATGCAAGGCGGCGAGGATCCGCGCCGCCGCGGGACCGCGCACGACCCGCGGCGCGAAGCTCCCAGGATCCATCCGGTAGGGCACGAGCCGCACCCGACGCAGCCGGTCACCTCGGAAGGTCGCCTCGAGGAAGACGCCCTCCATCGTCTGGGGCATGAAGTCCATGTCGAAGACGAAGTTGCCGAGCGAGTGCACGACGGGTACGCCGTCGATCCGCTCGAGAGGCTGCGTCCAGTGCGGGTGGCCGCCCACGACGAGGTCGGCGCCGGCCGCGACCAGCCGGCGCGCGACGGTGTGCTGCACCGGGTCGGGGGTGTGGGTGTACTGCGTGCCCCAGTGCGGCAGCACCACCACGACGTCGGCCCGCCGGTGGGCCTCCCGGATCGCCCGCGTGACGACCCGCAGGTCGGCGAGGACGAGCGGACCGGTGCGCGGCGGCATCCGGACGCTCAGCGCGCCGGGGCTCGTCGGCGTCGCGCGCGGGGTCTCGCCGATGGCGTTGAACCCGAGGAACGCGAAGGTGACCCCCTTGCGCGTCACGTACGCCGGCGCGGCTGCCGCCGCGAGGTCGGCCCCGGCGCCGAACGGCTCGATCGGGCTGCGACGCAGCGTGCCGACGGTCTCGAGCAGCGCGCGGTTCCCGTAGTCGCCGGTGTGGTTGTTGGCGAGATCGAGCGCGTCGAGGCCCGCGCTGCGGAGCGGCCCGAGCAGTGCCGGGCTGCCGCCGAAGGAGTCCCCGCCCTGGGTCGGCGCGCCGTCGGTCGACAGCGTGCTCTCGAGGTTGCCGACCGTGATGTCCGCGCGGCGCAGACGGGGTGCCAGCGGCGCGAGCGCGGCCGCCGGGTCCGGGACGCCGCGCACGAGCATCAGGTCGCCGACGACGGTCAGCCGGACCGTGGGCCTCTCGACGGCCGACGGCGACCGTGTTGGTCTCGACACTCCACCGCTCGTTGCTCGCGACGGCGGCTCGACCGACGATGGCGGCTCGACCGACGAGGGTGACGACGGCGTACCCCCGCCCTCCGGCGCACTCCCGGAGCAGCCGGTCAGGACGAGGGCGAGCGCGACGGCCGCAGCGGCTCGGCGCATGCGTCCAGCATGCCGCGCGGACTCAGCAGGAGCGCTCGGAGAGCAGCCGCAGGCCGGTGTCGACCATCGAGACCCGGGCCAGGCCGGGGACGTCGTCGAGCGGGAACCAGCGTGCCTCGTCGGTGGTGCCGCCGACCTCGTGGGTGAGCTCGCCGCCCACGACCCGGGCGCCGTAGAAGACTCTGACCGCCTTGAACGTCCGGTCGGTCTCGCGCATCCGGCCCTCCGGGGGGATCACGTCGGTCTCGATGCCGAGCAGCCCGGTGAGCTCGACGGCGTACCCGGTCTCCTCGCCGACCTCCCGCACCGCCCCCTCCTCGGGCGTCTCGTACAGGTCCACTCCTCCGCCGGGCAGCGTCCAGCGCTTGCGGTCGACGTCCTCGTTCCACAGGGCGAGCAGCAGCTGCCCGTCGCGGACGATGACGGCGTACGCCGCGAGCCGGGTGTCGTACTCGGTGTAGTGGAGCGGCTCGGCCACCCCTCCATTGTGACCGAACACCGCTCGGAATAGATCGAGGGCGAGTGGGTTCAGGAGGGGTATGACCGTTTCCACGATCACCCTGAACGACCAGACGACCATCCCCCAGTTCGGCCTCGGCGTGTGGCAGGTGCCGGCCGACATCACCGAGCGGGTCGTGAGCGACGCCCTCGAGCTCGGCTACCGGCACATCGACACCGCGCAGATGTACGGCAACGAGGAGGGCGTGGGCGCCGCGATCAAGAACGCCGGGATCGCCCGCGACGAGCTGTACGTCACCACGAAGCTGAACAACAGCAACCACGAGCCGGCGCGGGCGAAGGCGTCGCTCGAGGAGTCCCTGCAGAAGCTCGGCCTCGACCGGGTCGACCTGTTCCTGATCCACTGGCCGCTCCCGACCGAGTACGGCGGCGACTACACCTCCACCTGGGAGGCGCTCGTCGAGCTGCGCGACGCCGGCCTGGCGACCTCCGTGGGCGTCTCCAACTTCCAGCCCGCCCACCTCGACACCATCGTGTCGCGCACCGGCGTCGTACCGGCGGTGAACCAGATCGAGGTGCACCCCTACTTCGGCAACGGCGCCGCCCGGGAGGCGACCCTGCGCCACGGGGCGCACGTCGAGGCCTGGTCGCCGCTCGGCCAGGGCGGCGGCGAGCTCACCGACCCGGTCGTCACCACGATCGCCGAGAAGCACGGCAAGTCGCCGGCCCAGGTGCTGCTGCGCTGGCAGCTCGACCTCGGCAACATCGTCTTCCCGAAGTCGACGCGCAAGGAGCGGCTGGCGGAGAACTTCGACGTCTTCGACTTCGCCCTCTCCGAGGACGAGATCGCCTCGCTCGGAGCGCTCGACAGGGGCGAGGCCGGCCGCACCGGCCCGAACCCGGACACGTTCGACTACGTCCCGGCCTGACGTGGGGCCTCGGTCGGGCCCGGGCGACGTGACCCGGGCCCGACCGAGCGGCGGTCAGCGGATGGTGACCTTGACGACGTTGGAGAAGGCGCCGGAGTCGATGTCCTTCATCCGGAACTTCTGGACGCCCGGCCGCGAGGTCTGGACGTAGGTCGAGAACTGGCCGCCCGAGACCGCGAGGTCCGGCACGGGGAAGTCCTCCCACGGGCCGTTGCCGGACTGGCGCTGCACGCGCAGGATGGCGCCCTCGCCGCCCGGGTAGACGCCGGTCAGGTCGATCTGCTGCATCGGTGAGACCGAGAGCTCGCCCGCCTGGAGGGTGATCTTCTTCTCCGGCTTCTTCGTCTTCTCGGGCTTGCTGCTCGCGCCCTCGGAGGGCTCGGCGGACTCGGTCTCGTCAGGGGTGAGCGTCACGAGCGGGCCGCTCGGCGTGTCGGTCGGCGACGGCGTCGGGAGGTAGAGCGACGCGCCCGCACCCGAGGATCGCTTGGCACTGTCACCGCCGATGCCGAGGACGTGGGTGGCCGCAAGCGTGACGACGCCGATGATCAGGCCGACCGCGACGGCCACGGCGACGAGTGCGATCAGTCCCGCAGCGATCGGGTGCTTCTCGTCCTGGCTCACGGCGCGGTTCCCCCTGTTCGACGGGTGCGGTTCATCGGGTCTGCAGTCGGTGCGGCGGGCCCCATTCTCCGCGACGAGGGCAAGGCTGACGAATCGGGCTGCGCTCGCGGCTCACCGCTCGCCCGCCGCCGCCCGGGTGGCACGCTCCGCGACGGCGTACTCGTCGGTACGCGCGTCGTACGCCCAGAAGCCGCGCAGCCAGGCGGCGGTCGCGGCGACGCCGACGACGCAGGCGAGGCCGCCCGAGGTGATCGCCCCGCGCACCGACCACAGGTCCGCGGTGACACCCGCGCGGACCTGGCCACCGAGGGGACCGAGCGAGTACGACAGCATCTCGATCCCGGCCAGCCGGCCGCGCATCCCCTCCGGGATCGTCTGGTTCCAGACCGTCGAGCGGAAGATCCCCGAGATCATGTCGGCCGCGCCCGCGCCGGCCATCGCGGCACCGACCAGCCAGATCGACGGCATGACGCCGGCGACCGCGATGCAGAGGCCGTACGCCGCCGCGGCGAGCACGATCGCGCGGCCGTGGTGGTGCACGTGGCCGGTCCAGCCGGACAGTGCGGTCGCGACCAGCGAGCCGACCGTCTCGGCGGAGTAGAGCAGCCCGAGCAGCTCCGGCCGGTGGAACACGTCCTCGACCAGCGCGGGGAAGAGCACGACCGGGATCGCGAGCAGCATCGCAGCGATGTCGACGAGGTAGGTGCCGAGCAGGTCGCGCCGGCGGAACGCGTAGCGCAGCCCCTCGGCGATCCCCGCGAGGCTCGGCGGAGTGGTGTCCTCCCGGTGCGGGTAGGAGCGCATCAGCGCGTAGAGCAACGTCGCCGTCGCCAGGCCGGTGCAGTCGACGACGAAGCACCAGGCGATGCCGACGTACGCCACCAGCAGGCCGCCGACCGCGGGGCCGGCGAGCAGGCCGAGGTCCATGCCCAGGCTGCTCAGCGCGTTGGCGGCGGGCAGCTCCGCGTGGGCGACCGTGCGCGGCAGCAGCGCCTCGCGCGACGGCCGCTGCAGACTCTGCGCCGACGCCAGCAGGACCGCGACGGCGAAGATCACCCAGATCTGCGGGTCGCCCAACGCGTTCGCCGCCAGGACCGCCGTGAGCGCCAGCTGCGCCACGCCGGTCCACACCAGGAGCCGCCGCCGGTCGACGTGGTCGGCCAGCGCGCCGCCGTACAGCCCGAAGACCAGCAGCGGCACCAGCTCGGCCAATCCGATCGCGCCGACGGCGAAGGAGGAGTGGGTGAGGCGGTAGAGCTGGTACGGAATCGCGACGTAGCTGACCATCCCCCCGAACCAGAAGACGGTGCCGGCGACGACAAGAAGCCGGAAGTCGCGCGACGTCCGCAGCGGGGTGACGTCGAGCCGCAGCTTCCTCAGGCGGTCGGTCCAGGTCATGGCCGGGAGATCGTCCCACCCGGACCGGGCGACCGCCTCCCCGTTATCGGGTCCGCTGCCGGTCCCGCCGCAGCCGGCCGGGCAGCAGCGGCGCCGCGTCCGGGTCCTCGACCGCCGGCCGCACATGGGTGCCGGTCGTCGGCGACGGGAGCCCCGGCTCGCCCTCGAGCCAGGCCTCCAGGTCGGGCTCGCGGAGACGGGCGCCGGAGAGCGCGGGGACGAGGAGGGCGGCCACGAGGCCGGCGCCAGCGACGGCCGCCATCGCGGCGAGACCGACGGCGATCCCGTGTCGCATCGACGCGGCGGCGGTCGCGAGCGCGAGGACGACCGGCGCGACGGCGTACGTCGCCACGGAGCGGAGCAGCTGCACCAGGGCGAAGGCGCGCGCCAGCTCGGTCGAGGCCAGCCCGAACCCGGTGATGAAGAGACCCGGCGAGACCGTCGCGCCGGCACCGAAGCCGAGGAGGAGCAGCGCGGGGACGAGTACGCCGGCGGCCGACCCGAGCAGGAGCAGCAGCGGCGCCGCGGCGAGCGCGAGCAGCCCCGTGTCGATGAGCACCGGCACCCACCGGGTCGGGAAGAGCCGCCAGAAGACGAGCGCGGCGACCGCCGCGCCGACCGGCGTCGGCCAGCACGCGCCCGCGACGTCGAGGGCCGAGCGGCCCTCCACCTCGGCGAGCCGGGTCTGGACGAGCTCGACGACCGCCACGAAGACCGCACCGCCGATCATCGCGACGAGCATCCCGGTCACCGGGAGCTGGGTCGCGAGGGCGCCGACCGGGATCAGCGACTCCTCCTTGCGGGACTCCACGAGCAGCAGGGCGACCAGGCAGACGAGGCCGCCGACCAGCGGCAGCAGCACCTCCCAGGAGCCGAGCGACCGGCCCTCGACGAGGGAGGCGCCGGCGAAGGTCGCCACGGTCGAGACCACCACCAGCGCCAGGGCGGGCGTGTCGATCGGGAACTCCGGATCGCTCGGCTCCCATTCGTCGTACCCGACGTGGGCGACCAGCCACCCGACCGCGGCGAGCACCGCCGCGGCCGCCATCAGCCAGCGCCAGCCGCCGCCGGTTGCCGCGAGACCGCCCACGAGCGGGCCGAGCGTGCTCGCCCCGAAGATCCCCACGTTGACGATCGCCGCGCTCAGCGGCACCCGCCGGGCGCCGAACCTCGTCACCAGCGGCGGCAGCGAGGTGATCAGCATCGCGCCGGCGGCCAGTCCCTGCGCGACGTGGCCGACCAGGAACGCCGCGAGGTCCGGGGCCGCCGCGGTCAGCACCGAGGCGGCGAGGAACACCGCCTCGGCCGTCAGAAAGATCCGGCGCTGCACGATCCGCTCGCCCAGCTGGGCCGCCAGCACGGCACCGACGGCGTACGCCGCGCTGCTCAGGCCGATGCCGAGCGAGATGCCGGTGCTCCCGGCGCCCAGCGAGGTGGCGATCGGCGTCTCGAGCGGGACGAAGGCGGTCGAGAGCACGACGTTCGGGCCCAGCCCGAGGAGGGCGATCGCCACGGCGAAGGGGTAGCGCCCTCGCGCTGCTGCGCTCACGCGTCACCTCCCGTCGCCAGGCTCGGTCCCGCCGGGCCCGGTAACCGGGGGCGCGGCCGGCGATGCGGCTCAGCAGGCTCAGCCGGGGACCGGCCGGTAGCGCGCGAGCACCCCCGCCCCCACCGCCTCCGCGGAGACCAGCTCGAGGTCGGCCGGCCGCGCGAAGAGTCGGCGCCCGGTGCCGAGTGCGGTGGGGAAGATGATGAGTCGGTACTCGTCCACGTCGCCAGACTCGGCAAGCGCGTGGACGAGGCTCGTGCTCCCGATGACCACGACGTCCCGCTCCGTCGCGAGCCGAGCGACGCCGTCGACGCCGTCTGCGACCACCGTCGAGTTCGCCCACTTCCCGAGGTCGCACTCGGACGAGGTGACCACCGCCTTGCGGGCGGCGTTCATCGCGCCCGCGAACGGGTCGGAGCGGGTCGGCCACAGCGTGGCGAAGTGCTCCCACGTGCGCCGGCCGAAGACCAGCTCGGCGCTCTGCAGCAGAGGGCCGAGCCGGAACTTGTCCCCGGCGATCGCCTCCGGACCGAACCGGAACGCCCAGCCCCCGTGCTCGGTCCCGCCGCGGCCGTCGGGGTCCTCGACGACCCCGTCGAGGGTGACGTACTGGATGACGACGATCTCGCCCATGGTCTCTCCTTCGCTCGCCCGGCCCGGTGCCGGTCTCGTGTGTACGTACCGGTGGGAGGAGCCGGACTCATCGGCGACAGGTGGAGATCGTCTGCGCTCTCTCAGGGGTCGCGGGCGGCATCTCCGCAGGCAGGTCGAAGAGCGCGAAGACGTCAGGATCCTGGTAGACGGTCGTGCGTACGACCAGGTCGCCCGCGGTGGTGAACAGCTGGACGGTGTGCAGCCGCCCGCCGGCGTACGCCGCGACGCCGGCCTCGCCGTTGGCCCAGAGCGGACGGTGCTGCCAGCTCGTGCCCCTGGTCCGGTAGACCCGCCGCATGAAGCCGGCGTACGGCTGCCGACCGGCGTACCAGTTCCACATCGGCGGCATCTCCAGGACGACCTCGTCGGCGAGGAGCGCCGTGAGGGCGGCGACGTCGGCGCGCTCGAAGGCGGCCATGTAGCGGTCGACGACGCGGCGCTGGACGTCGGCGGGCTCGGCGGCGGTGTCGGGATCGACACCCGCGTGGGCGAGGGTCGCGCGGGCGCGCTGGAGGGCGCTGTTGACCGCCGCGGTCGTCAGGCCGAGGGCGTCGGCGACCTCGGCGGCGGGCAGGTCGAGTGCCTCGCGCAGCAGCAGGGCGGCGCGCTGCCTCGCCGGGAGGAGCTGGAGCGCGGCCACCAGCGCGAGCCGGAGCCGGCTGCGCTCGACCGCGCTGGCCTCCGGACCGGTCGGGAAGGGCTGCAGCCAGGGCACCTCGAGAGCGGGCGCGAACGCGGCGTCGGGATCCTCGAACCGCTCGCCCACGCCGGACGGCAGCGGGCGCGACGCCCGGCTCGCGAGGGCGTTGAGACAGGCATTGGTCGCGATCCGGTGCAGCCAGGTCCGCAGCGTTGCCCGGCTCGCGTCGTACGAGTCGGCCGCCCGCCACGCCCGCAGCAGGGTCTCCTGGACCAGGTCCTCGGCGTCGTGGACCGAGCCGAGCATTCGGTAGCAGTGCACCGTGAGCTCACGGCGGTGGGACTCGATCGCCACCCCGAACTCCTGCGACGCCATGGTCGAAGTCTGCACCGTCGGCACGGTCGCAAGTCCCGACTCGACGGGGCAGAACCCCCGACTCGACGGGTCACGACCCCCGACTCAACCGGTGGGGGTGACGTCGAGGACCTCGTGGCGGATCGGGGGCTGGTCGCGGGCGGCGCGGCAGGTGAGCCGGACCGGGTCGCCGCGGGTGCTGCGCACCCTCACGGCGTACGCCGCGCGGCCGGCCTCGGGGTGGACGGTGTCGAAGGTGGCGGTGGTGACGGGTCCCTCGACGGTGCGCGCGGTGAGGCGTACGCCGCCGAGCCGGGTGAGGCCGAGCTCGCGGCGCAGCCCGATCTCGGCGGCCTGGACGGGCATGGGGTAGCCGGTGCGGCCGCGCAGGTGGTCCAGCTCGAGCTCGCCGGCGAGCCGGGCACGGGCGACCTCGACCGCGGCCTCGGGGGTCAGCCGTCCGTAGTAGAGGCCGTCAGGCGCGAGCAGCATGTTGCCGGCGAACCGGTCGCCGCCGAGGTGGGAGACCTCCCAGGTGTGGCGCGGGTAGGCCTCGGCCAGCGCGCCCGCGACCGGCCGGCCGCGCTCGGCGCAGCAGGCGTCGTGACGGCCGTGCGTGCAGACGCAGAAGAGCGGCTGGTCGTGGCGGTCGAGGCCGACCGAGTGGCCGGCGCGGAGGGAGTGCAGGTCGAGGTCGAGTACGTCGGCGGGGTGGTCGAGCACGCCCGCCTCGACCCACGGGTTGCGCGGCCGGGCGGAGACCGCGAAGACCCGGTGGCCGTCGACGGCGCTGCGGTCGGGGCGGCGTACGAGGAGGACGCGGACCTTCGCCTCCGCGGCGGCGCGCGACAGCGCGGAGCCGAGCCCCTCGGGGAGCCGGGAGTCGCGCAGCGCCTCGATGCCCCACGCACCGGTGTGCTCGAGCAGCAGGAAGGTGTTGACGGTCGACGCGCTGCCGGCGAGGAGCTCGGAGCGGTCCTCGCTGGCGGTCGAGCAACGGAAGCCGGAGCGGCTCAGCGGGCCACCTCGAGCAGCCCTTCGCGCACCAGCCGCCGGCACAGGACGACCCGGCTCTCCGGGTCGAGGGGCAGGTCGGCGGGGCGCAGCTCGCTGCGGGCACGGACCTCTGCGAAGGCCTGCCGGAGGTAACCGGGGGTGTCCAGCGCCCGGTCTCCGAGAAGCACCTCGAGCCGCTCGCCGTGGTCGACGACCACGCACGGGTGGCCGGGCCGGCGGCGCAGCAGGGTCTCGTCGCCGAGCTCGCGCTCGGCCAGCTGGTCGAGCAGGCCGCCGGGCAGTCGCGGTTGCCGGCTGGTGAGGAACCGGCGTACCTCCGCCGTGGCCGCCGCCCCGGTGTCGGTGGCCGTGAGCCGGTCGGCGAGCTCGCGGAGGCGCGCGGCGAGCCCGTCGCCGAGCACCGCGGGGTCGTCGAGGTAACCCGCCGGGAGGTGCTCCTCGGCCGGCAGGAGGCCCTCGACCGTACGGCGTACGAGCCCGCGCCAGGTCAGCTGGTTGATGCCGATGGTGACGTGCAGGGAGACGGTCTCCTGCGCCCGGGCGGCGTGCGGGGTGCCGGTCGGCAGGTAGAGGCTGAGGCCCGGCTCCATCGTGATCGCCTCGACCGTGTCGCCGCTGTGGACCTCCCACTGCTTGGCGCCGGCGGTCTGGAAGACGAAGACGTCGTGGCTGTCGGAGTGGACCGCGAACCCCTGGCTGCCGGGCGGGGTGAGGTAGGCGTTGGCCTGGCAGGGATGGCCGAGCTCGAGCTCGAGCTCGGCGACCAGCCGGGTCAGCGGCGGGTGGTAGCGGTGCAGCCCCTGGAACACCACCGTCGCCCCCTCGCGGAACGCCGCGAGGGCCTTGCGGCCGTCGACCAGCCCGGTCAGCGTCTTGCCCGCGAGGGTGGCATGGCGGGTGTAGGTCGACTCACCGAGCACCGCGCCGTCCTTGGCGAGCCGGATCGACGGCGTACGGATCGCCGTCGAGGTCAGCAGCGCGTCCGCGTCCTCGAGCGACAGCATCCCGACCAGCCGCTGCGGGTCGGTGCGGTGCAGGTGGACGCGGGACGCCCAGATCTTCTCGCGGAAGACCTGGGCGTCACCGCTCAGCAGGTCGAGGGCACCGGGGTCGGCGCTCAGAGCGCGCTCCCGTCGGTCCCGTCACCGTCGGTCCCGTCGCCGTCGGTGCCGTCGCCGTCGGTGCCGTCGCCATCGGTGCCGTCACCATCGGTGCCGTCGCCATCGGTGCCGTCGCCATCGGTGCCGTCGCCATCGGTCCCGTCACCGTCGGTCCCGTCACCGTCGGTCCCGTCACCGTCGGTGCCGTCGCCGTCGGTGCCGTCGCCGTCGGTCCCGTCGCCATCGGTGCCGTCACCGTCGACCGTGTCGGTCGCGTCGCCGTCGACGCCGTCGGAGTCGCTGGGGGCGGCGTACCCGCCACCCGTGGAGGTCGTGCTCATGTCGTCGTCGGACAGGGGCTGGTCGGGCAGCTCGTCGGTCATCGGATCCTCCACGTCGAAGTTGTCGGTCGGGGCGCAGGTACCCACCAGGTCCGTCGTACACCGCGGCTCCGGCGCGCCACAAGGGCGCGCCCACGGACGGTGCCGACGGCGACGGGCGGTTCAGACCAGGACACGCTCGAGGAGGCCGCGCATCTTGCCGCGGAGCATCAGCCGGGCCCAGTCCGCCTTGGGGGCCTCGTTGTAGAGGATCACGTCGCCGAGGCGGTGTACGCCGCGGCGGTGCTTGACCCGGGCGACCTCGTCGCGGATGCGGTGCAGCTGGTCGACGGTGAGCTGTGGAGGCGGCTCGTGCGGCTGGAAGGTCGCGCCGAGCGGGTAGTCGCGGCCGGGGGTCGTCGTCATCTCGACGTGGCAGCCGAGGACCCAGCTCACGTCGCGGATGTCGCAGATGGCGACGAGCCGGTCGAGCGTCGCGGCGAACGCCTCCCGGTCGACGACATAGAGCCGCCCCGGGTAGACCGTGTCGCCGGTCAGCAGCAGCCCGGAGTGCGGGTCGTAGACGCTGATCGAGGTCTCGTGGTGGCCCGGTGAGCCGATGACCTCGACCTCACGGCCGCCGAGGTCGAAGCGCACCGGCCGCTCCGGCCAGTCCACGAACCCGAAGAACTCCACGACCGCCTCGAGGTCCGTCCCGACGACCGTCGTGGCCGGGCGGTCGGCGAGCTGCGCGTCACCGGCCACGTGGTCACCGTGGGCATGGGTGTGGGCGACCACGAGCTCGTACGCCGTCGGGTCGACCTCGGGGTGGTGCGCCAGCCAGGTGTCGACGAGCCCGTCGACGGTCGTGCGCAGCGGGAAGACCGCCGGGTCGGCGGTGGCGCCGGTGTCGAGCAGCAGCGCGCGGCGGTGGCCGAGGAGGAGGACGAGGTACGGCGCCTCGTAGTGGGTCCGCTTGCTCTGGCGCAGCACCGCCGTGCTGTCGTCGTACCAGTGCACCTGCACGGGCGGCTCACCCTTCCGCCCGTGGCACCAGGTCACGTCCCATCCGCCCACGCGGCCACATTGTGTCCCTATGGGCCGCGGCGCGCCACAACCCACGATTCGACGGGTCGGAACCCGCGACTCAACCGGTCTCGATCAGGCCGCGGCGGCGGGCGATGGCGGCGGCCTCGGTGCGGCCGGCGGCGCCGAGCTTCCCGAGGATGTTGGAGACGTGGACCGAGACCGTCTTGGTGCTGATGAAGAGCTGGCGGGCGATCTCGCCGTTGGAGCGGCCGGCGGCGACGAGCGCGAGGATCTCGGTCTCGCGCGGGGTGAGGACGGTCGACTCGATCGAGCCGCGCACGGGGGCTGAGCCCAGGGCGCGCAGCTCGTCGAGGAGCGGACGGGCGCCGAGACTGCGGGCGGTCTCGCGGGCGAGGTCGGCCGCCTCGCGGGCGCCGGCGAGGTCACCGGTCGCCCGCAGGATCGAGGCGAGCGCCGTCCGGACGCGGGCGAGCTCGTAGACGTGGCCGAACTCGACGAAGCGCTGCTCGCACTCCCGCCAGCTCTCGACCAGCGCCTCCTGCTCGGGCGCGTCGCCGCCGCCGAGCCAGCGCGCCCGGTGGACCTCGGCGTCGAGCCGCTTCGCCCAGGCGTGGCCCTCGGGGCCCCACTGGCCGGAGGGGTCGGCGTACTGCGACAGGACTGAGTGGCCGTCGTCGGCGAGCCGGTCGACCTGCTCGAGCAGTCCGGGCCGGTCGGCCGCGGCGACCGTGGGCAGCAGGTCGGCGACGCCCCCGACCGCCTGCGCGGCGAGCCGCACCCGCGCGCTGAACCACGGGTGCCAGATCGCGGCGAGGGTGCGGACGGCGTCGTCGTAGGCGGCGAGTACGCCGGCCACGTCGCCCCGGCGGACCGCCTCCACGATCTCGAGGCTGGCAGCGTTGATGACGATTCCGCCCTCCTCGCGCCAGTGCCGGCGCAGGGCGGCGACCTCGTTGGCGACGGCCTCACCGCGGGCCTGCCTGACGCCGAGCACGACGGCGTCGAGGACCGCCTGCATGACCGCCGGCGCCCGGCGGGCCGAGCAGAGTGCGACCGCCTCGTCCCAGTGGCCGAGGGTCACGTGGAGCCAGAGCAGCTGCCAGCGCGCGTCGGCGCCGTAGGGCGCCCACGGGATGCCGGCGTCCTCCGCCCGGGTGACCGCGCCGGCGAACCAGCGCCTCGCCTCGGCGTACTCCCCCCGGTCCTCGTGGAAGCGGCCCAGGAAGAACCTGCCGCGCAGCTCGGCGTGGATCGCGCCGGCCTCCTCCGCGCGGGCCACCGCCTCGGTGAGCGCGTCGCGGAGGCCCTCGGCCTTCTCGGGATCCTCCACACGGGAGAGGGTCATGACCGCCTCGGAGGCGATCTGCTGGAGGTTGTGGCGCTCGGCGATCGCGAGCGCGTCGAGCGCCACCGCCTGGGCCTCCTCCGGTCGGTCGTAGGCCTCCAGGATCCGTCCGTGGGTGGCCAGCATGCGGGCGCGGACGACGACGGGCGCGTCCTCGGGCAGCAGCGCGACCGCCTGGCCGGAGAGCTCCAGGGACTCCTGGCCGGACTCGGTGACGAAGAGGGCCTCGGCGCGGGCCGACATCACCCGGGCGCGGTCGGTGACGTCTGCGCCGGACTGCAGCGCGTGGTCGAGCTGCTCGGCGGCGAGCGCGGCCGCCCGCTCGGGCTGGCCGGACAGGGTCAGCGCCTCGGCCGCCTTGACCACGAGGCCGGGGACGTCGACGTCGACCGCCGCCAGGGTCGTGGGGTCGTTGGCCAGGGTCAGCGCCACCTGGTAGTGCTGGGCGGCCTCGTCCGGGCCGCCGACGGCGCTCGCCTCGTCGCCGGCCTGGACGCTCGCCGTCAGCGCGAGCGGCAGGTTGAGCGCGCGGCGGGCGTGGCGGGCGAGCTCGGCGGCGGTGCCGAGGCCGGGGACCTCCTGCATCACCGCGGCGTAGCGGGCGTTGAGCCGCACCCGCTCCCCCGGCAGCAGGTCGTCGTAGACGGCCTCGGCGAGCAGGGCGTGGCGGAAGACGTAGCGCCCCTGGTCGGGGACGAGGATGTTGAGCTCGACGGCGTGGCGCAGCGCCTCCTCGAGCTCGGTGTCGTCGAGGCCGGTGACCGCCGCGAGGAGCTGGTGGGTGACCCGGCGGCCCGACACGCTGGCCGTGCGCACCACCTCGCGGCTGCGGTCGTCGAGGCGGTCGAGCCTGACGAGGAGCACGTCGGTGAGCTCCTCGGGGAGCCGCCGGTCGGGCCCGCTGGCCGCCGCGGCGAGCTCCTCCACGAAGAAGGCGTTGCCCTCGGCGCGGCGGACGATCTCCTCGCGCTCGGCCAGCGACATGCCGGCGGAGACCTCGTCGACGAGGTCGCGCACGGAGTCGTCGTCGAGGGGGCCGAGCGCGAGCCGCTCGACACCGGGGAGCCGGCCCCACTCGGCGACCTGTTTGCGCAGCGGGTGGCGACGGTGGAGGTCGTCGGCACGGTAGGACACCACGACCGCCACCGGGCAGTCGAACGGCCTGCTGAGGAGGAAGGTGAGCAGGTCGCGGGTCGACTGGTCGGCCCAGTGGGCGTCCTCGATGACGAGCAGGAACGGCGCCTTCTCGGCCGCCTCCTCGAAGAGTGCGTGGACCGCCTCGAAGAGGGCGGTCCGATCCGCCAGCTCGCCGACCGTCGGCCCGTCGGCGCCGAGGAGCCGCCGGACCGGGCGCAGCCGGCCGACCGTGGGATAGGCCGTCGCCGCCCCGGCGACGACGTCGGGCAGGTCGACGACGAGCCGGTCGAGGACCTCCGAGAACGGCATGTAGGCGATGGCGCTGTCGTCGAAGTCGAGGCAGTGCCCGACGTAGGCCTGCCACCCGTCGCGCTCGGCCCTGTCGCAGAGCTCGGCGAGCAACCGGGTCTTGCCGACCCCGGCATCGCCGGAGAGGACGATGTGGCGGCGGGGACCGTCGGGCGAGCCGACGCCGAGCAGCGTGACCAGGCTCGCGAGCTCCGCGTCGCGTCCGATGAGGGTCCGGCTGCTCTGTGCCACGCCCTCCATCATGGCGGGCACCACCGACAACGCCGTCACCGTTTCGTCACGTTTTCGCCCGAGCCGGCGGGCCGGTGCGCCGCTCAGTGGACCAGCGCGTGGCCGAGCCTGCTGTGGCGCAGGGCCTTCAGCCTGCGGCGCCGGACGCGTACGGCGACGCCGCGGCGCAGCTGCTCGCGGCGGTACTCGAGCTCGGCCTCGTACTGGGGCTGGATCAGTTCGTACATCGGGGGCTCCTCAGGTGGCGGGATCGTGGTTCCCACACTCGTCGCCTGAGGTAGCGCGGGACATCGGGAGAGTGCCTTATCCGCCCCGGACCGGACCCTCAGATCGCACGGGCAGATCGCACCGGCAGATCGCACGGGCAGATCGCACGGGCGTCACTCCACCAGCCCGCGCCGCCGCCCGATCGCGGCGGCCTCGGTCCGCCCGGCGGCCCCCAGCTTGGCGAGGATGTTGGACACGTGGACCGAGACCGTCTTCGTGCTGATGAAGAGCTGCCGGCCGATCTCGCCGTTGGTCCTGCCTTGCGCGACGAGGGCGAGGATCTCCCGCTCCCGGCCGGTGAGCTCGTCGGCGCCACGGCGTACGGGTGCGGAGCCGAGCGCCCGCAGCTCCTCGAGCAGCGGCCGCGCACCGAGCGCCCGCGCGGTCTCGCGGGCGAGCTCGACCGCCTCGCGGGCGCCGGCCTGGTCGCCGGTGGCCCGGAGCACGCCGGCCAGCCCGGTGCGGACGCAGGCGAGCTCGTAGACGTGGCCGAACGCCTCGAAGGCGTCCTCGGCCTCGCACCACGCCGCGACCAGCTCCTCGGGCGACGGAGCGCCGATCCCCGCCACCCAGCCGGCGCGCAGGGTCTCCGCCTCCAGGCGGGCCGACCAGGCCCGGCCCTCGGGCCCCCAGGCGTAGCGCCCCGACGCGTCGGCCGCCCGGCCCTCGGCGTACAGCCTCTCGACCTGCTCGATGACGCCGGCGCGGTCGGTCGCCGCCACGGTCGGCAGGATGGCCGAGATCTGGCCGACGGCCACCGCGGCGAGCCGCGCGGCGGCCTCGAGCGGCATGCCGTAGGCGCGCTCGAGGACTTCCACCGCGTCGGCGTACGTCGCCATGATCGCGGCCACCCCGTCCAGTCCGCCGCGCCGCCCGGCGGCGACCATCTCCACCGGGGCGGCGTCGAGGACGGTGGCGACCTCCTGCGGCCAGTACGGCCGGAGCCGCGAGACCGCGGCCGCGACGTCGCCACCGCGGGCCTGCACGATGGCGAGCCGCTGGGAGGTGAGCCAGGCACCGAGCACGGGCGGCGGGTCGTGGACGTCGGCGAGCGCCAGCGCGGCGTCCCACCGGCCCTGGGCGAAGTGGAGCCACATCAGATGGATCCGTGCGTCGAAGGCGTACGGCGCCCACGGCAGCCCGAGCGTCAGGGCGAGCTCGTGGGCGACGGTGAACACCTCGACGGCCTCGTCGAGCTGACCCAGATGCATCAGGGTCAGCCCGAGCATCATCCGGCCGCGCAGCTCGGCGTGCACCGCGCCGGCGTCGTGGGCGCGCGCGATCGCCGCGCGCAGGGCCGGGAGGAACGACTCGACGGAGTCTCCGTGCGGGCGGGCCAGCGTGATGGCGATGCCGGCGGCGAGGCCGTGGAGGCCGACCCGCTCGGCGAGGGCCAGCGCCTCCTCGCCGAAGCGGGCGGCCTCGTCGAAGCGGTACTCCAGCGTGAGGACCCGCGCGTGCGTGGCCAGCACCCGCGCCCGCACGGAGTCGGGGGCGTCGTCGGGCAGCGCCTCGACCGCCTCGGTGGTGAGGGGGAGCACGTCATCGCCGGTGACGTAGGCGAACTTCGCCTGCACCTCGCTGTCGAGCAGCTGCGCACGCCAAAGCCCGGGGGCATCGGCCGGCAGCCGCTCGCGGTGCTCGCGGGCCAGGCCCTCCGCCCGGGCGGCCTGTCCGGAGGCGATCAGCGCGTAGGCGGTCTTCTGGACCAGATCGACGAGGGCCGAGTCGACGTCGCCGCCGCGTTCGGCGAGGAGGCCGAGCGCCTGCTGGTAGTGGAGCGCCGCCTCGTCCGGGCCGCCGACCGAGGCTGCCTCGTCGCCGGCCCGGAGACTGGCGTCGAGCGCCGTGTCGCGGTCGCCGGCGAGGAGGGCGTGCCGGGCCAGCTCGGCCGCCGTCCCGCGCGCGGCACCGCTGCGGATCGCGTCGACGTAGCGCTGGTGCAGCCGCACCCGCTCGCCGGGCAGCAGGTCGTCGTACACCGCCTCGGCGAGGAGCGCGTGGCGGAAGGAGTACGCCGGCCCGTCGGGCACGAGGACGCTGGTCTCGACCGCCTCGCGCACGGCGCCGTCGAGGGCCTCGGCGGTGAGCCCGGAGACGGTCTCGAGCGTGCCGTGGCGGACCTTGCGGCCCGCCACCGCGGCGGTGCGCACCACCTGACGGGCGACGTCGTCGAGCCGGTCCAGCCTGAGGAGGAGCAGGTCGGCGAGGTCCTCGGGGACCCAGCGGCCGGGACCGGCGGCGGCCGACACGAGCTCCTCGACGAAGAACGCGTTGCCGTCGGCGCGCTCGACGATGTCGCGGACCTGGGCGTCGCCCAGCCCGCCCTCGACGAGCTCCCGCACGAGCATGTCGGTGTCGTCGGCGTCGAGCGGCTCGAGCGCCACCCGCTCGACGCCCGGAAGCCGCGCCCACTCGGCGGCCTGGCGGCGCAGCGGGTGGCGGCGGTGCAGGTCGTCGGAGCGGTACGACGCCACGATCGCCACCGGGCCCGTGAACGGCCGGGTGAACAGGAAGGTCAGCAGGTCGCGCGTCGAGCGGTCGGCCCAGTGGACGTCCTCGATCACCAGGAGCGTCGGCGCCTTGTCGGCGAGCGCGTCGAGGAGCGTGTGGACCGCCGAGAAGAGGGTGGTCCGGTCGAGGCTCTCGCCGTCGTCGTCCCGGGCAGCGCCCACCACGCGCCGGACAGGCTCGAGCCGGGTGAGGACGGGATAGTGCGCCGCCACCTGCTCGACCACGTCGGGCAGGTCGACGACGAGCCGGTCGATGACCTCGGAGACCGGGAGGTAGGACACGGCGCTCTCGCCGAAGTCGAGGCAGTGGCCGACGTACGCCTGCCATCCGGCGTCACGTGCCCGCGTGGTCAGCTCGGTGAGGATCCGGGTCTTGCCGACGCCGGCATCGCCGGCGAGCACGACGTGGTGCCGCGCGCCGTCGAGCGCTCCGGACGCGGGCGCGACGCCGAGCTGGGAGATCAGGTTCTCCAGCTCGGCGTCGCGACCGACGAGGATCCGGCTGCTCTGCGCCACGGCATCCATGATGGCGTGCGTGCTGGGGATCGCGCCTGTCGAAACCTCGGGTTCCGTGGTTTCGGCGGGCTCGACGACCGGCCCGACCGCCGGTCGGGCGGTCACAGGTCGGTGACGGAGTCCGTCCGGTTCTTGCGGCGTTGCTTGACCCGCTGGCGCTGCCGGCGCGCGACGGCGCCCTGGCGCAGCTGCTCGCGGCGGTAGCTCAGCTCGGCCTCGTGCTGGGGTGACATGCCGTACATCTCGTGCTCCTCGGGTGGCGGGATCGTGAGGTCCACGCTCGTCCCCTGAGGTAGACGGGCACATGAGGCAACTGCCTTATATCGGTGCGCCGGCTCTCCAGACCTGCCTCAGGAGGGGTACGCCGGGGCGGTAGGCGAGATGGAGGTGCGAGGGCGCCTCAAGGACGGCGAGGTCGGCGCGTGAGCCGACGGTCAGGCGCCCGACGTCCTCGCGTGCGAGCGCCGCCGCGCCGGTCTCGGTGGCCGCCCGGAGCGCCTCGGTGGGGGTCATCCCCATCTCGCGTACGGCGAGGGCGATGCACAGCGGGATCGAGGAGGTGAAGCACGAGCCGGGGTTGCAGTCGGAGGCGAGCGCGACCCGCACGCCCGCGTCGAGCAGCCGGCGGGCGTCGGGGTAGGGCTGGCGGGTGGAGAACTCCACGCCCGGCAGCAGCGTGGCGATCGTGCCGGAGTCCGCGAGCGCGTCCACGTCGGCGTCGGCGAGGAAGGTGCAGTGGTCGACCGCGGCGAGTCCGAGCTCGCACGCCAGCCGTACGCCGCCGCCGTAGGTGAGCTGGTTGGCGTGCAGCCGGCCGCGGAGGCCGTGGTCGGCGCCCGCGGCCAGGATCGTCCGCGCCTGGTCGACGTCGAAGGCGCCCTGCTCGCAGAAGACGTCGATCCAGCGGGCGTAGGGCGCCGCGGCCTCGAGCATCGGGCCGGTCACGAGGGCGACGTAGCCGGCCGGGTCGTCGGCGTACTCCTCGGGGACGACGTGGGCGCCGAGGAAGGTGGCCTCCTCGGTGAGCTGGGCCGCGACCGCGAGGCTGCGGGCCTCGTCGCGCACGCTCAGGCCGTAGCCGCTCTTGATCTCGACGGTGGTGGTCCCCTGCCGCAGCATCTCCTGCACGAGCGTCGCGGCGTGGCCGAGAAGCTGCTCGTCGGTGGCGGCCCTGGTGGCGGCGACGGTCGTGCGGATGCCGCCGGCGGCGTACCTCTCCCCGCTCATCCGGGCGGCGAACTCCTCGGCCCGGTCGCCGGCGAAGACGAGGTGGCTGTGGCTGTCGACGAAGCCGGGGATGACCGCGCGGCCGCCGGCGTCGACGGCGGCGTCGGCCGGAGGGGCGTCGGCGGCGGCGCCGACCCAGGCGACCCGGCCGCCCTCGACGACGAGCGCGGCGTCGCGCAGCACCGGTTGCTCCTCGTCCCAGGTGGTCAGCTCGCCGATGCCGGTCAGCACGGTCGTCGTCACGGCAGCACCTTCCGGATCGCCTCGTCGAGGTCGCGGCCGACCTCCGCCCCGTCGCCGGCGGTGTGGACGATGCGGCCCTCGACCATGGTCTGTGCGACGTCGGCGGCGGTAGCGGCGAAGACGGCCGTCTGCTCGTCGGCGCCGGTGCCGGCGGTGCGCAACGTGGTGGTGTCGAGGGTGACCAGGTCGGCGCGGCGGCCGACCTCGATGGCGCCGGCGTCGCCGAAGCCGAGGCTGTCGTGGCGGGTCGCCGCCACGAGGAGCTCGGCGGCGCCCCAGTGGCCGCGCCGCTCGGTGGCCAGCCGCTCGTCGAGCTCGACGGCGCGCATCTCCTCGTACGGGTCGACCACCGCGTGACTGTCGCTGCCCAGCGTCAGTCGGCCGCCCGCCTCGTGGAGGCGCCGGGACGGGCCGATCCCGTCTCCCAGGTCGCGCTCCGTGGTCGGACAGAGGCAGATGAACGTGCCGGTCCCGCCCAGCAGGTCGACGTCGTCGTCGGTGAGGTGGGTGGCGTGCACCGCCGTCGTCGTCGGGCCGAGGGCGCCGTGGTCGTGGAGGAGTCGGGTGGGGGTGAGGCCGTACGCCGCGAGGCAGTCCGCGTTCTCCTGGCGCTGCTCGCTGAGGTGGACGTGGAGCGGCGCGCCCGCAGGTCGGGCCCGTCGCGACCAGGCCACGACGGTGTCGAGCTGCTCGGCCGGGACCGCGCGGACGGAGTGGATCGCGGCGCCGACCACGGTGCCGTCGTCGCTGTCCTCGGCTGCGAGCGCGTCGACCCTCGCCGCCCAGGCCTCCGCGTCACCATCGGAGAAGCGCTCCTGGACGCCCTCCGGCGCCCGCCCGAACCCGGCCGAGAGGTAGCAGGCGTCGAGCAGCGCGATCCGGATCCCGGCCCGTCGGGCGGCCTCGACCAGCGCGAGGCCCATGGCGTTGGGCTCCGCGTACGGCGTCCCGCCCGGCCCGTGGTGCAGGTAGTGGAACTCCCCCACCGTCGTGATCCCCGCCGCCGCCATCTCGCGGTAGGCCGCCGTCGCCAGCGTCAGGTAGGAGTCCGGGTCCAGGCGCTCGGCCATGGCGTACATCTGCTCCCGCCAGGTCCAGAAGCTCCCCCTCTCGCGCTGGGTCCGTCCCCGCAGCGCGCGGTGGAACGCGTGGCTGTGGCAGTTCGCGAGGCCGGGGATGGTGAGGCCGGCGAGGCGCTGGGAGGAGTCCCCGGTGGACCGGGGACTCCGGAACTCCCCAGCCGAAATGGAGCCCCGGGAGTTCCGGAGCTGCCAGTCCGCTGTGACAGAAGTGAAGCGGCCGTCCTTGATCTCGACGAGTACGCCGTCGCGGATCCCCTCGGGCAGCAGCGCCCGCTCCAGCAGATAGCTGCCGCGACCGGTCACGAGACCAGCCCCGCGAGCGCGTCGGCCAGCGCGGTGACGCCGGCGAGGCAGTCGGGCGTCTCGGCGTGCTCGGCCGGCGAGTGCGAGACGCCGGTCGGGTTGCGCACGAAGAGCATGGCGGAGGGGATCCCGGCGGCCTGCAGTACGCCGGCGTCGTGGCCCGCCCAGGACGGCAGGACCGGCCAGGGGCGACCGCCGAGGAGCCGGTCGTCGAAGGTGACCGCACCGCTCACCGACTCCGCGGTGACGGTCAGCGTCGTGCCGTCCCGGCCGGCCCGGTCGGCGGCCTGCTTCACGATCGTCTCGACCAGCGCGGCCAGCGCCTCCTCCGAGCCCGCCCGCGCGTCGAGCCAGGCGGCGACGTGGGAGGGCACCGCATTGGTGCCGTTCGGCGTCGCCTCGACGCGGCCGAACGTCGCCCGCGCCCCCGTTCCGGAACCGTCGGCGAGTCGGGCCTGCTTGTTGGCGGCGAGCGCCGTCATCGCGAAGGTCAGCATCGGGTCGCGGCGGTCCTCCATCCGGGTCGTCCCCGCGTGGTCGGCGAAGCCGGCTACGTCGAAGCGCCAGCGTCCGTGCGGCCGGATCCCGCTCGCCGTCCCCACCGGCTCGCCGAGGTCGACGAGCGCCCGCCCCTGCTCGACGTGCAGCTCGACGTACGCCGCGACCCCGTCGAGCAGTCCCGGTCCGGAGCCCGCCACCACGTCCCCGAGGCGTACGCCGTCGCGGTCGCGCAGCTCGCGCGCGGTCTCCCACGACGTCTGCCCCGTCGCCAGCCGCGAGCCGAGGCAGGCCAGGCCGAAGCGGGAGCCCTCCTCCTCGGCGAAGACCGCGACCCCGAGCGGCCGCGCGGGCTCGAGCCCGCGCGCCCGGAGCTCGTCGACGGCGGCCAGCGCGGAGACGACACCGAGCGGGCCGTCGTACGCCCCGCCGTCGAGGACGCTGTCGAGGTGCGACCCGGTCAGGACGCCCGGCCCGCTGCCCACGTCCCACCACGCCACCAGGTTGCCGTAGCCGTCCTCCTCCAGGCGCAGGCCGCGAGCCGCGACCTGCTCGGAGAACCACGCCCTCAGCTCCAGCTCGGGACCGGTCCACGGCTGGCGGAAGTAGCCGCCCGAGACGCTCGACCGCCCCACCGGCAGCAGGTCGGCCCACATCTCCTCGAAGGACATGCCCCAACGCTATAGAGATCCGCTAGAGAGATCCGGCCGCGCGCTCGGCCAGGAGCAGCCCGCCGACGAGCACCATGGCGCTTCCTGAGACCCGGGCCAGGACGATCCCGGCGCCCGGCCGGGCACGCAGCAGGCCCCGGGCGGCGGTCGCCACGACGCCGTACACCGCGGCGCAGGCGACCAGGTAGACCAGCCCGAGCACGCAGACCTGGCCCGCCACCGGCCAGGACGACGCCGCGTCGGTGAACTGCGGCAGGACGACCACGAACAGCAGCAGCCCCTCCGGGTTGAGCCCGCTGACCGCCGCCCCGCGGGCGAGCGTGGACCACGCACCGGTGACCTCACCGCCGGCCTCGCCGACGGCCGCGGGCCGCAGCAGCGCGCGCACGCCGAGCCAGACGAGGTAGCCGCCACCGACCAGGGTCAGCACGCCGAGGGCGGTCGGCGACGCGGCGACCACCGCACCGACGCCCGCGGCGGTCACGCCGGTCATCGCGACGTACCCGACGAGCAGGCCGCCCACGGCCGCCACGACCCGTCCGCGCGCGCCGCCTCCGATGGCGTACGCCCAGTCGGCTCCGGGTACGAGGATGAGCAGCAGGGCCACGCCCCAGAACCCGATGACCGTTCCCACATCCATGAGAGGGAAGATAGGCAAGAATCGCCAGGAAATGGTCCCGACTATTTCCATGCGCCATGCCTGCTGTGGAAGGATCTGGATCGTGGACGAGATCGACCGGAAGATCCTTGTCGAGCTGCAGCGCGACGGCCGCCAGACCATCACCGAGCTCGCCGAGAAGGTGCAGCTGACCGTGTCGCCCTGCCACCGCCGACTGCGCGAACTCGAGCGCAGCGGCGTGATCCACGGCTACCGCGCGATCATCGACCCGTCCGCCGTCGGGCTCGAGTTCGAGGCGCTGCTCTTCGTCGTGATGCGGCAGGAGGACCGCGAGACGATCGCCGCGTTCGAGGCGGCCGTCGACGCGATCCCGCAGGTGGTCCTCGCCCAGCGGCTCTTCGGCGACCCCGACTACCTGCTCTGGGTCGTCGCCGAGGACATCGCGGCCTACCAGAAGCTGTACGACGAGGTCCTCTCCGCGCTGCCCGGCGTCCAGCGGCTGACCTCCACGCTGGTCATGAAGCGCGTCGTCGAGCAGCGGCCCCTGCCGGCATAGAGCCTCACGCCGGGGCGGCTCGCCGCAGCACCTCCGCGGTCGCCTCGTCGGCCGGGAAGAACGTCTCGATCGCGATCTCGTCCAAGGTGACGTCGCGCGGCGAGCCGAAGACCGTCGTCGCGTAGCAGAACGCGAGGTCGCCGTACGGCGTCGCCAGCTCGAGCGGGACGACGAGCTCGTCGGTCGGGCCGGCCGGTGGCTCGGGGACGCCGCCCGGCGCCGGGTAGCCCTCGATCTCGGCGAGGAGCGCGGTGAGACCGGCGTCAGCGGTGCGCTCGACCTGCCGGCGTACGCGACGCAGGACGTGGGCCCGCCACCGGGGCAGGTCGCGGACCCGGGAGGCCAGGCCGTCGGGGTGGAGCGTCGCCCGCAGGACGTTGAACGGCGGGCCGGCCAGGCTCGCGGGCACGTCGCCGAGGAAGGTCAGGGCCGCGTCGTTGGCGGCGAGCAGGTCCCAGCGCACGTCGACCGCCACGGCCGGGTTCGGCGCCAGTCCCGCGAGGACGGCGTCGACGGCCGCGCGGACGGCACCGAGGTCGGTCAGGGGCCGCTCCCGGTGGACCGGCGCGTAGCCGGCCGCGAGGTAGAGCGCGTTCCGCTCCCGGAGGGGCACGTCGAGCTCGTCGCAGAGCCGCTCGATCATCGACCGGCTCGGCAGCGAGCGGCCGGTCTCGATGTAGCTCAGGTGCCTCGTCGACACGTCGGCGGCGAGCGAGAGGTCGAGCTGCGAGCGGCGACGCCGCTCCCGCCAGCGGCGTACGAGCGCACCGACGGTCTCAGTGCGGGACGGGGTGCCGGACGGGGCGGGCGCGATCGCGGTCATGGCCCCAGGCTCCCGCCCGCACGAGGCCCCCGGCAATGACCTCGGAGGTTATCGACAGGCCGCGGCCGGCGGGCCCATCGTCGTGGCTCACCCACCGATCATCCACCGAGGAGAGGAAGACACCATGACCACCACCGACCGCTACGTCGCCTTCTGGAACGCGCCGACCCCGGAGGCCATGCGCGCCCTGGGCGCCGAGCTGTTCACCGGCGACCTGATGTACCACGCACCCGTCGGCGTCCTCACCGGCGCCGAGGCGCTGGTCGGGTTCGCCACCGAGTTCCGGCAGCACATGGGCGCCGCGGTCTTCACCGCCCGCTCGGAGCCGGAGGAGCACCACGACCGGATCCGGCTCCGTTGGGAGATCGTGCTCCCCGACGGCACCTCGTTCGCGGAGGGCACCGACGTGATCAGCGTCGAGGAGGACGGCCGCGTCCGCGACGTCGTGAGCTTCCTCGACCGCGCGCCGGCGGGCTTCGACCCGGACGCCGTCCACGACCACGACGCCGCCTGACCGTCGGCGGCGTACGGCATGCTGCGCGCATGGAGTTCCACGACGTCGTACGCCGCCGCCGGATGGTCCGCAACTACACCGCCGACCCGGTCGACCCAGCGGTGGTCGACCGAGCGCTGCACAACGCGGTGCGCGCGCCGAGCGCGGGCTTCAGCCAGGGCTGGGCGTTCCTCGTGCTCGACACCCCCGACGACGTCCGCCGGTTCTGGGAGGCGAGCGGCTACGTCGAGGAGCCGGATGCGTGGCTGGCGGGGATGATGCGCGCGCCTGTCGTGATCATCCCGTGCAGCAGCAAGGCGGCCTACCTGTCCCGTTATGCCGAGCAGGACAAGGGCTGGACCGACCGCGACGAGTCGCGCTGGCCGATGCCGTTCTGGCACATGGACGCGGCGATGGCGAGCCTGCTGATCCTGCAGACCGCCGTCGACGAGGGGCTCGGCGCCTGCTTCTTCGGGGTCGTGCCCGAGCGCGACCGCCACGTCCGCGACGCGTTCGACATCCCGGACGACTACGACCCGGTCGGCGTCATCACCCTCGGCCACCCGGCCGAGGGTGGGGCCAAGGGCTCTCCCAGCCGGCGGCGCCGCAAGCCGATGGAGGAGGTCGTCCACCGGGGCCGGTGGAGCCGCTAGCGTGCGCTCATGACCGACCCGGTGGGCGCGCTGCAGGCGCTGGTGCGCATCCCGACCGTGAGCAGCCGCGACCCGGAGCAGGTCGACCACGACGCCTTCGAGCGCCTCCTCGAGGAGCTGCGCGCCCAGTTCCCGCTGCTCCACGAGCGGCTCGAGCCCACCCGCGTCGCCGACCACGCGCTGCTCCTCCGCTGGCCCGGCCGCAGCGCCGAGCGGCCGGTCGTCCTGATGGCCCACCTCGACGTCGTACCCCCCGACGGCGACTGGACCCGCGACCCCTACGGCGGCGAGCTCGCCGACGGCGCCGTCCACGGCCGCGGCACCCTCGACGACAAGGGCTGCGTCGTGGCGATCTGCGCCGCCGTCGAGTCGCTCCTCGCGCGCGGCTTCACGCCGGCGTACGACGTCTGGCTGTCGTTCGGCTGCGACGAGGAGGTCTCCGGCGGCTCGGCGCAGGCGGCGGTCGACGAGCTCCGGCGGCGCGGGGTCGCGCCGTGGTTCGTCCTCGACGAGGGCGGCGCCGTGGCCCTGGACGCCTTCCCGGGCGTGAGCACGCCGGTGGCGGTGGTCGGAGTGGCGGAGAAGGGCACGACCAGCCTCGAGCTGCGGGTCACCGGCGACGGCGGGCACTCCTCGACGCCGCGGCGCAACGGGCCGACGGTGCGGCTGGCGCGAGCGGTCCGCCGCGTGGACCGTACGCCGATGCCGGTCAGCCTGCCCGAGCCGACCATCGAGCTGTTCCGGCGGATGGCGCCGCACGCGCCGGCACCGCTGCGCCCGCTTCTCTCGAACGCCGGCCGGGTCGCGCCGGCCCTGGCCCGGGTGCTGACCCGGCTCGGGCCCGAGCCCGCCGCCCTCGTACGCACCACCGTCGCCGTCACGACCCTCCGCGGCAGCCCCGCCCTCAACGTCATCGCGTCGACCGCCGTGGCCGGCGTCAACGTCCGGGTCATGGTCGGCGAGACCGTCGCCCAGGTCCTCGACCGGCTCCGTGCCGCCATCGCCGACGACGCCGTCGAGATCCGGACGGTGGAGGCGGGCGAGCCGTCGCCGGTCAGCCCGCGCGACGACGCGTTCGCCCTTCTCGAGCAGACGGTCGAGGCGACATTCCCGGAGGCCGTCCCCGCGCCGTACGTCGTCCTCGCCGCCACCGACGCCCGCTTCTTCCACGCGATCTGCGACAGGGTCTACCGGTTCGCGCCGTTCCGGATGACCGCCGCCCAGCGGCGCTCCATCCACGCCGCCGACGAGCACCTCGCCGTCGCCGACCTGCACGACGGCGTCGCCTTCTACCGTCGCCTCGTCGAGGCGCTGTGAGCCTCGACCAGCGGGCGCCCGCCGTCACCCGGGGCCTCTGGACCGTCGTCGGCCACCGTCGCGTACTTCTCCTGGGTTAGGCTGGGGCAGGCAGGGGGTGATCGGGATGCCTGAGAGCGAGGACTGGCCGGAGGGCCGTCCGATGCCGGCGAACCGCCACCGCCGAGACGTCGACGGCCGCACCGGCAGCCCCGCCGCCGCGGCCCGCGCCCGGGACCAGGTGAAGTGGGTCGACCTGCAGATCCGGCAGGCGATCGAGCGCGGCGAGTTCGACGACCTGCCCGGCCAGGGGAAGCCGATCCAGGGGCTCGACAAGGACTACGACCCCGACTGGTGGCTGAAGAAGCTGATCGAGCGCGAGCAGATCACCGGGGTGCTCCCGCCCAGTCTGCAGCTCCGCAAGGACGACGCCGAGCTCGACGACCTGCTCGACCGGCAGCGCTCCGAGGACGAGGCGCGGGCGCTGGTGGAGGAGTTCAACGAGCGGGTGATCGCCGCGCGCTACGGCTTGCCGCAGGGGCCTCCGCTGATCACGATGCCGCGCGACGTCGAGGAGACGCTCGCCCGCTGGCGGGAGCGCCGCGCCGCGCGCGCCGCCGAGGCGGAGGCCGCGCTACGCCGCCGGGAGGCCGCCGAGAAGCCGCGCAGGAAGCGGTGGTGGCGCCGCGGCTGACGCTGGCTGACGCTGCCCGCTCGGCGAGTGTGGCGAAGACGACAGTCTGACGACGTCATCGCTTGGGGTACCGCTCGTCCCATCTGGGAATCGAGCAGCACCGAAGCGAGCAGCCCATGTCCCTTTCGACCCCTGTCCTTCTCCACCCCACCACTCCCCGCCCGGCGATCGTCGCCGGCGCGCTCCTGGCCGTCGGCGGCTTCCTCCTGCTGGCCGCCGCCGTGGCCTCGGGCGCCACGCCGGGGATCTGGCCGTCCACGCTGATCGTGGCCGCCGGCGTACCCCTCCGACACTCGCTGGAGGACGACGTCGAGGCCGGCGAGCACGTCGTACGCCGCCACCCGACGCTCCTCGCGCTGGCGGTCGTCATGGCGACGACCGGCGCCCTGCTCGGGGTCCTGCTGAGCGACTGACCGGGCCACGCGTGGACCGATGCGGACGCCCTACCGACGGGTAACCGGTCCTCGCTAGGCTCCGGGGCATGAGCATCGACAGCCCGAAGGACTTCTTCGCACCCTTGGCCGTGGGTGCGCCGGCGCCCGTGCGGGAGATCCCGTTCCGGCCGAGCCGCGCGATCCACTTCTTCGACCCCAGCAACGAGAAGATGGCGGCGAAGATCCCGGCCATGGTCGGCACCGTGGACGTGCTCCTCGGCAACCTGGAGGACGCCGTCAAGGCCGACAACAAGGTGGCCGCCCGCGAGGGGCTGGTCAAGATCGGCCAGGCCACCGACTTCGGGCCGACACAGCTGTGGACGCGGATCAACTCTCTCGACAGCCCCTGGGTGCTCGATGACCTGACGACGCTGGTCCCCGCGATCGGCGACAAGCTCGACGTGGTCATGGTCCCGAAGGTGGAGGGGCCTGCGGACATCCACTACGTCGACCGGCTGCTCGCCCAGCTGGAGGCGAAGGCCGGCCTCGACCGCCCGATCCTGGTCCACGCGATCCTCGAGACCGCCCGCGGGGTCGCGAACGTCGAGGCGATCTGCGGCGCCTCGCCGCGCATGCAGGGCCTCTCCCTCGGGCCGGCCGACCTCGCCGCGGACCGGCGGATGAAGACCACACGGGTCGGCGGCGGCCACCCCGGCTACCTCGTCCGCGAGGACCCCAAGGACGGTGACATCACCGGCGAGCGGCGGATCTTCCAGCAGGACCTGTGGCACTACACGATCGCGCGGATGGTCGACGCCTGCGCGACCCACGGGATCTACCCCTACTACGGCCCGTTCGGGGACATCACCGACACCGTGGCAACCGAGGACCAGTTCCGCAACGCCTTCCTGCTCGGCTGCGTGGGCGCCTGGTCGCTCCACCCCAAGCAGATCGAGATCGCCAACCGGGTCTTCAGCCCGTCGGTCGAGGACATCAAGCACGCCCGTCGCGTCGTCGCAGCCATGGGCGACGGCACCGGGGCCGTGATGCTCGACGGGAAGATGGAGGACGACGCCAGCCTCAAGCAGTGCCTCGTCCTGGTCGAGCTGGCCGACCAGCTCGCCGCGATCGACCCGAAGCTCAAGGAGCTCTACGACGCCATCGAGCTGGAGGACTGACATGACCGTGATGACCGGGGCCTTCAAGCCCCGCCGCTCCGTCCTCTACATGCCCAGCTCCAACGAGCGGGCGCTGGAGAAGGCCAAGACGATCCCGGCCGACGCGCTGATCCTCGATCTCGAGGACGCGGTCGCGCCGGACGCGAAGGCGGCCGCGCGGGACAACGCGGTCAACGCCGTGACCAGCGGCGCCTACGGCAACCGCGAGCTCACGATCCGGATCAACGGCGCGGACACCGAGTGGCATGCCGACGACCTCGCCGCAGCCGCGAAGGCCGGCCCGGACGCCGTCGTCGTACCCAAGGTCAACAGCCCCGAGGCCGTGCACGCGCTGGTGACCTCGCTCGAGGACGCCGGCGCTCCGGAGCGGACGAAGCTGTGGGCGATGATCGAGTCGCCGTACGCCATCCTCCACGCCGAGGAGATCGCCGCCGCCTCCGACCGACTGACCGTGCTCGTCCTGGGCACGAACGACCTGGTCAAGGAGCTGTACGCCGAGCACGTGCCCGGCCGGGCGCCGATCCTCTCCTCGCTGTCGCTGGCGGTGCTCGCCGCCCGCGCCAGCGGGAAGGTCGTCCTCGACGGCGTCTACAACGACGTGAAGGACACCGAGGGGTTCCTCGCCGAGTGCCAGCAGGGACGGGTGATGGGCTTCGACGGCAAGACCCTCATCCACCCGGGCCAGGTCGAGGGCGCCAACGCCACCTTCGCCCCCTCCGCCGAGGCGGTCGAGGACGCGAACGGCCTCATCGCCGCCTTCGAGGAGGGCAAGGGCTCCGGCGTCGTCACCTACAAGGGCCGGATGGTCGAGAGCCTCCACGTCGAGTCCGCCCGGCGCACCCTCGCGATCGCGGAGGCCATCGCCGCCCTCTGACCGCGGGTCGGCGGTCAGTCGGAGGAGCCGCGGCCGAACCTCTCGTCGAACCACCCCTTGACCCCGGTGAGAACGCCGCCGAGGTCGCGGAGGAGCTTGGTGAGGGCGTCGGAGGCGCGGGCGAAGCTCCGGGCGTAGTGGTCGGCGGCCTCCTTGGCCGCCTCGCTCATGGTCGCGTCGGCGTCCCCGGACCGGCGCGGGTAGTCGCCGGAGAGGATCCGGGTGTAGGCGCCGGAGTCGACCCAGCGCTTCGCCTCGGTGGCGCGTACGACGGCGAACGGGTGGGACTGCTGCTCGACGAGCAGCAGCTTCAGGATCGAGTCGCGCAGGTCGCCGCCCTCGGAGTACTCCGCCCCCTGGGCCAGGAACGAGACCGGGTCGAGGTCCTCGAGGTGGCCGCCTCCCGCGGTCTTCATGTGGACGCGCAGCGCGGTGGCCGGGTCCTGGGTGGCGAGCAGACCGGCCCGGTCGGCGGAGAGCTCGGCCTTGCGCGACCATTCCATGAGCGCCGCCACGATCAGGCGTACGCCGAGCCCGCCCAGCGGCAGCGCCGCCAGGATCCCGCTGAGCTGCATGAGCCGCAGCAGCAGCGTGCGGTAGACCGCATGGCCGGAGAGCGCGTGGCCGAGCTCGTGGCCGACCACGAACCGCAGCTCCTCCTCGTCCATCAGGTCCACCAGCGCGGAGTTGAGCAGGATGACGGGCTTCTCCATCCCGATCGTCATCGCGTTGACGTACGGGTCGTTGACGACGTACACCTCCGGCAGCTCGGCCACGTCCAGCACCCGCCCCACGTCGGCGAGCAGCCTCTGGATCACCGGGAACTGCCGCTCGTCGACGCGCACGGAGTCGCCGAGCAGCATCAGCCGGACGGTCCGCTCGCTGATCAGGCCGTTGACGGCCTTCAGGACGGTGTCGAAGCCCCTGAGCTTCCGCAGCGCCACGAGCGCGCCCTTGTCGGCCGGGTGCTCCCAGGCGCGGGAGCTGATGTCGGTGAGCGTCACGCGGGAGCGCACGGGAGTGGCCATGCCCCGAGTCTCCCCCGGTGCGCCTGCGCTCGGAACCGTTTCCATAAATGCGAAGGCAACCTTTGAAGGTAACCTTCACACCTGCTAGCGTCGTACGCCGTGACCAGGACACTCGACGACGCCGCGATCGGCGCCCTCGCCCATGAGGTGCGTACGACGACGGGCCGGCTGACCAGGGCGCTGAGGGAGCACGGCGGACGGCTCGGGCTGACCCCCAGCCAGTCCGAGGCGCTGGGCTACGTCGACCGGGACGGCCCGCTGACCGTGACCGCCCTCGCGAAGCTCAGCGGCGTCAGGTCCCAGTCGATGGGCGCGACCGTCGCGGCGCTCGAGGAGCAGGGGCTGGTCGCCGTGACCCCCGACCCCGCCGACGGTCGGCAGAAGGTCATCGCGGTCACCGCCACGGCCCGCGACCTGGTCGCCCGGAGCCGCAGCGTCCGCGAGGACTGGCTCGCCCAGCGCATCTCCACGGCACTCTCCCCCGCGGAGCAGCGCCGGCTCGCCGAGACGGTCGCGCTGCTCGCGCGGCTCGTCGAGCACTGACCCGCCCAACCTTCGACAAGACAGGACCGCCATGTCCCTCACCACGCTCGACGCGAGGACCGCACTGATCGTCATCGACCTGCAGGCCGGGATCGTCGGCATCGACGGCACGCCCCACGCCGTCCCCGACGTGATCGCCCGCAGCGCCGAGCTCGCCGACGCGTTCCGCAAGCACGGCCTCCCCGTCGTCCTGGTCAACGTGGCCGGCGCCCCGGGGGTCCGCACCGACAACAACCCCGCCGGCACCCCGGCGGCCCTGCCGGAGCAGGCACTCCCAGTCGTCCCGGAGCTCGGCGAGGCCGACAAGCTCGTCACCAAGCACACTCCCGGCGCGTTCACCGGCACCGACCTCGAGGCCTACCTGCGCGAGCAGGGCGTCACCCAGGTCGTGGTCACCGGCGTCGCGACCGGCAACGGCGTCGCCGCCACCGTGCAGCAGGCCTTCGAGCTCGGCTTCCACGTCACCGCCCCGCTCGACGCGATGACCGACGCGGAGCTCGCCAGCCACGAGTACTCCGTGACCCATCACTTCCCCAAGCGCGCCGAGACCGGCACGACGGCCGAGCTCCTCGCCCTCCTGGAGGCGACCCGGGCGTGACCTCGGTCGACCAGCCGTCGACGGACGAGAAGACCGCCCCGAAGGGCGTGTACGGCGCGCGGTTCCTCGCGCCGCTCTTCCTCGGGCCGCTGCTCAACCCGATCAACACCACGATGGTCTCGGTCGCGCTGGTGCCGATCAGCCGCGACCTCGGCGTACCCAGCAGCACCGTCGTCTGGCTCGTCGCCGGCCTCTACCTCACCAGCGCGATCGCGCAGCCGACCCTCGGCCGGGTCGGCGACATCCTCGGCCCGCGGCGGGTCTACCTCGCCGGCCTCGTGGTGGTGGGCGTCGCCGGCGTGCTCCCCAGCCTCGCCGGCGGCTTCGGCCCGGTCGTCGCCTCGCGGGTCCTCCTCGGCGTCGGTACGTCGGCGGCGTACCCCTCCGTCATGGCGATGATCCGCGGACGGTCCCGCGTCGCAGGGGCGGCGACCCCGCCGGCGGTGCTCTCCGGGATCTCGATCTCGGCGCTGAGCACGACGGCGGTCGGCCCGGTGCTGGGCGGTGTGCTCATCGACCTGTTCGACTGGCGCGCGATCTTCCTCGTCAACGTCCCGCTCGCGGTCGCGGCGCTCGTGATGACGCTGCTCTGGGTCCCCGACGAGGTCCGGCCCGCCGCCGGCGAGCGGCCGCGGCTGCGCGACCTGGACCTCGTCGGCATCCTGCTCTTCGCGGCCTCGGTCGCCTCGCTGCTCGTCTTCGGGCTCACCCTGTCCACCCCGCACTGGTGGCTGCTGCCTGTCACCGTCGTCGCCCTGCTCGGGCTGCTCGGCTGGGAGCTGCGGCGTACGAGCCCGTTCATCGACTTCCGGATGCTGGCGAGCAACGGCGGCCTCACCCGCACCTACCTGCGGATGCTCCTGCTCTACCTCGGCTTCTACTCGATGATGTACGGCTACACGCAGTGGATCCAGGACGACGCCGGGTTCAGCAGCGCCCAGGCGGGCTTCCTGCAGCTGCCGACGGCGGTCCTCGCCGGGGCGATGTCGGTGGCGGTCGCGCGTACGACGCGGGTCCGCGTGCCGATCCTCGTCGCCTGCGGCGCGCCGATCGTCGGCGGCGTCCTGATGATCTGGCTGCACTCGAGCAGCCCGGTGGCGTACCTCCTCGTCATCGCCGGCCTCTTCGGCATCGCCCAGGGCCTGGCCAGCGTCTCGAACCAGCAGGTGCTCTACCGACAGTCCCCGCCCGACCGCGTCGGCACGGCCTCCGGGCTCTCGCGCACGTTCGTCTACCTGGGCGCGATCCTCTCCTCCGGCGTGCTCGGCGCGACCTTCGGCGACGCGCCGACCGACGCCAACGTGCACGTCATCGGCGTGCTCATCGCGGTCTGCTCGGTGGCCGCCGGGCTGCTCGCCGTCACCGACCGCACGCTGCGGGACGCGTCGCGAATGAGGACCAGGTAAAAATGCAACTCGATGTGACACCGAAGGTGACAGCGACCGCCCTGATCTGGTGAAGTAGCCCGGACGGGCTATCCCCCACCCCAGGCCCAGTGCAGGAGAAGACACCCGTGACGATCACTCTCGAGCGGCCCCCGGCCGAGATCGCCTACCTCGACGAGCGTCGCCCGGCGCTCTACCCGGTCCCCGACGACGCCTCCGGGGCGACGGTCGTCCCCCTTCCCCGCGGCGTACGCCTCGTCCAGCCACGCAAGGGCGTCGCGACCCCCACGCTGACGCTCGGTCGCAAGCTCGCCATGCTCGCGCCGGCCGCGCTCCTGGCGGCGGTCGCCGGTGGCACGGTCACGCTCGCGCCGCACGCCGGCGGCGTCGTGGACGGCGTCGTCGACGGCGTACGCCACCTCTTCGACGACGGCGGCGCGGCCGCGCCCGTCGCCCACCAGCAGGAGGCGGCCCCGAAGCACCGTGCGGCCACCGCGCCGACGACCGGCGCAGGTGCCGTGACGCACCGGCCGAAGCACCGCGCGACCGGCGCCGGCGACACCGCGCCGACGACGGGCCCGCAGACAGGCTCGGCCGACGCGGGCAGCGCGAGCGGTACGCCGTCCACGCCCTCCGCGGGCACCCACAAGGGCTCCTCGACCGGGTCGGTGAGCGCGACCCGGTCCGGCGGCAAGCATGCGGCGACCGGATCGGACGACACGTCCTCGAGCACGCAGCAGTCCAGCACGCCGAAGCAGTCCCAGCCCAAGGACAGCCAGCCCAAGGAGACCGAACCGAAGGACACCACCCCGTCGGACCCCGTGTCCGGCACCGTGGACACCCTGACGAACACCGTCGACGACGTGGTCGGCGGTGTCACGGGCGGACTCGGTCTGGGCGGCTGAGCCGGCTCCCCCTCCGCTCAGAGCTCAGTCATCGGGATCCGCACACCGGCGCGGGCCGCGACCTCCACCGCGAGGTCGTAGCCCGCGTCGACGTGTCTGATGACCCCCATGCCCGGGTCGTTGGTGAGCACACGCTCGATCTTCTGCGCGGCGAGGTCGGTGCCGTCGGCGACGGTCACCTGCCCGGCATGGATGGAGCGGCCCATGCCGACACCGCCGCCGTGGTGGATGCTCACCCAGGTGGCCCCCGAGGCGGTGTTGACCAGCGCGTTGAGCAGCGCCCAGTCGGCGATCGCGTCCGACCCGTCGAGCATCGCCTCGGTCTCGCGGTACGGGCTGGCGACCGACCCGCAGTCGAGGTGGTCGCGGCCGATCACGATCGGCGCCTTCAGCTCGCCGCTCGCGACCATCTCGTTGAAGCGCAGCCCGGCGAGGTGGCGCTCGCCGTACCCCAGCCAGCAGATCCGCGCCGGCAGGCCCTGGAAGTGCACCCGCTCGCCAGCCATGGTGATCCACTTCCGCAGGCGCTCGTTGTCCGGGAAGAGCTCGAGGATCGCCCGGTCGGTGGCCGCGATGTCGGCGGGGTCACCGGACAGCGCCGCCCAGCGGAAGGGCCCCTTGCCCTCGCAGAACAGCGGCCGGATGTAGGCCGGCACGAACCCCGGGAAGTCGAAGGCGCGGTCGAACCCGCCCTTGCGGGCCTCGTCGCGGATCGAGTTGCCGTAGTCGAAGACCTCCGCGCCCTTGTCCAGGAAGCCGACCATCGCGCGCACGTGGGCGGCCATCGACTCCTGCGCGCGCTTGGTGAACCCGGCCGGGTCGGCCTCACGCTGCGTCTGCCACTCCTCGAACGGGACGCCGAGGGGGAGGTAGGCCAGCGGGTCGTGGGCCGAGGTCTGGTCGGTGACGACGTCGATCGGGGCGTCCAGCTCGAGCAGCGCGGGCATCAGCTCGGCGGCGTTGCCGAGGACGCCGATGGAGAGCGGCGTCCGCGCGTCGCGGGCCTCGACCGCCATCCGCAGCGCCTCCTCGAGGCTGGGCGCCTCGACGTCGAGGTAGCGGTGCTCGATCCGGCGGGCGATGCGCGCGGGGTCACACTCGATGCAGATCGCCACCCCGTCGTTCATGGTGACCGCGAGCGGCTGGGCGCCGCCCATCCCGCCGAGCCCGGCGGTCAGCGTGATCGTGCCCGCGAGGGAGCCGTCGAACCGCTTGTCGGCCACCGAGGCGAAGGTCTCGAACGTGCCCTGCAGGATTCCCTGCGTTCCGATGTAGATCCAGGAGCCGGCCGTCATCTGGCCGTACATGATCAGCCCGAGCTCCTCGAGCCTTCGGAACTCCTCCCAGTTGGCCCAGTCGCCGACCAGGTTGGAGTTGGCGATCAGCACCCGGGGCGCCCACTCGTGGGTCCGCATCACGCCGACCGGCTTCCCGGACTGCACCAGCATCGTCTCGTCCGGGCCCAGCGTCCGGAGGGTCCGCACGAGCGCGTCGTACGCCGACCACGAGCGCGCGGCCCTGCCGGTCCCGCCGTACACGACGAGGTCCGCAGGAGCCTCCGCCACCTCGGGGTCGAGGTTGTTCATCAGCATCCGCAGCGGCGCCTCGGTCTGCCAGCTGCGCGCGCTCAGCTCGGCACCGCGAGGAGCGCGGATCGGAAGCCGGGGGTTGTCCTGGATCGTCATCGCAGCTCTCCGATCACCTCTTCGACCACGCGCAGCACCGCGCCTGAGGACACCAATCCCACCACGGTCTCGATCTCCGGGGCGAGGAACCGGTCCGGGCCGGGGCCGGGAACGCCGGCGTCGCGCAGCAGGCGTACGACGGCGCCGGTGGCCGGCGAGGGCTGCAGCGGCGTCCGGAGGTCGAGCCCGCGGGCGGCGGTGAGCAGCTCGATCGCCACCACGCGGGTCAGCCCGTCGACCGCGCGACGCAGCTTCCGGGCGGCCGACCACCCCATGGAGACGTGGTCCTCCTGCATCGCACTGGACGGGATCGAGTCCACCGAGGCCGGGTTGGCGAGCCGCTTGAGCTCGGAGACGATCGCGGCCTGGGTGTACTGCGCGATCATGTGGCCGCTGTCGACGCCGGGGTCACCGGCGAGGAACGCCGGCAGCCCGTGGCTGCGGGCGACGTCGAGGAACCGGTCGGTCCGCCGCTCCGAGATGGAGGCGACGTCGGCGGCCACGATCGCGAGGAAGTCCAGGACGTAGGCGACGGGTGCCCCGTGGAAGTTGCCGTTCGACTCGACCCGGCCCTCCTCCGGCAGCACGACCGGGTTGTCGATCGCCGACTCGAGCTCGCGGGCCGCCACGGTGGCGGCGTACTCCACGGTGTCGCGGGCGGCGCCGTGAACCTGCGGGCTGCAGCGGAGTGAGTAGGCGTCCTGGACGCGGTTGCAGTCCGGGCCGCGGTGGGACGCCACGACGCCGGAGTCGGCGAGCAGGGCGACGAGGTTGGCCGCGGAGAGGGCCTGGCCCGGATGCGGCCGCAGCTCCTGCAGCTCCGCTGCGAAGACCCGGTCGGTGGCCAGCTGGGCCTCGACCGACATCGCGGCGGCGACGTCGAGCGTCCGGAGCAGCCGGCGGAGGTCGGCGATCGCGAGCAGCAGCATGCCGAGCATCCCGTCGGTGCCGTTGATGAGGGCGAGCCCCTCCTTCTCGGCGAGCTCCACCGGCTCGAGCCCGGCCGCCCGCAGTGCCTCGGCGGTGGGCACGAGGGTCCCGGCAGCGTCGCGCACCTCGCCCTCCCCCATCAGCGCGAGCGCGCAGTGCGCGAGCGGGGCGAGGTCGCCGGAGCAGCCGAGCGAGCCGTACTCCCTCACCACCGGCGTGATGCCGTGCGACAGCAGCGCGGCGAGCAGCTCGGCCGTGGCCCGGCGTACGCCGGTATGGCCGGTCGCCAGCGTCGAGAGCCGCAGCAGCATCAGGGCGCGTACGACCTCGCGCTCGACCTCGGGCCCGGACCCGGCGGCGTGCGAGCGGATGAGCGACCGCTGCAGCTGGGCGCGCTGGTCGGCGAGGATGTGACGGGTAGCGAGGGCGCCGAACCCCGTCGAGATGCCGTACGCCGGCGTGGCCGCCCCCGCGAGCGAGTCGACGACCTCACGGGCCCGGTCGATCGCCCCGAGCGCCTCGTCGGTCAGCACCACCCCGGCGCCGTGGCGTGCCACCGCGACGACCTCCTCGGGCGTGAGCGGGCCGACGCCGACGGCGACGGTGGGGACGGACGGGGAGAGCGCTTCGGTGCTGGTCACGGGCCCATCCAAGCCCGGTGCCCGGACGGCGTCCAACGGCCGCCGATCTACCCCAGGGGTCCTAGTCATTTCGGACTAGGCGAATTGGTCCGAACAGATGAGTGGGGCACCCGTCACACATTCGCGACATCGTCGTTGAGCACGGTGTCACGCCCCATCTGGGAGGGAGGCACGGAGGGTCCCCGTTCCGCGCCCCGTGACGAGTGGTTTCGACCATGTCCGGAGGGATGGGGGGTCCCTCGCGTCTCACTGGAGTCTTCATGCGCCGTCTCTTCGCACTCGGCTCGGCCACTGCCGTCGCCGCCACCAGCCTTCTCCTTCTGACACCGGATGACGCCCACGCGGCCAAGCCCGTCTCGACGCCGTACGTCCTCCGCGGCTACGGCTACGGGCTCCGCGTCCTCGGGGGATCGCTTCCCGCAAGCTCGGGCGACACCGCCGCCGTGTCCTCCGGCTGCATGAACAAGGCTGGCGTCAGCCGGGAGAACCACCTCGCCGGCGCGACGCTGCCCGACAAGCTCGGCTCCATCGGCGCCGTCACCAGTCGCACCTGGACGACGAAGGTCGGCGGCACCGTCAACCGCTACACGCGGTCCAAGGTCGCCGACATCACCCTTGCCCGGAGCGGCCTCGGCAAGCTCTCGATCCAGGGCCTCACCGTGACCGCCCACGTGTGGCACGACGCCAAGGGCTTCCACTCGGAGGTGGTCCCCGACGTCGCCAGGATCGCGGTCACTGATCCGATCACCGGGACCCACTCGGCCCCGCTCCCGACGCCGGGCAACCCGCTCAAGATCCCCGGCCTGGCCACCCTCTCGATGGGTGCCAAGTCCACGCACCGCGGCCCGAACTGGGCGGGCGCGAACAGCGACGGCCTGCGGTTGTACGTCGCCCCCTCGAAGACGACGCTGGCGCTCGCCCACGCGTGGGCCTACATGTCGGAGGGGGTCGAGTCCGGCATCTTCGGTGGCTCCGCTGCGGCGATCCGCGCCAGCGCCCTCGGCTCGCTGGCCTCCGTCGGCCCGCAGCCCCTGCTCCTGATGCCGTGCAAGAGCCCGAAGGGAAAGACGCTGACGAAGGCGATCGCCGGCCTGCCCCTTAGCAACGTCGGCGTGCCGATCAAGGTCGGTGCCCTCACCTCGCAGATGCAGGGCAACCAGAGCGGCAGGAAGGCCTGGGGCCGGGCCATCTCCCGGGTCGCCAGCGTCAACATCGGCAACGGCGCGCTCGTCGTCAAGGGGCTGGTCGCTCGGGCCAACGTGACCCGCACCGGGAAGGGGCTCACCAAGCTGACCCGAAACGCGAGCGGGACGACGGTCGGCTCCATCACAGCCAACGGCACGAGCTACTCCCTCGCGCAGCTGGACGGCAAGAAGATCGACATCCCGGGCGGCGCACTGTCGATCCAGACCAAGGTCGTGACCAACCAGTGGCAGGGCATTCAGGTGGTCGGGCTCCGAATCACCGTGCTCAGCGCGAGTGACGTGACGAAGACGGTGATCGACCTCGGCCGGGCACGGCTGAAGATCGCCAAGCCCTGACCCGGGCACCATCGGACCCCGCCGAGCCGTCCTGAGGGACGGACACGGCGGGGTCCGTCGCGTTCGGAGCACCTTTACTTGGTGGCGTGACCGTGACCGCCCCGCCCCCAGCGCAGGTCGGTGACGTACGCCGCTGGGCGATGCTGGCGGCGAGCACGATCGCCCAGGCCTCCGCGGCGACGATGATGCACGGGGCCGCGTTCCTGATCCCGGCCCTCCACGAGCGCAACGGCCTCAGCCTCGCCGACGCGGGGCTCATCGCCGCAGCACCCACGGTCGGCGTCATGCTCGCGCTGGTGCCGTGGGGCTGGGTGACGGACCACCGCGGCGAGCGGCTGGTGCTGCTCTCCGGCCTCGTCGGCACGGCGGCCGTCGGCCTGCTCGCCGCGCTCACCCACGGACTGGTGCTGCTCGGGATCCTTCTGCTCCTCGGTGGGGCGGCCGCAGCGAGCACCAACGCCGCCAGCGGCCGGGTCGTCGTCGGGTGGTTCCCGCCGCACCGGCGAGGGCTGGCCATGGGGATCCGGCAGATGGCCCAGCCGGTCGGCGTCGGGATCGCCGCGATCACCGTCTCGGTGCTCGCCGAGAGCCGAGGGGTGCACGTCGCGATGTGGGTGCCGACGCTCTCCTGCGGCGCCGCCGACGAGCACCTCGCCGTCGCCGACCTCGACCCGCCACGGCCGGACCGGAAGACCGGCACGGCCCCGAACCCCTACCGCCGGGACGGCTACCTCGCCCGCATCCACGGCGTCTCGGTGCTGCTCGTCGTGCCGCAGTTCGTGGTGTGGACGTTCGCCCTGGTCTGGCTGGTCCAGGACCGGCACTGGGGCGCCGCCCCGGCCGGCACCCTGGTCGCGGTCGCCCAGGTCTTCGGCGCGCTCGGCCGGATCGCCGCGGGGCAGCTCTCCGACGTCGTACGCAGCCGGATGCGGCCGCTGCGCTGGGTCGCCTGGGGCGCCGGCCTCACGATGCTCCTCCTCGGCCTCACCGCCGGGCTGGGCTGGCTCGTCTCCGTCCCGTTGATCGTGGTCGCGACGGTGCTCACCGTCGCCGACAATGGCCTCGCGTTCACCGGCGTGGCCGAGCGGGCCGGGCCGTTCTGGTCCGGGCGGGCGCTCGCGCTGCAGAACACCGCGCAGTTCCTCGCCAGCAGTGTCGTGCCACCCGTCGGCGGGCTCGTCGTCGCCCACCTCGGCTACTCCTGGGCGTTCGCCCTGGCCGGGCTCTTCCCACTCGTCGCGATCGGCCTCGTCCCGGTCCGCGGCGAGCACCCGTTGACGCACTGAGCGCCGGACGCGCTCACGACGGCCGGCAGGTTCGTCGCCCAGGCCGGCCGGGACTGCAGCCGGCCTGACGGGCGAAGTTACCAACGGGTAGGATCCTTCTCACCTGACGGAGGGCTGCCGGGCGTGGCGCTCGTCTCACTAGAGTCGCCACTCCCGGCAGTACACCGCCGTACGACGAGCACGACTCGACGAGGAGCCCAACCCGCATGTTGCAGACGATCGTCATCGCCGTCACGCTCGCGCTGACCGTGGTCACCGTCTACCTGGTGGTCAAGGCAGTACGCAGCATGGTCGGCGTCGTCCGGATCGGCCAGCCGGCCCCGCGCGCCGACAACCCCGGCCGCCGGTGGGCGACGATGATGAAGGAGACCTTCGGCCACACCAGGATGTTCCAGTGGCGCTGGGTCGGCGTGATGCACTGGTTCGTCTACTTCGGCTTCCTCATCCTCTCCAGCGCCGTCGCGACCGGCTTCGTCCAGCTCTTCGACCCGAAGTGGCAGATCCCGGTCATCGGGCACTGGTTCGTCTTCGAGTGGGTGAGCGAGGCGATCGGCGTCCTCTCGACGATCGGCATCGTCTTCCTGATCGTCTACCGCCAGCTCCACAAGCCGGCCCAGCTCGGCCGCCGGAGCCGGTTCTTCGGCTCGACATTCTGGCAGGCCTACTTCGTCGAGTTCATGGCACTGCTCGAGGGCGTCGCGATCCTCTTCATCCGCGGTGCCGAACGCAACCTCGAGATCCTCGACGGCCACAGCGACCGGGCCGGCTCCTTCCACTACCCGGTGGCCCACCTCCTCAGCGGTCTCTACAGCAGCACCGACAAGGACGCCGTCGAAGCGGCGATCGTCGTGATCGCCTTCGTCAAGGTGCTCTCCGCGCTGGTGTGGCTCGACGTCATCGCGGTCAACCTCACGATGGGCATCGCGTGGCACCGCTTCACCGCCTGGTTCAACATCTGGTTCAAGCGCGAGTCCTCCGGCCGTACGGCGCTCGGCTCGATCAAGCCGCTCACCTCGGGCGGCAAGACGATCACGCTCGACGACATCGACGACCTCGACGAGGACTCCAAGCTCGGCGTCGGCGCCATCGAGGACTTCTCCTGGAAGGGCATCCTCGACTTCACCACGTGCACCGAGTGCGGACGCTGCCAGTCGCAGTGCCCGGCCTGGAACACCGAGAAGCCGCTCTCCCCGAAGCTGCTCGTGATGGGGCTGCGGGACCACGCATACGCCGCGGCGCCCTACCTGCAGGACGGTGGACGTGACGGCTCCGACGCCGACGTCCTGCAGCGGTCACTCGTCGGCAAGGCCGACGAGGACGAGTGGTTCTACAACCCCGAGGGCGGCGACTTCGTCATCGACGAGGACGTGCTCTGGTCGTGCACGTCGTGCGGCGCCTGCGTGCAGCAGTGCCCGGTCGACATCGAGCACGTCGACCACATCATGGACATGCGCCGCTACCAGGTGCTCGTCGAGTCGAACTTCCCGACCGAGCTCAACGGTCTCTTCCGCGGCCTCGAGAACAACGGCAACCCGTGGAACATGTCGTCCCGCAAGCGGATGGAGTGGGCCGACGGGCTCCCCTTCGACGTCAAGGTCGTCGGCGAGGACATCGAGTCCCTGGACGAGGTCGACTGGCTGTTCTGGGTCGGCTGCGCCGGCGCCTACGAGGACCGCGCCAAGAAGACGACCCGCGCCGTGGCCGAGCTGCTCGACCTGGCCGGCGTCTCGTTCGGCGTACTCGGCAACGGTGAGACCTGCACCGGCGACTCCGCCCGTCGGGCCGGGAACGAGTTCGTGTTCCAGGGCCTGGCGCAGCAGAACGTCGAGACCTTCAAGGAGTTCAAGGTCAAGAAGGCCGTCACCACCTGTGCTCACTGCTTCAACACGCTGAAGAACGAGTACAAGGAGTTCGGCGTCGAGCTCGAGGTCGTCCACCACACCCAGCTGCTCAACCGGCTCGTGCGGGAGGGCAGGCTGACCCCGGTGGCCGACGGCGCCGGTGCCCACAAGCGCTCGATCACCTACCACGACCCGTGCTACATCGGCCGCCACAACGGGGTCTACACCCCGCCCCGCGAGCTGCTCCAGGTGCTTCCGGGCGCTGACTACAAGGAGATGCCGCGCAACTCCGAACGATCCTTCTGCTGCGGCGCCGGCGGTGCCCGGATGTGGATGGAGGAGCGGATCGGCGAGCGGATCAACCGCAACCGCACCGACGAGGCCGTCGCCACCGGCGCCGACCAGATCGCCGTCGGCTGCCCGTTCTGCCGGGTGATGCTCTCCGACGGCCTCACCGCCGCGCAGTCCGACGGGACCGCGCGTGAGGAGGTCGAGGTACTCGACGTCGCCCAGATGCTGCTCGCCTCGGTCAAGGGCGAGATGGCCACCAAGCTCGCGCCAGGTGCCGGCGCCGCCACCGCGGCCTCGGTCGCGACCGCCGCCGAGCCCTCGGCCGGCGACATCACAGACACCGCTGCCACCGTCACCGGGACCGCCGAGGTGGGACCGGCCGCGAAGGCATCCCAGGACACCGGCGGGTCGCTCTTCGACACCCCCGCCGAGGCGCCGGAGACGTCCGCCGAGCCAGAGGCCGCCGGGGCCGCCGAGCCCGCTGGTGCCGCGCCTGACGACGCCTCGTCCCTCTTCGACACCCCGGCGCCCGCCGAGCCCGAGGCGAAGTCCGCCTCCGGCGGCGGCTCCCTCTTCGACGAGGGCGGCTCGCTGTTCGACACGCCCGCCGAGGACTCCGCGCCGGCCGAGACCCCGACCGCCGACGAGCCGGCGGCGGCCGAGCCGGAGTCGGCCGAGACCGACCTGGGCGGTGGCTCGCTGTTCGACATCCCGGCTGCCGGACCGGAGGCTCCCGCTGATTCCGCGCCCCCCGAGCCGGCCGGCGGCGAGTCGGGAACCGAAGCCGCCCCCGAGGAGACGGTCGCCCAGACGCCGCCCGCGGCTGCCGCGTCCCGAGCCGCATCGGCGCCGCACGACGACGTCGACATCGACGCGGCCTCCTCGCTGTTCGACATCGAGGCCCCCGACGGCGCAGTCGCAGCGGCGCCGACCGCCGACCCGGCGACCCCGGCAACCCCCGCGGCCCCGGAGCCAGAGGCGCCGCCCGCGCAGGCGGCAGCCGAGGCGACTCCGGTCGAGGCGGAGGCGCCCGCGGCCGAGGCGGACGTCCCCTCGGCCGAGCCTGCCCAGGAGACCCCGGAGCCGGTTGAGCAAACGTTCGCTCAACCGCCGACCGGTACTTCCTCCGCCTCCGGGGTCGCATCGGCACCGCACGACGACGTCGACATCGACGCGGTCTCCTCGCTGTTCGACATCGAGGCCCCCGACGGCGCAGTCGCAGCGGCACCCACCGCCGCCCCGGCGACCCCGGCGAGCCCGGCCGCCGCACCAGCGCCCGCAGAGGCCCCCGCAGAGGCCCCCGCAGAGGCCCCCGCAGAGGCCCCCGCAGAGGCCCCCGCCCCGGAGGAGCCTGCCGAGGAGCCCGCCGAGGCGGAGACGATCTTCGAGGACGAGACCGTCGAGGAGGCGGAGCCGCAGGAGGCGGAGGGTCAGCCCAAGCAGCCGGCAACCCAGTCGAGCAGCGGCGAGGCCCACGCGCCGCGTACGGACGTCGACATCAACGAGGCCGGGTCCCTCTTCGACCTCTGACGCCGGCCGCCGGCCGCCAGCCGCACGACGAAAAGACACGACGAAAAGAACAGTGCCCCGGGTCGCAGCCGTCCCTGACTGCGACCCGGGGCACTGTCGTACCGCCAGCGCGGGAGCGGCCCTAGTGCAGGCCGCCCTTGGGCGCCTCACCCTCCTTCGGCGGCTCCACGACGATGGGCCGCAGCTGGGCCCAGGCGAGGAAGACGAGACCGACCACGAGGAAGGTCAGACCGCCGGCGAGGTTGTCGGTGTTGTCGCCCATCGCGTCGTTCGCGCCGACGGCGTAGACGATGAGCAGCACGACGCCGTACACGACGAGCAGCGCGCCGATCACGTTGCGGATGTCGAAGGCCCCCGCGGTCTTCCTCGGGCCCGGGCCCTGGGTCTGTCCCTGGCTCTGTCCCTGTGTCATGGGTGGACTCCTCTCAGGCGAAGACGATGTTGAGGATGACGACGAGCGCGAGCCCGACACTGGCGAGCGGCACCGGGCGGCGCCACCACGGGAAGTCGGCGGCGCCCTTGTCGACGAGGTCGGCCTTCGGCGTCTCGGAGTAGACGAGCCCCTTGAGCTCCTCGTCCGGCTTCGGCGCCGTCACGAGGGAGACCACGATGCTCAGGAGCACGTCGACGACGAACGCCGCACCGGCGGCGACGAAGGAGGCGCCCTGGCCGCTGAGCGACAGTACGCCGGTGCTCGCCGAGCCGAAGGCGTCCTCGCTGAGGAACGCCACGACCACCGCCGACGCCGTGCCCGAGATCAGCCCGACCCAGCCGGCGGTCGCGGTCATCCGCTTCCAGAACATCCCCAGGATGAACGTCGCGAACAGCGGCGCGTTGAAGAACCCGAAGAGGGTCTGGAGGTAGTTCATGATGTTGGTGAAGTTCGACGCCAGCGATGCGGTGAAGATGGCGACAAGCGTCGCGGCGACCGTCGCGATCCGCCCGACCCGCAGGTAGTAGTCGTCGGAGCGGTCCTTGACGACGTACCTCTCCCAGAGGTCGTAGGAGAGGACGGTGTTGAACGCCGAGATGTTCGCCGCCATGCCCGCCATGAACGCAGCGAGCAGGCCGGTGATCGCCACGCCGAGGAGCCCGTTGGGCAGCAGGTCGCGCATCAGGTAGATGAGCGCGTCGTTGTAGGTGACGCCCTCACCCGACGCCCCGCCGGGGGCCGATCCGCCCTCTTTCACCGTGACGATCTCGGGGACGAGGACGGCGGCGAGCATGCCGGGCAGGATCGTGACGAACGGGATGAACATCTTGGGGAAGGCACCGATGATCGGCGTCGTACGTGCGGCGGTGATCGACTGCGAGGCCATCGCCCGCTGCACCTCGACGAAGTTCGTGGTCCAGTAGCCGAACGACAGCACGAAGCCGAGGCCGAAGACGATCCCGATCACCGACAGCGCGCTCGAGCTGAAGCCGGTCAGGTCGTTGCCGGGCCAGGAGTGCAGCTGGTCGGAGGCGCCCGGCACCTTGTCGGAGTGCTCGACCGCCATCTGGGTGATCCTGTCCTTGAGACCGCCCCAGCCGCCGACCTTGCGGAGCCCCACGATCGCCAGGGGTCCGAGCGCGCCGACGATCACGAAGAACTGCAGCACCTCGTTGTAGATCGCCGCCTTGAGGCCGCCGAGGGTGATGTACGACAGCACGATGGCCGCGGCCACGATCAGCGCGACCCACAGCGGCCAGCCCAGCAGCGCGTGGACGATGGCGCCGAGCAGGTAGAGGTTGATGCCGGCGATCAGCAGCTGCGCGATCGCGAAGGACAGCGCGTTGACGAGGTGGGCGCCCGTGCCGAAGCGGCGGAGCATGAACTCCGGCACCGACCGCACCTTCGAGCCGTAGTAGAACGGCATCATCACGACGCCGAGGAAGAGCATCGCCGGGATCGCGCCGATCCAGAAGTAGTGCACCGCCGGGAGGCCGTACTCCGCGCCGTTGGCCGACATGCCCATGATCTCGACCGCGCCGAGGTTGGCCGAGATGAACGCCAGCCCGGTGACCCAGGCCGGGAGTGATCGCCCCGAGAGGAAGAAGTCCACCGAGTCCGAGACGCCGCGACTGGCGAGGACGCCGATGCCGATGACGAAGATGAAGTAGATCGCGATGATGAGGTAGTCGACCGTGCTCGCCTGGATGAGTGTCTCCAGGACCGGGACGTGGATGCCGGCCATATCGACCTTTCTGTCAGTTCGACGTGCCGTCCCACTAAACCATTGCCACCCGCCGACGGCGGGCACGCACCTCCGTGGCATCACACGTGACGTCAAGTGATGTCGCTTTCTGCTTGACATGACATCACAGTGATGTCATCGTGGTGCCCATGGACATCACCCCGTACGTCGAGAGCCTGCGCCGCGACCTGCTCGCCGCCGCCGACGCGGCCGGCCCGGAGGCCCGGGCGGCCGCCGAGCGGCTGTCGTACGCCCTCGACCCGGCCGCCCGGTTGGCGCTGATGGAGGCCGTCTCCCAGGCAGCCTCCGAGATCACTGCCGAGCTGCCCAGCGGCAACGTGGACGTCCGGCTCAACGGCCGCGAGCTCGAGTTCGGCGTCCACCTCCCGCCTCCGCCCGCTCCGGCCGCCGCCCCGGCTCCGCAGCCCGAGGAGGAGGACGAGGACGAGGGCGCGACCGCCCGGATCACGCTCCGCATCCCCGAGTCCGTCAAGGCCCGCGCCGAGGAGTTCGCGGCCCGCTCCGGCAGCTCGCTCAACACCTGGGTCGTCAACGTCATCCGGGCTGCCACGCGTGAGGGCTCGATCAACGTCGACGTCGACCTCAGCTCGCTCCCGCAGTTCATCAACGACGCCATGTCGGGCTTCGACAAGTTCGACCCGTTCAGCGGCACCAGCAACAAGCGCCGCATGACCGGCTGGCTCTAGCCAGCATCACCTGACTCCGGGACCGGCGGCCCTGCCGGCCCCCTGGTCCCGCACACCCTCATCCAGGAGAAGCCATGACGCTCTACACCTTCGGTACCCCCGCGGCCATCAGGCTGTACGTCGAGCTGAGCAAGGGCCAGCTCGTCCTCACCGCGACCGACACCGACACCACGACCGTGAGCGTCGAGGGCGACGACCCCGAGAGCGTGATCGTCAAGCAGGAAGGCGAGCTGGTCAGCGTCATCGGCCCGAAGCACCGCGGGCTCTTCGACTTCGCCAGCAAGGGCCACATCGTCACCGTCACGCTGCCCGACGAGTCCGCCCTCAAGGCCCAGACCCAGAGCGCCGACGTCAGCGCCACTGGCGCCCTCGGCACCGCGCAGGTCAAGACCGGCTCGGGCGAGGTCGCGCTGGACCGGGTGTACGGTCCCGCCGACCTGGCGACCGGCTCCGGCGACGTCTCCGCCGCCCAGGTGCGCGGCCCGTTCCGCGCCAAGACCGGCTCGGGCGACGTCGAGGTCGACGAGGCGCTCGCCGACGTCTACGTCGCGACCGGCTCCGGCGACGTACGCCTCGACCGCACCACCGGCAACGTCGAGGCCAAGACCGGCTCCGGCGACCTGCGGGTCGGACACGCCGAGGGCAGCGTCTCGCTCTCCACCGGCTCCGGCGACCTCGAGGTCCGCGAGGCCGTCAGGGGACGGGTCGAGGGCAAGGGCGCCTCGGGCGACATCCGCATCGGGATCCCCGCCGGCACGCCGGTCTGGACCGACATCACCACCGTGACCGGCGAGATCCGGTCCTACGTCAAGGGCTCCGGCCAGCCGGCCGACGGCCAGGACCACGTCGAGCTCCGCGCCCGCACGGTCAGCGGCGACGTCACCGTCGTCGAGGCCTGACGAGAGCACCGGGAGGAGGACACCATGATCGACTCGATCTCCGAGCTCCAGGCGAAGTACGCCCGCGACGAGCGGCTCCGTCAGGCCGAGCAGGCGCGCCGCGCCGACGGCGTACGCCGCCCCAGGCGCGCCACCCGGCACTCCCTCGCCAGCCAGCTGCGCCGCTTCGCGGACCGGCTGGACTCCTGATGCTGCAGGAGCGGCTGGGCGTCGCTCATGCCTTCATCGCGACGCCGTGGCGCCAGTAGCCCATGAAGGCGACCTGCTGGCGCGGGAGGCCGACCTCCTTGACGAGGTGGCGGCGCAGCGCGGTGACCATGCCGGACTCGCCGGCGATCCAGGCGTACCGCCCGTCGCCGCGGCCGGGGTCCAGCGCCTCGCCCGAGGAGGAGTACGTCGGGGTCTCCCACAGGTTCGGGTCCACCTCGCCCGAGGCCGGCACCTCGGCCGGGGCCGAGAATCCCAAGAGCCCGCCGACGGCTCCGAGGGCGAGCGACCCGACCGGGGCGCCGTGGCGCGGCAGCCACTGCACGTCGATCCCCGCGGGCGCGCACACCTTCTGGACGTCGGCGGCGTCCGGCACCTCGAGGAAGGCGGTCCCCGCGGCGTCGTCCGGCAGCGACCCGAGGATCGAGCAGACCGCCGGGACGGCCGTCTCGTCGGCGACGAGGAGCAGCCGCTCGGCGTCGCCCGGCGACCACTCGATCCCGCCGAAGAGCTGCCCCCGGCGGGGTACGACGGTGAGCAGCTCGTCGCCGACCGCGGCCGTCTCCGCCCAGCCGGAGCCGGGGCCGTGGGCGCCGGGATGGAGCACGAAGTCCACCACGATCGTCGGCGCCTCGACGCTCCCCCGCACCTCCCGGATCGTGTAGGTCCGGACGTGGCCGCGCCCCTCCTCCGGCAGCGCACAGAACTCCTGCCACCAGGTGTCCTGGCCGAGGACGGGGAGGCCGGCCGGCCCGGGGAAGACGAGCTTGATCCGCTGGTCGTACGTCGGCCCGTCGGTGCCGAACTCCGCGAGCTCGTCGCCGCCCAGCTCGACGCGGACGTACGACGGCGACAGCCGCTCCACGGAGCGGACGGCGACGCGGGCGAGGAGGGGCATGTCAGGCTTCCGTCCTGTGGTGGCGCCCCATCGGGACGACGAGCGGGGTGTGGGAGACCGGGTCGGGGACGACCCGGCAGTCGAGGCCGAAGACCTGGCGGACGCACTCCTCGGTGACGACGTCGTGAGGCGTCCCCTCGGCGACGACGCTGCCATCGCGCATGGCGACGAGGTGGTCGGCGTACCTCGCGGCGAGGTTCAGGTCGTGCAGCACCATCACGACGGTGGTGCCGCGGGTCTCGCGCAGCGTCCGGAGCAGGTCGAGCAGGTCGATCTGGTGGGCGACGTCGAGGAAGGTCGTCGGCTCGTCGAGGAGCAGCAGGTCGGTCTGCTGGGCGAGCGCCATCGCGACCCACACCCGCTGCCGCTGGCCGCCGGAGAGCTCGTCGACGACCCGGTCGGCGAGGTCGAGGGTGCCGGTCAGGGTGAGCGCCTCGGCGACCGCCTCGTCGTCGGCGGCGGTCCACCGGGTCAGCGGCCCGCGGTGGGGCTGCCGGCCGCGGCCGACGAGGTCGACGACGGTGATCCCCTCCGGCGCGACCGGCGACTGCGGCAGCAGGCCGAGCGTCCGCGCGACCTCCTTCGTCGGCTGCCGGTGGACGGCGCGCCCGTCGAGGAGCACGGCGCCGGCCGTCGGCCGGAGCAGCCGGGCCATGCCGCGCAGCAGCGTCGACTTGCCGCAGCCGTTGGGGCCGACGACGACCGTGGTGGCGGCGTCCGGGATCTGTAGGGTCACGCCGCGGACGACTGGGCGGCCGGTGTACCCCAGGGTCACCTCCTCCGCCGCCAGTCGCGACGTCGACGGCGTCGGGCTCCCGGCGTGCGCCTGCGGCGGATCGGTCAGAGCGGTCATGCGGACCTCCTTCCGGTACGGCCGCTCGCCAGCAGCCAGAGCAGGAACGGGGCACCGAAGGCGCCCGTGACGACACCGACGGGCAGGTTGGTGTCTGGAATGGCGTACGCCGCCGGATAGCTCGCCCCTACCATGACGACCGCCCCCACGAGGGCCGCGCCGGCAAGCGTCGTACGCCCGCCGTTGAGAGCGCGCGCGATCGGCCCGGCGGCGAAGGCGACGAACGCGACCGGACCGGCGGCGGCCACCCCGAGCGCGGTGAGCAGGACGGCGAGGAGGAGCAGCAGGTCGGTACGCCGGCCGGTGACCCCGAGCCCGGCGGCCACGTCGGTGCCGAGCTCGAGGGTCCGCTGCGTCCGCGCGGTGAGCGCGACCAGCGGCAGCAGCACGACGAGCGCGACCGCGAGGATCCGTACGGTCGGCCAGTCGGCGGCGCTGAGGCTGCCGGTCATCCAGCGCAGCGCGAGCTGGGCGTCGTACTCGTCGGCGCGGGTGAAGAGGTACTGGATCACCGCCAGCAGTGCCGCCGCCGCGGTGACGCCGACGAGCACCAGGCGGTAGCCGCCGTCCCCGCCGGCGACCAGCCGGATCAGCGCCGCGACCAGGACGGCGCCGAGGACGCCGGCCGCGCTGAGGGCGAGGCCGGAGAGGCCGAGGACGACGATGCCGAAGACCGCCGCGGCGCTGGCGCCGGTGCTGATCCCGAGCATGTCCGGGCTGGCGAGCGGGTTGCGGAGAGTGCTCTGGAAGACCGCGCCGGCCGTCCCGAACGCGAGGCCGACGAGCACCGCGAGCAGCGCCTGCGGAAGCCGGGACTCCATCAGGATGAAGGTCGCGCCCGGGATGTCCTTGCCGCCCAGGATCGCGAGGAAGTCGGGGAAGGTGATGATGTAGTCACGCCCGCCGAGGACACAGAGGAAGAAGAGCGCGACGAGCACCGCCCCGAGGCCGCCGACCACGAGCGCGAGACGTCGCCGCGGCCTCCGCCGGGCGCGGCGTACGACGGCGGTCGGCTCGACCAGGTGGAGCGTGCTCACAGGGCCATCCGTCCGCGTCGCAGGAACCAGCAGAAGACGGGTACGCCGACGACCGCGGTCATGATCCCGACCTGGACCTCGGTCGGGGGCAGCACCACCCGGCCGACCACGTCGGCGAGGAGCACCAGCGCGGCGCCGTACCCGATCGAGAGCGGGAGCACCCGCGTGTAGGCGCTGCCGACGAGCGTCCGGACCGCGTGCGGGACGACCAGGCCGACGAACGCGACCGGGCCGGCCAGGGCGGTGGCGGTGCCGGCGAGCAGGACGACGGCGAGCCCGATGACCAGCCGGTCGACCGCCGTGCGGCGCCCGAGCCCACGGGCGAGGTCGTCGCCCAGCGCGAGGGTGTCGAGTGTGCGCGCGCCCGCGAGCGCCAGCAGCGCGCCCACCCCGAGGAACGGCAGCCCGGTGGCCACCACGTCCCAGCCGCGGCCGCCGATGGTGCCCACCTGCCAGCCGCGGAAGACGTCGAACGTCTGCTTGTCGGTGAGGAGCACCCCGCTGGTCCAGCTGGCCACGCCCGCCGACAGGGCGGCCCCCGCGAGCACGAGCTTCGCGGGGGTCGCGCCGTCGCGGCCGAACGAGGCCACCGTGTGGACCAGCACCGCTGCCGCCGCCGCCCCGACGAACGCGAACCAGAGGTAGGAGTGCAGCGAGCTGACACCGAAGACCGAGACGGCGAGCACCATCGCGAACGACGCCCCGGCGTTGACCCCGAGCAGCCCCGGGTCGGCGAGCGGGTTGCGGGTGAGCCCCTGCAGGCAGCCGCCGGCGAGCGCGAGCGCGGCGCCGACCAGCAGCCCCAGTACGGTGCGCGGCAGCCGGGCCTGGAGGATCGCCTGCCCGACCGAGCCGTCGTGGAACAACTCGGTCGGCGCGACCATCCGGGAGCCGACGAGCACGGAGGCGACCACCGCGACCAGCAGCACGGCGCCGAGGAGCCCGACGGCGTACCTGCCCCGGCGCGGTGTGGCGGGCCGCGCCGGGGTCAGTCGTGGGGCCGCGGTGACCGTCACTGGCCCTCGACGGCCTTCGCGACGTTCGGCACGAAGTGCTTCATGGCGTACGGCACCGAGAGCGGCGTCGGGACACCGGCGGCGTTGGAGGCGACGTTGTCGGTGGAGGCCCACATGTGGCCGCTCTTGACCGCCGGGATCTGCCCGATCAGCTTGTCATCGGCGTAGGTCTTGGCGTCACTGTCCTTCACGGCGTAGGTGAAGAGGAAGTCCGACTTCAGGTCGGCCGCGCGCTCGGCGGAGACGGTCCCGTAGAAGGAGTTCTTCGGGCTGATCTTCTCGATGATCGGGGCGTCCTCCATGCCGATGGCCCGCAGGAAGGTGGGGCGCAGGTCGCTCGGCGTGTAGTACGAGATCTGGGAGAGATCGGTGGTCGCGAGCGCCGCCCAGATGAAGGTCTTGCCCTGGATCTGCGGGTACTCCTCGCGGGCCTTCGTGAACTCCGCCTCGGTCTCCTTCTCGAGCTGTCCGGCGAGCTCGGTCCGGCCGACCGCCTTCCCGGTCATCTCCAGCGACTGCTGCCAGGTGGTCATCCACGGCTTGCCCGGGTACGCGACGACCGGGGCGATCTTGGAGAGCTTGGTGTACTGCGCCTTGGTGATCCCCGAGAGGGTCGCGAGGATCAGGTCCGGGTCCAGCTTCGCGACCTCGTCCACCGGGATGTCGTCGGTCTCGTCGATGAGCGTCGGCATCGTGCCGCCGAGCTCCTTCAGCTTGGCGTCGAACCACGGGGTGGTGCCGTGCGCGTTGCCGCCCCAGGTGACCTTCTGGATCCCGACCGGGACGACGCCGAGCGCGAGCAGCATGTCCTGGTCGCTGGACCCGATCGAGACGATGCGCTTCGGCTCGCTCTCGATCGTGGTCTCGCCGTACGCGTGCTTGATCGTGACGGGGAAGGCGTCGGCGTCCACCGAGCTCGCGGCCGACGGCGTGCCCGTCGCGCCGTCGGTGGAGCCGGTGGAGCAGCCGGCCAGCGCGCCGGCCCCGAGCAGCAGCGCGGCCGCGGCCAGCAGGACCGCGGTCTTCGTACGACGGATCACGGGTCCGCCTCTCTAATTAGGTCAGGCTTACTTAGGGAAGCCTAACCCAACCTGCTGAGGCGTTGGCAAGCGATTCGTCAGATCTTCGTGCGGTGGAAGTTCTGGTAGGACCGCGACGGCGTCGGACCGCGCTGGCCCTGGTAGCGCGAGCCGTACTTCTCCGAGCCGTACGGGCTCTGCGCCGGCGAGGAGAGCCGGAAGAAGCAGAACTGCCCGATCTTCATCCCCGGATAGAGCTTGATCGGCAGCGTCGCGACGTTGGCGAGCTCGAGCGTGACGTGGCCGGAGAAGCCCGGGTCGACGAAGCCGGCGGTCGCGTGGGTGAGCAGCCCGAGCCGGCCGAGCGAGCTCTTGCCCTCGACCCTCGCGGCGAGGTCGTCGGGCAGGCTGACCGCCTCGTACGTCGACCCCAGCACGAACTCCCCCGGGTGCAGGATGAACGGCTCGTCGCCCTCCGGCTCGACCTGCCGGGTCAGGTCCGACTGGTCCGCGGCGGGGTCGATGTGGGGGTACTTGTGGTTCTCGAAGACGCGGAAGTAGCGGTCGAGGCGTACGTCGATCGACGACGGCTGCAGCATCGACTCGTCCCACGGGTCCATGACGATCCGGCCGGACTCGATCTCCGTCAGGATGTCCTTGTCGCTCAGGATCACGCCGACAACCTACCCGCGACCGGCCGGTGTCGAGCCCGTCCGCGCCACAGGGAGAATGGGGCCATGGTCCTCGACGCGCTCATCCCCGGCAGCTTCCACCGCTACGTCGCGATCGGGGACTCGTTCACGGAGGGCGTGGGCGACCCGGATCCGAGCCGGCCCAACGGCGTACGCGGCTGGGCCGACCGTGTCGCCGAGGTGCTCGCGGCCCACGACCCGGCCTTCCGCTACGCCAACCTCGCGATCCGCGGCCGCAAGCTGCGCGCGATCGTCGAGGAGCAGCTCGAGCCCGCCGTACGCATGCAGCCGGACCTCGTCACCCTGTACGCCGGCGCCAACGACATCCTGCGCCCGCGGGTCGACCTCGACGCGCTGATGACGGAGTACGACGCCGCCGTCGGCAAGCTCACCGGCACCGGCGCCCGGGTGCTGCTGTTCACCGCGTTCGGGGCCCGCTCGTCGGCCTTCTACAGGCCGCTGCGGGGCCGGTTCGCCTACTACAACGAGCTCGTCCGCGAGATCGCCGACCGGCACGGCGCGACCCTCGTCGACTACTGGCGGATGAGCGAGTACGACGACTGGGGCTACTGGGACACCGACCGGCTGCACATGGCCACACCCGGCCACGAGCTGATGGCCATCAAGGTGCTCGACGTCCTCGGCGTCAAGCACGGGCTGCCCGTTCCCGCGCCGCTGCGCCGGCCGGTCCTCAGCCGCGCCGAGCAGCGCGCCGCGAACTGGGAGTGGACGAAGGAGCACGCCGGGCCCTGGGTGAAGCGGCGTCTCACCGGCCGCTCCTCGGGCGACGGACTCAGCCCGAAGTACCCCGATCCCGCCCCGCTCCCCGGATCGCTTTCCGGTCCGCTCGGATCGTGAGGTAGCATCCTCGGCGCCCGCTGAAACGGGCAGTGCGGATGTAGCTCAGTTGGTAGAGCGCGACCTTCCCAAGGTCGATGTCGCGAGTTCGAGCCTCGTCATCCGCTCCGGTGAACGGCCGGGTCCACACGGACCCGGCCGTGAGTCATTTCCGCCCCGCCCGCGCCGGGAGCCGCCGACGACCGCCCCGGACCGAGCTGGCTGTTACACCTGTGACTATTGCGATTTCTGTGACTTGTGGGTCAGTCTGAGAAGGCTCACCGCCTGACTCGGGAGAAGGACCATGTCTCGAAACCGCACCATCGTCGTGCCGCTGGTCGCCCTCGCCGCGCTCCTCGCCGCCGCGCCGTTCCTGCCGCGCGGCATCCACGACGAGGGCGCGATCAGCCCGTCGGCCCAGCCGGCGTACGCCCCTCGTACGGCGACGGCCGCCGGCCCGACGACGGTGACGGCCGCGATGCGGCGCGAGATCGACGCCGTGGTCGCGGCCGGCCGCGTACGCCTCCCCCGGCCGGTCACCGCCGCTGCGCGCGCACGTGCGGTGAGGTCGGTGGTGAGATGCGCCGAGCTCGAGGGGCAGCGCTACTGCCTGGGCGTCGGCTGGACCACCGAGTCGCCCAGGGCGGTGCGCACCGGGATGATCCGCGCGCTCGAGCGCCCGCGTACGACGGCGGGCACCGGCGACGCCGATGCACGGACGGTGCTGAGCCGCCTGATGGCGGGTACGCCGGCGGCCCGCGCCGCCCGGGACCGCGCCGAGCTCACCTCGGCCGCGCGCTCTGTCGCGAAGGTCTGGCTGCTCCGCCACGAGCTCCAGGGCGTCCCGCTGCCGACCGGCTTCCTCGACCGCCACCCCGAGGCCCGGGTGGCCGTCGCCGCCGGCACCCGCCCGAAGGCGACGACGTACCCGAAGCACAAGTGGATCCTGAACCCCAAGCACACCGCGGCGCAGACCCGGACGTACTGGTGCGGGCCGACCGCCGCACAGATGATCGTGTGGGGCTGGCGCGACAAGCACCGCTCCCAGAAGCACTGGGCCGAGCGTCTCGGGACGACCACGGCGGGCACGGCCATCTCCGCGATGGTCAGGGTGGTCAACAACAACACCGGCTGGGACAACCAGTGGCACGCCGGGAAGTACATCGTCCTCGACATCAAGGGGTGGAGCTACAACCAGTGGTGGAAGCTCATCAAGAAGCACATCAGCGCCTACACCGCCCCGGTGGTGCTCCACCCGATCCTGCTCAAGAAGTACTACCCCTACCTCGACGACGACGCCTCCGGACACTTCCAGGTCGGCCGCGGCTACAAGACCCTCGACAAGAAGCCGGACCTGATCGGCTACTTCGAGCCGTGGAACCAGCAGCGCTTCGACCCCTCCGAGCCCTACATCGCCCGCTCGCAGTGGCGGGTCGCCACGCGCAGCTACCGCGCCAACGAGGCGCACTTCCAGCACAACATCGGCGTCTGATGCGCGGCCCCCGCCTGGCCGGTCTCCTGATCGTCGTCGCCGTCGGTACGACGGCCGCAGGCTGCTCCTCGGACGACGACTCGCCGCACTCGGCGGCGTCGCCCGGCGCCGCCGCGACGCCGAGCGCGTCGGCGAGCACGGCTCCGAGCGCCACGCCGAGCACGACCCCGACCGCGTCGGGACCGACCACCACGCCGACGCCGACGACCGCCCCGCTCGCCTGGAGGAAGATCGACGAGAGCGCCGAGGACACCGTCGTCACCACCGGGCGGTGGACGCTGCGGGTGCCGCAGTCGGGGCGGTCGTTCTCGCTCGACGGCCCCGGCCGCGGCGAGGGCGGCCAGGCCGCGAGCCGCTTCCACTTCGTCGACGCGCTGCTCGACGACGACTGGGCGGTCGTCGTCGCCCAGGACAAGCAGGAGACCCTCCCGCAGCGCGCGACCGTGGTCGACCTGAACGCGAAGACGTTCAAGACCTGGACGATCGACGGGTCGTCCGACGTACCGACCGCGACCGGCGGCTCGTGGGCGCTGTACGGCGACAGGCTGGTGCACGCGACGCTCGACGGCCGCCGCTACTGCCAGGCGCGGGTCGACATCACGAGCCGCAGCAGCACGGTCGGCTGGTGCGCCCCGCCGCGCAACGGCTGGAACAGCCCGGTCATCGGAGCCGACGGCGAGGCGATGCTGACGTTCGACGCCCACCACCCGTCATGCCGCACCGTCGTCACCGTCGACGGCGCGACCATCACGCCGTTCCCCGACGTAGCCCGGTGCAAGGGCGCGCAGGGCGCGCTGCTCGGCGACGGCCGGGTGTGGAGCGTCGTGCCGAACGAGCACCGGTACGAGGCGGTCGAGGTCTACGCGACGACGGCCGACGGCATCGCCGACCTCGGTCCGGGCGTCAACGGCACGCTGACGGTCTGCGGCGACGCGGTCCTCTGGGCCGCCGACCCCGAGACCGACAACGGCCCGGCCCGGCTGATGCGGTGGGACGGCAGCACGCTCTCCACGGCGTACGAGTCCGGACGGGGCGCCGCGTTCCTCGGTCCACCCGAGTGCGCCGGCTCCGCCCTGACCGTCGCGTCGTTCTCCGACTCCGGGGACGAGCAGGTCACCGCACCAGTGGGTTGAGCCGCCAGCTCCGGCCGGTCGAGTCGCCAGTTCCGGCCCGTTCAGTCGCCAGTTCCAGCGGTTACCGGGGGTTGCGAGGATCAGGGTTCCTGACCCGAGCGCTGTTAAGGTTGCATTTCGTCATTTCTCTTCCAGGTGAACGACGCGCAAAGGATCGGTGACATGCCCACGGGATCGAGTCGCCGGTTCACCGACGCTCGCGTACCCGATCCCGGGATCGCCGAGCTGTTCTCCACGAAGAGCCGGCTGCAGGCCCGGCTCCGTGTCGAGGCCGCGCTCGCCCGCGCCGAGGCGGCGCTGGACGTGATCCCGGCCGAGGCCGGCGAGGTGATCGCCGAAGCGGCCGACCTGGACCGGCTCGACCTCGACCGGATCGAGGACGGCACCGCTGCCCACAGCCACCCGCTGACCCCGCTCCTCGACGAGCTCTCCCGCGTCGTCGGCGCCGAGCACGGCGGCTGGGTCCACTGGGGGGCGACGACGCAGAACATCACCCAGACCGCCGACCTGCTGCTGCTCCGCGAGGCCCACGGCCGGATCCTCGACCTGCTCGGCGACCTGCTGCGCGCGCTCTCGAAGCTCGCGGACGACAGCGCCGAGGTCCCCATGCCCGGCCGCACCCACAGCCAGCACGCCGTCCCGATCACGTTCGGCTTCAAGGTCGCGATGTGGATCGACGAGCTCGCCAGCCACGTCGACCGGCTCCAGCGGCTCGAGGACCGGCTCTTCCGGCTGCTCCTCGGCGGCGCGGTCGGCACGATGGCCTCCTTCGGTGACCGCGGCCGGGATATCGAGGCCCAGGTCGCGCGGCTGCTCGACCTCGCGCCGATGCCCGTGCCCTCGCGCGCGACCAACGACGGGATGGTCGAGTACGTCACCGTGCTCGGCCTGCTCGCCGGCACGGCCGGCAAGATCGCCAAGGACGTCTACGCGATGATGCAGCCGGAGTTCGGCGAGGCGTTCGAGCCGATCCCCGACGGCACCATCGGCAGCTCGACGATGCCCCACAAGCGCAACCCGCAGCTCACCCTCGACGTGATGACCGCCTCCGCCCAGCTGCGCGGCCTCGTCGCGCCGGCGCTGGAGTCGATGCTCCACGACCACGAGGCGAACGGCGGCATGACCGGGCTGCTCGAGGAGACCGTCGCGCAGGCGAGCGTCCTCGCCGGCGACGTACTCACCCGCCTCGTCGTCATCGCCGGCGGCCTCGAGCTCGACACCGACCGGATGCGGGCGAACCTCGCCCTGTCGGGCGGACTGATCGGGTCGGAGTCGCTGATGCTGCAGCTCGGTGAGCGGATCGGACGCGACCGGGCCCACGAGATCGTCTACGACCTCGCCCAGGAGGCCGCGGTCACCGGCCGCGACTTCGCCGGCCTGCTCGGGCGGGACGAGACCGTCGCCGGACACTTCTCCCCCGCCGAGATCGACCGCCTGCTCGATCCCGCCCACCACCTCGGCGAGAGCGCCGCCACCGCCCGCGCCATGGCCGAGCACGCCCGCCGGGTCGCCGACCGCCTCCAGATCGGCGAGGTCTGACCGGCCGGACACACCACTGTCCGCGCGGGCTCGTAGGGTGACCGCGTGGGTTTCGAAGGCTTTCCCGTCGCCGCACTGGACTTCTACGACGACCTCGAGGTCGACAACACCAGGTCGTTCTGGCAGGCCCACAAGCACCTGTACGACGAGGCCGTGCTCGCGCCGATGAAGGCGCTGACCGCCGCGCTGGAGGAGGAGTTCGGGAGCGCCAAGATCTTCCGGCCCTACCGCGACGTCCGGTTCGCGAAGGACAAGACGCCCTACAAGACCCACCAGGGCGCGTTCGTCCGCGTCGCCGACCACACCGGCTACTACGTCGAGGTGTCGCCGCGCGGGGTCCGCACGGGCGGCGGCTGCTACTGGTTCGAGTCACCCCGCCTTTCGGCGTACCGCGACGCCGTCGTCCACGACACCTACGGGGCCGAGCTCGAGAAGCGGCTCGCCGTGCTGGAGAAGAAGGGGTACGACGTCACCGGCGAGCGGCTCAAGACCGCACCCCGTGGCTACGACAAGGACCACCACCGCATCGAGCTGCTCCGCCACAAGTCACTCGCCGCCGGCCGCTCGCTCGGCTTCGAGCCGGTCATCCACACCGCGGCCCTGCTCGACGAGGTCCGCCGGGACTGGCGCGCCGTACGCCCGCTGGTGGAGTGGATCACCGAGCACACCGCCGGGGCCTGAGCCGCGGCGTCAGCCCGCCCGGCACTTTCGCACGTGTGCGGGAAAATGCCAGGCCAAGGAGGGCCGGAACGCCGCAAGTTCCCACAGTTGTGCGGAAGTGCCGGGCGGGCGTACCGAACCTCAGGCATATCGGGAGCCGAACGATCCTGGCCGGGGGGTGCCTTGCGACCCTCAAGTGGCCTCCTTATGATTGAAGTTACTGGTCAGTAGCGGCTCATGGGGTGCTTCACGCGCTGACCAGCCTCCCGAACCGACACAGAAGGTGGAGCAGTGAGCCACTACAAGAGCAATCTGCGCGACATCGAGTTCAACCTCTTCGAGGTCCTCGGCCGCGACAAGATCCTCGGCGCCGGCCCGTTCGCAGAGCTCGATGCCGACACGGCGCGAGAGATCCTCGCCGAAGTCGACCGGGTCGCGCGCGAGGACCTCGCCGCTTCGTTCGAGGACAGCGACCGCAACCCGCCGGTCTTCGATCCCACGACGAACACCGCGCCGGTCCCCGCAGCGTTCAAGAAGAGCTACGACACGTGGATGGACTCCGGCTTCTGGAGCCTGCAGGCCCCCGCCGAGGTCGGCGGCACGGCCGCCCCGTCCTCGCTGGTGTGGTCCACCGCCGAGCTCGTGCTCGGCGCCAACGCGCCGATCTGGATGTACGGCGCCGGCCCGTTCTTCTCCTCCGTCGTCCACCGCAACGGCACCGACCGCGACAAGCGGATCGCCGAGATCATGGTCGAGCGGCTCTGGGGCGCCACGATGGTGCTGACCGAGCCCGACGCGGGCTCCGACGTCGGCTCGGGCCGCACGAAGGCCACGCTCAACGAGGACGGCACCTGGAACATCTCGGGCGTCAAGCGCTTCATCACTTCTGCGGAGTCCGACCTGCAGGAGAACATCATGCACCTCGTCCTCGCCCGCCCCGAGGGCGTCGAGGGCGCGGGCGGCCCGGGCACCAAGGGGCTCTCGCTCTTCCTCGTCCCGAAGTACCACTTCGATCTCGAGACCGGTGAGCTCACCGGCGAGCGCAACGGCGTCTACGTCACCAACGTCGAGCACAAGATGGGCATCAAGGTCTCCAACACCTGTGAGCTCACCTTCGGCGACCCGCAGGTCGGTGGCGGGGAGCCTGCGAAGGGCTGGCTGCTCGGCGAGGTCCACGACGGCATCGCGCAGATGTTCCAGGTCATCGAGAACGCCCGCATGATGGTCGGCACCAAGGCGATCGCGACGCTCTCGAGCGGCTACCTCAACGCCCTTGAGTACGCCAAGCAGCGCGTCCAGGGCGCCGACCTCACCAACCCCGCGAAGACGGCCCCGCGCGTCACGATCACCCACCACCCCGACGTACGCCGCTCGCTGCTCGTGCAGAAGTCGTTCGCCGAGGCGATGCGGTCGCTGGTCCTCTACACCGCGTCCTGGCAGGACCAGGTCCAGCTCGCCGAGGCTGAGGGCCGGGAGGACCAGCTGGCCGAGGCGGTCAACGACCTGCTGCTGCCGATCGTGAAGGGCTACGGCTCGGAGCGCTCGTGGACGATCCTCGGCACCGAGTCGCTGCAGACCTTCGGCGGCTCCGGCTTCCTGCAGGACTACCCCATCGAGCAGTACGTCCGCGACGCCAAGATCGACACCCTCTACGAGGGCACCACGGCGATCCAGGGCCAGGACTTCTTCTTCCGCAAGATCGTCAAGAACCAGGGCCAGGCGCTCGGCCACCTCGCCGGCGAGATCAAGACCTTCCTCGAGAACGAGGGTGGCAACGGCCGACTCAAGGAGAGCCGCGAGCTGCTCGCCACCGCGCTCGAGGACGCCAACGCGATCGTGGGCCACATGTTCAACGACCTGATGGCCTCCGACCCAAGCTCGGGCGACATCCGCAACGTCTACAAGGTCGCCCAGAACACCAGCCGCCTCCTCATGGTCATCGGCGACGTGGTCTGCGCCTGGCTCCTGCTGCGCGGCGCGGAGGTCGCGCTCGAGAAGCTCGGGACGGTGACCCTCCCTCAGGACAAGGACTTCTACGAGGGCAAGGTCGCCGCTGCGCAGTTCTTCGCGGCCTACAACCTGCCCAAGGTCTCCGCCGAGCGCGCGATCGCCGAGGCGGTCGACAACTCGATCATGGACCTCCCGGAGTCTGCGTTCTGACCTGACCCACTCCACCGCGGCCCGTCCGGCTCACGCCGGGCGGGCCGCGGTCGTCGTCCGGCAGGTTTCGGGCGGCGACGTGCCGGATACCTGGGGACGGCCGGAAGGAGGCCCCCATGGTCATCGGAGTCGGCATCATTCTGCTCGTCCTCGGACTTGTGCTCGTCACGGGCGCGGTCGACCTGCCCGACAGCTGGGACGCCAACATCGCGAGCGACACACTCGGCTGGATCCTCGTCGGCGTCGGTGCATTGGCGATCCTCTTGGGGCTCATCGTCAACCACCAGCGCAACCGGGTGACCACGACCCACGTGGAGGAGCGCCGCGACTACGGCGAGCCCACCGGGCGACGCCAGACGACCTACGAGGACCGGGACTGATGGACCGCAGGGTCACTCGTCCCGCGGACGCCTCAGCCCCGTGGCAGCCGCCCGGCGTACGGCCTCGGTGAGCCGGGCCAGCGTGGGTGAGTCCAGCCGCCAGCGCTGCCAGTAGAGGGGTACGTCGATGTGCCGGCTCCCCGGGAGGCGTACGACGGCGCCCGAGTCGAGGTCGGGCTCGAGCTGCGGGTCGAGCAGCATGCCCCAGCCGAGGCCACGGCGCACGGCCTCGTGGAAGTCGGCGGTACCCGGCACCCGGTGGACCACCGGGGGCCGGGACGAGCCGTGGGCAGCGAGCACGCGGTCCTGGGCGTAGTCCTTCTCGTTGAACACGACCACCGGCATCGCCGACCAGTCGACCCCGCGACCGCGGCGGTGCCGCTCGAGCAAAGCCGGGCTGGCCGCCGGCGTGTAGCGCAGCGCGCCGAGCATCTCGACGACGCAGCCCTGCACCGGGCGCGGCTCGCTGGTGACCGCGGCGAGCACCTCGCCGCGGCGCAGCAGGTCGTGGGAGTACGCCTCGTCCTCGATCGCGAGTCGCAGCGCCGTCGCGTGCCACTCCGCGACCTCGCCGACGACCGACCGGAACCAGGTCGCGAGGGAGTCGGCGTTGACGGCGACGGTGAGGTCGACGACCTCACCGGTGGAGAGATCCGCGGCCGCCTCGGAGAGAAGCAGCCGCAGCTGGCGACCGAGCCGCACCAGCGGCTCGCCCGCGGGGGTGGCCGAGCACGGCGTGGTCCGGCGTACGAGCACCTGGCCGGCGGCCCGCTCCAGCGCCCGCACGCGCTGGCTCACCGCGCTCGGCGTGACGTGGAGCCGCCGGGCGGCCGCCTCGAACGTGCCCTCCTCGGTGATCGTCACCAGCGTCTCGAGCTGGTCGGGGTCGAACTGCACGTCCCTAGTGAAGCACTGCTTCACATCCTGAAGAAACCTTCGCTGGTCTTCACCAGACCGACCGCCTAGCGTCGACGCGTGACCCACGCCGGACTCGCGGGCCTGCTCACCGGCCTGTCCCTCATCGTCGCCATCGGCGCGCAGAACGCCTATGTGCTGCGACAGGGGTTGCTGCGCTCCCACGTGGGGGCGGTCGTCGCCGTGTGCGCGGCGGCCGACGTCGTCCTCATCCTCGCCGGGGTCAGCGGGATCGGCGCGGTCGTCGACCACGCGCACTGGCTGCTCACCGCCGTCAGGTGGCTCGGCGCCGCCTTCCTGGTGTGGTACGCCGTCGGGTCGCTGCGCCGGGCAGCCCGGCCCGGCGCGCTGTCGGCCGCCGGCGGCTCCCCGGCCGAGTCCCGGGCACGGGTCGTCGCGAAGGCCTCGGCGCTCACGTGGCTCAACCCGCACGTCTACCTCGACACCGTCCTGCTGCTCGGCTCGATCGCCAACAGCCACGGCCCGGGCGGGCGGTGGTGGTTCGCGGTCGGGGCGGTGGCCGCCAGTCTGCTCTGGTTCAGCGGGCTGGGGTTCGGCGCGCGCCTCCTCGCGCCGCTCCTCGCGCGGCCGCGGGCGTGGCAGGTGCTGGACGTCGCGATCGGTCTGGTGATGCTGGTGATCGCGGCCCGGCTCGCGCTCGGCTGATCTCCTCTACTGTGTGTCTTCATGACCTGGGGGATCTCGGACCTGCCCGACCTCGGCGGCCGCACCGCGGTGGTCACCGGCCCCAGCGTGGGCGGCATCGGGTGGTACGTCGCCCGCGGGCTGGCCTCGCACCGCGCCGGCGTGATCCTCGCCGGCCGCTCCTGGGCGCGGCTGGACGAGGCCGAGAAGGCGCTGCGCGACGCGGTGCCCGACGCCCGGACCGACAAGGTGATGCTCGACCTCGCCGACCTGCAGTCGGTGCGGGCGGGCGCCGAGGCGATCGGCGACGCGGCCTACGAGCTCGGCGGCCAGCTCCACCTCCTCGTCAACAACGCGGGCGTGATGGCGACCCCTCAGAAGCGCACGGTCGACGGGCTCGACCTGCAGCTGGCGACCAACCACTTCGGACCGTTCCTGCTCACCGGGCTGCTGCTCGAGTCACTCGCCGAGAGCGGCAGCGGGCGGGTCGTGACCGTCTCCAGCCTCATGCACCGGTTCGCCCGCACCGCGCCGTTGCGCTATCCGACGGTCGCCGTCGGTCGCTACTCCGCGTGGGGCGCCTACTGCCAGTCCAAGCTGGCCAACCTGCTCTTCGTCGCCGAGCTCGACCGGCGCCTGCGCGCCGCCGGCCTGCCGGTGTCGGCGGTGGCGGCACACCCCGGGTACGCCGACACCAGGCTGGTCGCCAACGGCCCGCTGACGCGCTGGGGCGTCGGCCGGGCGGCGACCATCGGGCAGGCCGTCTCCTCGGCCGTCGCCCAGTCGCCCGAGAGCGGGGCGCTGCCGGTGCTCATGGCAGCGACCGCCGACCTGCCAGGCGGGACGTACGTCGGGCCGGGCGGACCGTTCGAGGTCTCCGGGCCGCCCCGCGTCGTACGCCCGTCGCGGCCGGCGCGGGACCCGGACGCCGCCCGGGCGCTCTGGGAGCTCTCGGAGCAGACGACCGGGATCGCCTACCCCTAGGACCTCGGCCTGTAGACCGCTGTCTCCCGCTTGAGCGCGGCCCGGCGGGCGATCTTCGTGTTGGGGGCGCGGAGGAGCTTGAGCTGCTCGAATCGCTCGCGGGAGAAGGTGCGCCGGGCGGAGGTGAACCAGGTGCCGTTGAAGAGCCTCTTGGCGGCGGCCAGCTGGTCCGGGGAGCGCTGCGCCAGCCGCTGGGCGAACGCGGTGGCCGCGGTGACCGGGTCCGGGTGGAGCTCGGTGACGAGGCCGAGGTCGTGCGCCTCCTTGCCGGAGAGCGTCTCGGCCGTCATGGTGAGCCGCTTGGCGACGTCGAGTCCGACCAGCTCGGACAGGGTGCGTACGCCGGTCATGTCCGGGATGATCCCCCACTTGCCCTCGAGCACCGACCAGGACGAGTCCGGGTGGGCGAAGCGGAAGTCCGCGGCGAGCGCGATCTGGACCCCGCCGCCGAGGCAGTGACCGTGGACGGCGGCGATGACCGGCACCGGCAGCCGCCGCCAGGCCCAGCACGCCTCCTGGAAGAGGTTGGTCCCGCCGCTGCGCCACGGCCGCGGCACGAACGAGAGCGCCAGCCTCCTCGGCTGGCCCTCGACGGAGGCGAAGTCGAGCCCCGCAGTGAACGCGTCGCCCTCGCCGGCGATCACGACCGCCCGCAGCGTCTTGTCGGCGCGCAGCCGGTGCGCAGTCGCCGCCAGCTCCTCGAGCAGGTCGAGGGTGAGGGCGTTGAGCTTCGCGGGCCGGTCGAGCCGGACCTGGGCGATGCCGTCGGTGATCTCGCAGGTGACCAGGGCCATGGGGACACCCTAGAGGTCACTGCACAGGCCCGCTGGGCATGATGGGCACATGGCCGATCCGCGCGCAGGAACCCCCGCCACCCCCGAGGACCTCGTCGACGTGCCGCACCTGGTGTCGTCGTACTACACGCTCCAGCCCGATCCCGACGATCCCGCGCAGCAGGTCGTGTTCGGCACGAGCGGCCACCGCGGCTCGTCGCTGAAGACGGCGTTCAACGAGGCCCACATCCTGGCGACGACGCAGGCGATCGTGGACTACCGCCGGGAGCAGGGGTACGACGGCCCGCTGTTCCTCGGCCGGGACACCCACGGTCTCTCGGAGCCCGCCTGGGCGAGCGCGCTGGAGGTGCTCGTCGCCAACGACGTCACCGTGCTGGTCGACGACCGCGACGGCTACACGCCCACCCCGGCGGTGTCGCACGCGATCCTGCGCGCCAACGGCGGGCGGGTCTCGACGGGCTCGACCGCCGGGGGCGCCGGCCTGGCCGACGGCATCGTCGTGACGCCCTCGCACAACCCGCCGACCGACGGCGGGTTCAAGTACAACCCGCCCCACGGCGGCCCCGCCGACTCCGACGCCACCAAGGTCATCGCAGCCCGCGCCAACGAGCTCATCGCCGCGGGGCTCGAGGGCGTGAGGCGGGTGCCGTTCTCCCGCGCCCGCGCGGCGGCGGGCTCGTACGACTTCCTCGGGACGTACGTCGACGACCTGCCCCACGTGGTCGACCTCGACGCGATCCGGTCGGCCGGCGTACGCATCGGCGCGGACCCGCTCGGCGGCGCCAGCGTGGCCTACTGGGGCGAGATCGCTGAGCGGCACAAGCTCGACCTGACCGTCGTCAACCCGCTCGTCGACCCGACCTGGCGCTTCATGACGCTGGACTGGGACGCGAAGATCCGGATGGACTGCAGCTCGCCGTACGCCATGGCGAGCCTCATCGACCGGCGGGCGGACTACGACATCGCGACCGGCAACGACGCCGACTCCGACCGGCACGGCATCGTCACGCCCGACGCCGGGCTGATGAACCCCAACCACTTCCTCGCCGTCGCGATCGACCACCTCTTCGGTGGCGCGCGGCCGGACTGGCCGGCGACCGCACGGATCGGCAAGACGCTGGTCTCGAGCTCGATGATCGACCGCGTCGCGGAGTCGCTCGGCAAGCCGCTCGTCGAGGTGCCGGTCGGGTTCAAGTGGTTCGTGCCCGGGCTGATCGACGGCAGCTTCGGCTTCGGCGGCGAGGAGTCGGCCGGCGCCAGCTTCCTGCGCATCGACGGCACCGCGTGGACCACCGACAAGGACGGCATCATCCTCGCCCTGCTCGCCTCGGAGATCCTCGCGCGGACCGGGAAGACCCCGAGCCGGCGCTACGCCGAGCTCGTGGACCGGTTCGGCGACCCGGCGTACGCCCGCATCGACGCGCCCGCCACCCGCGAGGAGAAGGCGAGGCTCGCCACCCTCTCCCCCCAGGCGGTCACGGCGACGACGCTGGCCGGCGAGGAGATCACCGCCAAGCTCACCGAGGCGCCCGGCAACGGCGCCCCGATCGGCGGGCTCAAGGTCACCACGGAGTCCGCCTGGTTCGCGGCCCGGCCGAGCGGCACCGAGGACGTCTACAAGATCTACGCGGAGTCCTTCCGTGGGCCCGACCACCTCGCGCAGGTCCAGGAGGAGGCCCGGGCGGTCGTCTCCGCGGCGCTGGACTGAGCCCGGTCCACGGTCGGCTCGATTCGCCCGGCGCCGAACCATCCGCGGCGGACGATGGCCGCATGTCGAGCTCGTACGACCTCGCGACCACAGGAGCCCGCACCCGGAGCGCGCGGCGCTCCGCCGCGCTGGTCGCGCTGTCCCTGACCTTCGGGCTCGTGCAGCTCGACGCGACGATCGTCAACGTCGCGCTGCCGACGCTGCGCGCTGCCCTCGGCGGCGGGGTGGGGCGGCGCAGTGGGTCGTCGACGGATACGCCGTGCCGTTCGCCGCCTGCATGCTCACCGCGGGTGCGCTCGGGGACCGGCACGGCCACCGGCGTACGTGCGTCCTGGGCTTCGCGCTCTTCGGGCTCGCCTCCGCGGCCGCGGCCCTGGCCGGTGGCTGGGCGCCGCTGGTCGCGGCCCGTGTGCTCCAGGGCGTCGGCGCGGCGGTGATGCTGCCGGCGTCGTTGGCGATGATCACCGAGCTCTACCCCGACGCGCGGGAGCGGGCCGGGGCGCTGGGGATCTGGGGCGGCGTCGCGACGCTGGGCTTCGCGTCCGGCCCGCTCCTGGGCGGCGTGCTGGTCACCGCCGCGAGCTGGCCGTGGATCTTCTGGGTCAACGTGCCGGCCGCCGCGCTCGTCGGCGGGACGATCGCGCTGCTCGGGCCCCGAGACCGGCCCCGCCCGAGGAGGATCCACCCGGCCGGCACGTTCCTCGGTACCGTGGCGCTGGCGGGCCTGGCCGCCGGGATCATCGAGGCCGGCGAGCGGCGCACGACGACCGCGGTCTGTGTGCTCGCCGTCGGCCTCGCGGGCGGCTGGCTCTTCGCCCGCTCCGAGCGGCACGGCCGGCACCCGCTGGTGCCGCCCGAGCTCCTCTCCTCGCCGCCCTTCCGGTGGGCGCTGGCGACCGGATTCGCCTTCAACTTCGCGATGTACGGCGCGCTGCTCTGCCTCTCCCTGTCGCTCCAGTCGGCGTACGGGTTCTCGGTGCTCGCCGGTGGACTCGCGGTGCTGCCGATGGCGGTCGTGGTGAGCTTCGGCGCGACCTTCAGCGGGTTCCTCGCGGCGGCGGTGGGGCCGCGGCGGCCGATGCTGGTGGGGTTCGGCTGCGCCGGCGCGGGCGCGCTCGTCGTCGCCGTCGGCGGGTTGCTCTCCTCCCCTGCGGTGATGATCGTCGGGCTCGGCGTGGTCGGGCTCTGCTCCCTCGCGATGCCGGCGATGACCTCGGTCACGCTCGACGCGGCACCCGGACCGCACGCCGGCTTCGCCGGCGGGTCGCTCAACACGGCGCGTCAGGTCGGCGGGGCGATCGGCGTCGCGGTGCTCGGCGCGGTGCTCAACGCCGGCGGCTACCGGACCGGCTTCGCTTGCGCCCTGCTCCTGGCCGCGGTCGCGTGCGGGTGCGGCCTGGTGAGTACCGTCGAGGCCACGGCCGTACGCCGTCCGACCGGCACGGAGGAGTGACATGTCAGCGAACCGGCCAGCGAACGGGGACGTGGACCTCGCGAGCGTCGCGGAGCTGATCGCCGACCGGGCCCGCAGCCGGATCCTGCTCGCGCTGACCTCGGGCCGCGAGCTGTCCGCGAGCATGCTCGCCGAGGAGGCGGGTGTCAGCCGCCCGACCGCCAGCGCTCACCTTCGCCGGCTGACCGAGGGCGGGCTGATCGCGTGCCGCGCCGACGGTAAGCACCGGCACTACCGACTCACCGGCCCCGCCGTCTCCGACGTGCTCGAGCGGATGATGGAGCTCGCGCCGCCCGAGCCGATCTCGTCGCTGCGGGCCAGCACCCGCGCGGCCCAGCTGCGCCGGGCGCGCTCGTGCTACGACCACCTCGCCGGCCGCCTGGGCGTCGGCATCATGCAGAGCATGGTCGAGCGCGGCTTCCTGCTCGGCGGCGACGGCGGGTTCCACCCGGAGGCGGGCGACCGGCCCGCGTCATACGGCCGCGACGTGGCGTACGAGCTCACCGGCAGTGGCCGCGACTTCCTCGACGACCTCGGCGTCACGCTGCCCGGTGGGCGGCGGCCGCTGGTGCGCTACTGCGTGGACTGGACCGAGACCCGGCACCACCTCGCCGGCCAGGTGGGTCGCGGGCTGCGCGACCGGTTCTTCGAGCTCGGCTGGGTCGAGCAGCGAGCGACGCCACGGGCCTTGCGGATCACGCCGTCGGGCGCGACCGGGATCGAGAGCACCTTCGGCCTCGTGGTGGAGGCTCGCTGACCCTGGCCCGCCACCCTCCGGCCTCAGGGTCGCTAGGGTCGCCGCATGGCTCCCGGCACCTTCCTCACCCTCGGGGGTGGCGGCTTCTCGATGATCGCCGACGGGGAGGATCTCGCCGCCTCCCCGCTGGACGCCTTCCTGCTGTCCCTGACGGGGAAGGACCGGCCCCGGGTGTGCTTCGTGCCGACCGCGAGCGGCGACTCGCCGACGTACATCGACCGCTTCCTCCGCGCCTTCCGCGACCGGGCCGAGGCGACCGTGCTCCCGCTGTTCAACAACGAGCGCGACGCGGAGTGGGCGATCCCGGTGGAGGAGGTCGAGCGGGTGCTGGACCAGGACGTGGTGTACGTCGGCGGCGGCTCGACCGCCAACCTGCTCGCCGTCTGGCGGCTGCACGGTCTCGACGAGCTGCTCGCACGCGCGGCCGCCGGCGGGACGGTCATGGCGGGGATCTCGGCCGGGATGAACTGCTGGTACGAGGCTTCCTCGACCGACTCGTTCGGGCCGCTCGCCCCGCTCACCGACGGTCTCGGCCTGCTGCCCGGCTCGTGCTGCCCGCACTACTTCGGCGAGCCCGGGCGGCAGGCGGCGTACACGTCCTGGGTCGCGGGCGGCGGCCTCCCCGAGGGCGTCGCAGCCGACGACCACGCCGCGCTGCTGTGGCGTGACGGCGAGCTGGTCGAGGCGGTCACCGAGCGGGCGGGCGGACGGGCGTTCCGCGTCACCCGCGTCGGCGGCCGTGCGGTCGAGACGCCGCTCGAGGTCCGCGAGCTCGGCTGAGCCTCACACGACGAGGAGCGCGACGAAGCCTGCGACGTAGCAGAGCGCGAACACCGCCGGCACCCAGCTCTCGATGCTGCTCAGCGGGAGGTAGCGCGCGGGGTCGCGGCCGAGACCGAGTGCCGCCCACTCGGCGACGCCCGGAGAGGCGGGCAGCTGCTTCTCCAGCTGGCCGAGGACGGCGTACTTCGCGGTCGCGAGCTGGCGGTAGGCGCGGACGAGCCAGAACCACGCCAGGCACTGCGCCAGCATCGCCACCAGCGGGACGGCGAGGAGGGCCGGCTGGTCCGGGCGGCGGACGAGCAGGATGCCGGCCACGCCGATGGCCACGCTGTTGAGCACGAGGAAGAAGGCGCTCGTCACCGTCCGGCGTACGCCGAGCCGCTCGGTCTGCTCGACCTGGAGGCGGTACTGGTCGAACAGGACCGCCCGGTCACCGCTCGAGAGCACGTCGGGCGGCAGCACCCAGAGCCCCTCGACGATCTGCTTGGCGTCCGGCGCGGGAGCCGTGCGCACGTATCTGCCCAAGATCCCCTTCGTCGCCGTCCTCGCCGTCACGGTGCCTCCCTCGGTGCTCACGGGGGCATCATTCCGCATGGTTCAGACCGGCGGCGAGGGCAGGACGGCGGGACAGCGCGTCGGGTCAGGCCGGCTGGACCGCGGCCGCCGCCTCGAGCTCCTTGAGGATGCGCCGGCGGCTGCGGACGTCGCCGGTCACGGCGGTGTAGAGCTTCTTCAGCTGCGAGGGCAGGTTGCGGCGGTTGGTGGTCTGCAGCCAGCCGTTCGGGAACGAGAGCCGCAGGACCTTGTGCCACGCGGAGGCGACCTGCTGGGGCAGCGGGGCGGAGTGGTAGTTGAGACCGTACTTCTCGAAGAGCGCCTTCACCTTGGGGGCGATCTCGGCGTACCTGTTCGAGGGAAGGTCGGGGAAGATGTGGTGCTCGATCTGGTGCGACAGGTTGCCGGTCATGATGTGCATCAGCTTCGAGCCGGAGATGTTGGCGGAGCCGAGCATCTGGCGGAGGTACCACTCGCCGCGGGTCTCCTTCTCCGGGACGGCGGCGAGCTCGAACGTCTCGACGCCCTCGGGGAAGTGGCCGCACATGATGACCGAGTGGCTCCACACGTTGCGGACGAAGTTGGCCGTCAGGTTGGCCGCGACCGTGGTCAGGAACGACGGACCCGACAGCAGCGGGTGGACGACGTAGTCCTTGGTGGCCTGGCGGCGGATCTTCGCAAGCGTCTTCTTGATGTTCTCGTGGAACTCCGGCGGCGGCTGCTTGCCGACCTTCTTCTTGCGCTTGATCTCGCCGAGGTCGAGGTCGTACATCGCGATGCCGTACTCGAAGATGCACATGTTGACGAAGTTCACCAGCGGCTGGAACATCATCCGCGGCGTCCAGGGCTGGTCCTCGTCGACCCGCATGATGCCCCAGCCGAGGTCGTTGTCCTTGCCGACGATGTTCGTGTAGGTGTGGTGGGTCTCGTTGTGGCTCTTCTTCCAGCCCTCGGCGGTGCTGGCGTTGTCCCACTCCCACGTCGTCGAGTGGATCTTCGGGTCGCGCATCCAGTCCCACTGGCCGTGCAGGATGTTGTGGCCGATCTCCATGTTGTCGAGGATCTTGGCGATCGAGAGACCCGCGGTGCCGAGGATCCACGCCGGCGGGAACATGCTCGCGAGCAGCACCGCGCGGCTGCCGAGCTCGACCGAGCGCTGGACCTTGATGACCTTCCGGATGTACGCCGCATCGCTCTCGCCGCGGCTGTCCATCACCTGCTGGCGGATGGCGTCGAGCTCGATGCCGAGCTGCTCGACGTCTTCGGGGGTCAGGTGGCCGACCGGGGTCTCCGGCTTCTTGGTCATCGCGGTCATGAAGGCTCCTCGTGATCTCGTGATCGGCTGATCTCGATCTGTGGTCGTGATCAGGGTCAGTGGTCGAAGGTGCACGCGCCGGCGGCGGCGCTGATGCACGTCTGGACGGGTACCCCGCCGGCGCCGGTCTCACCCGGCACCGCCACGGTGACCTCGCCGTTGCGGAGGTCGCGCACGGCGCCCTCCTTCAGGGGGAGGACGCAGCCGTAGCAGATGCCCATCCGGCAGCCGCTCGGCATCAGGACGCCGGCCTCCTCGGCGGCGTCGAGGATCGGGGTGTCGCCGGGCGCGTCGAGCGTCGTACCGGCCCTCGCGAAGGCGACGGTGCCGCCACTGTGTTCATCATTGGCGGCGACGACGGTCGCCGTACGGAACCGCTCGGTCTGGAGCGGCAGGCCGTGACGCTCGTGGTGCTCCTCGAGCGCCTCGAGGAGCCCGGCCGGCCCGCAGGCGTACGTCGCACGCTCGGCCAGGTCGGGGACGAGGTCGCCGAGCTGCTCGGTGTCGAGCCGCCCGTGGGCGTCGGTGTAGCGCGGCACCAGCCGGATCGCGCCGACGCCGTCGAGCTGCTCGAGGTTGCGGATGAAGATCGAGCCCGGCCGGCTGGGGGCGACGTGGACGACGACGACGTCGAGGTGCCGGCTCCGGACGAGGCGTACGACACCCTCGTCGGTCACGGGGAAGAGGTTGCGCAGCATGCCGATCACCGGCGTCACGCCGGAGCCGGCGGTGACGAAGAGCAGCTTGCGCGGCCGGCTGTGCAGGTCCGTCGGCAGCACGAAGTCGCCCGCCGCCTGCTCGAGGTGGACCAGCGTGCCGGGCCGCGCGCGGTGGACGAGGTGGCGCGAGACCTTGCCGTTCGGCACGGCCTTGACGGTGATGGAGATGTGGCCGTCGGCGCGGGGTCCGTGGGTGAGCGAGTAGGCCCGCCAGTGGCGTACGCCGTCGACGTCGACGCCGATCCGGACGTACTGCCCCGGGGTGTGGCCCGCCCAGTCGGCGCCCGGCTTGATCTCGATCGTCGCCGCGTCAGCCGTCTCGGGGACGACCTTGACGATCCGGCCGCGCAGGTCGGCGCCGGGACGCAGCGGGCTGAACATGTCGAGGTAGTCCGAGGGCATCAATGGCGTCGCCACCGCCTCCGCGACCCGCCAGATCCGCTCGCGCATCGACCTGCCGAAGCCGGAGGAGGAGGTGTGGCCGGACGCGGAGCCGGACGCGGGGCCGGAGGAGGGCTGAGCAGTGCGGTCCGCAGCGGCTCGACCCTGGCCGGGACGGCCGAAATGGGGAGCGGGCACGGGCATCGACACCATGTTCTTCAGCCTGCTAGACGCAGGACGTAAACTCCTGTGCCAATGACGTGAAACTCTGCATCACTTTTGTTCGCAGGAGATGAAAATGGCTCGTCGTACCGCCCGATTGAGCACGTACGACGTCCGACTGAGCCCCGAGATCGTCGAGCGGATGCGCGAGATCCTGCCCCAGGTGGGCGAGGACGTGGTGGCCTCGATCATCGCCGAGGTGCCCAGCTACCAGGATGCGCTGTCGGGCCCGATGGGCGAGACGATCCGGACCGCCGTACGCGTCGCGCTGGGCGGGTTCCTGTCGATCGCGTCGGGCCGCACCGGCGACGTGCCCGCCGCCGCGCCGGCCGCCCTCGAGGGCGCCTACGAGCTCGGCCGCGGCGAGGCGAGGAGCGGGCGTACGACGGAGGCGCTGCTCGCGGCGTACCGCATCGGCGCCCGGGTCGCGTGGCGCGAGCTCTCGTCGACGGCGGTGGAGGGCGGCATGCCGCCCGAGTCGATGGTGGAGTTCGCGGCGCTGGTGTTCGCGTGGATCGACGAGGTCTCGGACGCGTCAGCGGCCGGCCACGCCGACGAGCTCGCCACGACCGGACGGGTGCAGCGGCAGATGATGGAGCGGCTCGCGCGCCGCCTGCTGGCGGGCGCGGCCGCCGACGTGCTCGACGACGCCGCGGAACGGGCCGACTGGACGCCGCCGCAGACGCTGACCGCCGTACTCCTCCCGAAGGCGCAGGTCGGCGCCGTCCTCGCTCAGGTGAGCCAGGCGACGCTCGTGCTCGAGGACCCGCCGGAGCTCGAGGAGGACCTCACCCTGCTGCTCGTCCCGGACGCGCACGACCACCGGCGCCGCCCGCTGCTCCGTACGCTCGAGGACCGCGGCGCCGTGATCGGGCCCGCGAAGCCGTGGCGGGACGCTCGGCTCTCGTTCGAGCGCGCCCGGCGCGCGCAGCAGGCGGGTCTCGGGACCGACACCGAGCGGCACCTCGTCGAGCTCGTCCTCGCCGCCGACCCGGACGCCCGCGCCGACCTGCGCGCGCAGATGCTCGCGCCGCTCGCGAAGCTGCGCCCCGCCACCGCCGAGAAGCTCACCGAGACGCTCCGGTCCTGGCTGCTCCACCAGGGCCGCCGCGAGGAGATCGCCGCCGAGCTCTTCGTCCACCCGCAGACGGTGCGCTACCGGCTCGGCCAGCTCCGCGACGCCTTCGGCGACCGGCTCGAGGACCCCGCCACCCTGCTGGCCCTCACCGTCGCCCTCGGGTGAGCCGGGGGCTCGAAGTCGACCTCACAGGCCCTGCCAGGCGGGCTTGCCCTCGTAGACGAACCGGTAGTGGACGGCGCGCTCGAGCCTCGACGCGGCGGCCTCGTCGAGGAGGACGGTGGCGTGCGGGTGGAGCTGCAGGACCGACGCCGGGCAGGACGCCGACAGCGGGCCCTCCACCGCCGTCGCGACAGCCTCCGCCTTGGACTCACCGGTGGCGATCAGGAGGAGGTGCCGGGCCCGGAGGATGGTGCCGAGGCCCTGGGTGAGGACGTGGTGGGGTACGTCGTCGGGCGCCCCGAAGAAGCGCGCGTTGTCCTGCCGGGTCTGCTCCTCGAGCGTCTTGATCCGGGTGTGCGAGGCGAGCGAGGACCCGGGCTCGTTGAAGGCGACGTGGCCGTCGGTGCCGATGCCGAGCAGCTGCAGGTCGACGCCGCCGGCCGCCCGCAGCTCCTCCTCGTAGCGCTCGCCCGCCGTCGGCAGCCCCGCCTCGTCCGGGTCGGGGCCGTGGACCAGCTCGGGCGGGATCCCGAGGGGATCGGTGAGGTCGCGCCTGATGGTCGCCAGGTAGCTCAGCTCGTGGCCGGGCGGCAGGCCGACGTACTCGTCGAGGTTGAACGTCCGCACGCCGGCGTACGACGGACCCGTGCCGGCGCGGTGGCGGGCGATGAGCTCGGCGTACGTCGGGAGCGGGGTCGACCCGGTGGCGAGCCCGAGCACGGCGGGCTGTCCGTCGGCGGCCCGGCGGCGTACCAGCCCTTCGATGGTGTCCGCGGCGAGCCGGGCGACGTCGGCGGCGGTGGGCAGGGGGACGATCTCCATGACGGCGACCATCCTGCCAGCGAAGGTCAGCGCTGTGGGCGCGCGTCGGGGGTGAGCTCGGGCTCGTCGGGCGGCGCCGGCGTGAGCACGGCGTCCTCGATGAGATCGGAGCGCTCGATGTCCGCCTCGACGCGGCGGAAGCGGAGCGCGAGGTGCCCCTCGGTGTCGTCCCCGACGAGGTCGACGGCGGCGACGACGAAGAGCCGGCTCGGGCCGACGTACTCGACGTGGAGGTAGGTGATCCGGTCCACCTGCGGGTGGGCGAGGAGGATGCGGAGCACCTCCTGGTACATCGCCGGGGAGAGCCCCTCGCCGAGGAGGTAGGACATGTTCCGGCGCATCAGGAACACGGCCACCACCCCGAGGAGCAGCCCGACGGCGATCGAGCCGGCGGCGTCGTACGCCGGCTCGCCGGTCAGCTGGTGGAGGCCGATGCCGGCGCCGGCGAGCGCGATGCCGAGCAGGGCGGAGAAGTCCTCGAAGAAGACCGCCCGGAGCGTCGAGTCCGAGGTGCGGGAGACGTAGCGGATCGGGTGCATCCCGAACGTCTGCGCCTTGCCGTGCACCTGGCGGGAGGCCTGGAAGAATGACGACCCCTCCAGCAGCGTGGCGATGCCGAGGATGACGTAGTTGAGCGTGAAGCTGGTCTCGCCGCTCGGCTCCGACATCAGCTGCGAGACGCCGTGCCAGACCGACACCATCGCGCCGGCGGAGAAGAGACCGAAGGCGGCGACGAGGGACCAGATGTACGTCGACCGGCCGTAGCCCCGGGGATGCTTCTCGTCGCGCGGCCGGCGACCGGTCCGCTCCGCGATGACGAGGAAGACCTCGTTGCCCGTGTCCGACCACGAGTGCGCCGCCTCCGCCAGCATCGCGGCCGACCCGGTCATCGCCGCGGCGACGCTCTTGGCGATCGCGAGCAGCCCGTTGGCCGTGAGCGCGATCAGGACGGTGAGGGTCGACTCACCGTGCTCCCCGCGCTGGTCGCGGGCCTCCTGCTCGTACACCTGCTGCGCCATGCCGGGTGAGGTACCCGATCATCGGTAACCGATGGCTTTACTTCCGGCTTCACCGGCGGATCCGCCCGGGCCGGCCGTACCGTGGCGGACATGCGCCGACCCGGTTCCCTGCACGCGACCGCCGCGCTGGCCGTCGGGCTCGCCGTCGGCCTGGTCCTCCTCATCGCCGCGTGCGGAGGTCCGTCGGGTCCCGGGGCGGCCGGCACGCCCGGGAGCCCCTCGTCGGCGGGCAGCTCCGTGACCGCCTCCTCCGACTACACGTCGTACGTCGCCCTCGGCGACTCCTACTCGGCCGCGCCCGGCAACCCGACCACCGCCCAGGCCAACGGCTGCGTGCGCTCCGACCACGACTACCCGCACCTGCTCGCCGCACAGCTCGGGATCCGGACGCTCCACGACGTCACCTGCTCGGGCGCCCGGACCCAGGACCTCACCGGCCGGCAGGCGACGTACGACAGCGGCACGTCGGTCGCGCCGCAGTTCGACGCGCTGTCCTCCGACACCGACCTGGTCACGATCAGCATCGGCGGCAACGACATGAACCTCATCGGCCTGCTCGGCCAGTGTGCGGCGCTCGCGCAGAACGGTGCGACCGGGTCGCCGTGCAAGGACAGGTACGCCGCCGACGTCGAGGAGTACTCCCCCCGCGTGCGGCAGCACCTTGTAGCCGCCGTACGCGAGGTCGGGCGGCGCGCCCCGAAGGCCACCGTGGTCGTCGTCGGCTACCCGCAGCCGTTCCCCACCGACGAGACGTGCACGCAGCTGCCGCTCGCGAGCGGTGACTACGCGTTCGCCGCCCAGCTGATCGACCAGGTCAACGACTACCTCCGGGAGGCGGCTGAGAAGGCCGGTGCGACCTACGTCGACGTCTCCGATGCCAGCGAGGGCCACGACATCTGCTCCGAGAGCCCGTGGATCGACGGCGCCTCCCCTGCCCCCGACGCGCAGCCGCTCCATCCGTTCCCGCGGGAGCAGACGGCGGTCGCCGGGCTCATCGCCGACGCGCTCGGGTAGAACTGCCCGCGGCGCGCCCGCGCTCGCTCCTTCTCCGAGGAGTCGGGCCGGGCGGTGACTGCCGTAGCGCGACTATGGAAAGTCCGAGTCCGACCAGAGAAAGGACGGCTCCGAGGTATCCGGTGCTGCGCATCAGACCCGCTGCCACGGCTACGCCTCCGAGGGCAGAACCGGTCGCGTTGGCCAGGTTGAAGGCACCCACATTGACGGCCAGCGCCAGCGTCGGGGCGTCGCTGGCGTAGCGGAGAACAAGAGCCTGCAACGGGGCAATGGTGGCGGTCGACACTAGCCCCAGGACCATCACGAGGACGGCGATGAGGGCTTGATGCACGGCCGCGAGCGGGAACAGCCCAAGTGTGATGGCAAGGACCAGGAATACGCCCGTCAGGGTGCGCCCCAGGGAGAGGTCCGCCAGCCGTCCGGCCGCGAGGTTTCCGATGAAGCCACCGACTCCGTAGGCGAGTAGGAGCGGGGGGACGTAGGTCGACGAGATGCCCGAGACTTTGGTGAGGAGCGGGACCAGATAGGTGAACACGGTGCTGACACCGGCGAATCCGACCACAGTGGTCAGCACCGCCATGAGGACAGCGCGGCGCGTGAGGGCTCGAATCTCGTTGACCACCCCGGTGCCGGGATGGGACGGGCGAGGCATCGTGGAAGCCAGCAGGGCGAAGCCCATCAGGGCGAGCAGCGCAATCACCAGGAAAGGTCGTCGCCAGCTTGTGTCGCCGCCGAGCAGAGCTCCCAATGGGACGCCGAGAACGGTCGCGATGGTGAGCCCTGAGCTGACGATCGCGATCGCTCGGCCGGTCTGTTCTGCTCCCAGGGCCGCGATAGCCGTCGTCAGCGCGATCGCGAACAGCGTGGCCTGACTACAGGCCGAAAGCACCCGCCCGACGATCACCCACGCGAACGTCGGCGCGAGAGCAGTCAGCACGATGCCGGCGACGAACAGGGCCGCGAGCGACAGCGCGACCCCTTTGCGTGGCAACCGCGCAGTCAGCACCGTGACTGCGGGCCCACCGATGGCCACGCCCATGGCGTAGGCGGTGACGGCTTGGCCGGCTGTTGCGACCGAGACGGAGAGACTCTGTGCCAGCTGCGGCAGTACGCCCGCGACCAGATACTCGGCTGTGCCCGTGCAGAAGACGAGCACCACGAAGGCAGTCAGCGCCAACCGTGGACGGCCTGGATCAACGAGCGGAAGAGAGCTAGTGCGATCGGTGTTCACGCTTTCAGGCTCGACGTTGACATTGGTGAGAAGGCAAGCGCTGGGACGTGAGGACGAGGGATGCGGATGCGGATATCGGAGGCGAGCGCGAAAGCGGGCGTGAGTGCGCGGTTGTTGCGCTATTACGAGGAGCAGGGGCTGCTCGCGCCGTCGCGTGATGCCTCGGGCTACCGCCGATACAGCATGGCGGACCTGGATGCCGCCCGGCACGTACGCCAGTTGCTCGATGCCGGACTGAGCACCGCCACGATCCGGCAGGTACTGCCGTGCCTGGTCGAAAGAGCCGGACGACTCACCCCGATCTGCTCAGACCTGATCGCCCAGCTCGAAGAAGAGCAGCAACGCATCGAGAGCTCGATCAGTGCGCTCACCGAGTCGCGGGATGCCATCGCGAGTGTCATCGCTGCCGCGGATCCCGCAATGCGCTGAACCCCTCATGGCGTACCTAGCGCCGCGCGCGTCACCATCATGGTCCTCGTGCACGGGTGCAAGGAGGATCCGGGTCCGCCGGCGTGCTTGGGCCCATGCCCGCCGGCCGGCTGGGCCGGTGTGGACGGCCGGACCGGAACTGTCGGTGGTCGCGGCTAGCTTTGGGAACACCAGATCGAAACCGGTCTCGTGTTCGAGGAGGTGTGTCATGACCGAGCTGACGCCGGTGCCGGCGGTGCTCGCCTCGGTGCGACACGCCCGCCGCGAGATCGCCCGCGCCGCCCACCTCACCGGACTGTTCCCGCGCCCCGACGAGGTCGAGGCGACACTGCGGGAGCTGGCCGCCCTCGAGGCCCAGACCACCGCCCTCCGGCTGCGGCTCATGGCGTCGGCCGGACCGGTCGCCGCATCCACCGGCGCCCGAGATGTGGGCGCCTGGTGGGCCGACGCCCTGCGCGCCGACCACCGCGCCGCTCGCGCCGACCTCAAGCTCGCCCGCGCGCTGGACCGCTACGAGGTGCTGGCCGCCGCGCTGGCCGAGGGCACCGTCTCGGTCGAGCAGGCGAGGGTGATCGCTCGCGCGCTCGACGCGCTGCCCGACGACCTCGCCCCCGGCGAGGTGTCGAAGGCGGAGGCGGTGATGGTCGACGAAGCAGCACGGCTCGACCCGGCCCGACTCCGCACGGTCGGCGCCCACCTGCTCGAGGTCCTCGACCCCCACCGCGCCGAGACCGAGCTCGGCAAGAGACTGCTCGCCGAGGAAGAGAGAGCCCACCGGCGGACCTCCCTGACCATCACCGACCCCGGCGACGGAACGATGTTCCTGCGAGCCCGGCTGCCCAGGGCGACCGGGGTCCGGTTGAAGACCTACCTCGACGCCTTCACCCAACCCCGACTCGCCCAGCTCGCCGAACGCGGCAAGACCGTCCCCTACGACCGGCTCCTCGGCACCGCGTTCGGGCAGCTCCTCGAGCGGATCGACCCCGACACCCTGCCCCACCACGGCGGCGACGCCACCACCCTCATCGTCACCATCGACGTCAACCAGCTCAACAAGGAGCTCGGCACCGCCACCATCGGCACCGGCCACGGCCCCGATGGCGGCGAGATCTCCGCCGCCGAGGCCCGCCGACTCGCCTGCACCGCCGGCATCATCCCCGCCGTCCTCGACACCCACTCCGAGGTGCTGGACCTCGGCCGCAAGACCCGACTGTTCACCCCCGCCCAACGCAAAGCACTCCGGATCAGATACCCGACCTGCGCGGTCGACGGCTGCGAGGTCCCCGCCCCCTGGACCGACGCCCACCACCTCCACCCCTGGGCCGGCGGCGGCCTGTCCGACTTGAGCAACGCCGTCCTCTTCTGCCGCCACCACCACCGACTCGCCCACAACCCGGCTTACACCCTGACGAGACACCCCGACGGCAGCATCAGATTCCACCGACGGACGTGAGAGCCGACCGGAGTGCGGACCGGCGTACGGCTCAGGCGCGGTGGACGACCCGGCCGCCGACGACGGTGAGCGCGACGGAGCCGGAGGTGCCCATCGTGCGGAGCTCGTCGAGGCTGCAGGAGAGCGGGTCGCGGTCAAGGACCACCAGGTCGCCGAGGGAGCCGACGTCGACGGTGCCGGCGCCGTCGACGGAGGCGGCGAGGGCCTCGCGCGGCGTGATCGCCTGCTCGGGGTGCCAGGGGTCGCGGTCGTCGGCGGTGCGGTGTACGGCGGCGGAGACGGCCAACCACGGATCCAGCGGCGCGACGGGGGCGTCCGACCCGAGCGCCAGGGTGACGCCCGCATCGAGCATCCACCGGAATGCGAAGCACCGCTCCCCCTGGCCGGGCCACACCCGCTCGCTGACGTCGCGGTCGTCGAGCAGGTGTGCCGGCTGGACCGACGCGCGCAGACCGAGGCGGGCGAGCTCCTTGACGTCCTCGTGACGGATGAGCTGGGCGTGCTCGATGCTGCCGCGGGCGCCGGCCGCGGCGTACGCCGCCAGCGCCTCGCCGACGGCCCGGTCCCCGATCGCGTGGGTCGCCACCTCGAGCCCGGCGCCGGTCGCGCGTGCGAGCAGGTCGTGCAGCTCGTCGGGGGACTGGTTGGGCGCTCCGTAGGAGGGCGCGCCGTCGGGGCCGGGCTCGGCGTACGCCTCACAGCACCATGCCGTCCGCGTGCCGAGCGAGCCGTCGCTGATGATCTTGAGCGGCCCGACGGTGAGCCGACCGCCCGACTCCACGTCGGGCACCGGGTCGCCGGTGCGGAGGCCGGCGGCGACCACGGCATCGAGCCCGTCGGCGTACGTCGCCGCGCGGATCCGCAGCAGGTCGCAGCCCTCGGCCCAGCGGGCCGACCAGGCGTCGTAGGTCGCCCGGAACTCGAAGTCGACCATCCCGACGACGCCGAGGGCGGCGGTGCGCTCGAGCATGGCGCGGTACGCCGCCGGGGAGCTCCCGCTCCGCCCGACGAGGTCGTCGAGGTGCGGGTAGGCGGCGTACCACTCGTTCTCGCTCACCACCTCGTCGCGCAGCGGGAGGCCGAGCGCCGACAGGGCCGCGGTGTTGAGCCAGCCGTGGTGGAAGTCGTGGTTGATGAGGACGACCGGGGTGTCGCCGGTGACCGCGTCGAGCTCGGCCACCGTGGCCGGCCGCTGCCACGCGCCCGCGGAGTGGCCGTTCGCCACCAGCGGCGTGCCCGGCGAGGCCGCGACCGCGGCCCCCACGACGGCGAGCACCTCCTCGGGCGAAGAGGTGCCGTGCAGGTCGAGCCGGCTGGCCGTCAGGGTCCACTGGCCCAGGTGGGTGTGCTGGTCCCACAGCCCCGGCATCAGCCAGCGCCCGTCGGCGTCGTACTCCTCCACGCCGGCGAGGCGCTGCAACGCCGGACCGATCTCGGCGACCACGCCGCGGCGCACGAGCACGTCGACCGGCCCGGCGCCGGATCGACCGGCGTACGCCGGCGCGCCGGTGAGCGGGACGAGGCGCCCACGGCGCAGGAGCAGGTCGGCGGGGTCGGCGGCGTCGGATGGAGGCTCGGTCATCGTGGCGCCAACCTAACCCGCGCAACCGAGGAGCCGTCCTCCGGCGTCAGTACGGGCATAGGCGGGCGTAGGCGGAGCACGAGCAGGGAGCGAGTTTGAGGGCGGAGGGGACGGATACGGTGTCGGGCATGACCGCGCTGAGGAGGATCGTCGCCGTCGTGGCTGCGGTCCTCGCGGTCGCGGCCGTCGGCGCCGCCGCGGGGTGGTACGCCGGCCGATCCGACCGGCCGACCGTGACACCGCCGCCCAGCCCGATCGACGTCTCCTCCGCGGCGCCCGTCCCCGCACTGCCGGAGCTCCCGATCGCGCAGAACCTCCCGTTCAAGGACGACATCGACTATCCGGCACTGCCCACCGGCCTGCGCTACCTCAGGCATCGGGTGGCGGGCGCGGGGCACACGTGGTGGTACGACGCACCGGCGGGCTGGAAGGAGTACCCGGGGTCCGGCGAGGACCCGAAGGGCACCGTCCGGTGGCGCCCGGCGGACGAGCCGGAGACCGGCGGCTACGTGCTGCGGGTGCTGCCGATCCAGCCGCGCAACACCCCGGCCGACGAGCTCGCCCACCGCCGGGAGCTGATGGAGCGCTACTACCGGGACGTCCGGGTCATCCAGATCACCGACGACAGCGTGTGGTTCTACCTGCGGAGCAACGGCAACCTGAAGCGCTACAACTACTTCGCCTGGGTGACGGTGCCGGGGATGGCGTACGCCGGCTTCGAGCTCTCGGTCGCCGGCCGCGACCGCGACCAGGACGGGCTCGCCGAGCTGCTCGAGAAGGTGCAGAAGAGCGTCAGGATGGTGCGCTGACGCTTCCGCTCACCCGTCCGCCGATCCGCTCCGCGCCGCCGCGCCGGTCCGAACCGTGCCGAGGACGTCGTACGCCTCGTCCGGGTCGTCACTGTGGACCTGCACCCACAGCAGCCGACCCTTCGTCAGCTGGCTGATCTGCTCGACGACGATCCCGCCGGGGCAGGCGGTGAACAGCGTCGTGAGGACGCGGCCGCCGGTGCTGTTCCGCGAGGACTGCGGCGTCGTCGCGGTGCACTTCGGATGGCCCGGGAACTGCTCCGGCATCCGGTCTCCGGGGATGATCGTCGCGAACACGCCCTCGCCCGTGACCGTCGCCGCGTTCCACACGTCGCTGGTCCCGACCCAGACCGCCGGGAACGACTCCGGGTTGCCCGGCTGGTGGACCGGCGGGGTCCAGCCCTTGAGCGCGCGGTACCTGTCCCACGACACCGGCACCGTCACCGCCACCTCGCCGTGCGCGTCGGCCACCGTCACCTCGGTCGGGCCGCGGTCGACCCGGCGTCCGCGGTCGTACGCCGCATAGCCGGCTCCCGCCCCGACGACGAGCAGCACGGCGGCCGCTGCGACCCAGCGCCACCAGCGGCGCCGGCGGCGCGGCGGAGGCGTCTCGACCGCGGCACCGGCGGGGGCAGTGACGCCGGGAGCCGGCTCGGGAGCGGTCACGCCCGGGACGGCCGGCCCGCCGTCGGCGGGGTGCTCCGGCTCGCGCGGGTGGGGGACGTCGTCGTCCTGGGCGGCCGGGTGCGCCGTCGGCCGGACGCCCGGCACGGTGAGCTCGTTGTTGATCGCCAGCCATGGGTCGCCGGGCGCGGTCACGGCCGGCGTCTCGCCGCTCGACTCCAGCATCGCCGCGGCCAGGGCGTCGGCGAAGTCGGTCACCGACGGGAAGCGGTCCTCGCGGGAGCGCGCCAGCCCGCGGCGTACGACGGCGTCGACGGAGTCGGCGAACGGGCGCTCCTCGGTCGACAGCGGCGGCACCGGGCCGGGCGCCGAGGCTGCCTGGAGCGAGGCGTGGCTGAACGCCGGCCGCCCGGAGAGCAGGAGGTAGGAGAGCGCGGCGAGGGAGTACTGGTCGGCGCGCGGGTCGAGCGGGTCGGCGGCCGCCTGCTCCGGTGCGACGTACGACGGCGTGCCGGCCACCAGGGTGAGCCGCGAGGACATGTCGAGCGCCTTGCCGAGGCCGAGGTCGCCGAGCATCGCGCGGATGTCGGTGCCGCTCCTGACCGAGCGGAAGAGGACGTTGGCGGGCTTCACGTCGCGGTGCAGGATGTCGCGGTCGTGCAGCGCCTGGAGTCCGTCGGCGACCTGCCTGATCACCTGCAGCGACTGGGCGGCGGTCAGGCCGGGGGCAGGACCGGAGAGCTCCAGCCGGTCGGCGAGGGTGCCCTGGTCGGCGTACGTCATGACGAGGTAGGGCCGGCCGTCGTCGAGCTCGCCGGCGTCGTACACCGTGACGACGTGCGGTGACTCCACCCGGCGCAGGTAGCGGCCCTCCTCCAGGAACCGCTGCCGCACGTGCGCGTCGCCCGACCAGTTGTCGGCGAGCACCTTGACGGCGACCGGCGAGTCGAGCTGTTCGTCGTACGCCAGCCAGACGGTGGCGAAGCCACCGGAGCCGATCCGCCGCTGAACGGCGTAGCGTCCGAGACGATGTGGCATGGGCACCCCGGCATTATGAGCACGGTTTGCCCGGATCTGTCTGTGGAAAAGTCGCTTGTATCTGACGTCGGGGACGCGTCTCCTGAGGGACGGCCGGCCACGTGACGGGACGATCGACGCGATGCTTGGGGGGACGACCGAATGACCGACGGGTACCAGACAACGCTCACGCCTGACGACCTGGACGACCTGGCGCGACGGGCGAAGGACGGCGACCGGGACGCGCTCGAGCTTCTGCTCGGCGCCATCCGGCCGCGGGCGCTCAACGTCTGCCGCGGCGTCCTCCCCTACCTGCCCGACGCGGAGGACGCCTGCCAGGAGGCGCTGATCAACCTGAGCAGCAAGATCGGCTCGTGGAACGGCCAGGGCAGGTTCACCACGTGGATGCACGTCGTCGCGCTCAACGCCGCCCGGTCGGCGTACCGCCGCATGCGCAACCAGGCGATGGCCGCCGATCCGCAGGAGGTCGGCCCGCTCGAGCGCGCCGACCCGCGCACCACCTCCGTCATCGCCGGCACCCGGCTCGACCTCCTCGACGCGATGGAGACGCTGGAGAGGGACCACCCGAAGTACGTCGAGCCGCTGCTGCTCCGCGACGTCTACGGGATGGCGTACGACGACATCGCGGAGCTCCTCGGCATCCCGCTCGGCACCGTCAAGGCGCAGATCCACCACGGCCGCCAGCTGGCCCGCCCGCTGCTTCGCGAGCACTCGTGAGGCGGTCGGCCGGCGAGCCGATCGGGACGGCACTCCCGCTCTGAGCGAGACCCCCTTGGCGGCCGCAGCCGGGAGTGGTTGCGTGTCCCCATGAGGCTCCTGGTGCTCGGCGGGACGGTCTTCCTCTCACGCGCGGTCGCCGCCGACGGCGTACGCCGCGGGCTCGACGTCGTCTGCGCGGCGCGCGGGGTCTCGGGCACGCCGCCCGACGGCGCGGAGCTGGTGGCGTGGGACCGCGCCGAGCCGGCGCCGGTCGAGCTCCGGCAGCGGGACTTCGACGCGGTCGTCGACGTCGGCAGGCACCCGTCCCGGGTGCGCTCGGCCGTGGAGACCTTCCCGGAGGCGCACTGGGTGTTCGTGTCCACGATCAACGTGTACGCCGACGAGCACACCCCGGGCGGCCGCCCCGGCACACTGCCGCTGCGCGAGCCAGTGACCGGCGACGTGGACCTGACCCTGGACCCGGAGGCGTACGGCCCCATGAAGGTCGCCTGCGAGGAGGCGGTCAGGGAGGCCGCCGCGAGCCACACGATCATCCGGCCGGGCCTGATCGTGGGGCCTGGTGACCGGAGCGGCCGGTTCTCCTACTGGCCGCACCGGTTGGCCGCCAGCGGCCGCGGCGAGGAGGTGCTGGCGCCTGGGTCGCCGGACGACGCCGTCCAGCTGATCGACGTCCGCGACCTGGCGCACTGGATCGTCGGCTGCGCCGCCTCCGAGCGGGCGGGGACCTACGACGGGGTCGGCCCGGCGATGCCGATCGGCGACCTGCTGGCCGGGGTCGCCGAGGGGGTGGGGGCGGCGCCGGAGTGGACCTGGGTCGACCAGGAGTTCCTCGCCGCGCAGGGCGTGGAGCCGTGGATGGGTCCCGGCTCGGTGCCGCTCTGGCTTCCGCGGCCGGCGTACGACGGCATGCTGGCGCACGACGCGACGCCCTCGCTGCAGGCGGGGCTCGCCGTACACCCCGTCGGCGAGACGGCCGGCGACACCCTCGCCTGGCTGCGCACCCAGGACGAACCCCCGCTCACCGGCATCGGCCGGGCGCGCGAGGCGGAGATCCTGGCCGCCTGGCACGAGGAGGGGCGCGAGCGCGAGCACGCCCACGAGACAACGCGGTGACCCATCGGTAACTTCGGTCTCATGGCCGGCCAGCGACCTACCGCCCGGGAGCTCATCGACCTCGTGCTCGACGACGGCTCGTTCGAGTCGTGGGACACCCCGCCGTCGTACGGCGAGATCGGCGGGGCGTACGCCGCCGAGCTTGCCGCCGCCCGGGAGCGCAGCGGTGCCGACGAGTCGGTCCTCACCGGCCGGGGCCGCATGCTGGGCCGACCCGTGGCGGTGGTGGCGAGCGAGTTCGGGTTCCTCGCCGGGTCGATCGGCCGGGCCGCGGCGGACCGGCTGGTCGCAGCGGTCCGACGGGCCACCGCGGAGGAACTGCCGCTGCTCGCGGCCCCGACGTCGGGCGGAACCCGGATGCAGGAGGGCACGCCGGCGTTCGTGCAGATGGTGCGGATCAGCGAGGCGGTCGCGGCGCACAAGGCGGCCGGGCTGCCCTACCTCGTCTACCTCCGCCACCCCACGACCGGCGGCGTCATGGCGTCGTGGGGCTCGCTCGGGCACGTGACGGTGGCCGAGCCGGGGGCGCTGCTGGGTTTCCTCGGGCCGCGGGTGTACTCGGCGCTGTACGGCGAGGAGTTCCCCGAGGGCGTCCAGACCGCGGAGAACCTCTTCGCGCGGGGCATCATCGACGGCGTCGTACCTCCCGAGGAGATCGCCGACCTGCTCGACCGGGCGCTCGCGATCCTCAGCGACCGGCCGGCCCCGAGGGATGGGTCCGGCGAGGCCCGCGGCGTCCCGCCCGACCCCACGACCGGCGCCGACGTGGACGCGTGGGACGCGATCACGCGGTCGCGCCGGGAGGACCGTCCCGGGGTGCGCAGGCTGCTGCGCTATGCGGCCTCGGACGTCATCCCGCTCAACGGCACCGGCGAGGGCGAGGCCGACCCGGGTCTGCTGATCGCGCTGGCGCGGTTCGGGGACGCGCCGTGCGTGTTCCTCGGGCAGGACCGGCGCGGCCAGACCGCCGCCCACCCGATGGGCCCGGGGGCGCTCCGCGAGGCGCGCCGCGGCATGCGGCTGGCAGTGGAGCTCGGGCTGCCGCTGCTCACCGTCATCGACACCCCGGGGGCGGCGCTGTCGGCCGAGGCCGAGAACGGCGGGATGGCCGGCGAGATCGCGAGGTCGCTGTCCGACCTGGTGACGCTGCGCGCCCCCACGCTCTGCCTGATGCTCGGCGAGGGCAACGGCGGAGGCGCGCTCGCGCTGCTGCCGGCCGACACCGTCGTCGCGGCCCAGCACGCCTGGCTCTCCCCGCTGCCGCCCGAGGGGGCGTCCGCGATCGTCCACCGCGACACCTCGCACGCGCCCGAGGTGGCCCGGGCGCAGTCGGTCCGGGCGGTCGACCTGCTCCGCCTCGGGGTGGTCGACCGGATCGTGCCCGAGCTCCCCGACGCCGCCGACGAGCCCGAGGCGTTCTGCCGCCGGGTCGGCGACGTACTCGCCGACGAGCTCACTGCTCTGATCGGCTGCGGCCCCGGCTCGCCGGGCGAGCGGGTACGCCGCTACGGCGGCTGAGCTGCCGGCCGCTCAGCGCCGGGGGCGCTCGTCGACGATCCGGCGCATCTTGCCGACCGACCGCTCGATGGCGTACGGCTCGACCACCTCGACCCCGACGGTGACGCCGATGGTGCGCTTGACCTGCTCGGCGACGTGTACGCCGGCGGCCGCCGCGGCATCGACGGGCGCGTCGTCCTGCCGCTCGATGCGGACCACCATCGAGTCGAGGGCGCCGGCCCGCTGGAGGACGCACTGGAAGTGCGGGGTCAGCTCGGGCACCCGCAGCACGATCTCCTCGATCTGGGTCGGGAAGAGGTTGACCCCGCGCAGGATGATCATGTCGTCGGTGCGGCCGGTGATCTTCTCGATCCGCCGCATCGCCGGCCGCGCGGTCCCCGGCAGCAGCCTGGTGAGGTCACGGGTGCGGTAGCGGACGACCGGCATCGCCTCCTTGGTCAGCGAGGTGAGCACGAGCTCGCCCTCCTCGCCCTCCGGGAGCACGTCGCCGGTGACCGGGTCGACGACCTCGGGGTAGAAGTGGTCCTCCCAGACGTGCAGCCCGTCCTTGGTCTCGACGCACTCCTGGGCCACGCCGGGCCCGATGATCTCCGAGAGCCCGTAGATGTCGACGGCGTCGATCGCGAGCCGGTCCTCCATCGCGGCCCGCATCTCGTTCGTCCACGGCTCCGCGCCGAAGATGCCCAGCCGCAGCGACGACTCCCGCGGGTCGAGACCCTGCCGCTCCATCTCGTCGGCGATGTTGAGCATGTAGGACGGCGTGACCATCACGATGTCGGGCCGGAAGTCGCGGATCAGCGTCACCTGCCGCTCGGTCATCCCGCCCGAGACGGGCACGACGGTGCAGCCCAGCCGCTCCGCGCCGTAGTGGGCACCCAGGCCACCGGTGAAGAGCCCGTAGCCGTAGGCGACATGGACGATGTCGCCCGGCCGTCCGCCCGCCGCGCGGATGCTGCGCGCGACCACCGTCGCCCAGACGTCGAGGTCGGCCTTCGTGTAGCCGACGACCGTGGGGCGTCCCGTCGTACCCGACGAGGCGTGGAGCCGCGCCACCTGCTCGCGCGGGACGGCGAACATCCCGAACGGGTAGTTCTCCCGCAGGTCGGCCTTCGACGTCAGCGGGAACCTCGCGAGGTCGGCCAGGTCGCGGAGGTCGTCGGGGTGTACGCCGGCGGCCTCGAACGCCTTCCGGTAGTGGTCGACGTGGTCGTACGCGTGCCTCAGCGACCAGCGCAGCCGGTCGAGCTGCAGCGCGCGCAGCTCGTCGACCGAGGCGGTCTCGACGGGCTCGAGTTCGGCGGCGTCTGCGATCGTCATCGCCGGTCACCGGCCGGAGAAGACCGGCCGCTCCTTCGCCAGGAACGCCTTGACCGCCAGGGCGTGGTCCTCGGTCGCACCGGCGCGGCGCTGGGCCTCGTCCTCCGCGCCCAGGGTGGCGGCGAGGTCGCGGGTCCAGGTGTCGGCGAGGAGACGCTTGGACTCGGCGTACGCCGAGGTCGGGCCGGCCGCGAGCCTCGTCGCGATCCGGGTGGCCTCCGTCAGCGCCTCCCCCGGCTCGGCGATCCCGCCCGCGATTCCCCAGCCGACCGCCTCCTCGGGTCTGAAGGAACGGCCGAGCAGGACCAGCTCGCGCGCCCGCGCCTCCCCGACGGCGCGCGGGAGCGCGTAGGAGAGGCCGGAGTCGCAGGTCAGCGCGATCGCGCTGAACGCGGTGGCGAGGGTGGCGTCGCGGCCGAAGACCCGCAGGTCGCACGCGAGCGCCAGGCCGAGGCCCGCGCCGACGCAGGAGCCCTCGACCGCGGCGACGACCGGCTTCGGCATCGTCACGATGGTCGTGACCATCGGGTTGTAGTGCTCCGCGACCGTCGCCAGTGCCACGTCGGAGCCCTGCTCGAGCAGGCCGGCGTGCTCCTTGAGGTCCTGGCCGGCGCAGAAGTGGCCGCCGGCGCCGGTGAGGACGACGCCGCGTACGCCGGGGTCGGCCGCCACCTCGGCGAGGGTGTCGCGCAGCGCCACCTTCACCTCCGCGTCGAGGGCGTTGCGCCGCTCCGGCCGGTTGACGGTCACGACGACGAGCGCTCCGTCGCGATCCACGATGACGGGCTGGGGCTGTGACACTGGCTCTGACACGGGGTCTGACACGGGCGGCGGCCTCCTTGCGCGCATTTCCTGACCTGTCGGTCAGGATTGCACCATGCCCGCTGACCCACCAGCCCCCGGACGGCCCGTCAGGCGCGGCCGCCCGGGCTACGACCAGGCGACCGTGCTGCGGACCGCGATCGAGCTCTTCAACCGGCAGGGGTACGACGCCACCTCCATGGGCGACCTCGCCAGGGAGCTCGGGCTCACCAAGTCGGCGATCTACCACCACGTGCCCAGCAAGGAGCATCTTCTCCAGGAGGCCCTCGACGAGGCGCTCGACAACCTCAGCGCGGTGCTCGAGGAGGCCCGGCAGGAGACCGGCGGGTCGGCGTACGAGCGGCTCCGGGGTGCCGTCGAGGGCGGCGTACGCGTCCTCGTCGACCACCTCCCCGCCGTCACCCTGCTGCTCCGTGTCCGCGGCAACAGCCCCGCCGAGAGCGAGGCGCTGCGCCGCCGGCGGCGGATCGACGACGAGCTCGCCGACCTCGTACGCGCGGCCGTCGCCGAGGGCGTCCTCCGCGACGACCTCCCACCCGACCTGATCAGCCGGCTGCTGTTCGGCATGGTGAACTCGCTCGCCGAGTGGGTTCGCCCGCAGGGGAGATACGACGCCGACCGGCTCGCCCAGGCGGTCACCACCGTCGCCTTCGACGGCCTCACCCGCCGTTGAATCGGGGGTTGTGACCCGTCGAGTCGGGGGTTGTGACCCGTCGAGTCGGGGGTTGTGACCCGTCGAGGGGGGGTTGTGACCCGTCGAGTCAGGCGTTGTGGCCCGTCGAGTCAGGGGTAGTGCCCGGTCGAGTCGGGCGTTGGACCCGCCGCGCGCGGCTGCGCTCGCGTACGACGGAGTGGAGGTCGGCGACCGGACCTAGGTGGCGGAGCTTGACCGGGCTTGTCACCGAGCGGATCCGCTGGATCTGCCCGTCCAGGATCTCGAGCGTCCAGGTGCCCAGGACGTTGCCGTCGCGGTCGCGCAGGATGGCGCCCGGCTGACCGTTGAGCTCCCGGCGCTCGAAGCGCGCGCCGGTCGCGAGCAGCGGAGGGATCGCTGCGACCAGGATGCGGGCGGCCTTGACGGCCCCGAACGAGCCGCCCTGCCCCCCGGCCGTTCCGCCCCCGTCGTTGACCGTCTCGACGTCGGCGGCGAGGAGGGTCTGGAGGGCGTCGAGGTCACCGTCGCGCACGGCATCGAAGAAGCGGTCGGCGAGCTCGGCGCGCTTGCGCCGGTCGGCCTCGAACCGCGGCTGACCGGTGTCCATGTGCCGCCGTGCCCGGGACGCGAGCTGACGGCAGGCGGCCTGCGAGCGGCCGACCGCGGCCGCGACCTCGTCGAAGCCGAACCCGAAGACCTCGCGGAGCACGAACACGGCCCGCTCGAGCGGTGAGAGCCGCTCCAGGAGCAGCAGCGCGGCCATCGAGACCGAGTCGGCCAGCTCGGCGGCGCGCTCCGGGTCGCCGTCCACGCCCGCGCTCAGCAGGCCCGTGGGCGAGTCGGTCGGCAGCGGCTCGGGGAACCACGGGCCGACGTACGTCTCTCGTCGCACGCGCGCCGAGCGCAGGACGTCGATCGAGATCCGGGTGACGACGGTGGAGAGGTACGCCTTCGGCGACCGGGGCTCCGTGGCGACCGCCGCGTAGCGCAGCCAAGCCTCCTGCACCGCGTCCTCGGCGTCGGTGACGCTGCTCAGGATCCGGTACGCGATGGAGAACAGCAGCGGTCGCAGCTCCTCGAACTCGGCTGCTCGGGTCACGGCGTACTCCTTCGGTCGGACGGGTGCTTCCCACCACAAGACGTCCGTGGCCGGCGAGTTGTGACATCGCCGCAGCCGACGCCGCGGTGTCACAGCGGGCGTCCGCGCCTCGTCCTCACGACAGAGGCCCACCCCACACGCGGTGGGCCGTCGAGGAGGAGCAACGATGAACATCGCACTGTGGATCGTGACCTGTCTGCTCGCCGCCGGCTACCTGACCGGCGGGGTGGCGATGCTGTCGCTGTCCAAGGAGCGGTTCCGCGCCATCGGGCCGAGCCAGCACTACGTCGACGAGTTCGATGCCGGCTTCATCAAGGCGATCGGCGTGGTGAAGCTACTCGGCGTGGCCGGCCTGATCCTCCCCGCGGTCCTCGACATCGCCACCGACCTGGTCCCGCTGGCCGCGCTCGGTCTGGTACTGCTGATGACCGGGGCGACGACCGTACGGATCGTGCGCAAGGAGTGGCCCAACGCCGCCGGTGACCTGATCTTCTTCGCCCTCGCGGCGTTCGTGGCGTGGGGCCGGTTCGGGCCCGCACCGCTCGGCGGCTGAGGCGTACGCCGGTCGGGCAGAAGCCCCGACTCGACCGGGCAGAACCCCCGACTCGACCGGGCAGAACCCCCGATTCAACGGAGGGTGCGGCTGCGGCCCCGGAACTCGGCGATGACCGGGCCGTCGGGGCCGCCGCGGCGTACGGTCACGTCGTAGATCCCCGACCGGCCGCGGCGGGTGCGCTCGACGGCGGTGGCGTGGAGTACGTCGCCGAGCCGGCCCGGCTCGAGGAAGTCGATCTCGAAGCCGGAGGCCACGGTGACCGGCCCTTGGCTGTTGCACGCGAGCGCGAAGGCGCTGTCGGCCAGGGTGGCGATCAGCCCGCCGTGGCAGAGGTCGTGGCCGTTGACCATGTCATCGCGCACCTTCATCGTCACCTCGGCGCTGCCCGCGTCGACGGAGACGACGGTCATCCCGAGCACCCGGCTGGCGGCGTCCTCCGCCCACATCCGGTCGACCGGTGACTCACTCGTCGGGTCACTCGTCATAGGCCACCGTCACCGCGTCGCCGACCGGATAGGTCTGGCAGGTGAGCACGAAGCCGGCGTCCACCTCGGCCGGCTCGAGCGCGTAGTTGCGGACCATGTCGACCTCCCCCGCGACAACCCGCGCCCGGCAGGTCCCGCACACCCCGCCCTTGCACGCGAACGGCAGGTCGCCGCGGTGGTGCTGGGCCGAGTCGAGGACCGTCCGGTCGCGGGGTACGACGACGGTGGTGCTGCGCCCGTCGAGCACGACCGTCAGCTCGGTGCCGGCGCCCGTGACCGCGGGGTCGAGGTGGCGCACCGGCGGTGGCGGCTCGTCGACGAAGAAGAGCTCGGTGTGGATCCGCCCGGTGGGCACGCCGAGACCGAGGAGCACGCCGCGGGCGTCGGCGACCATCCCGAACGGCCCGCACAGCCACACGTGGTCGACGTCCTCGAGCGGAACCAGCAGGGTGAGGAGCGACCGCAGGCGCTCCCCGTCGAGCCGGCCGGAGAAGAGCTCGACGTCACGGGGCTCGCGGGAGAGCACGTGGACGAGGTCGAGGCGGGCGCCGTGGGCGTTCTTCAGGTCGGCGAGCTCCTCGGCGAACATCACGGTGGCCGAGGTGCGGTTGCCGTAGAGGAGGGTGACCTCGCCCTCCGGGCGGTCGAGGACCGAGGCGGCGATCGAGAGGACCGGCGTGATGCCCGAGCCGGCGGCGATGAGCAGGTGCCGGCCACCCGCGGCGAGCAGGTCCGCGTCGGCGCGGAACGACCCCGACGGCGGCTGCACCTCCACCGTGTCGCCCGGCCGCACCTCGTGGACCAGCCAGCGGGAGAAGAGCCCGTCGGGCACCTCGCGTACGCCGATCCGGGGCCGGTCGCCGACCTTCGCGCAGATCGAGTACGTCCGCCGCTCGTCCACGCCGTCGATCACCCGCCGCAGTGTCAGCGACTGGCCGGCGTCGAAGGTGAAGACCTCGCGCAGCTCCTCGGACACGTCGAACGTCACGGCCACCGCGTCGTCGGTGAGCCGCTCCACCGCCGCGACGGTGAGCGGGTGAAAGCCGGTGCGCGCGGGCGCCTGCAGCGTGGAGGTCATCAGTGCTCCTTCACGTGGTCGAACGGCTCCAGGCACGCCCGGCACCGGTAGAGCGCCTTGCACGCCGTCGACCCGAACTCCGAGGTCAGCGCCACGTCGTCCGAGCCGCAGCGCGGACAGCTCACCCGGCGGCGTACGGGCAGGAGCGTCAGCGGCACCGGGCCGCCGGCCGTCGAGCGGGTCGACGGGCTCGCCGGGCCTGCCGCCGGACCCGGCGGCGAGATCCCGGCCTCCCGCAGCGCCGCCCGCCCGCGCGGGGTGATCCAGTCGGTCGTCCAGGGCTCGTCGAGCGCCACCCGAACGCGTACGTCGGCGAACCCCTCCTCCTGCAGTCGCCGGACCAGGTCGTCGCGCATGGTCGCCATCGCCGGGCAGCCGGAGTACGTCGGCGTGATCGCCACCTCGACCGCTCCGTCGACGATCTCGACCGACCGCAGCACGCCCAGGTCGGCCAGCGTCAGCATCGGCAGCTCGGGGTCGGTCACGGACTCGGCGACCCGGCGGGCGCGCGTCGACGCCACCGTCACCACACCCCCATCGGGTGCTCCCGGGCGACGGACTGCATCTCGGCGAGCATGCGGGAGAGCGCCTCGGTGTGGAGGCCGTGCCGCCCCTTCTTCCCGCGTACGCCGGCGAGCGGCCGGACCTCGGGGCGCTCGACGCCGCTCGTGGCGAGGACGTGGTCGAGGACGACCTCCGCCTCGCCGCGCACGTCGGCGGGGTCGACCCCCACACCCGCCTCGGCCACGGCGTACTCCGCGGGATGCGTCTCGAAGAGCTCGCCCCACAGCGGCATCAGGCCGGCCAGGCCGGCGAGCAGCCGCCGCCGGGACTCCTCCGTGCCCTGCGCGAGGGTGAGGAACCAGCGGGCGGCGAAGTCGCGGTGGTAGGTGATCTCCTTGACCCCCTTCGCCGCGACGGCGGCGAGCACGGCGTCGCGGCTCGTCGTGAGCCGCTGCAGGACCGCAAGCCGGGCGACCGACATCAGCAGCAGCCGGCAGACCGTCTCGGCGAAGTCGCCGTTCGGCACCTCGGCCATCCGTACGTTGCGGTAGTCCATGTCGGTCCGGAAGAAGGCCAGCGCGTCCTCGGCCGGCACCGGCGAGCCCTCGGGCAGGGCCGGCACGACGCCCGGGTCGGCGGCCGCGGCCCGCGCCAGCAGCAGCCGGGCCTGGCCGAGCAGGTCGAGGCTGATGTTGGCGAGCGCGATGTCCTCCTCGAGGTCGGGCGCGTTGCTGCACCACTCGCTCAGCCGGTGGGACAGCACCAGCGCGTCGTCGCCGAGCATCAGGCAGTAGCAGGCCAGCGCCCGGGGGTCGACGCCGTCGGGCACGGTGGTGTCGACGCCGGCCAGCGGGTCTTCGAAGGATGTCCCGAACGCCCAGTGGGCGTCGTTCGCGAGCAGCCCGTCGTCGTACGCCGACTCGTGCTCGCCCTCGGGGTGGGTGTGGATCTGGTTCATGAGCGGCTCACATGTGTGGGACGTCGTCGGGGATCTCGTAGAACGTCGGGTGCCGGTAGACCTTGTCGCCGCTCGGCGCGAAGAGCGGGTCCTTCTCGTCCGGGCTCGACGCCGTGATCGCGTCCGAGCGCACGACCCAGATCGAGACGCCCTCATTGCGCCGGGTGTAGACGTCGCGCGCGTGCCGCAGCGCCATCGCATCGTCGGGCGCGTGCAGCGACCCGACGTGGACGTGGTTGAGGCCACGCTTGCTGCGGACGAACACCTCGTAGAGCGGCCACTCCGCCTTCACGCTCATGGCTGCCCCTCACGGTCCGCGAAGGCGAGGGCAGCCTCCCGGACCCAGGCGCCCTCGTCGTACGCCCGCTGCCGGTGCGTCAGTCGCTGGGCGTTGCACGGACCGTCGCCCTTCACCACGTCCCAGAACTCCTCCCAGTCCGGCTCGCCGAAGTCGTACGACGAGCGCTCGGCGTTCCAGCGCAGGTCCGGGTCGGGCAGGGTCACGCCGAGCGCCTCGGCCTGCGGGACGGTCATGTCGACGAACCGCTGCCGCAGCTCGTCGTTGGTGTGCCGCTTGACGCCCCACGCCATCGACCGCTCGGTGTTGGGCGAGTCGGCGTCGGGCGGGCCGAACATCATCAGCGACGGCCACCAGAACCTGTCGACCGACTCCTGCACCATCGCCTGCTGCTCGTCGGTGCCGCGCATCATCGTCATCAGCAGCTCATAGCCCTGCCGCTGGTGGAACGACTCCTCCTTGCAGATCCGGATCATCGCCCGGCCGTAGGGGCCGTACGACGTCCGGCACAGCGGCACCTGGTTGCAGATCGCCGCGCCGTCGACGAGCCAGCCGATGGTGCCGACGTCGGCGTACGAGAGGGTCGGGTAGTTGAAGATCGAGGAGTACTTCTGCCTCCCGGCCAGGAGCAGCCGGGTCAGCTCCTCGCGGGAGACGCCGAGGGTCTCGCAGGCGGAGTAGAGGTAGAGCCCGTGGCCGGCCTCGTCCTGGACCTTGGCGAGCAGGATCGCCTTGCGCCGCAGCGAGGGCGCGCGGGTGATCCAGTTGCCCTCCGGCTGCATCCCGATGATCTCGGAGTGGGCGTGCTGGGCGATCTGGCGGACGAGCGTCCGGCGGTACTCGTCGGGCATCCAGTCCCGCGGCTCGATCCGCTCCTGGTGAGCGATCGTCCGCTCGAAGCCCGCCTCGAGCTCGGCGACCTGCGACATGGCTTCCTCCACCCGGGAACGCGTATTTACTGACCGATCGGTCTGTAATAGCGTGACACAGGCCACAGGCCCACGCAAGGCACCCACGCGAGCACGGAGGCGCGATGTTCCGCATGACCGTCGAGTACGACGAGCCGGCCGACCCGGCCGCGTTCGAGAGCCGCTACACCGACGAGCACGTCCCGCTCGTGCGATCGATCCCGGGACTGACGCGCTTCGTGCTCAGCCACCCCAAGGGCGCCGGCGGCAGCGCGCCGTACCTCGTCGCCGAGCTGTGGTGGGACGACGAGGCGTCCTTCAAGGCCGCGCTGAAGACCCCGGAGATGGCCGCTACCGGCGAGCACGCCCAGGGTTGCGGCACGACCTACCGCACCTTCGTGGGCGAGGTCGTCGACACCCTCTGACCCCGCCCACGGGCGGTCAGAACAGCAGCGCCGTCGCGGGGTCCTCGAGAACGCTCGCGACGTCGGCGAGGAACCGCGACCCCGCGGCGCCGTCGATGTGGCGGTGGTCGAAGCTGAGCGCGAGGGTGCACACCTCACGCGGGACGACCTGGTCGTCCACGACCCAGGGCCGCTTCTCGATCGCCCCGAGGCAGAGGATCGCCGACTCGCCGGGGTTGATGATCGGCGTCCCCGCCTCCATCCCGAACGGCCCCACGTTGGTGATCGTGAAGGTCCCGCCGGCAAGGTCCGCGGGCGGCGTCTTCCCGTCGCGTGCGGTCGCGGTCAGCTCGCCCAGCGCCGCCGCCAGGTCGACGAGGGAGAGCTCCTGGGTGTCCTTGACGTTGGGGACGACGAGCCCGCGCGGCGTCGCCGCGGCGATGCCGAGGTTGACGTAGTGCTTGAACACGATCTCCTGCGCCGCGTCGTCCCAGACCGAGTTGACGATCGGCGTACGCCGCAGCGCGAGCAGGCAGGCCTTCGCGACCACCAGCAGCGGGCTGACTCTGACTCCCGAGAACTCCCGGCGCGCCTTCAGCCGCTCCACCAGCGCCACGGTCGCCGTCACGTCGACGGTCTTCCAGATGCTGACGTGGGGCAGCGTGAACGCGGAGTCCACCATCGCCTGACCCATCATCTTGCGGACGCCGCGGATCGGCTCGCGCGTCTCCCGCGCGTCTCCTCCGGTGGTTGAGGCGGCTCCGACGGTGGTTGAGGAGGTTGCGCTAGCAACCGTCTCGAAACCACCGCCGTCAGTGGTTTCGAGACGGGCCTGGCGGCCCTCCTCAACCACCGGGGCACCCTCCTCAATCGCCGAGGCAGCGGCCCGCTCCACCTGCTCCCGGGTGATCACGCCGTCCTCACGGGTCGGAGTGATGGTGCGCAGGTCGACGCCGAGGTCCTTCGCCAGCTTGCGGACCGGCGGCTTGGCCAGCACGGCCACCGCCGAGAGGTCCGCCTGCGCCGCCGCGACCTCGGTCTGCGGCTCGGTCTGCGGCTCGGTCTGCGGCTCTGCCTCGACCTCGGCCTCGACCCGCGGCGCGGGCAGCCCGGGCTCGAACGCCGCCTGGGTCTGCATGTGGGCGGCCACCGCGCCCGTGGGGACCCTGCGGGGCCGGCGGGTCACCGCCATCTCCTTGGGACCGGGCCCGACGAGCGTCAGCGGCTGCTCCTCCGCCTCGACGTCCGCGTCTGCGGTGGCGGAGTCCGTCGAGACGCCCGAGGAGGCTTCGGCGGGCTCACCGTCCGGGGCAGCGACGGAGTCGCCGATGCGGATGATCGGGGTGCCGACCGGGACGGTCTCGCCCTCGGGGACCAGGAGGGCCGAGACGACGCCGGCGTACGGCGAGGGCAGCTCGACCACGGACTTGGCGGTCTCGATCTCGCAGACGATGTCGTTGACCTTGACGGTGTCGCCGACGCTCACCAGCCAGGTGACGAGCTCGGCCTCGGTGAGGCCCTCGCCGACGTCGGGCAGCTTGAACTCGTTCACGGTGCTCAACGTGGGGCTCCTCACCAGGCGAGCGATCGGTCGACGGCGTCGAGGACGCGGTCGAGGTCGGGCAGGAAGTGCTCCTCGGCGCGGGCGGGCGGGTAGGGCGTGTCGAAGCCGCCGACCCGCAGCACCGGTGCCTCGAGGGAGTAGAAGCACTCCTCGGTGACCCGGGCGGACAGCTCGGCGCCGAGGCCGAGGTTGACGTGGGCCTCGTGGACGACGACGGCGCGGCCGGTACGGCGTACGGACTCCACCACGGGGCCGAGGTCGAGCGGCGAGAGCGTGCGCAGGTCGATGACCTCGAGCGACGTGCCCTCGCCAGCGGCTGCCTCGGCGGCGGCGAGGCAGGTCTTCACCGTCGGGCCGTAGGCGAGCACGGTGACGTCGGCGCCGCGGCGCGCGACCCGCGAGGTGAACAGCGGGGCCGGCGTGGCGGAGGTGTCGAGCTCGGCCTTGTCGGCGTGGTACTGCCGCTTGGGCTCGAGGAAGATCACCGGGTCGGGCGAGGCGATGGCCTGCTGGATCATCCAGTAGCCGTCGACCGGGTTGGAGCAGGCCACCACCTTGAGCCCCGGCGTGTGGGCGAACTGCGCCTCCGGCGACTCGCTGTGGTGCTCGACGGCGCCGATGCCGCCGCCGAACGGGATCCGGATGACGATCGGCATCGGCGAGCGGCCCTGCGAGCGGTAGTGCATCTTCGCCACCTGCGACACGATCTGGTCGTAGGCCGGGTAGACGAACCCGTCGAACTGGATCTCGACGACCGGCCGGTAGCCGCGCAGCGCGAGCCCGACGGCGGTGCCGACGATGCCCGACTCGGCGAGCGGGGAGTCGATCACGCGGTCCTCGCCGAAGTCCTTCTGCAGGCCGTCGGTGATCCGGAAGACCCCGCCGAGCCGGCCGATGTCCTCGCCCATGAGGAGAACCCTGGGGTCGTCCTCCATCGCCTTGCGGAGGCCGGCGTTGAGCGCCTTCGCGAGCGTCACCTTCGTCATCGCACACCTCCGGGGGTCTCGACGAGCTCGCCGTCGGTGTCGAACGAGGCGAGGTAGGCCGCGTAGCCGTCGCGCTGGGCAGCGAGCTCGTCGGGGATCTCGGCGTAGACCTGGTCGAAGAGGGCCACCGGGTCCGGGTCGGGCAGCGCCCGCACCCCCGCGCGCATCCGCGCGCCGAGCTCCTCCGCCTCGGCCTCGACCTCGTCGAAGAAGTCGTCGGACGCGAGCCCACCGCGGCGGAGGTAGACCTCGATGCGGGCGATCGGGTCCTTGAGCTTCCAGGTCTCGACCTCGTCGGAGAGGCGGTAGCGGGTCGGGTCGTCGGTCGTCGTGTGGGCGCCCATCCGGTAGGTGAAGGCCTCCACGAGTGTCGGGCCGCCGCCCTCCCGGGCACGCTGCAGCGCGGTCTGCATGACGGCGTACGTCGCGAGGACGTCGTTGCCGTCGACCCGGACACCGGGGAAGCCGAACCCCTCGGCGCGCTTGTAGAGCGGGATCCGGCTCTGCCGCTCGATGGGCTCGGAGATGGCCCACTGGTTGTTCTGGCAGAAGAAGACGACCGGCGCGTTGTAGGAGGCGGCGAAGACGAACGACTCGTTGACGTCTCCCTGCGACGAGGCACCGTCGCCGAAGTGGGCGACCACCGCGGCGTCACGCTCGGGGTCGCCGCTGCCGACGACGCCGTCGCGCTGCATGCCCATGGCGTAGCCGGTCGCGTGCAGCGTCTGGGCGCCGATCACGATCGTGTAGAGACCGAAGTTGTTGGCCTTCGGGTCCCACCCGCCCTGGTCGACGCCGCGGAACAGGCCGAGGAGCTGGAGCGGGTCGACCCCGCGGCACCAGGCGACGCCGTGCTCCCGGTAGGTCGGGAAGACGTAGTCCTGCGGCAGCAGGGCCCGGCCCGCGCCGATCTGCGCGGCCTCCTGCCCGAGCAGCTGCGCCCAGATGCCGAGCTCGCCGTGGCGCTGCAGCGCGGTGGCCTCCACGTCGATGCGCCGGGTCAGCACCATGTCGCGGTAGAAGCCGCGGATCACCTCCGCCTCGTCGCGGCCGGGCGTCGCGAAGGCGTACGCCGAATGCTCCACGCGCTGGCCCTCCGGGGTCAGCAGCTGGACGAGGTCGGGACTCGTCGTCTTGTCCCACTCCATCTGGGGACCGGGGCCGAACAACTCGCTCATTCCGCCGCCTCCGTGTAAGAAAGAAAAGCATACGGACGCGGCGGCCTGAGAGGCCTAATGGTCGCTCGCTGACGCTCGCTCATGCGCGTGCTCCTTCACTGATGCGCTGGATGGGGTCTCCACCGCCGCGCAGACCCGCGTCCTGGGACTGTGACCCGGGACACATGAGGGTGCGACCAAGGTACCTGCCACCCGGAGCTACCAGCGAGTCGGCCCGCCTATCGTCCCAGGTCGCGTCCAGCCGCGACGAAGGGCCCGAGTTCCGCGCCGAAGGACCCGATCCGGCGTGTCCCGCAGCGAGGAGGCGGGCGGTCGGGAGATGCTGCCACCTCGTCTCGAGGGGCAGGTCAAGAGTGGTGGAGTCGGGTCCGCGCGCGGATGCGCGCCGGCGTACGTCGGCGCGTGCGCTCGTGCTGGTCGGATTCATCGTCCTGCTGCTGCTCGGCGCCGCCGGAGAGGCGGGGGCGGGTACGCCGACGGGGCGGCTCGACGTCCCGCGGACCGGCGGGGAGTTCCCCGACCCGGCGGTGAGCGCCTACCGCGGCGGCCTCGTCGCGGTGGCGACCGGGCCGGGCGCACCGCGCATGACAGCGGCGGCCGCCAACGCGCCGTGGCACCGGGCCGGCCGCGCGCTGGTCCGCAAGCCGGACTGGGCGAGCTCGGCCGGGCTCTGGGGCGTCGACCTGATCCGGATCGGCGACCGGTGGCTGCTCTACTTCGCCGCGCCGGTCCGCGGCCTGGGCCCGGAGGGACGCTGCATCGGGGTCGCGGTGAGCAGGGAGGCGCTCGGCAGGTTCACACCGGTCGGACGGCCGCTGGTCTGCCCGCGCGGCGCCCGCAAGCCGGGCGGCGGGCTCGTCGCACCCGCGCCGGACCGGGTCCGCAGCGCGTGGAGCCGCCTCCCCCGCCGCGGTGTGATCGACCCGTCCGTCGTACGCCTCGGCAGGCGGGCGTTCCTGCTCTACAAGACCCAGGGGCTGCCCTCGACCATCCGGATCGTCCGGCTCACCGACGGCGGGCTGCGCGCCACCCGCGGAAGCCGCGAGCTGATCCGCGTCCGTCACATCGTCGAGAACCCGGTGCTCCTGCGCCGGGGCGGGCGCTACGTGTTGCTCACCTCCGAGGGGTCGTACGCCGACTGCGGCTACCGCACGGTCTGGCGCCGCTCGGCCCACCTGCTGCGCTGGGGCAGCGCGAAGCCGAGGCTCCTGCTCGGCCGCGGCTCCGGGGTCTGCGGCCCCGGGGGAGCCGACGTCGTCGTACGCCACGCCGGGCCGGTCGTCTTCTTCCACGGCTGGGCCTGCGGGCGGTTCGCGCACACCTGTCCCTCACGCGGGCGGCTCGACGACCGGCCGCAGCTGGACGCCCGTCGGACGCTGTACGCCGCCAGGCTGACCTGGCGCGACGGCCGGCCGCACCTCGCCCGGCTGCCGGCACGGACCCACGACCCCGACGGCCTCACCCCGATGATCGAGGTGACGCCGCACCACGCCAGGAAGCAGGCGAAGAAGGCGAAGAAGGCGCACCACCGGCGCCGGCACGCCAGCCGACGCTAGCCGTCGCCGGCGGTCAGCCCAGCGCCTCGCGCCCGTGCGGCTCGTCCCAGCCGGAGAGGTCGGGACCCTTCGGGATGATCCCGGACGGGTTGATGTCCTTGTGGACGACGTAGTAGTGCGCCTTGATCTGGTCGAAGTCGATGGTCTCGCCGATGCCCGGGGTCTGGTAGAGGTCGCGGGCGTACCCCCACAGGTTCGGCATCTCGGTCAGCTTGTTGCGGTTGCACTTGAAGTGGCCGTGGTAGACCGCGTCGAAGCGCGCCAGCGTCGTGAACAGCCGGATGTCGGACTCGGTGAGGTGGTCGCCGACCAGGTAGCGCCGCGTGGAGAGCCGGTCCTCGAGCCAGTCGAGTGCGGCGAAGAGCCGGTCATAGGCCTTGTCGTACGCCCGCTGCGAGCCGGCGAACCCGCACCGGTAGACACCGTTGTTGATCTCGGTGAAGACGCGCTTGTTGACCTCCTCCATCTCCTCGCGCAGGTCGCGGGGCCACAGGTCGGGCGCGCCCTCCGCGTGGAACTCCCGCCACTCGTGGAAGAGGTCGTGGGTGATCCACGGGAAGTCGTTGGTGACGACCTTGCCGGACTCGACCTCGACGATCGCCGGGACGGTGATGCCGCGCGGGTAGTCGGGGTAGCGCGTGAAGTACGCCTCCTGCAGCCAGTGGATCCCCAGCACCGGGTCGAGCCCGTCAGGGTCGAGGTCGAAGGTCCAGCTGCGCGCGTCGTGGACCGGACCGGGCGCGCCCCAGGAGATCGCGTCCTGGAGCCCGAGCAGGTTGCGGACGATGATCGCCCGGTTGGCCCACGGACACGCCTTCGCGGCGATCAGCCGGTAGCGGCCCGGCTCGACCGGCCACAGCGGCACGGCTGTGCCGTCGGAGCCGGGCCCGAACTCCGGCGTACGCCCGTCCTTGGTGATCCGGTCCGGGATGTAGGTCATGTCCCGGTTGAACTCCTCGCCGGGCTTGACGTAGGTCGCGGTCTGCTCCTCGGTCATGCCCCCATCCTGACGCGGCGGTCCAGCGGGCCGCTCAGCCGAGGTCGGAGAAGTCGATGTCGCCGGCCTGGTCGACCTTCCAGTCGCCGTCCTCCTTGACCAGGTCGATCTCGTCGCTCGTGCTGCTGTCCTCGCTGTCGAAAGCCGACTTGAGCGCCGAGTTGTCGCCGGTGTACTTCATCGTCGCCTTGTAGTCCACCGTCGCCGTGTCGCCGCTCTTCTTGACCTCACCCAGGCTGACGGAGATGTCGATGTCCTTGATGAACTCGTCGAAGGTCATCACGCCGTCGGCCTGATCGTCGAAGCTCTTCGCGAGTCCGTCCTTGACGCCGGAGCAGTCGTCGGCGTCGGCGGCGCTGAGCATCGACTTCTTCGCGTCGGCGCTCAGGTAGTCGCAGGCCTTGTCGAAGTCGAAGTCGCTCACCGCGTCGACGTACCCCTGCGCCACCGACTTCGGGTCGTCGGACGAGCCGCCGCCCCCGCCGCCGAGGGTGAGGACGAGGACGACGATCACCGCGATCACGACGACCGCCCCGCCGCCGATGGCGGCGATCAGGCCCTTGTTCAGCGGCTTCTTCGTCGGTCCCGGTGTGCCCCACGCGGGCTGGCCGGGCTGACCCGGCGCTCCGGCGGGCTGGCCGGTCGGCGCGCCCCACTGCGAGCCGGCGGGCGGGCCGTACGCCGGCTGGCCCGGCTGCTGGCCGTAGGCAGGCTGCTGACCCGGCGGCGGTCCGGCGGGCGGCTGGCCGCCGGGCCCGTAGCCCTGCGCGGCACGCTGCGCGTCGGACGAGCCGCGGACGACGGTCCGGTCCGGGTCGGGCGCGGGCGCCTCCGGAGCGGGCGCCTCGGGCGCCCGGGTCTGCTCGGTCCAGGCCGAGCCGTCCCAGTAGCGCTCCTGTCCCTGTCCGTCGGGGTACCAGCCTGCGGGTGTCTGCGTCATGTCCGCCCGCCTACCCCGCCGCGGCGTCCCCAAACCCTTGGACGAGGCCGGCGACGAAGTCCAGCTTGTCGAGCACCGGCGGCGGGATGACGAACGGGTAGAGGTCGTCGCGGCCCATGCTGCGGTTGATGACGTTGAGCGCCGTGGTCAGCGGGATCCAGACGCCGGCGACGGCGTCGCGGAACTGGCTGAAGGCGGAGATCGGGGCGACCGTGGCCAGGCCGTACTCGGCGGCGGTCTCGAGGGTGTCGCAGATGTGCAGGTAGTGCGCCCAGGTCTCGGCGAAGTCCTCGAACGGGTGCATGGTGGCGTACGTCGAGATGTAGTGCTCCGCCCAGTCGGCCGGCGGCCCCTCGGCGTAGTGGCGCTCGATGGCGGCCTGGTAGTCGGCCGACTCGTCCCCGAACAGCTCACGGCAGCGGGCCATCAGCGCGTCGCCGCGGACCAGCTGCCACTCGTAGTAGTGCCCGATCTCGTGACGGAAGTGGCCGAGCATCGTGCGGTAGGGCTCCTCGAGCCTCGCCCGGACCTTCTCCCGGTAGGCGTCGTCGCTCTCCGCGAGGTCGATGGTGATGACCCCGTTGTCGTGGCCGATCACGACGTCGGAGGTGCCGGCGTCCCCGTCGCTGGCGAGCAGGTCGAACGCGAGCCCGTCGACAGGGTCCTCCGCCTTGGTGCGCACCGGTAGCCCGAGCGCGTCGAGCTCGACGACGAGGTGGCGCTTGGCCTGCTCCGCTTCGGCGTACTCCGCCGTCATCACGCCGTCGGGCGGCCGGGTCCGGGTCAGGTCGCAGGCGAAGCACTGCCCGCCCTCGAGCGGCGCGAGCCAGGTGCACCCGATCACGTTGAGGTTGCGGCAGACCCACCAGACCAGACCCGCCGCGTCGACGTACCTCCCCTGCTCGTCGACGGGGACCAGGTCGCGCTCGGCCCGCGAGTAGCCGACGGCCGTGCCGCAGCTGAGGCAGAGGGAGTTCTCGAAGAAGAGCCGGTTGTCGCAGACGCGGCAGCTGAACGCCTTCACGCGCCGAGTCTGACACTCACTCCTGCGCGGGCTCCCGCGGGCCCCAGTCGTCGACGAGCCACCGGTCCCCGCGATGGACGAGCACGACGCCCATCGTCTCCTCCTCGAGGCGCCGGTCGGGCGCGGAGAAGTGCACCGTGACGAGCACCTGCGCGCGGTCGCCGTCGACCACCGCGTCGTGGACGGCGAGGTCGCGCTCGAGGCCGCTCGTGATGTTCCCGTCGGTGTAGGTCCGCCGGCCCTTCGCGGTGTCGGTGAGGGCCTTGCACTCCGAGGAGCCGTTGCCCAGCCGCTTCTGCGCGTCGCCGTCGGCGAGGGCGCGCAGGCCCTGGCACGTCCTCGCGGTCAGGAACTCCCGCGCCGCGTCCTCCGGCACCGGCTCGTCACGCCGCTGCCACCAGATCACCGCCACCGCCGCGGCGGCGGCCACGAGAAGGAGGACGGCCGCCGCGGACATCCACCACCGTCGGCGACGACCGGCGTCCACCAGGTCCACTCATCTGCTCCTCGGTCGGTTCATCGCACAGCGTCCTCCTCTTCGGGGGCGACGTCGACCGACACCGCGAGCGTCGAGCGCTTGGCCTCGGTGAAGATGACGCCCTTCACGGGGGGTACGTCGGCGTAGTCGCGGCCCCACGCCACCGTGACGTAGCGGTCGTCGGCGCGCTGGTCGTTCGTGGGGTCGAGCGCCACCCACTGGCCACCGGCGGTGTCGACAGGGTCGACCAACGGCGGCACCCACAGCGCCACCCAGGCGTGCGAGGCGTCGGCGCCGACCAGCCGCTCGCGGCCGGGCGGCGGCTCGGTGGCGAGGTAGCCCGAGACGTAGCGGGCGGCGAGCCCGTGGGAGCGGAGGCACGCGAGCATCAGGTGGGCGAAGTCCTGGCAGACCCCGCCCTTGGCCTCGAAGATCTCGCCCACGGTCGAGCTCACGGTCGTCGCCGTCTTGTCGTAGGAGAAGTCGCGGTGGACCCGGTGCATCAGGTCCTCGGCCGCCTCCATGAGCGGACGGCCGGGCGTGAGCGAGAGGTCGCCGTACGCCTCGGCCTCCTCGGTGTGCTCCACGAGCGCCGAGGCGACCGCGAGGTCGGTCGCCCGCCAGGCGCCGGGCAGCTCCGGGCGGACGAGCGGCCGGGCCACCTCCCACGGGACGCCGAAGCCGCTCTCGTCGTACGAGGGCGTGAGCACCTCGACCGCGCTGACGGCGCGCACCTCGAGCCGCCGGTGCGGCTCGGTGACCTGGAAGTAGGTGACCGGGTTGCCGTAGTAGTCGGTGTCACTGTTGACGTCGGAGGGCGCGGGATCGACGCGTACGTCGACGTTGCCGACGTGCTGCCAGGGCAGCTCGCGCGGGACGACGTGCGCGATGCCGAAGCTGTCGGTGACGTCCTCGTCGTAGGAGTACGTCGTGGTGTGCGTGACGGTGTAGCGGGTCATGTCAGGCGGGGTCGGCCGTGATCGGGGCGTGCGGCAGGCCGTCCAGCGGCCGCGGGGCGGGACCCGTAGCGAGGTGGACCTCGGCGACGGCGTCGGCCAGCCGGACGAGCTGGGCGAGGGTGCTCTCGAGGAAGGCCTCCAGGTTGGGCCGCCCGGCGCCGCCGATGGCGACGAGCGACGCCACGTCGGTCGCGTCCAGCCCCTCGACGAGGTCGTCGAGCAGCCGCTCGGGACGGGAGGAGCCGGTGGAGGCGGGCAGCGCGGCGAGGTGGGTGCGCAGCTCGGCGTAGCAGAACGCCAGCGAGCGTGGGTTGTCCGGATCCATGAGGAGCAGGTCGAGGACGCCGCCGGGCCGGACGTAGCCGCGGTAGCGCCGGCGGTGCGTCACCGACGACTCGGCCGCGGCGAGGACGGAGTTGAGCACGGTCCGGTCGACGTCGATGCCGCGACGCAGGGTCGTGGTGGCGCGCAGCAGCTGGACCAGCTGGATCGAGCGCTCGAGGGCGCGGCCGAGGCCGATCATGTGCCAGCCGGCGTCGCGGATCATGCTCGCGGTGACGCCCTGGAGGGCGAGGATCGCGGTGAGCATCCGGCCGGCGGAGTCGGCGATCTGGTGGCTGTAGGGCACCTCGCGGAGCGCGTCTGCGGCCCGGCCGGTCGAGGAGAAGGTGCGCCAGGTGTCGTTGGACAGCTGGTCGCGTACGCCGGTGAGCGCCTCGCGGAGGCCGTCCAGCGACTGCGCGACCGAGCCCGGCCGGCCGGCGTCGAGCAGCAGCGAGCGGAACTCCGCGTCGAGGTCGTCGACGCCGTGGCCGGCCAGCCGGCGTACGGCCGACATGACGACCTCGAGGCTGGTGCCGCCGGTCGAGCGCGGGCGGGTGCGGAAGTCCTCGGCCAGCACGTGGGCGGCGAGGACGAGCCGGAGCAGGTCCTCGGCGCGCTCGGCGTAGCGGCCGGCCCAGTACATGTCCTCGAGCGCGCGGGGGACCAGCACGGTCACCGACCGGGCGTTGGTCATCGGCACGACGTCGGCGAGCCCCTGGTCGGCGGTGCCCGGCGACTCCTTGAGCACCCAGACGTCCTTGCTGCACGCGCCGGAGCCCGTGCCCGCGCCGCGGACCGTGTGCGGGCCGGGCAGCACGCTGGCGAGGCCGCCGACGAGCGGGCGGTAGGCGCTGCCGTACCTCAGCGTGAACGTCCGCAGCGTGAGCGGCCGCCCGACGGCGCCCTCGTGCCTGCTCCAGGTCGGCGCCTGGGAGAGCGCGCCGCGGGCCTGGCCGACGTAGCGGTGCGGGTCGGCGAGCAGCCGGCGGCGCAGCTCGTCGGGAGCGACGCCGCGCAGCCCGTCGAGCGGGCCGTCGATCGTCCGGATCACCAGCTCGCCGGAGTCGGCGCCGACATGGTCGAGGACGTGGTCGAGCGAGATGGGATCGCCGCACCACCACGTCGCCACCGAGGGCAGCCGCAGCGACTCCCCGAGCAGCGCCTCGCAGGCGGCCGGGAGGTAGGGCAGCAGCCCGGGGTTCTCGAGCACCCCGGCGCCGAAGCCGTTGACGACCCGGACCCGGCCGCGGCGTACGGCCTCGACCAGGCCTGCGACGCCGAGCTGGCTGTCGCCGCGCAGCTCGAGCGGGTCGGACCAGGACGCGTCGACGCGGCGCAGGATGACGTCGACCCGCTCCAGCTCGTTGCCGGGGGCCCGCAGGTAGACCCAGCCGTCCTTGACCGTCAGGTCGCTGCCCTGCACCAGCGGGAAGCCGAGCGTGGAGGCGACGAAGGCCTGGTCGTACGCCGTCTCGGAGTGCGTGCCGGGGCTGAGCACGACGACCCGCGGGTCGGCCTGGTCGCCGGGAGCCGACTGGAGCAGGGCGGAGCGGAGCGCCCAGAAGTACGGCTCCATCCGGTGCAGCTCGGCCTGGCGGTAGAGCTCGGGCAGGACCCGGCTGATGACGCGGCGGTTCTCCATCGCGTAGCCCATCCCGCTGGGCGCCTGGGCGCGGTCGGCGAGCACCTGCCACTCCCCCGACGCGGCGCGGCCGAGGTCGGTCGCGGAGAGCACCAGCGGCCGCGGGTCGCGCACGCTCGGCCGGGCGACGACCCGGTTGAAGCCGGCGTGGCCGAAGACCACCGCGGCCGGGAGGATGCCCTCGGCGAGGAGCCGCTGCTCGCCGTACAGGTCGACCAGGACGGCGTTGAGCAGCTCCGCGCGCTGGGCGAGGCCGACCTCGAGCGCCCGCCACTGCGGGGCGTCGATGACCAGCGGCACCGGGTCGAGGCGCCACGGGCCGGGCCGCTCGCCCGGACGCGCGTAGGTGACGCCGTCGTCGGCCAGGAAGCGCGAGATGTCACCCTCGACGCGGCGCAGGTCCTCGACCGTGATGGACACCGCCAGCTCGGCCAGCCCCTTCCAGGCCGGCCGCAGGCTGCCGTCGGGACCGACCACCTCGTCGTAGACGCCGTGCGCGTCGTCGAGGTGCGTCTGGCCCAGCGAGTCGGCGTAGTCGCGCAGGAGGGTCACGTCCGTGGCACCCGCCGCAGGTCGAGGGTGTGGGGGTACTCGGCGCTCGCCGCGCGTACGCCGGCCTCGCGCATCGCCGCGACGTCCAGCCGGCCCGCGGTGTGGCCGCGTGGCTCGAACCGGCTGGCCCGGCGCGCCTCCGCCTCGTTGGCGTTGACCGGTGGGTGGTCGTAGGAGCGACCGCCCGGGTGGACGACGTGGTAGGTCGCGCCGCCGAGGCTCACCTCGGCCGCCGTGTCGACGACGTCGACGTGGAGCGGGGCGTGGACGGGGATGCTCGGGTGCAGGCTCGACCAGGGCGCCCACGCCTTGTAGCGGACGCCTGCGTAGTACTCGCCGGGGGTCCCGGTCGGAGTCAGGGGCACGGGGACACCCTGGCACGTGACGAGGTGGCGGTGGGGGTCGATCCCCCTCACCGAGACCTGGATCCGCTCCACGCTGGAGTCCACGTAGCGCGCCGTCCCGCCCGCCGTCGCCTCCTCGCCGAGCACGTTCCACGGCTCGATCGCCTGCCGCAGCTCCAGCTCGATCCCGGAGCCGGTTGGGGAGGTTGCGCCGGCTCCGGTGGTTGAGGAGGTTGCGCTAGCAACCGTCTCGAAACCACCGTCCGCGCCGACCCGCACCATCCCGATGCGCGGGAAGCGGAACTCGGCGTACGGCGCCAGCCAGCCGCTCTCGAACGGGATCCCGAACGAGCGCAGGTCGCCCAGCACCTCCTCGATGTCGCGCAGGCAGCCGTGCGGGAGCAGGAAGTCCTCGTGCAGCGCGCTGCCCCAGCGCACGAGCGGGGCGTCGTACGGTCGCTCCCAGAACATCGCGACCAGGCTCCGGACCAGCAGGGACTGGAGCAGCGCCATCCGCGGGTGCGGCGGCATCTCGAAGCCGCGCAGCTCGAGCAGCCCGAGCCGGCCGCGGGAGGAGTCCGGCGAGTAGAGCTTGTCGATGCAGAACTCGGCACGGTGGGTGTTGCCGGTCAGGTCGGTGAGCAGGTGCCGCAGCGCCCGGTCGACCAGCCACGGCCGCGGCTCGCCGGTGGCTGAGTCCCCGGTGGCTGAGTCCCCGGTGGCTGAGTCCCCGGTGGCTGAGTCCCCGGTGGTTGAGTCCCCGGTGGTTGAGGAGGTTGCGCTAGCAACCGTCTCGAAACCATCACCACCCGCGATCCGCCGCACCTCCTGCAGCGCGATCTCCATCTCGTACACCGCCTCCGGGCGGCCCTCGTCGAAGCGCGGCGCCTGGGAGGTGGGGCCGATGAAGCGGCCGGAGAAGAGGTACGACAGCGAGGGGTGGCGCTGCCAGTAGGTGACGAGGCTGGCGAGCAGGTCGGGGCGGCGCAGCAGCGGCGAGTCGAGCGGCGTCGGCCCGCCGAGGGTGAGATGGTTGCCGCCGCCGGTGCCGGTGTGGAGCCCGTCGAGGTCGAACTTCTCGGCCGACAGGCGAGCCTGTCGGGCCTGCTCGTACAGGGTCGTGGTGAGCTCGCGCTGCTCGGCCCAGCTCGCGGTCGGCTGGACGTTGACCTCGATGACGCCGGGGTCGGGGGTGACGACGAGCTGGGTCAGCCGCGGGTCGGGCGGCGGGCCGTAGCCCTCCAGGACGACCCGACAGCCCGCCTGCTCCACCGCCCTCTCGACGACGTGCAGGAGGGTCGCGTAGTCCTCGACCCGGTCGGTCGGCGGCAGGAAGACGTGGACGATCCCGTCGCGCTCCTCCACCGACAGTGCCGTCGTCGCCGCGCCCTCGGGATCGATGACCGTGACCTGCGGGACCTCGGGGACGAGGGGCGGCCCGGCCTCGAGGTAGGACGGCTCTCCGGCGTACGCCGGGTCGGTCCACGCGATGCTGTCGAGGGGGAGCCGGAGCCCGACCGGGCTGGTGCCCGGGGTCAGGACGAGCCGGCCGCGGCGGAACCGCCACTGCGCGCTGGTCCACTCCCCGCCGGCCGTGTTGATCGGGATCACCCAGCCGCTCGGCTCGGACACGCCCGCGTCCAGCTCCTCGACCCCTCGGGCGTCGAGCCCGTCGAGGCTCTCGTCCGGCCTGGGGCCGTGCGGGAGCCGCAGCTCGTTCGCGAGCGCGGCGAGCGGGTCCTCGTACGCCGGCAGCACCTGCTCCTCCGGCAGCCCGAGGATCCGCGCGATCCCGTGGGCGACGGCGCTCGTGATGCCAGGAGTGAGCGTCAACTCACCCTCAGCATCACGAGGGGCCCAGGGGTCGGCGAAGAGGCTCGGGTCCTGCCACAGCGGCTCGCCGTCGGTGCGCCACTGGAGCGCGATGTTCCAGCGCGGGAGCGGCTCGCCGGGATACCACTTGCCCTGGCCGCGGTGGACGATCCCGCCCTTGGCGTAGATGCCGCGCAGCCGCTCGGCGAGGTCGTCAGCGAGCGCTCGCTTGTGCGGACCGTCGGCGTCGGTGTTCCACTCGGCCGACGTCTGGTCGTCGAGTGACACGAAGGTGGGCTCGCCGCCCATGGTGAGGCGTACGTCGCCGTCGCGGAGCAGTCCGTCGACGTACTCCCCGACGGCGTCGATCCGGCCCCACTCCTCCCCGGTGTAGGGCAGCGTGACGCGCGGGTCCTCGTGGATCCGGCGCACCTCGTTGGCGAAGGAGAAGGTGACCTCCACCGGCTCGGTGGCGCCCTCGATCGGGGCCGCGGAACTGGGATGCGGCGTCGCCGAGAGCGGGATGTGGCCCTCCCCCGCGAAGAGCGCGGAGGTGGGGTCGAGGCCGATCCAGCCGGCGCCGGGGATGTAGACCTCGCACCACGCGTGCAGGTCGGTGAAGTCCTGCTCGGGGCCGCTGGGGCCGTCGAGCGCCTCCTGGTCGGCGGTGAGCTGGACGAGGTAGCCGGAGACGAAGCGGGCCGCCAGGCCGTACTGTCTCAGCAGGCTCACCAGCAGCCACGCGCTGTCCCGGCACGACCCGATCCCGGCGCGGAGCGTCTCGTCGGGGGTCTGCACCCCCGGCTCCATCCGGACGCTGTAGGCCACGTCGCCGTGGACCGCGCGGTTGACGTCGGAGAGGAACTGGACCGTCGGGACGCCGTCCTCCGGCAGCGGCGGAAGCCTCCGCCGCCAGGCGTCGGCGTCCACGCTGTCCTCGACCTCGCGGAGGTACGGCGCCAGATCCGCCCGCAGGGACGGCTCGTAGTCGAAGGGGAACCGCTCGGCGTACTCCTCGATGAAGAAGTCGAAGGGATTGATCACCATCAGGTCGGCGACCAGGCCGACGGTGATCTCCAGTCTCGCCACCTTCTCGGGGAAGACGAGGCGGGCCAGCCAGTTGCCGAACGGGTCCTGCTGCCAGTTGAGGAAGTGGTCGGCGGGCGCGACGTCGAGCGAGTACGCCTCGATCGGGGTCCGGGTGTGCGGCGCCGGCCGCAGGCGTACGACGTGGGGACCCACGGACACCGGGCGCGCGAACTCGTAGGCCGTCCTGTGGGTCAGCGCCACCTTGATCGACATGGTCCAAGGGTCGCCGATCCGTGTTGCACATCGGTAACGGGTGTCCGGGCGTCAAGCCGGACCAGATTGCAAGGATCTATTTGCAAACATTCCTTTGCGGTCTACCCTGTCCTCATGGCAGAGGGATCGATCACCCCGGGCATCGACCAGCTCAAGGCGCTGACCCACCCGGTGCGCGTGCGGATGCTGGGGATGCTGCGGATCGACGGGCCGGCGACGGCGACGACGCTCGCGACCAGGCTCGGACTCAACAGCGGCGCGACGTCGTACCACCTGCGCCAGCTCGCCCAGCACGGGTTCATCGTCGACGACGAGACTCGCGGCAACGGGAGGGAGCGGTGGTGGCGGGCGGCCCACGGGTCGACGCTGACCAACAAGGCCGACCTGCCACCGGAGGAGAAGGAGGCGCTCGACGCCTACCTGCAGAGCGTCAGCACGATCTACGCCCACCAGCTCCAGCAGGCCATGGAGGAGCGGCCGCTGCTCCCGCAGGAGTGGCGGGAGGCCTCGACCTTCAGCGACTGGACGGTCCGGATCACCGCGTCGCAGGCGAAGGCGCTGCTCGACCGGATCGACGAGTTGCTGCAGGGGGCAGAGGAGACCGACGACGGGGAGGTCTACGTCTTCCAGCTCAACGGCTACCCGCTGCCCGGGCGGCTGGGGACCGCGCCCGATGAAGGCCCCGGGCCTGGGAACGAGACCGAGGAGGGGCGGTGAGCCGTCGCCCGCTCTACGGCTGGCTCACGGCCGACGCGATCTCGCTGACCGGGACCCGGCTCTCGATGCTGGCGCTGCCGTGGTTCGCGCTCACCACCACCGGCAGCGCGACCAAGACCGGACTGATCGCGCTCGTCGAGACCGCGCCGATGGTGGTCCTCAAGGTCCTCGGCGGCCCCGTGATCGACCGGCTCGGGCCGCGCCGCGTCGCGATCAGCTGCGACGTCGCGAGCGCGGGGGTGGTCGCCCTCATCCCGACGCTGTACGCCGCCGGCGCGCTGCACTTCGGCCTCTTCCTGCTCCTCGTGGGCACGGGCGGCGCGCTCCGCGGTCCCGGCGACGCCGCCAAGAACGCCCTCATCCCGCAGCTGGTCGAGCGGGCGGGGGTGCCGATCGAGCGGGCCACGGGCCTCGGCTCGATGGTCGAGCGGTCGGCCACGATGCTCGGCGCGGCCGCTGCGGGCGTGCTCATCGGCGTCCTCGGCGCGCCCACGGCGATCGCCGTCGACGCCGCGTCCTTCGCCCTCGGCGCGGCCGTCCTGGCCTGGTCGACCGCCGGGCTCGCCCGACCGGTCGAGCACCCCGCCGCGGAGCCGTACCTCCGCCAGCTCGGCGAGGGCTGGGACTTCCTGCGCCGCGACCGGGTGCTGGTCGGCATCGTCGTCATGGTCACGCTCACCAACCTCATCGACCTCGCCATGGTCGGTGTGCTGACGCCGGTGTGGGGCCACGAGCGCGCGAGCGTCGGCACCGTCGGGCTGCTCCTCGCCGTCTTCGCCGCGTTCTCGGCGGTCGCGTCCGGCCTGGCCGCGACGTACGCCGCCCGGCTGCCGCGCTACTGGACCTACGTCGTCTGCTTCCTGGTGGCCGGGGTTCCGCGCTTCCTCGTGCTCGGGCTCGACACGCCACTGTGGGGCGTCGTGGCGGTGTACGCCGCGGGCGGGTTCGCCAGCGGGTTCCTCAACCCGATCCTCGGCGCGATCGAGTTCGAGCGGATCCCGAGCCGGCTCGTCGGCCGGGTGAGCTCGCTGGGCAGCGCTGCCTGCTATGCCCTGATGCCGTTCGGCGGGCTGCTCGGGGGTGGACTGATCGGCGGCCTCGGGCTGACCGGCGCGATGCTGGTCTGCGGTGCGGCGTACTTCGTCGTCACTATGTTCCCCGCCCTCGATCCGACCTGGCGGGAGATCGACCGGCGACCTGCGCGCCCGGCCGGCGGACTGATCGCGACCGCGGCCGGCGCCCCGGCGGCCGAGAGCCTCAGCGAGCGAACGACCGCGCCAGCTCGATGAGCCGGTCATTGGCCTCGACCTCGCCGATCGAGACGCGTACGCCGTCGTCGCCGAGGGGGCGTACGACGATGCCGAGGTCGTCGGCCGCCGCCGAGAAGGCGGCGATCCGGTCCGGTTCGCCGGGGAAGCCGAACCAGACGAAGTTGCCCTGCGCGTCGGGCATGTCCCAGCCGGCGGCACGGACCGCCTCGACGACCCGGGTGCGCTCGGCGACGAGGTCGTCGACCCGCTTCAGCAGGTCCTCACGCGCCTCGAGCGAGGCGACGGCGGCGGCCTGGGCGACCAGGTTGACGCCGAACGGCAGCGAGACCGCGCGAAGGGCCGCGGCGATCGGGGCCGGCGCGACGGCGTACCCGACCCGGAAGCCGGCGAGGCCGTAGGCCTTCGAGAAGGTCCGCGTCACCGCGACGTTGGCGTGGGCGCGGTAGGTCGCGATGCCGTCGACGGGGTCGTCCATCCGGACGAACTCGCAGTAGGCCTCGTCGAGGATGACCAGCACGTGCTCGGGGACCTGCTCGAGGAAGGCGTCGAGCTCGGTCTGGGTGAGCGAGGGCCCGGTCGGATTGTTGGGGGTGCAGACGATGACGACCTTGGTCCGGTCGGTGACCGCGGCGGCCATCGCGTCGAGGTCGTGGTGGCTGTCCGCGGTGAGCGGGACCTGCACCGAGGTGGCGTCGGCGGCGAGCACGGCGATCGGATAGGCCTCGAAGCTGCGCCACGCGTAGACGACCTCGTCGCCGGGCGAGCAGAACGCCGACAGCAGCTGGTAGATCAGCCCCGTCGAGCCGGTCGCCACCGCGAGGTCCTCGACCGGCACTGCGTACGTCGCCGCGAGCGCCTCGTAGAGCGCCGTGTTGCCCATGTCGGGGTAGCGGTTGGCCGCGCCGACCGCCGCCCCGGCCGCCTCCAGGACGCCCGGCAGCGGCGGGTAGGGGTTCTCGTTGGAGGAGAGCTTGTAGGTCGTCAGCCCGGGCCGCTCCGCCGGAGGCTTGCCCGCGACGTACGGCGGCATCGCGAGGACACTGGCACGGGGCTGGGGCGTGGTCACGGGCAGAAGGGTAGAGCCCTCAAGGCAGGACGACCTCCCCGCCGGCGACGAGCTCGAGGTCGCGGCCGAGCTCGAGATCGACGGGGTTGGTGAGGCACCGCACCGAGCCGCCACCCTTGTGGAACTCCGACACGTCCACGACGACCACGTCGAAGCCGCGCTCCTCGAGCTGGGTGCGCACCCGGTCCGGGCAGCCCGGCATGACGATCGTCCGCCCGACGACCACGCAGTTGGCGCAGAACGTCGCCAGCGCCTCGGCCTCCGTGACGACGACCGGGTCCGGGACGAGGTCGAGCAGGGCCGCGGCAGAGGCCGGCTCGAGGGCGTCGGGGCAGACGATCGCGTGCCGCTCGTCGAGAGGGCAGAAGGCCAGGTCGAGGTGGTACATCCCCGGGTGCGTCGTCCGCACCCCGTGAACGCGTACGCCGAGCTCGGTGGCCAGCGCCTTGAGCGCGAGCTCGTCGGTGCGCGGGCCGAACCCCGTGACCAGCCCGCCGGCGTACGGGAACGCGTCGCCGGCCTCGAAGCACGGGCCGACCCCGTCGCGCCCGACGTACGACGTCCGGCGGCCGCGGCTCCGGAACCAGCGCGCCGCGGTGCCGGTCTCCATCCGCCGCTCGGCGAAGCGCATGTGGGAGAGCAGGACCTCGGCACGCGGGCCGGCGGGCGTCGGCCGCACGAACCCGAGGCCGAGGTTCATCGCGTAGACCATGTCGGGGGCGTCGGCCCGCTGCGGCAGCACGTCGACGGTGGCGCCGAGGCCGCGGAGGGTGTCGACCAGGCTCCGCCACTGCGCGAGCGCGCGCTCGGGGTCGGGCTGGTCGGCCGGGTCCATGAACGGGTTGATCGAGTAGTCGATCCGGAAGTGGGTCGGCTCGACGGCGACGTAGTGACGGCCCCAGGCGAGGTGACGGGCGAGGTCCATGGCAGTCTCCTTCACGGAATGCTGATCAAGAAGGCTGTCCGGGCCGACCGCGATGTCGGATTGTCGGACAATCTGACGATACGGACACATTAGCGCATGGTCGGTGTCGAAGGGCGACAATGGGGCCATGACCGACACCGGAGTGTTCGCGTCGCTCACCCTGGAGGAGCCGGCGTCGACGGTCGACCGCGTCGCCGAGGAGCTCCGCCGGGCGCTGTTCGACGGCGAGCTCGAGTCCGGTACGCCCCTGCGCGAGCAGGCGCTCGCCGCCTCGCTGGGCGTGGCCCGGTCGACGGTGCGCGAGGCGCTCACGCTGCTGGTCGCCGAGGGCCTCGCGACACGTACGCCGAACAAGGGCGTCACGGTCGTCTCCCCCGAGGCTGACTCCGTCCGCGACGTCTGCGCCGCACGCTGGGTGCTCGAGGGCGCCGGCGTACGCAGCTGGCGGCAGGCGAGCACCGACGCCAAGGACGAGGTGCACCGGACGCTGAAGGAGTACATCGACGGCGTCCACGCCGGCGCGTCGTACCAGGAGCTCAACGAGCGCCACCTCTCCTTCCACGTCTCCCTCGTCGGGCTGACCGGGTCGCCCCGGCTGGTCGCGATGGAGGAGCAGCTCGTCATCGAGCTCAAGCTCGCGCTCGCCCAGGTCGAGCGGATCCGCCGCAACGCCCACGACCAGGCCGAGTCCCACGCCGCGCTCGTCCAGCTCCTCGACGAGGACGACGTCGAGGCGGCCGAGCGGTTCCTGGACAAGCACCTCACCGACGCCGCCCACGACATCTGCGAGGCGCTCGGCCTCTGACGTCCCAACCACCGGACTGGCAAGATCAGGGCGTGCGATTCGTGACCTGGCTGGCGACCAACGCCATCGCCCTGGCCGTGGCCCTGCAGCTGGTGCCCGGCATCCGGCTGGAGGGACCGACCCACGGCTGGGACGAGGTGAAGCACAAGCTCTGGCCGCTGATCGTGGTCGCGCTCATCCTCGGGATCGTCAACTACTTCGTGAAGCCGGTCATGAAGATCCTCACGATCCCCTTCATCATCCTGACGCTCGGCCTGTTCCTGCTGGTCGTCAACGCCGCCATGCTCGGCCTGACCGCGTGGATCATGGGCCACAGCCGGATCGGGTTCCACGTCGACGGCTTCTGGGCGGCGGTCCTCGGCGGCCTGATCATCGCCGTGGTCGGCGCGATCGTGCGCCGCATCCTGGAGGACGACCGCCGATGACCCGGGTCGCCCTCGTCTGCCTCGGCAACATCTGCCGCTCCCCGATGGCGGAGGTCGTCCTTCGCGACCGCCTCGACGCCTCCGGCCTCGAGCAGGTGGAGCTCGTCTCCGCCGGCACCGGCGACTGGCACGTCGGCGAGCAGATGGATCGCCGGGCGGCGGCGACGCTGCGCGAGGCGGGCTACGACCCGACGCGGCACATCGCGAAGCAGTGGCCCGTGGGCGAGCCCTCGGCGTACGACCTGGTGCTGGCGATGGACCACCAGAACCTCGAGGACCTCGGCGGGCCGACCGACCGGATCCGGCTCTTCCGCGACTTCGACCCGGCGGGAGCGGGCGAGGACGTGCCCGATCCCTACTACGGTGGACCCGACGGCTTCTCGGAGGTGCTCGAGATGGTGGAGCGTACGTCGGACGCGATCGTGGCGGCGCTGCTGGACGGCTCCCGCGGCGAGGTCGCCGCGCGGTGACCCGCCAGCCGCTGGTCGCCCGCCGTGCCGAGCAGCTGCTCGGGACGCCGGTGGTGAGCACGGCCCCGGTCGCGGGCGGTGACGTCGCGACGGCGACCAAGCTGCGTCTCAACGACGGCACCCAGGCGCTGATGAAGACGCTGGCCCACGCCCCGGAGGGGTTCTTCGCGGCCGAGGCGCGCGGGCTGCGATGGCTGGCCGAGCCGGCCGCGGTCGGCGTACCCGAGGTCCTCGCCGTCGACGACGACTGCATCATCATCCGGTGGGTCGAGCCCGGGCGGCCCTCGACGGAGGCCGCCGAGCTGTTCGGCCGCGGCCTCGCCCGGCTCCACCAGGCCGGTCCGGACGGCTCGGGCGGCTCGGGGGGCTTCGGGGCCGAGCAGGACGGCTACATCGCCAAGCTCCCCCTGCCCAACAAGCCCGCCGAGACGTGGGCGGAGTTCTACGCCGTACGCCGGCTGCTGCCCTACCTGAAGCTCGGCCGCGACCGCGGCACGGTCGACGACGAGGAGGCCGCCGCTGTCGAGGCGGTCGTCGGGAAGCTGCCCGACCTCGTCCCCGAGGAGCCGCCCGCCCGGCTGCACGGCGACCTGTGGAACGGCAACGTGCTCTGGGACCGGGAGGGCCGGGTCTGGCTGATCGACCCGGCGGCGTACGCCGGCCATCGCGAGACCGACCTCGCCATGCTCGCGCTCTTCGGCCTCCCCCACCTGGACCGGGTCGTCACCGCCTACCAGGAGGTCGCTCCGCTCGCCGAGGACTGGGAGGACCGCATCGCCCTCCACCAGCTGTTCCCGCTCCTCGTGCATGCCGCGATGTTCGGCGGCGGCTATGCCGCCCGGGCCGCCGAGGCCGCCCGGCGGTATCTCTGACCGTCGAGTCGCCAGTTCTGCCCCGTCGAGTCGCCAGTTCTGCCCCGTCGAGTCGCCAGTTCTGCCCGGTTGATTCGGCACCCTTGGCGGGGTTGAGTGGCCCGCCGGATCCGGCAACCCGACGCAGTCAGTTAGCATCGCTAACGACATGACAGGGACGGCGACCACGGAGGTCTCGGAGAGCTCGGCGGCCGTGCTGCGGCGGATCGCCCCGTCTGCGCTGCTGCCGGCGCTGGTGTACGAGATCGGGAACGGCGCGATCGCGCCGATCATCGCGCTCGTGGCACTGGCCGAGGGCGCGTCGACGGCGGTGGCCGGGCTGATGCTCTCGATGCTCGGGATCGGCCGGATCCTCGGCGACCTGCCGGCGGCGCGTCTCGCCGACCGGCTCGGAGACCGACGCGCGATGATGTGTGCGGCGACGGTGACGGCGGTCGGGCTCGCGGTCTGCTGGCTGGTGCCGTCGATCGCCGCCCTGGCCGTCGCCCTGCTGCTCATCGGGGCCTGCAACGCGACGTTCTACCTCGCCCGGCAGACCTACATCTCCGAGGTCGTCCCCATCGACCTGCGGGCGCGGGCGCTCTCGACGCTCGCCGGCTCGCACCGGATCGGCCTGTTCGTCGGCCCGTTCCTGGGTGCCGCGGCGATCTCCGCGTGGGGCACCCGCGCCGCGTTCGGGGTCGCGATCGCGACCACGCTCGCGACCGGCGTACTCCTCGCCGTCGTGCCCGACGAGGACCGCGCGACCGACCGGCCGCCGGCGCACCGCGGCGGGAGCAGTACGACGGCGATGTACCGCACCCACCAGCGACTCTTCCTCACCCTCGGCCTCGCCGTGCTCACCGTCGGTGCCGTGCGGGCGGCCCGGCAGACCGTCGTACCCCTCTGGGCGGAGCACATCGGCCTCGACGCGGCCACCACCAGCCTCGTCTTCGGCGTCGCCAACGCCGTGGACATGTCGCTCTTCTACCCGTCCGGCCACGTGATGGACCGGCTCGGGCGGCTCGCGGTGGCCGTGCCGGCGATGCTCCTGCTCGGGCTCGGGATGATGGCGCTGCCGCTCTCGCACGGCGCCGTCACACTCGGGGTCGCCGCGGTCGTCATGAGCATCGGCAACGGCATCGGCTCGGGGATCATGATGACGCTCGGCGCCGACGCAGCCCCGCCCGAGAACCGCACTACGTTCCTGTCCATCTGGCGGCTCCTCAGCGACACCGGCAACGCTCTCGGGCCGCTCGTGCCGGCCGCCCTCGCCACCGTCGCCACCCTCGCGCTCGGGGTCTCGGTGACCGGCTTGCTCGGCCTCGCCGCGGCCGCCGGGCTGGGTCGCTGGGTGCCGCGCTACTCGACGTACGCCACGCCCGCGATGGTCCGCGAGCACCGCACGCGGGCGGGCTGACCAGGCGGGCTGACCAGGCGGGCTAACGCAGCGCGGCGGCGACGGTGGCCGCGTAGAGCCGTCCCCCCGACGGGCCGGGGTGGATGTGATCGGGACCGAGGAGGTCCTGGTGCTGCGCGATGGCCGAGCGCCAGTCGACCAGGCGCGTGCGCCGGGCATGGGCAGCGTACGACGCGAGGGTGCGGTTGACACCGCCGGCCCAGGGCCGGTCGACGTACACGTTGACGAGCACGAGCTCGCGCTTCGGTCCGAGGATCCGACGGATCGCCTCGAGGGTGCCGGCCGGGATCGGGCCGTTGGTGCCGACGCCGACCATGACGACGGGTCGCAGCCGGTGATGGCGGGCGAGATCGCGGAGGATGCCGGGGACCACACCGGCCTGGCGCGACACCTTCGCATCGATGCTGATGCCGGGGAAGCGCGCGAGCAGGCCGGGCGCCGACGCGAGCATCACGGAGTCGCCGACCGCGGTGAGGCGGGGACCGAGCGGCAGCGGCGTGCGATGCCGCCCCTTCTCGGCGTGCCTCGCGTGCTCGCGACGCCGCTGCGCCGTCGGCGTCGCTGCCGTCCGGTGGCTCGCCGCGAGGCTCGCCTTCGCGATCGCCCGCTGTCCGGCCAGGATCTGCGCCTCGGCCACGGTGTGCTGCGGTGCCCGCAGCGCGGCGACGGCGGTCGCCCCGACGCAGGCCAGCGCCACGACCCCGGCGGTGACGAGGGCGATCCGGGCGGGACCCGGCCAGCGCAGCCGGCGCACCACGCCGGCGGCGTACTCCCGGAAGCCGTCGCGCTGGATCGGCCGCTCGAGGAGGAGGTACGACGCCGTGGCGGCCGCGGCCGTCAGCAGGACCGCGACCACGGCGCAGCGGACCGGGTGCACATGGGTCCAGACCGGCGCGCGGTAGCGGAGCAGCACCAGCACCGGCCAGTGCCAGAGGTAGAGCCCGTAGGAGACCAGTCCGATCCTGCGCAGCGGCGCCACCGACAGCGCCCGGGCGAGCGGCCCGCCCCGGGTCACGCAGGCGACGACGAGGACCGTGAGGCCGACGACCGCGGGGAGCCCGACGGCGTACGTCGTGGGCCGGTCGCCGGTGAGCACCAGGCAGGCGAGCAGCAGCCCGAGCAGCCCGATCGCGCCGGCGAGGTCGGGCCGGCGGCCGCGCGGCACCGGGTTGCGCTCCCGCGCCAGCGCCAGCACGGCGCCGGCGAGCAGCCCGAACGCGTGGCTGTCGGTCCCGTAGTAGGCCCGACCCGTCTCCCCCGCGGCCGCGAACAGACCGGCGGCGACCACCGACGCCGCGGCCAGCGCGGCGACCACCGCGACGACAGGGCGCAGCCCCCAGCGGCGTACGACGGCGGAGAGAGCGAGCAGTGCGAGCGGCCACACCACGTAGAACTGCTCCTCGACCGCCAGCGACCACAGGTGCTGCAGCACCGGCGGCGACGCCTCGGAGAAGTAGCTGCTCCCGGTCGCCACGAGGTGCCAGTTGGTGACGAACCCGGCCGCGGCGGCCAGCTGGCCGCCGAAGCCGACGCCGGGGTCGCCGCCGACGAGGAGTACGCCGAGGCCGCACGCGAGCACCATGGCGACGAGCGCCGGCAGCAGCCGCCGGGCGCGGCGCAGCCAGAACCGTCCGATCGCGCCCCGGCCGTCGCGACGCAGCAGCCCGCCGGTGATCAGGAAGCCGCTCAGCACGAAGAAGACGTCGACCCCCACGAACCCGCCCGGCAGCTGGTCGGGGAACGTGTGGAACCCGATCACCCCGAGCACCGCGAGCCCGCGCAGGCCGTCCAGCGCCGCCACCCGCTCGCGGAGGCGCCTCGGGCCCACGCCGCTGCAGCGCTCGGGCTGCTCGGAGCGCACCTCCGATCGCGGCGTCGGGGCCCCGGACGCGCTCGGCGGACGGTCGAGCATGGTCGTCATGACGAGACCAGCCCACCACCTCCGCCCCGCGCGCCGGCGGACCTTCGCGCGTGTCGCATGGGGCAGATGGTGCTTGCGGTGCTCGGCTGCCGGCGCCCGGGGCCAGCCGGGGCGCAAATGCAACGGATCCCGGCCCTTCTTCAGGACCGGGATCCGGCTGGCGGGCGCATTGAGACAAGCATGGAACACTGGCGCATGGGACAAGGTGGCCAAGCACCTACAGGCGATGTAGCTCGGTAGTCTGCGAGGAGAGGTCCTGTCCAGCGCAGCCCGCACCGACCGGCCACAGAGCCTAGCTGTCGACCGAGGTTGAGGCGTTCGCGTACCAGTCAGGACTTTGTAACGGTCACATCGTCGATCCAGATGTTTCCGGTCGTACCGTCGTTGCCGACCGTAATGCCGAGGCTCGTGATTCCTGAGGCGACTGTGTATCCGCAAGTCACAAGCGTCCAGTTTGTCTTGACGCCATTGTAGCTACAGCTCTTCAGGAGCGATCCGCCGTCACCATTTGCAAACCGGACCTTTGAGTTGTTGACCTTCCCATCCCAGTCGGAATCGGTTTTCAGATAGAAGCTGACGGTGTATAGATCACCCGCGCTCACCGCTAAAGGCATGCCGCGAAGGGAGACGCCAGTTGACTGGACGGGAACCTTCTCAGAGGCAGGAGCTGTTCGATACGTGGAGGTGTCTACCGACGCCGGACTGTCGATCGGTGCTGAGGAACTATCTGGCTCGTTCCAGGCGACAAGATTTGCGCCTGCCGGACAGGTGCCGGAAGTCGCGCTCGACTGCGTAGACGACACATATGCGGACTGGCCCCCATCGGTCGCTTGGACGCAGTAGCCGGTATCTTCAACAAGGTAGGTGAACGTCGTGCTGTCAGTGCTCTTCACGTCCACGTCGTAGAGCATGTCGGGATAGGTCCCGTTCTCAGCGTAATAGACGCTGATCTTGTCCGCCGCTTGACGTGCCGCACTGGCAGCGGAAGCAGCGTGAGCCCGGTTCTGGATGCCGTTGTAGGCAACGAGGGAGATCGCAGCCAGGATGGCGATGACCACGATGACGATGAGCAGCTCGACAAGGGTGAAGCCGTAATGTCTTTGGGGTCGAGAGGGGTGATGTCTTCGAAGTAGCGGGATGTTAGGCACGCACAGTTTTCCTGCTTACGGTTAGTAGCTAGTTCCATTTTAGGGCACCCCCCCCCGCTTGTGAAGTTGTAGAATAGACAACGTTGGGAATTACTGAGGGCAACTGCTGCGAAGAAGACCCGCTGAAAGCGGGTCAGTCCCATCTGGCAGGAAGGCATACTCGCCGGTCAGGGCCCTGATTGCACTCGGATGTGCCTGCTGCCGACGATCGCCGAAACGATCACCGGAACGAACGGGTCACCACACAGCGGCCGCGCCTCAACGTATGGTATCCAGTACCAACACGAGTGAAGCCGGCTCGTGGACTGCATCCGCAAGTCCTTACGCGTCGTCGCCTACCCCTCTCGCACCGATTAATCGGTGCTAATTCCACAACATTTTTTGTCACCGTGCTCTAGCTTGTTCAAGGCCGCTCAAAGCGGGGGAAGACCGCCGGCGTCGCGCGGCATTCTGACCTCTGTTGCAAAAGTATTGACTTATTCCTTTCACAGAGGTATCGTCCTGACATGTCAGACAGTTCTATGCCACTCGGAGGCAATTCCGGGATACCAACTCCTGAACACGCAGTTCAACCCGAGAGGCCTTTGTCAGACGACAAGGCCTCTCTCTCAATTTCGGCCTCGGCACCACCCGGTGAGCAACGGCGCGCAGCGCTCTATCTGCGGGTCTCGACGCAGCGCCAGGCGCGCAAGGGAGGGGAGGCCGAAGGCTTTTCCATCCCTGCGCAGCGTGAGGCCGGCTACCGCAAGGCGGCTGAGCTCGGCGCGGAAGTCGTCGCCGAGTATGTCGATGCCGGCGAATCGGCCCGGTCGGCCGACAGGCCGCAATTGCAGGCCATGCTGGCGCGGTTGGAGATCGACCATGACATCGACTACGTCATCGTGCACAAGATCGACCGCCTGGCACGCGACCGCAAGGACGATGTCGACATCATGGTGCGAATCACCAAGGCTGGCGCCGAGCTGGTCTCGGTAACAGAAAACATCGACGAAACCCCGGCCGGCAAACTCATGCACGGCATGCTGGCGAGCTTTGCCGAGTATTACTCGTCCAACCTGTCGCACGAAGCTAAGAAGGGCCTCGAGCAGAAGGTCAGCCGGGGCGGGACCCCGAACGTGGCACCCATCGGGTACATCAACGTCGGACGAGTCGTGGATGGCTGGGAGCGGCGCGTCGTCGAGCCCGACCCGGAACGAGCGCACCACGTGCGCTGGGCGTTCGAGGCCTACGCCACGGGCGACTGGGCCATCTCAGATATCCAAGCCGAGCTCGCCGAGCGCGGCCTCAAGAGCAAGACCACCCGCAAGTACGTCGGTGGGCCACTGTCTACGTCGCACGTCCACCGCATGCTGCGCAATCCCTACTACAAGGGCCTGGTGCCGTTCCGTGGGGCATACTTCCCGGGCAACCACGAGCCGCTGGTCAGCGAAGCACTCTGGCAACAGGTGCAAGATGTGCTCGACGGCCGACGGATCACCGGCGACCGATCATGGCGGCACACCCACTACCTCAAGGGTTCGGTGCGCTGTGGGCGATGCCACGGCCGGATGGGATTCGGCTACTCCCGCGGCAAGGGCGGCAACCAATACGCCTACCTGTTCTGCCTCGGCCGACACACCGGACGCACCAAGTGCGACCTGCCATACATCTCGGCGGAGCGCGCTGAGGAGGTTATTGAGGGGTTGTGGCAGAAGTACCACTTCTCGCAAGAAGTCATCGAGGAGGTACGGAACGAGCTTGCCGAAGCCATAGCAAAGATGGAAGCCGACAACGAAGACACGTTGCGACGGCAGAAGCGGCGACTGACCGAGGCCAAGCGGAAACGGGACAAGCTGCTGCACGCCTACCTCAACGAGGCCATCTCTGTCGACGACCTCAAGCACCACCAGGCCGAGCTCGACAAAGAGATCGCGGCAGCCGCCCGCAAGCTGGCTGAAGCCGAGGAACACATCTCGCGGGCACTCGACCACGCGGACATTTTGCTCACTACCATCATGAATGCCCCCAAGTTTTACCAACTCGGTTCCGAGGAAGTACGGCAAGACCTCAACCTCGCGGTCTACGAGTACATCCTGCTCGACGCTGAGCCGGAACCCGAACGCAACGGCTACGCCGGCTTCGTGAGCGACGCCGTGCACACCGCCCCTGTCGCGGCCGCACTGGCCTGCCTGGGCGCCGAACCCGCGACAGAGGCAGAACGGGGCACACGCGGCCACGCAGGGCCTCACACCGGGGAGGACGCCGCGCGCCAGCCCCCAGGAAACAACAGAACCCCCGGCGAGCTTTCGCTCACCGGGGGTTCCAACTTGTCTCAACTGGCGGTGACGGAGGGATTTGAACCCTCGGTGGACTTGCACCCACAAACGCTTTCGAGGCGTTCTCCTTAGGCCGCTCGGACACGTCACCGCCGGGAAGGCTACCGGAGGCGGCGGGGCCGGACGAAATCGACCGTCGCTAGCGGTGGGCGCGGAAGAAGTCGTCGAGGAGGGCGATCTGCTCCTCGGCGTACACGCCGCTCACGACCTCCGGACGATGGTTGAGCCGCCGGTCGCGTACGACGTCCCAGAGCGACCCGACGGCGCCGGCCTTCTCGTCGAAGGCGCCGAAGACGAGGCGCTCGACGCGGGCCAGGACGGCGGCGCCGGCGCACATCGTGCAGGGCTCGAGCGTGACGACGAGGGTGCAGCCGTCGAGGCGCCACTCGCCGCGGGCCCGGGCGGCCTGCCGGAGGGCGACGACCTCGGCGTGGCCGGTGGGGTCGGCCTCGGCCTCGCGGACGTTGCGGCCGCGGCCGATCACCTCGCCGGTGGGTGAGACGACGACGGCGCCGATGGGTACGTCGCCGGTGGCGAGCGCCGCGTGGGCCTCCTCGAGGGCGGCACGCATCGCCGACCCCCACCGGTCGACCTGGCTCACGCGGACGCCTCCGTCGGGAACATCGGAGAATACGGACGCGGCGGCGTGAGAGCCCCGACGGTCGCTCGCTGGCGCTCGATCACGCGGAAGTGAGGCCGACCGCGTCGTCGAAGAGCTTGCCGAAGCCGACCTTGCGGGCGATCTCGGAGAGCATCTCGTCCGGGTAGAGGTCGAGATCGTCGAGCAGGATCCCCATGTCCATGGCGCTCATCCCGGCGTCGGCGAGGATGCCGAGGTCGCCGGCGGGCTCCGGCTCGTCGTCCTCGTCGGGCAGCGGGAGGCCGAGGAACTCCACCGCCGAGGCGGCCAGCTCCCACTCGTCGGCGGCGGTCACGTCCGAGAGCAGGACCCGGGTCTCGCCGCCGGAGACGCGGATGATCACGAAGAAGTCCTCGTCGATCGCCACCAGGCCGACAGCGCCGTTGTCGCCGGGGAAGCGGCGCAGCGCGTGAGCGATCGGCTCGACGTCGGTCAGGAGGTCGTGGGCGAGCTCCTGCACCGTCCAGACCCCCTCCTCGCGGTAGGCCGCGAGCGCGAAGTCGACGCCCTCGAGCTGGTCGGACTGATCGGACACAAGGTCCAGAGTGACAGAGCCGGGGACCCTCGCCAACCCCCTTTCCACCGTCGACACCCGGCGTTCAACCTGCAGGTCACGCGGGGAGGCGACGCGTTCTGCCCGGACCGGGGAGCGAATAGGGTGCGGTCATGCAGACCACCGTCGTGGACCACCCGCTCGTCACCCACAAGCTGACCGTGCTGCGCGATCAGGAGACCGGATCGCCGACGTTCCGCAAGCTTGCCGACGAGCTGGTGACGCTACTGGCGTACGAGGCGACCCGCGAGATCCGGGTCGAGCCCGTCGAGATCGTCACCCCGGTCGCGCCGGCCACCGGCGTACGCCTCGCCAGTCCGCAGCCCCTCGTCGTCCCCATCCTCCGGGCCGGGCTCGGGATGCTCGACGGCATGATGCGGCTGCTGCCGACCGCCGAGGTCGGCTTCCTCGGGATGGTCCGCAACGAGGAGACCCTCGAGGCCGCGACGTACGCCGAGCGGCTCCCCGCCGACCTCTCCGGGCGGCAGTGCTTCGTGCTCGACCCGATGCTCGCCACCGGCGGCACCCTCGCGGCGGCCATCGACTTCCTCGTCCAGCGCGGCGCCGACCACATCACCGCCGTCTGCCTGCTCGCCGCCCCCGAGGGGCTCGCCGCCCTCGAGAAGGGACTCGGCCACGTCGACGTACCCGTCACCGTCGTCACCGCCGCCGTCGACGAGCGGCTCAACGAGAAGGGCTACATCGTCCCCGGGCTCGGCGACGCCGGGGACCGGCTGTACGGCGTCGCGGGCTGACGGCGGCGGCTCACTTCCCGAGCGGGAGCTCCTCCAGCATCTCGTAGCGCGGCCGGTTGCGCGGCCCCTCGCCGAGGTGGGACTCGATGAGCGCGATCCGGTCGACGGTCCACGCCGGACCGCGGTAGGCGTCGAGGAGCCTGACCCAGTTGGTCATCTCCTCCGGCCGGTTGACGCGGGCGAGCGTGACGTGCGGGTGGAACTTGCGCCCCTCCACCTCGATGCCGGCCTTCGCGGTCGCCGCCCGGGCTCCGGTCGCGAGCCGGTCCATCTCGGTCCGGGCGGCGTCGTCGAGGTCGAGCCCCGCCCAGAGCACCTTCGCGCGGCCGACGTTGGGGTAGGCGCCGCCGCCGGCGACCACCGCACCGAAGGGCGTACGCCGGCGGGCGGCCCGCGCCAGGCGCTCGACCCAGTCGTCGTACGACCTGTCGGGGACCGACGCCGCGAACGCGAGCGTCACGTGCAGCTGCTCGACCGCTGCCCAGCGGAACCCGGCCGCCGAAGCGGAGCCCGAGGCAGTTGACACCGCGGCGCGGCGTACGTCGAGGAACTCGTCGAGGTCCTCGACCACCTCGGGGGGCGGGACGACCGCCACGAACGCCCGCATCAGACGTGGGTGCCGATCAGGTTCCCGATCAGGTAGGTGACGCCCATGGCCAGCAGGCCGCCGAGGACGTTGCGGATGAGGGCACGGACCGGCCGCGCGTAACCGAGCCTGGCGCTCGTCCAGCCCGTGATCGCGAGCGCGATGACGACGGCGACGACGGTTCCCCAGATCCGGATCGGGCCCGGGAACAGCGTGATCGTCAGCAGCGGGAGCAGCGCGCCGATGGTGAACGACACCATCGACGCGAGCGCCGCCGTCAACGGGTTGGTGATGTCGTCGGGGTCGATCCCGAGCTCGAGCACGGCGTGGGCGCGGAGCGGATTGCGCGCGGTGAGCTGCTCGGCGACCTCCTCGGACACCTTCGGCGTCAGCCCCTTGGACTCCAGCAGCTCGCGCAGCTCCTGGAGCTCCTCCTCGGGCATGTCCCGCAGCTCCTGGCGCTCCTTCTCGAGCAGCGCCAGCTCGGCGTCGCGCTGGGTCGAGACGGAGACGTACTCCCCCGCCGCCATGCTGATCGCCCCGGCCACCAGCGCCGCCACACCCGCGATCAGGATCGAGGACCGGTCGGTCGTCGCACCCGCGACGCCCATGACCACGCCGGCCGTCGACACCACGCCGTCGTTGGCGCCGAGCACGCCCGCGCGCAGCCAGTTCAGGCGGTTGTTGAGCCCCTCCTGCGGTTGCTCCTGGGCGGCGTGCGCCTGCAGCTCTGCGGTCACCCGCTCATCGTCCCGCCGCCGGATGGAGGGGAGCAAGCGGGGTGGCAGTTGCGACGAACCTCAGAGCCCGAGATCCCGGCCGATCAGCTCCTTCATGATCTCGTTGGAGCCTGCCCAGATCTTGGTGACCCGGGCGTCCCGCCAGGCGCGGGCGACGCGGTACTCGTTCATGAAGCCGTAGCCGCCGTGGAGCTGGACGCAGTGGTCGAGGACGTCCGACTGCACCTGCGAGGACCACCACTTGGCCTTCGCGGCCTCGACCGGGGTCAGCTCCTTCTTGGAGTGCGCGAGCACGCACTTGTCGACGTACGCCTCGGCGACCTCGATCTTGGTGAAGAGCTCGGCAAGCAGGAACTTGTTGTGCTGGAAGTTGCCGATCGACTGGCCGAAGGCCTTGCGGTCCTTGGTGTACTGCAGCGTCTCCTCGAGGATCTGCTTGGCGTGGGCGATGTTGGACACCGCGCAGTCGAGCCGCTCCTGCGGGAGGTTCTGCATCATGTGGATGAAGCCGTTGTCGAGCTCGCCGATGATGTCGTCGTCGGTGACCCGGAGGTTCTCGAAGAAGAGCTCGGCGGTGTCGGACTCGTCCTGGCCGACCTTGTCGAGCTTGCGCCCGCGCGAGAAGCCCTCCTTGCTGGTCTCCACGCCGAACAGCGTGATGCCGCGAGCCTTCTTCTCCGGGGAGGTGCGCGCGGCGACGACGACCAGGTCGGCGGAGTAGCCGTTGGTGATGAACGTCTTGGAGCCGTTGATGACCCACTCGTCGCCGTCGCGGACGGCGGTGGTCTTGAGCGCGGCGAGGTCGGACCCGCCGGAGGGCTCGGTCATGCCGATGGCGCAGAGGATCTCGCCCGAGGCGACGCCCGGCAGCCAGCGCTTCTTCTGCTCGTCGGTGGTGAGGGTGACGAGGTACGGCGCGACGATGTCGGCGTGGATGCCCCAGCAGGACGCGAGCGCGGCGTTGACCTTGGAGAGCTCCTCGCTCATCACCGCGTTGAAGCGGAAGTCGCCGGCCTCGGACCCGCCGTACTCCTCCGGGATCTCGAGCCCGAGGAAGCCCTGCTTGCCGGCCTCCAGCCAGAACTCGCGCGGGATGGCGTGGTCCTCGGCGTACTTCTCGACGTTCGGGATGACTGACCGGTCGAGGAACTCCTTGACGGAGGCGCGGAAGGCCTCGTGGTCCTCGTCGTAGATGTCGCGCTTCATGGGGCCAGTGTAGGCGCGAAGTTACTGATCCGTAACCGCGGCGGCCGGGGCCGCCTCGGACGCCCGCCCGACGGGCGGGGTGACCCGCGAGGGCATCAGCGCCGAGGACACGAAGAGGAGGAGCGAGATCCCCGCCCCCACCACGAAGACGGTGTGCAGGGCGGGCTCGAGTACGCCGGCGCCGAGCTGCTCCAGGGCGGGCACCCGGCCGCCGAGCCGGTCGGCGACGACCCCGTTGGCGACCGCGCCGAAGATCGCGACGCCGACCGCCGAGCCGACCGAGCGGGCGAACATGTTGGCGCCGGTGGCGACGCCGCGGCTCTGCCAGGCGACGCTGGACTGCGCGGCGACCACGCCGGGGCTGACGGAGAAGCCGAAGCCCAGGCCGATGACCAGGCACGGCAGCGCGACCTGCCAGATCGCCGAGCCGCCGTCGACCGTCAGAAGCAGCAGGCTGCCGGCGACGGCGAGCACCGCGCCGAGCATCACGGCCGCGCGGAAGCCGGCGCCCAGGTAGATCCGCCCGGACTGCGACGCCGCGATCGGCCAGCCGAGGGTCATCGCCGCGAGCGCCAGGCCCGCGACGACGGCGCCGTGGCCGAGCACCTGCTCACCGAAGAGCGGGACGTACGACGACAGCCCGAGCATCACGCAGCCGACGACCAGGCTGCCGAGGTTGCCCGCGTTGAGGGTGCGGTGGCGGAAGACCCACAGCGGCAGCACCGGGTCGGCGGCGCGGGTCTCGACGTACGCGAAGGAGGCGAGGGACGCCACGGCGACCACGAAGAGCGTGATCGAGGTGGCCGAGTCCCAGGCCCAGCGCTGGCCGCCCTCGAGCAGGGCGAGCAGGAGCAGGATCCCGCCGGCGGTGAGGAAGAGCGCGCCCGGCCAGTCGACGGTCGTACGCCGACGGGTGACCCGCTCCTGGAAGCGGCTGCGCAGCATCCAGAACGCGATGAACCCGAGCGGGACGTTGACGAAGAAGATCGCCCGCCAGGAGAGGTACTCCGAGAAGGCGCCGCCGAGCGTCGGCCCGACCAGCGAGGAGATCGCCCAGACCGACGCGATGTAGCCCTGGACCTTCGCCCGCTCCTGCATGGAGTAGATGTCGCCGACGATCGTCATCGACATCGGCTGCACGGCGCCGGCGCCCAGCCCCTGGACCGCGCGGAACACGATGAGCGCCCCCATCCCCCACGCGAACCCGCAGAGCACCGACCCGGCGACGAAGAGCGTGATCCCGAGCAGCATGACCGGCTTGCGGCCGATCAGGTCGGAGATCTTGCCGTAGATCGGCACGGTCACCGCCTGCGCGAGCAGGTAGACCGAGAACAGCCACGGGAACTCGGTGAAGCCACCGAGGTCGTCGACGATGCTCGGCACGGCCGTCGCCAGGATCGTGGAGTCGATCGCGACCAGGCCGGTCGCCAGCATCGCCGAGAGCAGGATCGGCCCGCGCTCGCTGCGCAGTCCCACGGAGGCTCGGGTGATGCTGGGGGGCGGCGCAGAGGTCACGTCCCTTAGCAAGGCTCACGATCGCGGGTTCATTCCCGCCACCTCAGCGCGGTGCCGGCGGCGTCCTCGCTGCCGGGTTGCACTGCTGCTGGCCACGGCAGTCGCGCAGCCGGCGGAAGACGGTGCGCAGCCTGGTGAGCACCGCGCGGTAGCGCGGCCGGCGTACGAGGTTCTCGGCCTGCCACGGGTCCCTCCTCGTGTCGTACAGCTCCTCGCCACCGGCCCAGTAGCGCGCGTAGGTGTAGCGGCCCCACAGCACGCCGCGCCAGCCCCACGGGTGCTGGTGGATCGCCTTGGCGACGTCGCCCTCGATGGGGATGGGTCGCGGCTTCTGCCGGCCCAGCCGACCGAGGAACGATCGGCCGTCGGTACGACGTCCGGGCGTGGCGCCGGCGAGGTCGACGATCGTGGAGGCGAGGTCGACGAGCGTCACCGGGCGGGCGGTACGCCGGTGCCGGAAGCCCGGCCCGGCGATGAGCAGCGGCACGCTCAGCGACTCGCGGTAGGGCAGCAGCTTGTTGGAGTAGCGGTGCTCACCGTTCATGAAGCCGTTGTCGGAGGTGAACACGAAGACGGTGTTGCGAAGGACTCCGCGGGCCTTGAGCCGGGCCGCGATCCTCGCGACGTGGTCGTCGACCGAGCGCAGCGCCCGGATGCGGCCGAGGAACATCCGCCGGTGGTAGCTGCTCGGCAGGTTACGGGGCAACCGCGCCTCGCGCGGGACGTCGCCGACCCGGGGATCGCGGTAGGCCCGCGAGCGGGTCGCCGGGTTCACCGCGCCGGCGTACAGGTCGGCGTAGCGCGGCTCCGGCGTCGCCGGCGCCGCCTTCCCGCTGGCCTCCCAGGCGGTCATGTGCGGCGCGAGCACGGAGTCGAAGAGGAAGAACGGCCGCTTCTCGGCCGTGAACCCGTCGACCCAGCGGTTCATGATCGTCGTCATCGCGCGGGTGATGTAGCTTCGGCCCTGGGCGTCGCGGCCGATCGTCCGGTAGCCGACGTTGTTACGACCGTCGTTGGCGAACCGGTACCGGGTGTACTCGTAGACCCACTTCGTCGTGCCGTCGAAGTGGGTCCACCCCTTCGGGATCCCGTCGTCGAGGGACCAGCCGTTGAGGTACTTCCCGACGTAGGCCGTCCGGTAGCCGGCCTGCTGCAGCCAGACGCCGAGGTTGTCGTCCGGCTGCCTCAGGGCGTGGAAGCCGCCCCACTGCCCGCCGTTGGAGTGGACCCCGTTGTTGTGGGTGTACGTCGCCGTGACGAGCTCCGCGCGGGACGGGCAGCACAGCGGGTTGGGTGCCACCGCCCGGGTGAACGTCGTGCCCCGGCCGCCGATCAGGCGCCTGGTCTTCGGCATCCACCGCAGATCGTCCTTGCGCATGTCGTCGGTGAGGACGAGCACGATGTTGGGTCGGTCACCGACCGCCGCCGCGGCCAGGCTCACGCCGCCCGGCAGCCGGCCCGGACCGAGGATGGTGGGGCCGGCGGCGACGGCGGCGGCGACGAGGATGACGAGCACCCCGAGAGCGGATCCTGGGATCCGGTGGTTCGTCGTATTCTGCATTAACCCAACTTAATTACTCGACAAACAGACAATGTGGACCGTCCGGGATGTGGCGGGGGTGTGTCGCGAGCATCACGGGGTACTGCGCGGATGTGGCCGACCGTGCTTTGATCGATCCAACGACCCGACCGAGTGAGACGCCCGAAGGGGATGCGATGGAGATCTGGCCCGGCACGCCGTACCCGCTCGGGTCGACGTTCGACGGCAGCGGCACCAACTTCGCGATCTTCAGCGAGGTGGCCGAGAAGATCGAGCTCTGCCTGCTCGACCCGATCTCGGACGGCAAGGGCGGCCAGGGCGGTGTGGCCGAGCAGCGGATCGAGCTGACCGAGGTCGACGCCTACGTGTGGCACTGCTACCTGCCCGCCGTACAGCCGGGACAGCGCTACGGCTATCGCGTCCACGGCCCCTGGGACCCGAAGCAGGGGCTGCGCTGCAACCCCAACAAGCTGCTCCTCGACCCGTACGCCAAGGCCACCGTCGGCGAGATCGACTGGGACCAGAGCCTCTTCGGCTACGAGTTCGGCTCGCCGGACAAGCGCAACGACGACGACTCGGCGTCGCACATGATGCACGGCGTCGTGGTCAACCCGTTCTTCGACTGGGAGGGCGACCGGCGGCCCCGCTACCCCTACAACGAGTCGGTCATCTACGAGGCGCACGTCAAGGGCCTGACGCAGCTCCACCCCGACGTACCCGAGGAGCTCCGCGGGACGTACGCCGGCCTCGCGCACCCCGCGATCATCGAGCACCTCACCAAGCTCGGGGTGACCACGATCGAGCTGATGCCCGTCCACCAGTTCGTGCAGGACAACACGCTGCTGGAGAAGGGGCTGCGCAACTACTGGGGCTACAACACGCTCGGCTTCTTCGCGCCGTACGCCGGGTACGCCAGCCAGCACGCGCCGGGGCAGCACGTGCAGGAGTTCAAGCAGATGGTGAAGACCCTGCACACCGCCGGGATCGAGGTGATCCTCGACGTGGTCTACAACCACACCGCGGAGGGCAACCACCTCGGCCCGACGCTGTCGTTCAAGGGGATCGACAACCCGGCGTACTACCGGCTCGTCGAGGACGACCAGCAGTACTACATGGACTACACCGGCACCGGGAACAGCCTCAACGTGCGCCATCCCCACTCGCTGCAGCTGATCATGGACTCGCTGCGGTACTGGGTGACGGAGATGCACGTCGACGGGTTCCGCTTCGACCTCGCGGCGACGCTGGCGCGGGAGTTCTACGACGTCGACCGGCTGGCCAGCTTCTTCGAGCTCGTGCAGCAGGACCCGGTCGTCTCGCAGGTGAAGCTCATCGCGGAGCCGTGGGACGTCGGCCCGGGCGGATACCAGGTCGGCGGGTTCCCTCCGCAGTGGACGGAGTGGAACGGCAAGTACCGCGACACCGTCCGCGACTTCTGGCGCGGCGAGCCGGCGCTCGGCGAGTTCGCCTCGCGGCTGGCCGGGTCCTCCGACCTGTACGAGCACTCCGGCCGCCGGCCGTTCGCCTCGATCAACTTCGTGACCGCCCACGACGGGTTCACGCTGTGCGACCTGGTGTCGTACAACGACAAGCACAACGAGGCCAACGGCGAGGACAACAAGGACGGCGAGAGCTTCAACCGCTCGTTCAACCACGGTGTCGAGGGGTCGACCGACGACCCGGAGATCCTCGCGGAGCGGGCCAAGGCGCAGCGCAACTTCCTCGCGACGCTGCTGCTCAGCCAGGGCGTGCCGATGATCCTGCACGGCGACGAGCTCGGCCGGACGCAGCAGGGCAACAACAACGTCTACGCCCAGGACAACGAGCTCTCGTGGGTGCACTGGGACGAGGCCGACAAGCCGCTCATCGAGTTCACCGCGGCGCTGATCAGGCTGCGCCGGGCCCACCCGACCTTCCGGCGGCGCCGGTTCTTCGCCGGTACGACGGTCCGCACGCCGATCCCCGGCGGCGAGGGCGACCGGCTCAACGACATCGTCTGGCTCGACCCGACCGGCGCACCGATGGAGGAGGCCGACTGGTCGGACGCGAAGGCCGACCAGGTGATCGGGATGTACCTCAACGGCCAGGGCATCGCCGGCACCGACCTCCGCGGCCAGCGGGTGTACGACGACCACTTCCTGCTCTACTTCAACGCCGACGGCGAGACGGACGTGACGCTGCCGTCCGACGAGTACGCCGCCGGCTGGGACGTCGTGATCGACACCGGCGCCTCCGCCGAGGACCGCGAGCCGCTCGAGGCCGGGTCCGTCTGTCGGCTGGAGGCCGGCTCCGTCGTCGTACTCCGTGAGCACCGCGACGCCGAGGCCGAGCCCGACCACTCCGTCGCGGCCTCCGTGGCGGCGCTGTCCAGGACGAAGTGACCGACCGAGTCCACCGAGCCCACCGACACCGAGCCGACCGACGGGGAGCACGATGAGGATCCCGACCAGCACCTACCGGTTGCAGATCACGGCGGGGTTCGACCTCCACGAGGCCACTCGGCGGCTGCCGTACCTCCACCGGCTCGGCGCCGACTGGGTCTACCTCTCGCCCCTGCTCGCCGCGGAGCCCGGCAGCGACCACGGGTACGACGTCGTGGCGCACGACCAGGTCGACGAGTCGCGCGGCGGGGGCGCCGGGCTCGCGGCCCTGGCCGCGGAGGCGCACCGGCTCGGGCTGGGCGTGCTGGTCGACATCGTGCCCAACCACGTCGGGGTCGCGACGCCGCGGGAGGACCCGTGGTGGTGGGACGTGCTCAAGCACGGCCGGGAGGCCGAGCACGCCGCGGTCTTCGACGTGGACTGGGACGCGGGCCACGGCCGGCTGCGGATCCCGGTGGTCGGCGACGACGACCAGCCGGTCGGCGGCGGCCCGATCGCCCACCTCGCGGTCGTCCGGGACGAGGGCGAGGAGCCCGTCCTCGCCTACCACGACAACGTCTACCCGATCGCGCCCGGGACGGCCGACGACGGGGCGGATGCACAGACGGTCCACGCCCGGCAGCACTACGAGCTGGTCAACTGGCACCACGCCGACGACGAGCTCAACTACCGCCGGTTCTTCGCCGTGAACACCCTCGCCGCCGTACGCGTCGAGGAGCCCGAGGTCTTCGCCGAGACGCACGCCGAGATCGGCCGGTGGTTCCGCGAGGGCCTGGTCGACGGGCTCCGGGTGGACCACCCCGACGGGCTGCGCGACCCGCAGCGCTACCTCGACGACCTGCGCGGCCTGACCGGCGGCGCCTATGTCCTGGTGGAGAAGATCCTCGAGTCCGGCGAGGACCTGCCGCACTCGTGGGCGACGGCCGGGACGACGGGCTACGACGCCCTCGCGGCGATCGACCGGGTGCTCACCGACCCGGCCGGGGAGAAGCCGCTCGACGACCTCGAGACGAGGCTGCGCGGCGCGCCGGTCGACTGGGCTGCGATGGTCCGCGACCGCAAGCGCGAGGTCGCCGACGGGATCCTCCGCTCGGAGGTCAAGCGGATCGTCCGAGACCTGCGCCGGCACGACCCGCTCCTGCCCGCCTTCCGGGCCGAGGACGCCGTGGCCGAGCTGCTCGCCTGCTTCCCTGTCTACCGCTCCTACCTCCCCGAGGGCCGCGACCACCTCGACGAGGCCTTCGCGGCCGCGCGGGCGTCCCGGCCGGATCTGGCCGGCACCTTCGACGACCTCGAGCCGTGGCTCTCGGACCCGGACCTGGCGGCGGCGAAGCGCTTCCAGCAGACCAGCGGCATGGTGATGGCCAAGGGCGTCGAGGACTGCTCGTTCTACCGCTGGTCCCGGCTCACCTCGCTCAACGAGGTCGGCGGCGACCCGTCGGTCTTCTCCGTCGACGTGGCCGGCTTCCACGACACGATGGCGCGGCGCCAGCGGGAGTGGCCGCACGCGATGACGACCACCTCCACCCACGACACCAAGCGCGGCGAGGACGTCCGCGCCCGGATCGCGGTGCTGGCCGAGATCCCGGACGTCTGGGCCGGGCACCTGCTGGAGCTGCTGACCCTCGCGCCCGTGCCCGCCCGGTCGATGGACGGCGGCTTCGGGTCGCTGCTGGTGCAGGCGGCGCTGGGTGCCTGGCCGCTCGCCCGCGAGCGGCTGCACGCCTACGCCGAGAAGGCGATGCGCGAGGCGGGCGAGCACACCACCTGGACCGAGATCGACGCGAGCTACGAGGCAGCGGTGCACCGGTTCGTCGACGCGCTGTACGACGAGGAGCCGGTGCGCGCGGTCTTCGCCGAGCTGCTCGCCCGGATCGTCGCGCCGGGCTGGTCCAACGCGCTCGCCGCGAAGCTGGTCGCCCTGACGATGCCGGGGGTGCCGGACGTCTACCAGGGCAGCGAGCTGTGGGAGCAGAGCCTCGTCGACCCCGACAACCGGCGGCCGGTCGACCTCGACCAGCGGGAGGCACTCCTCGGGGCCGTCGACGACGGGGCGAGCGTGCCGCTCACCGCGTCCGCCGACGACGTCGGCGCCGCCAAGCTGCTGCTGACCCACCGGGCGCTGACCCTGCGGCGGGACCGACCGGAGCTGTTCACCGACTACACGCCCGTGCGGGCGGTCGGCCACGCGGCCGGCCACGTGCTCGCCTTCGACCGCGGCGGCGCGCTCGCCGTCGCCACCCGGCTGCCCGTCGGGCTCGCCGCGGGCGGCGGCTGGGCCGACACCCGGCTCGACCTCCCGCCCGGCCGGTGGCGCGACGAGCTCACCGGCGCCGAGACCACGACCGGCGAGGTGGGGCAGCTGCTGGCGGCGTACCCGGTCGCGCTGCTCGTGAGGACGCAGCGATGACCCGGCCGGTGGAGCGCGGCCCGTACGACGTGTGGGCCCCGCGGGCTTCACGGATCGCGTTATCGGTGGGCGACGAGATCGTGCCGATGAGCAAGGGCCCGGACGACTGGTGGAGTCCGGACGGCCCCGTCCCCGATCCCTCCCTGGAGGTCGACTACGGCTATCTGATCGATGATGAGGACACGCCCCGACCCGACCCTCGGTCGCGGCGCCAGCCGGCGGGTGTCCACCAGCGCTCGCGAACCCACGACCCCGCCTCGTTCACCTGGCACGACGACGCCTGGACCGGGCGGCAGCTGGCCGGGTCGGTGGTCTACGAGCTCCATGTCGGCACGTTCACGCCCGAGGGCACTCTCGACGCGGCGATCGGCCGGCTCGACCACCTGCGCAGCATCGGGATCGACCTGGTCGAACTGCTCCCGGTCAACGCAGTCAACGGAGTCCACAACTGGGGCTACGACGGCGTCCTGTGGAGCGCCGTCCACGAGCCGTACGGCGGCCCGCCGGCCTACCAGCGGTTCGTCGACGCCTGCCACGTGGCCGGTCTCGGCGTGATCCAGGACGTCGTCTACAACCACCTCGGGCCGTCGGGCAACTACCTGCCGCTCTTCGGGCCCTACCTCAAGGAGGGCGCCAACACCTGGGGCGACCTGGTCAACCTCGACGGCGAGGGGTCGGCGGAGGTCCGCCGCTGCATCCTCGACAACGTCAGGATGTGGCTGGCCGACTACCACGTCGACGGCCTCCGGCTCGACGCCGTGCACGCACTGTCGGACTCCTCACCAGTCCACCTGCTCGAGGAGATGGCCGTCGAGGTGGCGGCCCTCTCGGCCCACCAGCGCCGCCCGCTGACCCTGATCGCGGAGTCGGACCTCAACGACGCGCGGCTGGTCACTCCGCGGGAGGCCGGCGGCTACGGCCTGGACGCGCAGTGGAGCGACGACTTCCACCACGCGCTCCACGTCGCGCTGACCGGGGAGACGCAGGGCTACTACGCCGACTTCGCGCCGCTCGGCGCCCTGGCGAAGGTGTGCGAGCGGGGCTTCTTCCACGACGGCACCTACTCCTCCTTCCGCGGGCGCGACCACGGCCGCCCGATCGACACCGCGACGATGCCCACCTGGCGACTGGTGGTCGCCAACCAGAACCACGACCAGGTCGGCAACCGCGCCGTGGGCGACCGGCTGACCGCGCACCTCGACGACGACCAGCTCGCGTGTGCTGCACTGCTCACGCTGGCGGGGCCGTTCACGCCGATGCTGTTCCAGGGCGAGGAGTGGGCGGCGTCGACGCCGTTCCAGTTCTTCACCTCGCACCCCGAGCCCGATCTCGGGAGGGCGACCGCGGAGGGCCGGATCAAGGAGTTCGCCGAGCACGGCTGGGACGCCGACGAGGTGCCGGACCCGCAGGACCCGGAGACCTTCGCCCGCTCCAAGCTGGACTGGGGCGAGGCCGAGCGCGGGCGGGGCAGCCGGATGCTCGCGGTCTACCGCCGGCTGGCCGAGCTGCGGCGTACGCTCCCGGAGCTCACCGACCCGTCGTTCGGCCACGTCCGCTGCACCGCCGACGAGGACTCCCGGCTCTTCACGCTGCGCCGCGGCGACGTGCTCGTCGCGGTCAACTTCGGCGACCGGCCGGCCACGGTGCCGACGACCGAGGGCGAGCTGCTCTTCGCGACCGGCGACGGCGTACGCCTCGACGGCGGCGAGCTCCGCCTGCCCGCCCACGCGGGTGCCATGGTGCGCTGAGCCGCTACTTCGTGGCCGGGCGGGGCCTGAAGACGTCCCGCCGACCGGGCGCGGCGACCTGGAACCTCGCGTCGAAGTCGGAGAAGTCGAGCTCGCCGGTGTTGTGGGCCGGCGTGCCGCGGATGACCTTGAGCAGGTGGTGGGGCTCGGCGGCGCGGACGTACGCCGTGCTGGTCACCCCGGAGCGCGCGACGGAGAGCAGCGCGGTCGGCGTCGCCCCGTCCATGGCCGCGCCGGTGCTCCGGATCGTGGCCTTGCCGCTGAGCGTCTGGCCGACCAGGCTGCCGATCCGGCAGAACGAGCGGAGTGCCGCGAGCTGGCCGGAGAGCACGACCCACCGGCCCCGGACGGCCCTGCTGATCCTCGCCGCCTTCGCGCCGAGCTCGAGCCTCCAGAAGGCGTCGTCGGCGCGGTACCACGCCCGGCCACCCACGCTGCGCAGCTCGATGCTGCCGTCGTCGATGCCGATCGTCCCGACGCACCTGCCACTCCTGGAGGCGGACAGGTCGAGCGCGATGGTGTTCTCGCCCTGCCGGATGCTCCCCGACACGTGCACCGTCGTCAGCGCGGCCATCGCCGCCCGCGCGTCCTCGGCGATCGCGGCGCCGTCCTGGCTGGCGTAGTCCCGCGCGTGCTCCAGCGTGTCGCCGTCCTGGCTCTCGTCGCTGCAGCTGGTGACGGCGAGCACCAGGACCAGCAGGCCGGCGGCGACGGCCGGGCGGGCAGGCGCGCGCAGCATGGGCCCATCGTGGCAGACCGGTCGCCCGTTCCGGGCCACCTCGGCGGGCGTCCCGACGGTGGGTTCGGAGACGCCCTCAGGGCGCCCGCACCGGCACGGGCCCGTGGACGGCGTCGGGGTCGCTGCCGTAGCTCAGCCACGGCGCGATCGGCGCGCGCTCCCCGACGCCCGGGAGCCGGTAGTCGCAGACACCGGTCGGGAACGCCGCCTGCAGCCGGGCCCACTGGTCGTCGGTGAACGAGACCGGGTACGCCGAACGGCGCAGCGGCGTCAGCCGGCACTTGAGCTGGTCCATCATCAGCCCCTGCCCGGCGACCAGGCGCGGGTTGGAGGCGACCGGGTACGCCGCGGCGCACGCCCCGGTCGCGGGGTAGGTGAGGTCCTGGTGGACGAGCTGGGTCGCGGAGAGGAAGCAGCCGTCGGAGAGGGTGCCGGGCCGGTCCTTCACGACCTTCGCCGACAACGGCAGCCTGCTCGGGTCGGCCTTCACCCGGGTGAGCCAGGCGTCCATCTCGTCGAGGATGTACGAGTCCGCCGCCACCGACTGGTCGGCCGTCGGCTGGGACTCGATGATCACCTGGTTGGCGGCGGTGCCGTTGCGGGCAAGCAGCCGCGCCCTGGTGACGTACGACCACTCGGTGGTGTGGATGTCGTACAGGCTGCCGGCGGAGTCGAGGTCCTGCCGGTGGTCGATGATCGCCGTGTCACGGAGGCCCTGCGAGCCGTACGAGGCGAGCCCGTCGGCGTACGCCGCCCGCAGGCCGCGGGTGCTCGCGACGGTCCGCTGCGGCACCGCCTTCCCGGTGTAGTCGAAGCCGCCGATGCTCGCGTTGAGCCGCACGAACTGCTCGGGTGTGATGACGCCGTCCCGGAGCGCCTGCAGGCCGTACTGGACCCCGACGTTGTCGAGCGTCATGTTCGGGAAGCCGGTGTCCGGGTCGGTGCCGATCTGGTTGATCATCTGCATCGAGGCGTTGCAGATGACGCCGTCGGGGTTGGTGACGGGATCCCAGCGGACGTCCTCCGGGATGACCGGGTCGCAGCTGTCGGTCGCGGTGATCCGGTTGGCGAAGGAGGCGTCCCACGAGGTGCATGTGGAGTAGGCGTTGTAGCCCGCGACCGCCCTCCGCTGCGCGGCCGTGAAGTCCGAGCCGTCGCCGGCGAAGAAGGTGTTGAGCAGCCGGCAGTCGGTCACCGGTCCGAGGGTCGTGAGCGCATCGGGGAAGGAGATGCCCGGCACGATGCCGTCGAGGATGCCGGGGTAGGCGTCGGCGATGGTGTACTGCTGGATCGCGCCGCCGGAGCCGCCCCACCCCATGGTGAACAGGGGGGCGCCGTACGTCTCCGCGAAGTGCTCCTTGACCATCATCGCCGCCTCGGCGGAGATGACCGTGCTGCAGTTCTGGTCCAGGACGTTGAGCGTGGACGAGGCGACGGCGTACCCCTTCGACAGGAAGCGGTCGTCGAGGACGCCGCCGGTGGTGGTGCCCTGGCGGTAGCCGGAGTTGCAGCCGCCGCCGAAGGTGTAGACGAGCCGGTCGTTCCATCCCGTCTCGGGCGCCGTCGGCGAGGGGTCGGAGCCGTCGTACAGCGCGGCGATCTGATAGACCGCGCGGTCGATGGTGCCCTGCTCGAGGCGGACGATGTAAGGCACCTGCTGCCCGTCGACGGTCGCGGTCGCGAGGTCGGCGGGCGGGCTCGTCGGGTCGGCGAGCGGCTTGAAGGTCTTGTCGGTCGAGTAGTACTCGTAGCTGACCTGCGTCGGCACGCTGCACGTCGGCGGTGTCGCCGCGGGCAGCCCGAAGGCGGTCGTCTGGCAGTAGTACGGCGCCTGCCGCCTGCCGGAGATGACCGGCCCGTCGATCGAGTGGTCGACGACGAGCAGGTGCGCAGACCCGCGCCCGCGAGCGGTGGCGGTCAGCCAGTTGGTCCCGGCCCGGAGGCCGGTGACCAGGCCGACCAGGGTGCCGTCGTCCTGCGGCACGAACGAGCGGGTGACGTCGTGGCCGTTGAGCGCGACGCGCACCTGCGGGCCGCGTACGCCGGCGGGCAGTTCGACGCTCGCCAGCACGTCGCCGCCGCTGACCAGCTGCGGGCGCGGGTTGGAGAGCGACGTCAGCGTCAGCCGGTGGGGCGTCCTGCTCTTCGTTGCCCCCTTCGCGGGTCCGGCCTTCGCGTGAGCGGCGCTCCCCGGCGGCGCTGCGTACGCCGGCGCGGTGACCGCCCCGGCCAGGACGAGCGCCCCGAGCGCGAGGGCGACGGCGCCCCGGCGTACTCCTGACGTGACCCGTAGACCCATCGCGACCTCCCGCCCCGGGATGTGACCGGCGTCACATCTTGGTCGCACGCTAGCGACCCGCGCGCGGCAAGGTAAAGGGGCGGTGCGCACAAAGGAGGCGTGCCTAGTCTGAGAGCCGACCCCTGGACCGAGGAGGCAGCGATGACCGACACCGGCATCGGGGAGTCGACGCCCGCGGCACGGCCGGTCCACCCGGCGTACGGCTATCCGACCGAGGAGCGATACCGGCCGCGCGGCTGGGTGCGCCACCTGGCGGGTGTCGCGACGTCCCCGGCGGCCGTGCCGGCGGCGCGGGTGGCGCTCGAGCGGGCCGCCGGGCGACGGGCCGGGCGCCTGCGGGAGGCCGCGGCGCAGGGGCTGGCGCGACGGCGCCGGCCTCTCCGACGGATGCGCGCACTGATGGCCTACCCGGGTGGCCGGCTGCGCTGGCGCGACGTGCCGGCACCGCCGAGCCCCGGGCCGGACGCGGCGGTGGTGCACCCCGTCGCGGTGGCCACCTGCGACCTCGACCGGGCGATGGGACTGGGCATGACGCCGTTCGTGCTTCCGTTCCGGTTCGGCCACGAGTGCGTTGCCGAGGTCACGGAAGTCGGCGAGCGGGTCACGTCGGTCCGCCCCGGGGACCGCGTCGTCGTGCCCTTCCAGATCAGCTGCGGCACCTGCGAGCGGTGCCGGGCGGGGCTGACCGGGAACTGCGCCACGGTGCCGCCGATCTCGATGTACGGCTTCGGCGTCATCGGCGGCCACTGGGGCGGCGTCCTGGCCGACCTCGTCACCGTGCCGTACGCCGACGGCATGCTCGTGCCGCTCCCGGACGGCATCGAGCCGGCCACGGCGGCCTCCGTCGCCGACAACGTCACCGACGGCTACCGCTGCATCGCCCCGCACCTGCCCGGGATCCTGGCGCGCGAGCCCGACACCGACGTACTCCTGCTCACCGAGCTCGGCCGCGGGCTGCCGCTGTCCGCGAGCGCCGCGCTGTACGCCGGCCTCACGGCCAGGGCGCTCGGCGCCCGCCGGGTCCACCTCGTCGACCGCCGCGAGCACGTACGCCGCCACGCCGAGGCGCTCGGCCTGATTCCCCACCCTCCGCGCGAGCTGCGCGGCCTGCCGCCGATGCCGCTGGTGTACGAGGCCAGCGCCACCGCCCGCGGCCTGGCGGCCGCGATCGACAAGACCGCTCCCGACGGCGTCTGTGTCTCGGCGGCCTCGCTGCGCGCCCACACGAGGTTTCCCACCGCGGCGATGTACGGCCGCAACATCACGTACCACCTCGCGCGCTCGCACGCTCGGGCCAACATCCCCGCCGTGCTCGACCTGATCTCCTCCGGTGCTCTCGACCCGTCGCGCGTCACCTCGCACCTCGGCTCGCTCGACACCGCCGACCGGGCGATCGCCGAGCACCTGCGCGGCGAGGCGACGAAGACGATCGTCGTCGAGTGAGGCCTCAGGAGTGTCGGTGGCTGGCGCTAGCTTTGGGAACACCCGATCGAAACCGGTCTCGTGGTCGAGGAGGTGTGTCATGGCCGAGTTGACGCCGGTGCCGGCGGTGCTCGCCTCGGTGCGGCACGCCCGCCGCGAGGTCGCCCGCGCCGCCCACCTCACCGGACTGTTCCCGCGCCCCGACGAGGTCGAGGCGACACTGCGGGAGGTGGGCGCCCTCGAGGTCCAGACCACCGCACTCCGGCTGCGGATGATGGCCGCCGCCGGGCCGGTCGCCGAGCAGACCGGCGCCCGAGATGTGGGCGCCTGGTGGGCCGACGCCCTGCGTGCCGACCACCGCGCCGCTCGCGCCGACCTCACGCTCGCCAAAGCACTCGACCGGTACGAGGTGCTGGCCGCCGCGCTGGCCGAGGGCACCGTCTCGGTCGACCAGGCCCGCGTGATCGCCCGAGCCCTCCAGGCGCTGCCCGACGACCTCACCCCCGGCGAGGTCGCGAAGGCCGAGCAGGTGATGGTCGACGAGGCCGCACGGCTCGACCCGGCCCGGCTCCGCCGGGTCGGCGCCCACCTGCTCGAGGTCCTCGACCCCCAACGCGCCGAGACCGAGCTCGGCAAGAGACTGCTCGCCGAGGAGGAGAGGGCCCACCGGCGGACCTCCCTGACCATCACCGACCCCGGCGACGGCACGTCCTCCTCCGCGGCCGGCTGCCCAGGGCGGCCGGGGTCCGGTTGAAGACCTACCTCGACGCCTTCACCCAACCCCGCCTCGCCCAGCTCGCCGAACGCGGCAAGACCGTCCCCTACGACCGGCTCCTCGGCACCGCGTTCACCCAGATGCTCGAGCGGATCGACCCCGACACCCTGCCCCATCACGGCGGCGACGCCACCACCCTCATCGTCACCATCGACGTCAACCAGCTCCACCGAGAGCTCGGCACCGCCACCATCGGCACCTGCCCCGACGGCGGCAGCGTCAACGGCACCGAGATCTCCGCCGCCGAGGCCCGCCGGCTCGCCTGCACCGCCGGCATCATCCCCGCCGTCCTCAACACCCACAGCGAGGTATTGGACCTCGGCCGCAAGACCCGGCTCTTCACCCCCGCCCAACGCAAAGCCCTCCGAATCAGATACCCGACCTGCGCCGTCGACGGCTGCGACATCCCCGCCCCCTGGACCGACGCCCACCACCTCCACCCCTGGGCCACCGGCGGCCTCTCCGACATGAACAACGCCGTCCTCTTCTGCCGACACCACCACCGACTCGCCCACAACCCCAACTACGCCCTCACAAGACACCCCGACGGCAGCATGAGATTCCACCGACGGACCTAGGCCGGCGGGCCTGGATGCGCTAACCCAGCAGCTCGTCGACCCAGTGCGGCACGAGGGTGCCGGCCGGGCCGTGGCGGGTCTCGTCGAAGAAGTGGCTGCCCTCGGACGGGGCGAGGTTCAGCTCGAGCGTGCTGGCGCCGTACGCCGAGGCGGCCCGGACGAAGCCGGCCGCCGGGTAGACCGCGCCGCTGGTCCCGATCGAGACGAACAGGTCGGCCTTCTGCAGGGCGCGGTCGATGGTGTCGAGCTCGTACGGCATCTCGCCGAACCAGACCACGTCGGGTCGCAGCTCGCTGTAGCCGCAGCCGGGGCAGGGCGGGAAGTCGGCGAGGTCGTCGTCCCACGCGAACCGGCCGTCGCAGGCGCGGCACAGCGCCGAGAGCAGCTCGCCGTGCATGTGGAGGACGCGGCGGGAGCCGGCCCGCTCGTGGAGGTCGTCGATGTTCTGGGTGATGACCAGCAGGCTGTCGCCGACCATCTGCTCGAGCCGGGAGAGCGCGCTGTGGGCGGCGTTCGGCTCGACCTTCTGCACCATCCGCCGGCGCTCGTCGTAGAAGCGGTGGACGACGTCCGGCGAGCGGTCGAACGCCGCCGGCGTGGCGACGTCCTCGACCCGGTGGCCCTCCCACAGCCCGTCGGCGTCGCGGAAGGTGGGCACACCGGACTCGGCCGAGATGCCTGCGCCGGTGAGGACCACGATGTTCATCCCGGACAGGCTATGGCGCCCGTCAAGGGCCACCGCGCGTTCACCCGGTCGAAACGACGCGAGCGCCGTCGCCGGCCGTCAGGCGCCGAGGTAGCGGGCGGCGCCGGCGTACTCGTCGATGTAGCGGTGCTCGACGAGCGGCACCCGCTCCACGCCGCCCTCGACCGTCGTCGTGTTGGTCGGGGCGTCGATGATCGTGCCGTCGTCGACGTACATCCCGACGTGGTGGATCGAGCCAGTGCCGTGGTCGTGGGCGAAGAAGACCAGGTCGCCGGTCCGCAGCTCGTCGCGGGCGACCTTCTGACCGGCGGCGCACTGCGGCCCGGCGTCGCGCGGGATCGTGATGCCGTGGCTGCCGAAGACGGTGCTGGTGAAGCCGGAGCAGTCGAAGCCGTACGCCGACACGCCGGCCCACAGGTAGCGCAGCCCCAGGAACCTCATCGCCGTGGCGACCAGCTCGTCGGCGCTGGGGTAGGGGATGTCCGCGACCGAGTCGAAGACCGCCACGTCGGCCAGCCGCAGCCAGCGGGTGCCGCCCGCGGGCACCGAGACGTGGAGGCCGTTCGGCGTACGCGACAGGAGCGGGAGCCGGGTGTTGAAGGTGAGCTCGAGGTCGGGCTTCGTGCAGAGCGGGTCGGTGAACAGCGTGGCGGTGTTGCTGGTGACCATCGCGAAGGACTTGTCGGCGAGGTGGTCGCGGTAGGAGTCGCTCGTCGCGAGCTGCGCGGTCGGCATCCAGCCGGGGTAGCCGAGCTCGTTGCGCGGGGTCGGCTGGCCGACGACGGCGACGTGGGACCACTCGCCCGAGGTCTCGAGGATCCGCACCGGCGTGCCGTACGCCGCCTGGGTCTCGAGCTCGCCGATCAGCCAGTACCGCTCGGCCAGCGTCATCGCGTCCATCCACGCCGCGGGATCGGCTGGGTTGGTGGTCGACGGCAGGTCGACCGGCCGGTTGCGGCCCGGCGAGACCCAGAGGGTGGCGACCGAGACGTCGATGTACGCCGTCGGTGGGTCGTCCGCCCGCGCGGCGCTGCCGAGCGCGTCGACGACGGTCGGCAGAGCGGTGGCGACGGGGATCCCCGCCATGGCCTTGAGGATGCTGCGACGCCCGAGAGTCACGGCGGCATCCTTGCGAACGATGCCTCGTCAGGTAAAGAGATTTCCGTCAGTCGACCGCGATCGCCGCAAGGGCGTCGCGGATCCGGGACGGGATCTGGACCGGCGTACGCCTCTCCCGGTCGACGAAGACGTGCACGACGTGACCATCGGCGACCGCCTCGTCGGAGTCGTCGGTGAAGATCGCCATCCCGTACGTCACCGCGCGGTTGCCGAGCCGGTCGACCCGCAGGCCCACCCGCAGCAGCTGCGGGTAGGCGACCGGCGCGTGGAAGCGGCAGCCCGATTCGACGACCAGGCCGACCACCTCAGACGCATGGATGTCGAGCCCGCCCCGGTCGATCAGGTAGGCGTTGGCGACCGAGTCGAAGTAGCTGTAGTAGGTGACGTTGTTGACATGCCCGTAGACGTCGTTGTCCTCCCACCGCGTGGTGATCGTGGTGACGTGCGGGTACGCCGCGATGGTCGGTCGCTCGGCAGCCATGGGTGCTGGTTCTACCAGGGCGCGGGGTCCTCGGCCGAGGAGGGTCGCCGAGGGTCCGGGCCCGCGACGGCGGTCAGGCGGGGGGCCGGCGCTGGGCACGGCCCACCGGAATGGTGAGCCGTGCAGTGCGCAGCCCAGGGGTGGTCGCGGCCACGCGCATCACCCCGGGACGTTTCGCCGGGCGCACGATGATCAGCGCCTGGCCGTGCCACGTGTAGCGGGAGGGCTGCTGGAAGCTGTCGATGTTGTGGGGGTTCCCGTTACCGACCGCTGCCAGGGAGCCGGCGCCCTCGACCTCGAACCCGACCTGGAGGGTGGCGTCGGGGACCAATCGGCCGCCGTGGTCGAGAACCTCGACGAGGATGTGAGCAAGGTCGTCACGATCGGTCGTGACCAGCTTCCGGTCGGAGGTGAGCCGCAACGAGGCCGGGCTGCCGGTCGTCGTGAGGCTCTTGCGGCCGACCTCCCTGCCGCCTCGATAGGCCACCGCGGTGAGCTGCCCGGCGTCGTACGGGACGGTGAAGGTGCTGACTGCCTTGTCGGCGCCCGTGACCGTGTTGGTCGCGACGAGCGTGCCGTTGAGATAGAGCTCGACGGTGTCGGCGGAGGTGTAGGCGTGCACGATCATCTCGGTTCCACTGGCGACGTCCCAGTTCCAGCTGGGTTGCTCGTCGTAGTACGCCCACCAGTGCGCGAACTGGACGTTGCCTGTCCCTGGGGCTGGTCGCTCGACGAGCAGCTCGAGGGGGCTGAGTCCGTAGACGACGGCACGCCAGTAGTTCTGCGGCTTGCGCTGTCCGATCAGGTCGATGTCGCCTTGGAAGTCCTGGAACCAGGGGTATCTGGCGCTACCGAAATGGGGCAGCGTGCTCGGGTCGGTCGACGGGGGCCCGTACTTGGGTGCACCGGCCCCCGACTCGCCCAGATAGTCCCAACCGGCCCACACGAAGCTGCCGGCGTACCAGGGATTGTCCTGGGCGAACTGGTAGTCGTCGTAGATCGACGCCGGCCAGCTCTCACTCTGGGTCACCGCTCGATCCGGGTAGGTGGCGTGCAGCGATTCAGGGCTCGGGTCGTCGATGTCGTAGTGGAAGTCGCTGACGTCGACGTACTGGTAGTCGGCGTCGGTGGCGGCCTTGTGAGGAGTTGCGCCCTGGGTGATGGGCCTGCTGCTGTCCAGCGTCTGGATCAGCGCCTTCATCTGGGCCCCGCGCTGACCGTTCGTCGTGTCCTGGATCTCGTTGCCCATCGACCAGATGACGACGCTCGGGTGGTTGCGGTCGCGCTTGATCATCGACGCGAGGTCGGCCCGCCAGTACTCGGGGAAGTAGACGTGATAGTCGTCGGGGGTCTTGCCCGCATCCCAGATGTCGACGAACTCGTCCCAGACGAGCATGCCGAGCTGATCGCAGTAGTCGAGCAGCTCCGGGGAGGGTGGGTTGTGTGCGGTGCGGATCGCGTTGAAGCCGGCTGCCTTGAGGATCTCGATACGCCGCTGTTCGCTTCGCCCCAGGACGACGGCGCCCATCGGCCCGTTGCTGGAGTGGATGTTGGCTCCGCGGAGCTCGGTGCGCTCTCCGTTGAGCACGAACCCGTTCGTGGCGTTCCACTCGATCGACCGGATGCCGAAGGTCGCGCTGTCGGAGTCGGTCGGTCCCGACTCGTCGTACAGGTCGACCCTGGCCGTGTAGAGGTGGGGCCTGTCGGGCGACCACCGCCGGGGGCGGCCGACGGTGAGGTCGGCGTCGAAGCTCACCGTCGAGCCGGGCGCGACGGTGAGCGACGCAGACCGGTGGGTGCCTACCACGTGGCCGTCGGGGTGAACCAGCGTCACCTGTGCGCGCGCCCGCCTCGCCTCCTGGCCGAGGTTCGTGGCTGCCGTCTGCACGTGGACATCCGCTGAGCTCGAGCGGACCGTGGGGGTGGTCACGAAGACGCCGTACGTCGGCACCCGCACGGGGCCCGTGATCGTCAGCCACGTGTGGCGGTAGATGCCGGACCCGGTGTACCAGCGACTGTTGGCTCCGCTGTTGTTGACCCGAACGGCCAGCACGTTGTCGCCGCCCGGGTCCAGGGCGGGCGTGAGGTCGACGACGATCGGTGTGTAACCGTAGGGGTGGAAGTCGAGGTGCTGGCCATTGAGCCACACGTCGACGACCTCGTAGACCCCGTCGAGACGCAGCTCGACGTGGGGTGAGGCCTCGTGAGCAGAGCGAGCGTCGACGAAGTCGCTCAGCCTGAAGTGCTTGCGGTACCAGCCCAATCCGCCGACGGTATAGGCGGTGGAGCCTCCGCCGGCGCTGTTCTGTCGATCGAAGGGACCGACGAGGGACGGCACGTTGCCAGGTGACGGGCCATTGATACCGAGGCTCGTGGTGTAGTCGAAGGTCGACGGGTCCGCCGTCTCGCCGCCGACATTCGTGGGAGCACCAGGCAGGTCCTCGATGCTCCAGTCGTGAGGGACGTCGAGCCGGCGCCATAGGCTGTCGTCGAACGATGCCGCTTCCGCCGCACCCGGGTCGCCGCGCAGGAAGCGCCAGTCCTCATCGAAGGAGAAGGTGCGACCCGCACCGGACCCGGCCGCCGACGGCGCGCCTCTGTCCGGGACCGTGCCGGCATGCGCGGCCGTTCCGCCGGCGGCCAAGGCGCCGGCCGCGAGCGCGCCGACCTGAAGTGCTCGGCGCCGGGTCACGCCGGCGCCACCACCAGCGCCGTCGGCGACCCCCGTTGTCTCCATCGCGTTCGACTCCGTCGACCTGCGATCGCTCATGCCCACCGTCTCCTGTCCGAGAACCCGTCGGAACGACCCGGAGATGTGGGGGCCCTCGTTTCCGGAGCAATCGACTTGGGGCACGCCCAGAGCCACCGAGATAGCATCAGAGTCCCGCACGACCACTCAGGCGTCAACGACGACTTAACGAGAAAGAAACATGATCGACTCGCTTCTGGCATCGGCGGACTGCCCCGCCAGCGGGCGATCCAGTGTGGCGTGTGGGGTCGGGTCGCCTCGCCGCGCCCGACCCACACGCCTGTCAGACCGAGACCGGAAGGTCACCCTTCGACGCTTTGCGCCACCCCGGAGACCTCGAACATGACCTCGGCGCTGGGCTCGACGGGACTTACGGCCCTGACACCGGCGAGACCGACCGCCGCCAGGACCGCGGAGCCGAACATGGCAACGGCAACGACGACGAAGCCGACCGTGTAGGCGTGGGCGAGCGATGACAGGGCCAGCTCGTGGACGCTGGCCGGCATCTGCCCCAGCGGCGCCGCGCCGGGGGCGCCGGGGATCACCGGCAGCGAGTTGATGGCGATGGCTCCACCTTCCTTGGAGATGCCCGTCACGGTTCCGGCGGCCGCGGGGTTCGTGAGTCCGGCGCTGCCGATGGCGGCGCCCAGACCGTCGCTCAGGCGGTTGTTGGCGATCGGCGTGGCGATCGCGCCGATGATGACCGGGCCCAGCGCGAACCCGAAGTCTCGGAGCAGGTTGATCGTGGCGGACGCCATGCCGGCGAGTCGTAGCGGCACGGTGTTGATCGCCACCGCAGTGATCGACCCGACGGTGAAGCAGAAGCCGATGCCGACCAGAAGCATGGGAACGATGTAGTCCGTCCAGGCGGCAGTCGGGCGGGTCTGGATCGCTGCGTAGACGGCACCGGCGCCCATGACGGCGAACCCGGCAGCGAGGACCATCTGCGGGCTGACGGAGTGGATGAGCCGCGCCACCAACGGAAACAGCGCCAAGGCCGGCAACTGCACGAAGAGGAACAGGATGCCCACCTTGACCGGGCTCACGTGCAGGACCGAGCCGATGAAGATCGGCATCGTGAAGGTGGCGCCGAGATACCCGAACATGCCAACGACGGCGACCAGGCCGGTGACCGCGAAGGCTCGGTTCCGGAAGAGGGTGAGGTGCACCAGCGGTGATGCCGTGCGCGTCTCGATGGCGACGAACGCGACCAGGAAGACGGCCGCGACGATGAACCCCACGATGATCTTGCCGCTGCCGTAGCCCTCGGTGGAGCCCTGCGTCAGCGCCCAGATGAGCGCCAGCAGGCCGACGACCAGCGTCACCTGTCCGGGGATGTCCAGGCGCCGTCCCTGGGGTGCCGACGAGTTGACCGCCGGGAGGGAGGCAAGGAGTGCGACCACGGCGGCGACGACGACCAACCAGAACGAGACGCGCCAATGACCGTTCGTCGCCAGGGTGCCCGCGACGATCGGCGAGACCGCGGCACCGACGGACAGGAAGCCCGCCCACAGTGCGATCGCCCGCGCTCGGACGCGCTCGTCGGGAGCGGCCGCGGCGATGAGTGTCAGCGACATGGGGTAGAGCGCACCTGCTCCCACACCCGCGATCGCCTGTCCGGTCCACAACGTGTGGACGTTGGTGCCGGAGTAGTAGGAGATGACCTGTCCGACTGCAACCAGAGCGAGCCCCCCGAGCAGGAGCTGCTTGCGACCGAACAGGTCGCCGAGCACGCCGAAGGTCAGCTCGAAGATGACCATCGCCGCCGCGAAGGACGCTGGCACCCACGTCAGCTGGGAGGAAGAGGTGTTGTACGTCGTCTGGATGGTGCCGATGACCGCCGCGGGAAGCGAGTACGCGACCTGCGCGACGAAGACCCCGAGACACCCGGCGACCAAGGTGGCGGCGAACCTCTGTCCGCCTCGCGCTTGGACGTCACTCATGAGAGCTCCTTGTGAACCGATCTCAACCCGGCACGGACGTGACGAGGGACACAGTGTGTTTGTCGTCCGCCCATCGGCTCGCCTGCCGTCGCGACAGAGAATGCGGCTAGATTTGTCGCGCTGCGATAGTCGCGCCCTGGCTGCAGGGCCGATTGCTCGACCAGAAAGGATCCGGTGCAGTGGCCGATTGGGTCCTCGAGGTGTCGGCGGACACCTCGGCCCTCGATCACGCCTCGGCTCCTCGCGCCGTCGCTGCGGCGCGGGTCGCGATCGGTGACGCCACGACCGCCTGGGGGGTGCAGACCGCCGCCGCGGTCCATGACGAACTGGAGGCGGAGGAGCGCGCAGGCGAGATCCACCTGACAGGCCACGAGCGCTCCGCCCTCGAGGCTTCGGTGCTGGCGATGCTCTCCGGCCTGGTCACGGGCAAGCCGTTCGACCCTCCTCCCGAGGCATTCGCGCAGGTGAGGTGGGCCGCGCGCCAGGGCTTGGCGCTCGATGCGCTGCTGCGAGTCGTGTGGCGCTCGCACTCGGGCGTGCAGCGCAACGTCATCGAGGCGATGACCACCGCCGTGCCGGCGGACCGCCTCGCAACGGAGGTCCGTCGCATATCGGCCGGCCTTCTCGACTTCGTCGCCGTACTGGTGAACGCGCTCAGCACCGTCTTCGAGGAGGAGAGTGCGGCCTGGGGCCGCCACCGCTCCGCGACGATCAGGCGGGTGGTCGACGAGATACTGGAGACCGGTCGCGCCGAACCATCGCTCGAGGAGATCCTGGGCATCCGACTCGCCTGGCATCACGTGGCCGCCGTCCTGTGGCCGCTCGACGTCGCGGCTTACCCGGGCTGGAGCCACGATTCGGCGCACTGGACCGAAGAGGTCAAGACGGTTATCGGCGCCACCACGACGCTCGTGGTCCCGCGCACCGACGGCTCGACCGACGTCGTCTGGTCCTGCGCAGGGAATCTGCCACCTCAAGCCGTGGACTCGCTGCGAGACGTCGCCCTGCCCCCGGGGTTCAGCGCCGCGTTCGGGTTCGACTCATCCGGCGCCGCCGGCTTCCGTGCCACACTGCGAGCGGCGCGCGGGCTCGCCCGCGCGGCCGCCGGCGGCACTCAGACCCGAGTCTGGCTCGCCGACGAGCACGGGGCACTCGCCCTGATGATGCAGGACAGCGATGGAGCTGTGACCTTCGTACGCCGGATGCTCGAGGGGCTCGACAACACGACTGCCAAGGATGCCGTCCTGCGCGAGACGCTTCTCGCGTTTCTGGAACATCAAGGCAGCCGCAACGCCGCCGCTGAGCAGTTGCACGTCGCCGCGACCACCGTCGCCTACCGCGTACAACAGGCCGAGGCCCGGCTCCGCCGTCCTGTCTCCGCCAACCGCACGAACCTGCTGGCAGCGCTCGCTCTCGCCGTGAACTTCCCGGAGCTTCTCCAGTAGGTCGTTGGCGTCACACGACAACGATTTCTCGGATTTCTGTCGCGCTACCGCGTGAAACCAGCCTCAGAAAGCAAGAACACTGTGGCTGCCGTCACTGTGGCTTCGACCACGTCGGCAGTTTCCTGTCTTCTCTGCAGTGGAGGTTTCTGGTGACAACACTGATGAGTCCGCCTTCCTTCGACAGACGCCTGACCGAGGCGCGCGCCCGCATCGAGGCCGTCCTGGGAGCGGACGCAGTCGTCGGAGATCGGGCCGCCGGGGAGTTCCGTGACCCGTATGCGACCTCCCAGACACCCACCCCAGAGGCACGCTTCGTCGTACAGCCGAGCTCCGTGGAGGAGATCCAGCAGGTCCTGCAGATCGCCAACGAGCTCCACGTCCCCGTCTGGACCTCCTCACAGGGACGTAACTTCGGGTACGGCGGCGCCGCTCCGATCACCGAGGGCAGCATCGCCATCAACCTCCGCCGGATGAACCGCATCCTGGAGCTGGACGAGGCCGGCGGGTACGCCGTCATCGAGCCCGGCGTGTCCTTCGAGCAGCTCTACCGCGAGATAAAGTCGCGCGGGGCCAAGCTCTGGATCTCGGTGCCCGACCTCGGGTGGGGCAGCGTCGTCGGGAACACCGCCGAGCATGGCGTGGGATACACGGTTCAGGGCGACCACGCCAGCTCCGTGGCCGGCATGGAGGTCGTCCTCGCCAGCGGCGAGGTGGTCCGCACGGGCCTGTGGGCGGTGCCGAACAACGCCCTCGGCGCGAGGGCGAAGCGCGGCTTCGGCCCCTCGATCGACTCGCTGTTCCTGCAGTCGAACTTCGGCATCATCACGAAGATGGGCGTCTGGCTCATGCCGGAGCCGGAGGTCTTCACGGCCGGTTCGGTCATCATCGATGACGCCGAGCAGATCCCCGTCCTGATCGACACCCTGTCCACGCTGGTCAAGGACGGCACGGTCCAAGGACATCCGCTGATCGTCAGCTCGCCGGAGCCCGAGGGCGGCCGCTGCGGGCCGATGGACGACACCACCGGCAAGTCCAAGAAGCAGAAGCTCTCCGCGACGTTCCCCCCAGGCCGCGTCAACGCCCGCATCTCCTTCTACGGGCACCCAGCGCTGGTGAAGGCGCGCGAGGAGATCCTGCGAGCCGCGGTCGCGCACATCCCCGGACACACCGTGGACCTGCGAACCTACCCCGGCGACGTCGACCCGAGCAGCGTGCATCCGCTCGATCTCGTCCCGGCGGGCATCCCCAACATGTTCCTGCTCGACATGCTGCACAAGCACTTCGGGCCGGGGCTGGGCCACTTCGACTTCTCCCCCATCATCCCGTTCGAGGGCGCGGCCGCCGCGGCGCACGAGCGGATGGTCATGGAGGTCCTCGACGAATACGGGCTGGTCGGCGGCTTCGGCTGGATCGCCCAGTCACGCAGCCTCATCGGTGCCTGCATGATCCTGTTCGACACCGCCGATCCTGACGAGGCCGCTCGTGCCCGGGCTGCCGCCGACCGGCTGATCGACCTGGCCGCCGAGCGCGGTTGGAGCGAGTACCGGGGCCACGTCACCGTCCAGGAGCGCATCGCCTCCCTCTACTGCCGCAACGACAACGCGCTGCGCCGCTTCTACTCCGCTCTCAAGGACGCGCTCGACCCGGCCGGAGTCCTCTCCCCCGGCAGCCACGGCATCTGGCCGAGCGCCCACTGGAACGCCTGACTGTCGACTCGAAGAAGAAGGAAGATCCACCATGCGTGACGTGCAGCTCCTACCACCGACCGTCGTCATTCCACAGACCCAGCGGCCCGAGCCGCGCCACCCGGCCGACGTCGACTGGGAGACCGGCAACAAGTTCCTCAACGGCCCCTTCGCGCCGTGGCACGAGGAGACCGAGGCGTTCGACCTCCCCGTGATCGGAAAGCTCCCCGACGACCTCGCCGGCGCCTTGTTCCGGATCGCGAACAATCCACGCTTCACACCGCTCGACCTGGAGCGCTACCACTGGTGGGAGGGCGACGGCGGCGTAGCGGCGACCTACATCCGCGACGGCAAGGCGTCGTTCCGGATGAAGTGGGTCATGACCGACACCATGAAGGTCGAGGTCGAGGCCGGCGAGGCGATCTACCCCGGCTTCGTGAACGGCGCCGACCCACGGCCGCTGCCGCCGGGCGTACCGCCGGCGAAGAACGTCGCCAACACCAACGTCGGCATCTTCGCCGACCACCTGCTGGTCTACTTCGAGGGCGGCCTGCCCACCGAGATGCATCCGGGCAATCTGGACACCAAGGGTGCGTTCGACTTCAACGGCGGCATCGACATCCTGTGCACCGCACATCACAAGCTCGACCCGAAGACCGGCGACATGCTCTTCTTCGCCGCGGTCGGCCCCAACCTCACCTGGTACCAGGCCGACGCCCAGACCGGGAAGGTCGTGGACACCTTCACCTTCTCGATGGGCTGCCCCGCGATGGTGCACGACTACATCGTCAGCGAGCACCACGCCATCTTCCTGATCTCCCCGACGCAGTTCCGGATCGACCGGATCATGGAAGGCCGACCCGGCGTGCTGTGGGACCTCGACGCCGTCCCGGACGGCTCCCGCTTCGCCGTACTCGACCGCCGCACCCACGAGGTGACCTGGTACGAGACCGGCGTCATGCTCGCCCCGACGCACTTCTTCAACGCCTATGAGACGCCGACCGGCTTCGTGGTCGACCTGCACGTCATCGAGCGGCTCGGCAACCCCGCCACTCACGCCGACGACCCGGTGAGCTCGCACAGCTGGTTCCCGCCGGCGATGGCTTGGCGCTTCACCCTGGACAAGGCCAGCAAGAAGGCGACGAACGCGATGCTGAGCGGCATCGCCGGCGAGTTCCCGAAGATCAACGACTCCTTCCTCGGCCAGCAGCTGCGCTACGGCTACTTCGCCACCACCCGCGACCTCTCGCCGCTGACCATGACCGACGGCATGGCGCGCTACGACTTCGCCGCTGGCCAGACGCTGGTGGTCGAGGGCGTCGACGGGCTCACCAGCCCGTCCGAGCCCGTGTTCGTGCAGCGGCGCGGCGCGACCGAGGAGAACGACGGCTACCTGCTGTCGCTGTGGTGGAACCCCGCCACCGGCCTCTCCGAGCTGCTCGTGCACGACACCGTCGAGTTCGCACGCGAGCCGCTCGCCCGCGTCAAGCTTCCCGTCCGCGTCCCGTTCGCCTTCCACGGCACCTGGGCCGGGGCCGAGCAGCTCGACTCCGCGATCGCCGCACAGGACGCCTGACCACCTCAGCAAGGAGACACCATGAGCAACATCTGGGACGAGAAGATCTTCAGCGGCACGTACGTCGCCGGCGCCGCGGGCACCCTCGAGGTCAAGGCACCCGCGACCGGTGAGGTGATCGCGACGATCGGTCATGCCGACGTGACCGACCTCGACAACGCCGTCGTCGCGGCGAAGGCCGCTCAGCCGGCGTGGGCGGCGCTGCCCTACACCGAGCGCGCGGCGGTGATGACCAAGGCGGCCGCCCTGCTGGCCGAGAACCCCGAGCGGCTGACCCGCTGGCTGGTGCCGGAGTCCGGCTCCGGCCACGGCAAGGCCGACTTCGAGGCGATGCTGGTCACCTCCGAGCTGCAGGCCGGCGCTGCCCTGGCTGCTCAGCCCTATGGTCAGATGCTGCGGTCGATGAAGCCGCGCGTGTCGATCGGCCGCTACGTGCCGGTCGGAGTGGTCGGGGTGATCAGCCCGTTCAACTTCCCGGCCATACTCTCGATGCGCTCCGTCGCCCCGGCGCTCGCCCTGGGCAACGCCGTGGTCCTCAAGCCGGACCCGCGCACCTCGATCTCGGGAGGGCTGGCATTGGCCGAGCTGCTCGCCGAGGCGGGCCTGCCCGAGGGGCTGCTGCACGTGCTCCCGGCGGGCGCTGAGGTCGGCGCCGCGCTGGTTGCCCACCACGACGTACCGTGCATTTCCTTCACCGGCTCCACCGCCGCCGGCCGCAAGATCGGCGAGGCCGCCGGCCCGCTGCTGAAGAAGGTCCACCTCGAGCTGGGCGGCAACAACGCCCTGTTGGTGATGCCCGACGCCGACATCGACGCGGCAGCCTCGGCGGGCGCCTGGGGCTCGTTCCTGCACCAGGGCCAGATCTGCATGACCACCGGCCGGCACCTGGTACCCAAGGACAAGGTCGAGGAGTACGCCGCCAAGCTGGCCGAGAAGGCCGAGCACCTTCCCGTCGGTGACCCCACCGACCCGGCCAACGCGCTCGGCCCGATCATCGACGAGAACCAGCTCAAGCACGTCCACTCCATCGTCGAGGAGACCGTCGCCGCGGGTGCGAAGCTGCTCGTCGGCGGCACCCACGAGGGGCTCTTCTACCGGCCGACCGTCCTGGCCGACGTCCCCCTGGACAGCCCGGCGTTCAGTCAGGAGATCTTCGGGCCGGTGGCACCCGTCGTGGGCTACGAGACCCTCGAGGAGGCCGTCGAGATCATCAACTCCTCCGAGTACGGCCTCTCGGTGGCAATCCTGACCGGCAACCCGTTCAAGGCCTTCGAGCTCGCCGAGCGGATCAAGTCCGGCGCCGTGCACATCAACGACCAGACGGTCGACGACGAGGCGGTCGCGCCCTTTGGCGGCACCAAGGCCTCGGGTGTGGGGGGCCACTTCGGCACCTCGGTCAACCTCGACACCTTCTGCGACGTGCAGTGGGTGACGATCCAGGGCGACATCGAGCGCTATCCCTTCTGAGCCGTCCCCATTGGCACGTCGAAGGCCCGGATACTCACGGATCCGGGCCTTCGATGTCTCGGCGCCGGCTCGCGGATCGAACCCGCTTCGATCAGCGCTCAGCGCGGCCAGCCGGTGTAGCCCTCGGCCAGGTACGTGGCCCCGGCGGTCGACTCCACGATCGAGGCGAGCTCCCCCAGCTGGCGCTGCTCGTCGAACTCGCTGGCGCCATCGAGGCGATGCAGCATCGTAGTCATCCAGTAGGAGAAGTGCTGCGCCTTCCACACCCGCGCCAGCGCTCGCTCGCCGTACTCCGCCAGCGCCACCTCATCCTTCCCGTTGATGGCTCGCTCAAGGCACTCCGCCAGCACCCGGACATCGGCGAGGGCCAGGTTGAGGCCCTTCGCGCCGGTCGGCGGGACGGTGTGCGCCGCGTCGCCGGCGAGCAGCAGCCGGCCGTGCCGCATCGGGGTCTGCACGAAGCTGCGAAAGGGCAGCACGGTCCGCTCGATCACGGGCCCCTCGTTCAACGAGAAGCCGTCCTCACCGGCCAGTCGCGCCTGCAGCTCGCACCAGATCCGGTCGTCCGACCAGTCCGCGACGTCCTCGGCCGGATCGCACTGGAAATAAAGCCGCTGGACGGTCGCCGTGCGCTGGCTGACCAGTGCGAAGCCGCGCTCGGAGCGGGTGTAGATCAGCTCCGGCGCGCTCGGCGCCGACTCGGTCAGGATGCCGAACCAGGCGAACGGATACTCCCTGAAGTGCTGCGTCGCGTCCGGGACCAGCGCCCGGCAGATGCTGCGCGACCCGTCCGCGCCGACCACCAGATCCGCGGCGATCTCGTGCCGGACGCCGTCGGCGTCGCTGTAGTGGACCCGCGGCGCATCGACGACGTCGAGGACCTCGGTGTCGGCGATGCCGTAACGCAGGTCGCCGTCATCCGCGGTACGCCGGGCGTGAAGATCGACGAAGACATCGGTCTGCGGATAGAGCCAGCAGGAGGCGCCGACCAGGCCCTCGAAGTCGACGCGGTGGCTGAGGCCGTTGAAGCGCAGGTCGATGCCCTCGTGCCGGTGTCCGTCCCGGACCACGCGGTCCACACCCGAGTCGACCAGCAGCCGCACGCTGTCACGCTCCAGGATCCCGGCCCGGTGGGTGTGCTCGATGGTGTGCGCAGAGCGGTTGTCGAGCACCACCGACTCGATCCCGGCCAGATGGAGCAGATGCGAGAGCATCAGACCTGCCGGTCCGCCACCGACGATCGCGACCTGGGTCCGGGTAGTGCTCGCAATGGCGTCTGTCATGGCCGAACGCTAGAGACCACTCTCGCCGGTGCGCGACGATATGATGTCGCTCAGCGAAAAGAGGTGACGATGTCGGGCGGAGCACCACCAGGGGCGTCCCTCGTCGCAAGGACCCTCGACGTGCTGGGCGCCTTTGACGATCAGCATCGCCGCCTGACCCTCTCGGCCATCGCCGAGCGCGCCGGTCTGTCACCGGCAACCACCCTGCGAATCGTGCGTGAGCTCGTCGCGGGGCGCGCGCTGGTCCGCCGGGAGGGTCGCACCTACGTCATCGGTCATCGGCTCTGGACCCTCGGGCTGCTCTCTCCCACGCAGACTGGACTGCGCGACATTGCCTCCCCCTACCTGCACGACATCCACGCCGCGACCCGGGCGACCGTCCATCTGGCGGTGCGAGAGGAGCTTCAGGCGCTGTACCTGGAGCGCATCTCCGGGCAGGCCTCCGTTCCGGTGGTCAGCCGCGTCGGCGGCCATCTCCCACTGCACGCCACCGGCGTTGGGAAGGCGCTGCTGGCCTATGCCCCTGAGGAGGTGGCGCAGCAGGTGATGCGGCGGCCACGGCCATTCACGCCGTACACCGTCACCTCCCCCGGACTTCTGGCCCGCCAGCTCGACCGAGTGCGCATGGACGGGTACGCGACCACCCGTGAAGAAATGACCCTCGGCGCCTGCTCGATCGGCGTCCCCGTGCGCGCGGGCGACGACGTGGTCGCGGCGGTCGGCGTTGTCGTCCCCGACTTCCGCCGCGACAAGGCCCGTCTCATCGCCGCCCTCACCGTCGCCGCACGCGCGATCGGCCGAGGTCTCGGCAATGGTGGCGCAGCGGCTGGTGGTGGCGCAGCGGCTGGCAAGGTGCACTGACCACCCGCCAGTGTCTGTCGAGCGCCTCGCCGCTCTGCCAACTCGGCGAAGACCTGCTGCTCCGGGACGGCTCAGTAGTACCAGGGGTACGGCGACCAGTCCGGCTCGCGCTTCTCGAGGAACTGGTCGCGGCCCTCCTGGGCCTCGTCGGTCATGTACGCCAGCCGGGTGGTCTCGCCGGCGAAGAGCTGCTGGCCGACGAGGCCGTCGTCGAGAAGGTTGAAGGCGTACTTCAGCATCCGCTGCGCCGTCGGGCTCTTGCCGTTGACCAGGCGGCCCCACTCGAGGGCGGTGGCCTCGAGCTCGGCGTGCGGGACCGCCTTGTTGACGGTGCCCATGCGTACGCCGTCCTCCGCGGAGTACTCCTGTCCGAGGAAGAAGATCTCGCGGGCGAACTTCTGGCCGACCTGTCGCGCGAGGTAGGCCGAGCCGTAGCCGCCGTCGAAGCTGCCCACGTCGGCGTCGGTCTGCTTGAACCGGGCATGCTCGTGGCTCGCGAGGGTGAGGTCGCAGACCACGTGCAGGCTGTGACCACCGCCCGCCGCCCAGCCGGGAACGACGCAGATGACCACCTTCGGCATGAACCGGATGAGCCGCTGGCACTCGAGGATGTGGAGCCGGGCGAGCTTGGCCTTGTCGATAGGACCGGGCGCGGCGCCCGCGGCGGTGTGGCCCTCCGTCTCGTACTGGTAGCCCGCCTTCCCGCGGATCCGCTGGTCCCCGCCGGTGCAGAAGGAGTGCTTGCCGTTCTTGGGGCTGGGTCCGTTGCCGGTGAGCAGGACGCAGCCCACGTCGGCGGAGGTGCGCGCGTGCTCGAGGACGCGGAGCAGCTCGTCGACGGTGTGCGGCCGGAACGCGTTCAGCACGTCCGGTCGGTCGAACGCCACCCGGACGGTGCCGTGCGCCTTCGCGCGGTGATAGGTGAGGTCGGTGAGGTCGGTGCCGCTGATGAAGCCGGGTACCTCGTCCCACTGGGACGGGTCGAACGTGTCGCTGACTCCCTCGATGGCGCTCATGGACGGTGAGGCTATCCCCCGGTGTCCGACGGAATACCGCGGGCGGGATCGGGGATTGGGAGGGGTATGGCAGATCTTCTCGAAGGCGACTACGAGCCCAGCGCCCAGAAGTGGGTGCGCGACCAGGTCGAGCTCTACGAGTCGACCGGCGGCAAGGAGGGCTGGCACCTCCAGGACCGCGAGGACTGGCCGATCGTGGTCATCACCTCCGTGGGCGCGAAGTCGGGCAAGCTGCGCAAGAACCCGGTGATGCGGGTGGAGAAGGACGGCAGCTACCTCGCGGTGGCGTCGTACGGCGGCGGCCCGAAGCACCCGGTCTGGTACCACAACTTCCTCGCCAACCCCGTCGTCCAGCTGCAGGACGGTCCGGAGCCCCGGCTCTACAAGGCCCGGCTGATCGAGGGCAGCGAGTACGACGAGTGGTGGGAGCGCGCGGTCGAGGTCTACGAGCCGTACGCCGAGTACAAGCCGCGCGCCGAGGCCGCGGGCCGCACCATCCCGCTGTTCCTGCTCGAGCCGCTCGACTGATCGTGTGAGGGGCGTCACCTGCCCTGGGTCCTGCTCGTTGGCCCAGGCATGAGACGCCCCCTTCTCACGATCCTGGCCGTCCTCGCCCTGGCCGTTCTCGCCCTGGCGCTCCCGCTGGCGCCGGGCGGCGCCCATGCCGCGACCGCGAAGCCGAAGCCGGGCAGCCCGGCGTACGACGTCGCCGACGCGCGGAACATGGCGGCGGCGTACGGCCGGATCACCGGGCCGGGCGGGCAGCTGCGCAACCCGGCGTACCTCCCGGCGCTGGTAGCCACCGGCGCGGTCACCAACGCCTCCCAGCTGCTGCAGCAGGCGGCGACGCCGACCCGGCTCGCGATCACGCCGGGTGAGGTGGTGCCAGGCTGGAACGTCGGCAACCCGCTGCGCGCGGGCTGGGACGGTACCCGGGGCGAGATGAAGGCGGTCGCGTTCACCAACAGGTACGGCGCGCTGCTGCGGGGCCACGTCTACCGGCCGCTGCCCGGAGCGCGCGACCCCTACACGCACGAGCGGCTGCGGCCGCCGTTCCCCGGCGTCGTCATCACCGAGGGCTCGGTGCAGGGCTCGGAGGGGATGTACGAGTGGCTGGCGCAGGACCTCGCCGAGCGCGGCTACGTCGTGCTGACGTACGACGTCCAGGGTCAGGGCACCAGCGAGACGCTCCCGCACGACGGACCCGTGGACGCGCTGCCGTTCTGCAACCCGTTCGCCGAGCCGCGCGACGGCGAGACGCTCGGCTGCCCGGGGGTGCCGTCGCAGCAGCTCTCCAACTTCGTCGTCGGCACGCAGGACGCGCTCGGCTTCTTCACCTCGACCCCGTCGCGGCACTACCGGAACCCGAAGGCGGCGGGCGCGCCGGTGACGGCGTACAACCCCTACTGGCGGCTCTTCGACCGCTCCCCCGACCGGCGCACCGCCACCCCCGGTCGCACCACCCGGATCGCGATCATCGGGCATTCGATGGGCGCGGCGGCGGTCTCGAAGGTGCAGGGCACGAGCAAGCGGGTCGAGGCGGTCGTGGCGCTCGACAAGCTGACCGGCCCGGACTCGCCGCCGCCGCTCGACGGGACCGGGAACAAGCCGGTCGTACCCGCGCTGGCCGTGCAGTCGGAGTACGGCTTCACCGTGACGCCGTGGGAGCTGAGCGGCGGCAGCGGGCTCAACCCGGAGCCGTCGCCGGACGGTCCGGACCCGGTGCGCGAGCGCCGGACCGGGTACGACGACTGGCGGCGCGCCGGGAAGAACACCATGCTCGTGGTGCCGCGCGCGTCGACCCACCTGGACTACACCGACATCCCGCTCGTGCTGCCCGCGAGCCGCTACGGGCAGGACGTCGCGAGCGTCTACGTGCAGCGCTGGCTGGGCCGCTATCTCAAGCACGACGTGAGCGTCGGCCAGATCCTGAACCCGACGCTGCGCTACCTCGAGCCGGTCGGCGACGGGGTGTGGAAGCCGGTCACGCTGCACCGCGACCGGCGGCTCAGCGGCTACTACTGCTCGGCGTACTCCCTCCACGCCGACGGCGGCTGGCGGCGCAGCCCCGATATCACAGGAGTGGGGTGCCGCTGACCTCCGTCCCGCAGAAATCTGCGGGCAACGGACGCGCAACACCGGTGTCCGAAGCGGCGTTAGGGTCGGGGGCATGCCGTACCTGCTGCGCGTGGAGCTGCCCGACGTCCCCGGTTCGCTGGGGCGTCTCGCCTCCGCCATCGGTGAGGCCGGGGGCGACATCGAGGCGATCGAGATCGTGGAGAAGAACCACGGTGGCACCGCCGTCGACGACGTCCTTCTCGAGACGGCGCCGGGCGCCATGCCGGACGGGATCGTCTCGGCGTGCAACCAGCTCGACGGCGTACGCGTGATCTGGATCAGCAGGTACGCCGCCGGCGGCAACCTCTTCTTGGACCTCGAGGCCGTCGAGGACCTCACCGAGAATCCCGACGAGGCGCTCGACCGGCTCGTCGACGTCCTCCCGCTGACGTTCCGCGCGGACTGGGCGGTCCGCGTGCACCGCGTCCACGGCACCGGCACCTGCACCGAGGGCGCGCCGCAGGACCTGCCGTTCGTGGAGATCGAGCGACCGAGCCGGCTCGACGTCGAGGGCGACGAGGAGAACCTGTACGCCGGGGCGCGGATCGACGGCAACGAGATCGTCATCATCGGGCGACGGGGTGGGCCGGAGTTCCTGGACTCCGAGCTGGCCCGGCTCGGCCACCTGGTGTCGCTGGCCGGGTCCATCGCGAACCCGTGAGCGCGGAGCTCGTCTCGCGGGTCGCCACCCGCGAGGACCTGCCGGCGCTGGCCGAGGTCATGACCGCGGCGATCGGCGAGCTGCAGCGCGGCTTCCTCACGCCGGAGCAGATCGAGTCCAGCCGGACGATCATGGGCATCGACACCCAGCTGGTCGAGGACGGCACCTACTACGTCGTGCTCGCCGGGCCCGAGGAGGACGCCCCGATCGCCGGCTGCGGCGGCTGGAGCCGGCGGGCGACGCTGTACGGCGGCGACCACACGCCCGGGCGCGACGCCGCGCTGCTGGACCCGGCGGTCGACGCGGCGCGGGTCCGCGCGATGTACACCCGTCCGGCGTACGCCCGCCGCGGCGTCGGCCGGCTCATCCTCTCGCTCTGCGAGCGGGCGGCCGCCCGGGAGGGGTTCACCCGGCTGGAGCTGATGGGGACGATGTCGGGGCAGCCGCTGTACGCGGCGTACGGCTTCGAGGCCGTCGAGGAGGTCATCGACGACCGCGGCGGCGCGCCCGTGCCGCTGGTGCGGATGGTCAAGCAGATCGAGGCCTGAACTCCCGACTCGACCGGTCCGAAGCCCCGACTCGACCGGTCACGAGGCCCGACTCAACCTGGTCTGGAGGCCGGAGGCGCGCTGCGCCTGGCGGGTGACGGCCGCGCGGACCGACTCGGGGGTCCCGACGATGCGGACCCGCTCCTGGGCGCGGGTGACGGCGGTGTAGAAGAGCTCGCGGGTGAGCAGCGGCGAGTCCTCGGGCGGGAGCAGGACCGTGACGGCGCGGGCCTGGCTGCCCTGGCTCTTGTGGACCGTCATCGCGTGGAGGGTCTCGATGTCGCCCAGCCGGGAGGGGGCGTAGGAGGTCAGCCTCGCGCCCGAGATGATCGCCCGGAGGTCGCCGCCGGGCTCCTGCACGACGACGCCGGTGTCGCCGTTGAACAGCCCGAGGCCGTAGTCGTTGGCGGTGACGAGGATCGGCCGGCCGGCGTACCACTCGTGGCCCCAGCTCGCGCCCACCGGTGAGGCGGTCGCCTCCCCGAGCCAGCGCTCGACCTGCCGGTTCCAGTGCTGGGCGCCCCAGGGGCCCTCGCGATGGGCACAGAGGAGGCGATGGGCGTCGGCGGAGCGTACGGCGGCGTCCGGGTCGCCAATGAGCGCCGCCTCGCGCACGGCGACGGCGTGGGCGGTGAGGTCGGCCTCGACCCGCGCCATCGCCGCCACGTCGTCGGGGTCAACGAGCTCGACGCTCGGGTCGTCAGAGCCGAGGATGCCGAGGGCTGCGTCGGCGTCGCCGGACCGCAGCGCCGCGGCGAGGTCGCCGATGGCGCCGTGGAAGCGGTGGGCCGTGCGCAGCGCCGCGATCGCCGTCGGGGCGCGGGTCGCGAGGCCCTTGACCAGGTCGGAGAGAACCGCGCCGGCCTCGACCGAGGCGAGCTGGTCGGGATCGCCGACGAGGACCAGCCGGGCCTCGGGTCGGACCGCCTCGAGCAGGCGCGCCATCATCGTCAGCGACACCATCGAGGTCTCGTCGACGACGATCACGTCGTGGGGCAGCTTGTTGCGGCGGTGGTGCTTGAACCGGGTGGAGGAGCCGGGCCGCCAGCCGAGCAGCCGGTGGAGGGTGCTCGCGGTCAGCCCGGCGAGCCGCTCCCGGTCGGCGTCGGTGAACCGGCCGGCCCTCTGCGCCTCCTCCACCGCCTCCTGCAGCCGCGCGGCGGCCTTGCCGGTCGGCGCGGTCAGCGCGATCCGGAGCCGCGAGTCGGCCTGCTCGGTGAGCAGTGCCAGCAGGCCGGCGACGGTGGTCGTCTTCCCGGTGCCGGGGCCGCCGGTGAGGACGGTCGTCCACTGCGTCGCGGCGGCCGTGGCGGCGGCCCGCTGCTCGGCGTACCCCTCCCCCGGGAAGAGCCGCTCCGCCGTCGCCGCGAGCGCCGTCTCGTCGACCTCCGGTGGTGGGGCGGCGAGCCGGGCGAGCAGGTCGTCGCGGACCTGGCCCTCCTCCCGCCAGTACCGGTCGAGGTAGAGCAGCCCGCCGTCGGTCTGCACCACCGAGTGCTCGTGCAGCGGGCTCGCGGCGACCCGGTCGAGCCATCCGTCGGAGGTCGGCCAGGGCAGGTCGGCGTCGGCCGGGTCGTCGCTCACGCCGTCGAGGTCGACGCAGACCGAGCCCTGCCGGGCGGCGCGGACGGCGAGGGCCACGGCGAGGCGTACGTCGTCGGCCGGCTCGCCCACGAGCTCCGCGGCGCGGGTGGCGACGTGGACGTCGGCTGCCGTCAGGACGCCCGCGGCGTTGAAGTCGGCGAGCAGCCCGGTCGCCCCGCGCGCGTAGCGAGCGTCGCGCGGATCCTCGGTCTCCCAGCGCTCGATCATGCGGCGCCCTCCGTCGTCGAGCCGGCCGATGCGCCGTCCAGCAGGTCGGACAGGGCGAGGGTGAGGGACGCCGGCGGCTGCCACGAGAACACCCCGGTCGGGTGCCCGTCGACAAGCGGCGTCTCCGGACCGCACATCCCGCGCACGTAGAGATAGAGCACCCCGCCGAGGTGGACCTCCGGGTCGTAGCCGGGCAGCCGCCAGCGCAGGAACCGGTGGACGACGACGGAGTAGAGCAGCGCCTGCAGCGGGTAGTGGGAGTGCAGCATGGCCTCGGCCAGCTTGTCCTGGGTGTAGTCCAGCGCGTCGGGCCCGAGGTGGTTGGTCTTGTAGTCGACGACCAGGAAGCGCCCGGTCGGCAGGCGCAGCACGGCGTCGACCGACCCGGAGAGGTAGCCGCGCAGCACCTGGTCGCCGAGGACGGGCTGCTCGAGTCGGTCGGCGTACGCCGCGAGCGGGTCACCGGGCGGGAGGTGCTGCCGGAGCAGCGGCCCGAGGTCGCGCAGCCGGATCTCGGGGCGCTCGCCGCGGCCGGAGGCGTCGCCGCCCGCCAGCGGGAACTCGAAGTCGAGCTCGCGGAGCCGGTCGCGCAGCGGGATCGCCGCGAGCGGGAGCCCGTCGGCCAACGGCCCCAGTGGCGTGCGGTTCAGCGGCAGCAGCCCGTGAGCGAGGGCCTCCGGCTCGGCCGCGATCGGCCACCAGCGCAGCTGCTCGCGCACCTTGTCGAGCAGCTCCTCGCGCAGGTCCGGCGCCTCCGGGTCGGCATGCTCGAGCACGGCGTGGACCAGCGAGCCGAACGTCGCCCCGGCGGGCAGGTCGGCCATCGGCGAGACCACCACGTCGCCCTCGGGCGGCGGCGAAGACTCCGGCTCGGGCTCCGGGGTCGCGTCCGGCTCGTCGTCCTTGCGGGTCTCCTCGGGCTCGCTCGCGACGCCGGGGTGGGCGTCCTCGACGCGGATGAGCCCGGAGTACGACGTACGCCGCCACTCGGTGTCGACGCGGCGGTCGAAGGTCCGCACGGCCAGCTCGCCGGGCGCCGGGGCGGGCAGGTCGGGGACGGCGGCGCCGATCTGCGCGACCTCGGCGGTCGGCCCGCCGAGCTCCTCGATCGAGGCGAAGACCCGGGCGGCGAGGTCGTCGTCGACGGCGTCCACCTCGTCGGGCACCTCGGCGACGTCGGGACCGCGCCCGAACAGCAGCCGGTGGAGCCCGCCGGTCGAGGTGTTGGACGTCGGCGCCCACCACGCGACCACCTGCGACTGGGCCCGGGTGAGCGCGACGTAGAGCTTGCGCAGCTCCTCGCCGAGCTCCTCGGAGCGGTGGCGGGTGGTGTGGTCGGGCCACTGCGCCCCGCCGCCGGACACGTCGAGCGTGCGCAGGCCGGTCGAGGCGTCGTGGAAGAGCGCCGTGGACGGCGTGCGGACGTAGTTGTCGTAGCCGAAGGGGAGGTAGACCACGGGGTACTGCAGGCCCTTGCTGCCGTGCACCGTCACGATCTGCACCGCGGCGGCGTCGGAGTCGAGCCGGCGCGGCCGCTCGAGCGCGGCGGTGCGCCGACGCTCCTCGCGGAACCACTCCAGCAGCGCGGTCAGTCCGAGCGACTCGCGGACGGAGACCTCGTGGAGGAGCTGCCCGAGGTGGCGGAGGTCGGTGAGCAGCCGCTCCCCGTCGGCGAGGCCGAGCACCCGGCTGTTCAGGCCGCGCTCTTCGGCGGCCTCGACGAGCGCCGCGACGGTTCCTGAGGAGGCGAGGGACGAGCCGTCTCGAAGGGCGCCTCGGCCGCGGAGCAGCAGCGCCCAACCGCGGAGCACGTCGGAGACCCGGGCGGTGAGCGCCTCGCCCTCGGCGTCGAGCTGCTCCGGGGTGCAGCCGAGGAAGCAGGTGAGTGCGGCCGCCCGCACGAGGCCGGAGCGGTGCGGCGACTCGAGCGCCTCGAGCAGGGTCAGCCACTGGTCGCCGGCGGGGGTCAGGAAGACGTCGCCGCCGCCGGCCATCACGGCCGGGACGCCGCGGGCGTGCAGCTCCTGCTGGACGAGCAGCCCGTGGTCGCGCGCGGCCACGATGACGGCGACGTCGCCCGCGACCACCGGCCGGCCGCACCAGGTGGCGCCCGAGGCCAGCAGTCCGGCGATGTCGGCGGCGCAGTCGCGGGCGATGAACGAGCGGGCGTCGCCGACCTTGATCAGCTTGCTCTTGGTGAGCCGGAAGCCCGTGCGCGGCACCCGGCGCACCCGGAACGGCGAGGGGTGCGGCGCCCCCGCCAGCCGCGTGCCGGTGTGGTGGGCGGCGACGTCGCGCACCACGATGTCGGCGTCGCCGAGCGCCGCGCCGCGGAGCGGGACGAGGAGCCGCCGGACGAGGTCGCCGTCGCTGCGCCAGTTGGTGCCGAGGGTGGCCCGGGTGTCCGCCGCGCGGGCTGCGGTGAGGTAGGTGAAGACGTCGCCGCTGCGGAAGGCGTAGATCGCCTGCTTGGGATCGCCGATCAGCACCATCGTGGCGTGGCCGCTGAAGGCACGGTCGAGCACCTGCCACTGCACGGGGTCGGTGTCCTGGAACTCGTCGACGAGCACGATCCGCCACCGCTGCCGCATCCGCGCCCGGGCCGGGGCGGCGGGGTCCTCGAGCGCGTCGGCGAGGCGGCTCAGCAGGTCGTCGTAGGACAGCAGGCCGAGCCGCCGCTTGCGCCGCTCGATCTCGGCCCGGACGTCCGCGGCGAAGGTCACCCGCGCGACGGCGACCTGGTCGCGGGGGTCGGCCGGCGCCAGCACGGCCTGCGGGTCGTCGACGGCCTCGCGGGCGAGCGCCAGGGCGTCGTCGCGACCGAAGGGCGGCGGGTCCTGGTCCTGCCCGAACCGGCACAGATAGAGGTCGTCGACCACCTCCACCACCAGCTCGTCGAGCGACTCCACCAGCTCCGCGCCGGCGTCGGTGTCGCCGGCGACCCCGAGCGAGCGCAGCACGAGCTGGCAGAACTGGTGGGTCGTGGCGATCGTCGCCGCGTCGAACGCCGCGAGCGCGTCGGACAGCCGCCGGCGGCGTACGACGACCTCCGACGGCTCCACGTCGAGCAGCTGCCGCAGGACGTCGCTCCCGACGCCCGGGTCGGCGCCGCTCTCGGCGGCCGCGAACGCCCGCTCCGCCTCGACGAGGTGGGCGCGCACCCGGTCGCGGAGCTCCTGGCTGGCTGCGCGCCCGAAGGTGATGACGAGCAGCTCGTCGAGCTCGGCGACCCCCTCGGCGACGTAGCGGGTGACCAGCGCGCCGATCGTGAAGGTCTTGCCGGTGCCGGCGCTCGCCTCGAGCAGCGTCGTCGTGCCGTGGTCCTCCGATCCGGGCAGCGGGCCGCAGACGTCGAAGGGCTGCATCTGGTCCACCGGCTACCAGCTCCCCTGCTCCGCGGTCAGCAGCGGCGACCACAGCCGCATCGCCAGCGCACCGAACCGGGTCTGCTCCCCGGCGTACTCCTCCCCCGCGCGCGGAGCGTCGCCGAGTCCCGGGATGGGCGCCTTGACGCCCCACGCGCGGACCTGCTCGGCGTCGGAGCACTCGCCCGGGAAGCGGCCGTCCTCCCAGTCCCAGCCGGCCTTCACCAGGGCCTCCTCGGGGGTGGCGCGGGTGCGCCGCTGCCTGGCGTAGGCGAGCGAGCACTTCAGCGGCAGCGGCAGCGGCTCGGCGAGGCCCGCGTCGCGGAGCGCCACCAGGTCGCGGAGGACGTCGCCGGCGGTGTGGTCGAGCGGGCCGAGCTGGCTCAGGGAGTACGGCGTGCGCGAGCGGCTGTTGGTCGGCCGGCCGATGGTGTGCGCCGACCAGGCGCGGTCCTCGTCGGACGTGGCGAGGGCGAGGAGCTGGATCCACGACTGCAGCCGGTGGGTGGCGCCGAGACGGCTGTAGGTGACCGGGACGAGCCGGTCGCCGTAGACCTCCGGCACCGTCCCGCGCAGCCGGCGCCCCCCGCCCAGGTCGACGTCGACATCGACGGCGCGGGCGTCCCGCTGGCGCAGCCTGGCGGCCTCGGCGGCGAGTGGCTGCGCCCTCGTGATCACGTCGCGCAGCAGGCGCCAGCCCAGCCAGCCGGGCGGGAGCACGCCGCGTCGCCACTCCTGCTGGCGGGCGAGCTCGGCGTCCATCCCGCGCAGGAGGTCCTGCAGCACGCGGTCGCCGACGGACCACTGCGCGAGGTTGTCGATCTCGACGGGCAGGCCGTCGCTGAGCGGCTCCTCGTCGCGCGGCAGGGCGAGGTCGAGCCGGTCGCGGAAGAAGCCCTTCACCGGCGACTTGAAGAAGGCCAGCAGGTCGTCGAGCGAGACGTCGTCGGCGGGCACCGGCGGGAGCGGGCCGGTGAGCAGGACCGGCGGGGACGTGCGCTCCGCGCGCGCCGCCCGGGCACCCGCGAGCGCCGCCTTGTCGAAGATGAACGGACGGTCCGGCACCAGCGCCCCCGGGGTGAGGTTGCGGCTGTCGAAGGGCTGCAGCGGGTGCCGGACGGTGACCGCCTCGGCCACCCGGCCGCCGCCCGGGACGGTCGCCGTGACGTCGAGGGTGTCGAGGAGCTCTCCGAGGGGCACCGCGGGCGGCCGCGGCTGGCCGGAGTACTCATTGGCGCCGGTGTAGGTCACCACGAGCGTCTCGGTCGCCGCGAGGAGCGCGTCGAGGAAGAGCTGACGGTCCTCGCTGCGCAGGTCGCGCTCGCCGGTCATCGGCTCGCGGGCGAGCAGATCGTCGCCGTCCGTGATGCCGACCCGCGGGAAGACCCCGTCGTCGAGGCCGAGCAGGCACACGACCCGGTGGGGCACCGAACGCATCGGCACGAGCGTCGCCACGGTCAGGGTGCCGGTGCGGAAGTTGGCTCGGGTCGGACGGCCTGCCAGTCGGTCCGACAGCATCGCGCGGACGTCGGGCAGGCGCATCTCCGGACCCGTGTCGGACGGGGTCCCCGAGGAGTCTCGAAGGGCGGCCGCCGCCTGGCGGACCGCGCCGAGCTCGCGCTGCACCTGGCCGCTCTGCCAGCTGTCGGCGGGAGCTGTCCAGGTCAGGTCGGCGATGCCGTCCTCGAGGACGGTCAGCCAGTGGTCGAGCGGGTGGCTGCCGACCAGCCGGTCGGTGACCTCCTGCAGCCGGTGGACGAACTCCGTCAGCCGGCCGGCCAGCTCGACCTCCCCGCTGCCGACGTCGTCGAGCGGCAGGGTCTTGTCGAGCCACGTGCCGGTGTCCTCCGACATCGCGACCCCGGCGAGCAGCCGGTCGAGCCCGAACTGCCAGGTGTTGGCGACGTAGTCCTCGAGGCCGAACTCGCGGCGGTGCTCGGCGTCGAAGCCCCACCGGATGCCTGCCTCGCCCGCCCAGTCGGCGAGCTGCTGGAGGTCGTCGTCGCGGAACCCGAACCGGCGGCGGCAGGGCTCGAGGTGGGCGAGGTCGAGCACCTCACCCACCCCCGCGCGGCCACCCGCGAGGTCCAGCAGCCGGGTGGCCACCGCGAGCAGCGGGTTGGTGCGGTCGAGCGCCCGGTCGGCGAGGCGGACGCGCAGCCGGTGGGCCGGGTGGCCGTCGTCGCCGACGACGTCGCCGAGGCCGAAGCCGGCGGCGATCAGCGGCGCGTAGCTCTCGATGTCGGGACACATGACGAGCACGTCGCGCGGCTCGAGGGTGGGGTCGTCGTCGAGCAGGCCGAGCAGCACCTCGCGGAGCACGTCGACCTGCCGGGCGGCGCCGTGGCAGGCGTGGACCTGCACCGAGCGGTCCTTCGGGTCGAGGACGCGCGTGGCCGCGGCGCCTGTGGCGTTGGCGCGGAGGTCGGACTGGAGCCAGCCGAGGAGCGTGCCGGGCGCCTCGACCGAGCCGGCCTCCGGCTCGTCGACGAGATCGAGGCCCGCGAGCGTGCGCTGCAGCTCCCGGGTGTCGCGGCCGAGGGTCGCGAGCAGCGGGTGTCCGACCCTGTCGTGGGAGCGGTCCTCGGCCCGCGCCACCGGGTCGCGGAGGTCGGTCAGCGCGTCCCAGAGGACGGCCGACGGGTGGGGCAGCCACAGGTGGACCTCGCGCTGGACCCCGAGCGCCCCGAGGAGCTCGACCTCGGTCGCCGGCAGCCGGGTGTGACCGAAGAGGGAGAGCCGCTCGGGCAGCTCGAACTCCTCGGCCGCCTCCCGCAGCCGCTCGAGGGTCGCGGCGTGACGCTCGTGGGGCCCGGGCGCGTCCACCCGCCCGGCGAGCGCCCGCCACAGGGGCGGCTGCCAGGCGAGGTCGTCGGGCACGGGACGGCCACAGCCGTCGGTGTCGCGCCCCGCCGCCCAGTCGGCGACGACCGAGGGCCGCTGGACGGCGTACGACGCGAACAGCCTGGCCAGCCTGCGCGCGACGGCGAACCGGCGGCCGCGGCGCAGGTCGACCTCCTTCGGGTCGGACAGCCCCTGGCCGAGGTGGCGGGCGAGCGGGACCGCCCACGGCTCCTCGAGCGAGTCGTCGATGGCGGCGAGCAGCGGCCAGACCAGCGAGTCGGGTGACCACGGATCCTCGTCGCGGGTCCCGACGATCTCGGAGAACAGCGACCACGGGGACCGGAAGTCGACGCCGGCGCAGAGCCCGTCGCCGCGGCCCGGCGACGTGCCGAGGCGGTGGGACAGACGCTGCGAGAGCCACCGCTCCACGCCCTTGGCCGGCACCACCACGACCTCGGTCGCGAACGGGTCGGCCAGCGGCGCCGCTAGCAGCCCGCCGAGGGCGTCGGCGAGCAGGTCGGTCCGCGGGGCGCGGTGGAGATGGACGGGCACGAGCCCGAACCTAGCGGGCGGCGCCGACACCGGCCGACCCCGACGCCCGCCCATCCCGACCCCGCGACGACGCCGGCGGCTCAGAGGGTGACGCGGTAGATCCGGTCGTCGCCCGGGCCGGGGCTGTCGCGGCCGTCGCGGTGGGACGTTCCGACCCAGAGCGACCCGTCGGGCGCGGCGGCGACCAGACGGAGTCGGCCGTGGCCGTCGAGGTAGCGCTGCGTCTTCCCCGAGTCGAGGTCGACCGACCACACGCACTCGCCCTGCAGCGCGCCGAGCCACGCCCGGCCGCGGGTGATCGCGATGCCGGAGGGCGAGCACTCGGACGTCGGCCACTGCGCCAGCGGGTCGTGGTAGCCGCCGCCGGCACCCTCGACGTACGGCCACCCGTAGTTGTCGCCCTTCACGATCCGGTTCAGCTCGTCGTACGCCTTGTCGCCGAACTCGCTCGCCCACAGCTGCCCGCCGGCGTCGAGCGCAAGCCCCTCGACGTTGCGATGACCGTAGGTCCAGACCTCGTTGCCGAACGGGTTGTCGGGAGGTACGCCGCCGGTGTCGGTGATCCTCAGGATCTTGCCGTTCAGGCTGCCCTTGTCCTGGGCGTCGTCGGAGTTCTCGGCATCGCCCGTGGAGACGAACAGGTGCCCGTCGGTGGCGAACCGCAGGCCGCCGCCGTTGTGGTGCAGCGAGGTGTTGATGCCGGTGAGGATCGGCTCGGGGTCGCCGAGCCGGCCGCCGGAGCCGCGCAGCATGAGCCGCATGCGCACGACGCGGTTGTCCTCGTCGGTGGTGTGGTAGGCGTACAGCCACGGCTTCCGTGGGTAGTCCGGGTGCAGGGCGAGCCCGAGCAGGCCACCCTCGCCGCCCGAGTCGACGGTCGTGACGACACCGGGGACGGTGCCGACGACCGACGTACGCCGGCCGCCGATCCGTACGATCTCGAAGCTGTCGCGGCACGACACCAGCGCGCTGCCGTCGGGCAGGAACGCGATCCCCCACGGGACCGCGAGGTCCTGGGCGAGGGTCCGCGCGATCGCCGGCCTCGGCGGTCCCTGGTCGGTCGGCGACGCGGACGGGCTCTCGCTCGCGCTCGCGGTCTGGCTCGGGCTCGCGGACCGGCTCGGGGACTGCGTCGACGGGGACGCCGAGGGGGAGGTGGAGCGGGAGGACCCCGACGACGGTGAGCCGTCGTCGCCGGCCCCGCACGCGGCGAGCCCGGCCAGCGGCGCGACCGCCGCCGCCCGCAGCAGCACCCGCCGGTCGAGGGGCATGCCCCTCACGGTAGCGAGGTGGTGGGAACGCTCAGTCGTGCGACTCGTCGTACTCCTCGTCCTCCTCGTCGGCCGCGCGGATCTCGCGGTCGAGGTCGCGCACGGCCTCGGGCTTCCCGTGGAAGCGGCGGTAGGAGTAGACGAGCAGGGCCAGGGCGATGAGCGCGGAGAGGATGAGGGTGATGCCGGTCCAGGCGCCGCCGAGGAGCCAGTACTCCGGCCCGATCGGCCACCAGTCCGGCGCGGGCGGCTGGACGGTCCAGACGATCCCGAAGCCGAGGATGCCGAGCGCGATCACCGTCGAGAGGGTGATCCGCGGCCAGGTCTCCACGCTCTCCGCGGCGCCGCGCAGCGCCCGCAGCCGGACCGGCTGGAGGCGGCGCTCGGCCCACTCGTACTGCTGCGAGAGCAGCACCAGCCCCGCGAAGATCATGAGCAGCCCCGGGCCGGGCAGGACCAGCGCGGCGATGCCGGCGAGCACGAGCAGCCAGCCGACGCCCTCGAGCAGCAGCCTCCGCACCGCCGGTCCCCCCGGGAGTCTCATGGCACGAGAGTGCCAGAGACCCGGGGCTGACCACCGGGCGCCCGGTCCTGAGAGCCATCACTCCGGGCGCCCGGGGCGTCCTCAGCGGAGGTGGTGCACCTCCTGCAGCCGGTAGACGGGCGTGGGGATGCCCTCGTACCTCGCCTTGAGCTGCAGCGCCAGGTAGAGCGAGTAGTGCCGCGACTGGTGCAGGTTGCCGCCGTGGAACCACAGCGCCTCCTGCTGCGTCGGCTTCCACATGTTGCGCTGCTCGCCCTCCCACGGCCCCGGGTCCTTCGTGGTGTCGGAGCCGAGTCCCCAGACCTTGCCGACCTTGTCGGCGACCTCCTGGCTGATCAGGTCGGCGGCCCAGCCGTTCATCGAGCCGTAGCCGGTCGCGTAGACCACCAGATCGGCGGGGAGCTCGGTGCCGTCCTCGAGGACCACCGAGTCCTCGGTGAGGTGGTCGACCTGGCCGTGGGCGAGCTCGACCTCGCCGTTCGCCACCAGGTCGGCGGCGCCGACGTCGATGTAGTAGCCCGACCCCCGGCGGAGGTACTTCATGAACAACCCCGACCCGTCGTCGCCCCAGTCGTGCCAGAAGCCCGCCTTCTCGAGCCGGTCGTAGAAGTCCTTGTCACGCTCGGCCATCTGCTCGTACAGCGGGACCTGGAACTCGTGCATGATCCGGTACGGCAGCGACGCGAAGATCATGTCCGCCTTCTCCGTCGTCACGCCGGAGGCGACCGCGCGCTCGGAGTAGAGGTCGCCGAGGCCGATGTCCATCAGCGAGTCGCTCTTGACGATGTGGGTCGAGGAGCGCTGCACCATGGTCACGTCGGCGCCGTGCTCCCACAGCGCACCGCAGATGTCGAAGGCCGAGTTGTTCGACCCGATGACGACGGCCCGCTTGCCGGCGTACGCATCGGGCCCGGGGTGCTGCGACGAGTGGTGCTGGTCGCCCTTGAAGACGTCCATCCCGGGGAAGTCCGGGATGTTCGGCTTCCCCGACATCCCGGTCGCGAGGACGAGCTGGGTCGGCCTCAGCACGAGCTTGTCGCCGTCCCTCTCGACCTCGACGGTCCACTCGCCGCGCTCCGGGGAGTACGACGCCTTCGTGGCCGTCGTCGACGACCAGTAGGGCACCTCCATGATGCGCGTGTAGGACTCCAGCCAGTCGCCGATCTTGTCCTTGGGCGCGAACACCGGCCAGTTGTCCGGGAACTTGAGATAGGGCAGGTGGTCGTACCACACCGGGTCGTGGAGGCAGAGCGACTTGTAGCGGCCGCGCCACTGGTCGCCGGGGCGGGCGTGCTTGTCGATGACCAGCGCCGGTACGCCGAGCTGCCGCAGCCGCGCGCCGAGCGCGATCCCGCCCTGGCCGCCGCCGACCACGAGCACGTACGGCTGCTCGGTCAGGCCCAGCGTCTCCGCCTCCTGCTGCCGCTTCTCCGCCCAGGTCTGCCGGTGCCGGTCGATCCCGTGCTGCGCGCCCTTGGGCCGGCGTACGCCGCGCGGCTCCTCGTGGCCGGTGATCTCCTGGAGCGTGGTCAGCATGGTCCAGGCCTTCTGCTCACCGTCCTCCTCGACCAGCCTCACCAGCCCGTGGCCGCGGCCCACCGAGGTCTCGAAGTCGAACCACGCCGTCGTCACCCCGTCGGCGGTCTCGGCCGGCTCGGTCAGCGTGAAGCCGTGCGGGTCGACGCGGTCGAGGGTGTTCTCCAGCAGGTCGGTGACCCCGGCCGGGTCCTCGACGGTGGTGATGTTCCAGGAGAAGGAGACCAGGTCCCGCCAGAAGCTGCGGGTGGCGAACATCCCGGCGGCGGCCGGGATGTCGCGGGCGGCCAGCGCCGCCTCGAAGTCGGCGAACCAGGTCTCGGCCGGACCGGTCGTGGTCGGCTGCTCGAGTGTCTGCGTCATACCCACCAGCAGACCGCTCGCGCGCGCCCGCACGGAAGGGTTGCAACGGGTTGCATGTGGCGCTGGTCACAAGGCCCGGCCTACCCTCGACGGCAGGAGGGCCATCGATGGTGACGAGCGGGACGACCGGGGCGGGCGGCTTCGCCGCCGTGCTGCCGGGGACCGACCTGGGCCAGCACGCCCGCGCCCTGGTCCGCGTGCACGACGCGGTCCTGTCCGGCCGCCGCCCGCCCGAGCGGCCGCGCACACTGGTGGCCCGCTCCTGGCAGCGGGTCCTCGGGATGGGACTCGACCCGGACAGCACGAACGGCCGGGGTACGCCGTCTCCGGCGGAGGTCGTACGCCGCCGGGAGGCCTCGCCGCTGGCGCTCGTGATCGACGACCTGCGCGCCGTGCTGACCTCGGCGGCCGACGCGGCGACGTACCTCATGGTCATCACCGACGCCGACGGCGTGGTGCTGTGGCGCGAGGGGTCGGCACGGGTGCGGATGACCGCGGACAGGCTCGGCTTCACCGAGGGTGCGCTGTGGACCGAGGGCGCCGTCGGGACGAACGCGATCGGCACCGCGCTCGCCGAGGCCGCGCCGGTGGAGCTCTTCTCCGCGGAGCACTTCGAGCACAAGCAGCACCCGTGGTACTGCACCGCGGCGCCGATCCACGACCCGCGCACCGGCGAGCTGCTGGGCGTCGTCGACGTCAGCGGGCCGGCGCTCACACTGCACCCCGCGCTCGGTGCCCTCGTCGAGAGCGCGGTGAGGCTGGCGGAGCTGTCGCTGTGGCGGCGGCACCAGGCCCGGCTCGAGCGACTCCGGCGGGAGACCGAGCACGTGGTGTCCGGCGTACGCGGGCCGCTGCTCGTCGTCGACGACCACGGCTGGGTGGCCCACCACGAGGGGATCGCCGCCCGCGACCGGATCGAGGTGCCGCGGCCGGACCGCCCGCTGGCCGTCCCCGGTCTCGGGCTGTGCCTCCCCGAGCGGCTCACCGACCGCGGCTGGCTGGTCCGGCCACGGTCCGCGCCTACCGTCCTCACCGCCGTGCTCGACCTCACCGGGCAGCCGACCGGCCAGCCTGTCCTCGAGGTCGCCTCCGGAGCCGGCCCGTGGCGTACGACGCTCACCCGCCGGCACGCCGAGATCCTCCACCTCCTCCACCGCGCAGGCCGCGACGGCCTCACCGCCCGCCAGCTCAGCGCCGCCGTCTTCGGCGACACCGACCACGTCGTCACCGTCCGCGCCGAGGTCTCCCGGCTGCGCCGCGTCGTCGGTGCCCTCGTCGCCACCGGGCCCTACCGGCTGGCGGATGGCGTGTCGCTGACGGTGGCGGCGGGGTAGTCGGGGCTCGGGTTTCGGCTCAGGTTTCCCCGGCTGACCGGGGAAATCCGACCTTGTGGGGTGTTCAGACAGCCCACAACATCAGGTTTCCCCGGCCGACCGGGGAAACCTCAATCGGCTCCGCCCGGCCCGGCCCAGCCTGCGCCCCTACCGGTAGCAGTACGAGTCCGACGAGGCGTCGCCGCCCTGGAGTCGGGTCTGGTGGGGCCGCAGGCCGCGGAAGTCGTCGCCGTGCGGGAAGAACCGCGGGTCGACCCCGAGACCGCCGGAGTCGCCGACGTCGAGCTTGGCCATCCAGGCGCCGACCCCCTCGGGATAGAACTGGTCGTCCCACGAACCGTAGAGGGAGTTGGTGACGTAGACCCGGCGGCCGTCGCGGCTGACCTCGACCATCTGGGGACCGCCCGAGAGCGGCAGGTCGGGTACGGCGGGGTGCGCGACATGGCCGCCGATGCCGCCGAGGCGGACCGAGCCGGTCTCGACCGGGTGCGCGGGGTCGGAGACGTCGTACTGCTTGAGCTCGCCGGTCCCCCAGCACGACACGTAGAGGAAGCGGTCGTCGACGGAGAGGTCGATGTCGCTGACGAGCGGCGGGATCGCCCCGAACGGCGCGATGACCGGCGGCAGCTCGACGCCCTCGGGCGGCGCCTCGGCCGGGATCGTGATGACCTTCTCGACCTTCCACTCCCCGCTCGCCTCGTCGAGGAACCACCGCCACACCGACGCGGAGAGGTCCTCGGTCGACACGACGACGCCGAGGAATCCCCAGGTCGCCTCGGGGTCGTGGGAGGGCCGCAGCTCGAGGGTCATCTGGTACTGCTCGCCGAGGTCGACCCGCTGCAGGTGCTTGCCCGCGGCGAGGTCCCAGAAGTGGATCGCGTGGCCGTACTTGTTGCCGAGCAGCAGGTCGGCGCGGACGCCGTCCTCGATCATGTCCGGCGTGCCCCACTCGCTGGAGATCAGCACGTTGCGGTTGAGGTGCCACCAGGCGTCGTACGCGAACTGCTGCGGCCCGCGGTCGGTCTCCCAGGCGCGCTGGACGTCGAACGTGTCGTGGTCGAGCAGCGCGATGCCACCCGGGCCGGTGCCGTCGGCGCTGCCGAGGCACGTCATGAAGACGCCGTCAGGCCCGCAGTGCAGCGTGTGCGGGCGGGAGTAGCCGGCCTTCTCCGCCAGCTCGGCGGCCGGGACGGTCTTCACCAGCTGCGGCGAGGACGGGTCCGGCTGGGTGTCGTACACGTAGAGCTCGGAGGACCGCAGGCCCGGCACCAGCAGGTAGCGCCGCTGCAGTCCGTCCTCCCCGTGCCCGTTGGAGTGGTGGTGCCCCTCGTGCTTGAGCGCGCTGCTGCAGGCGTTCCAGCCGAAGTGGTGGAGCTCGCCGCCGCGGCCGGGGGTGTCGGCCCAGCCGACCACCTGGCCGTACGACGGCGACGAGTCGTCCACGTCGATGACGGTGAGCGCGTCGGGCTGCTCGCCGGCGCGGTCGAAGGCGACGACGTAGGCCAGCGTCTCGACGGGCGCGGCCGCGGCGTCGCGGGCGGAGCGGTAGAAGGTGGGGTCGGCGGTAACCATGGTCAGCTCCTCGAAAGTCGACTGGCGTGCTGGACCAACGGGTCGATCGTGCCACTCCGCGACCGGGACCGGGAGGGCCTCATGCACCAGATCGGGGATGGGCGAGGATGGCGCCCATGACGTACGCACCGGACCCGACCCGCTACGACTCGATGACCTACCGCCGCACCGGACGCAGCGGTCTCGACCTCCCGGCCGTCAGCCTCGGGCTGTGGCACAACTTCGGCGACGACGTCCCGTTCGAGCGGCAGGCGGCGATCCTGCGGACGGCGTTCGACGCGGGGATCACGCACTTCGATCTGGCCAACAACTACGGCCCGCCGTACGGCGCGGCGGAGCAGAACTTCGGCCGCCACCTGCGCAAGGACTTCAAGGGGCTGCGCGACGAGCTGGTCATCTCGAGCAAGGCCGGGTGGGACATGTGGCCCGGCCCGTACGGCGACATCGGCGGCTCGCGGAAGTATCTCGTCGCCTCGCTCGACCAGTCCCTCGCGCGGATGGGCCTCGACTACGTCGACATCTTCTACCACCACCGCCCCGACCCGCGGACGCCGCTCGAGGAGACGATGGGCGCCCTCGACCACATCGTCCGATCCGGCAAGGCGCTGTACGTCGGGATCAGCTCCTACTCCTCCGACTTGGCCCGCCGGGCCGCCGGCATCCTCGACGAGCTCGGCACGCCGCTTCTCATCCACCAGCCGTCGTACTCCATGCTCAACCGCTGGATCGAGACCGACGGGCTCCTCGACACCCTCGAGGACCTCGGCGCGGGGTGCATCGCGTTCTCCCCGCTGGCGCAGGGGATGCTCACGAGCAAGTACCTCGGCGGCATCCCCGAGGGCTCCCGCGCCGCGCAGGACAAGTCGCTGTCGACCGACCTGCTGAGCGAGCACGCCATCACCCACATCCGCGCGCTCAACGACCTCGCCGCCGGCCGCGGCCAGACGCTCGCCCAGATGGCGCTCGCCTGGGCGCTGCGCGACCCGCGGCTCACCTCGGTCCTCATCGGCGCCTCCCGGCCCGAGCAGGTCACCGACTGCGTCGGCGCGCTCGACAACCTCGCCTTCACCGACGAGGAGCTGGCCGCCATCGACCAGCACGCCGTCGCTGCGTCGACCGGGGGCGGCATCGACCTGTGGAAGACCGCGCGCACCGAGGGCGACGAGGCGGGCCTCCGGATCTAGACGTCGAAGCGGGTGCCCTCGGGCTTGGGGCCGGTCGCCCACCAGACGATCAGGATGATCCAGCCGATGATCGGGATGATCCCGAGCAGCTGCCACCAGCCCGAGCGGTTCACGTCGTGGAGCCGGCGGGCGCCGAGGGCGAGCGACGGCACGATGGTCGCGAGGCTGTAGATCCCACCGAGGATGGTCAGCGCCTCGCTGTTGGTGAGGTTGACGACCGCCGAGATGATCGCGTTGACCAGGTAGACCCACCAGAACTCCGAGCGGCTCGCGCGGCCGGAGAAGACGGCGTACTTCTTCCAGAACCGGACGTACGCCGTGCCGATCGACGCGCCACGCAGCGGCTGGCTGAGCGGGTCGACGGGGGGCGGGGTGCCGTAGGGGGTGCCGGAGGGCTCGCCGTACGGATTGCTGCCGTAGTAGTTGGCCATGATCGGCCAGCCTAGGGCCCGGCGGCGTACGACGGGAGCCCTCCGGCTCAGGCGCGCCGCCAGAAGTCCAGCGGATCGCGTCCGGGGCGGAAGCCGGCGGCCTCGGCGACCCGGACGGCGTCGCGGAAGCCATGCGCGAGTACGTCGGGCCGGTGGGCGTCGCTGGCGAAGCTGACCGCCTCCCCGCCGACGTCGTGCCACCAGTCGAGGATCAGCGGGTGCAGCGGGACGCGGGTGTTGAACTCGAGGACCCGGCCGGTGCCGGCGAGGACGCGCAGGACGTGGCGGTACTCCTCCTCGCAGATCCGTGGGTCGAAGAGCTCCTTGTCCCAGCTCCTGCCGTCGGGCGTCGGCCACCGCCGGGCGGGATAGTCGATGTGGGCGAGCACCTGGAAGCCGTCGAAGGCGGTGATCATCTTCTCGGTCTCGGCCAGGTAGTCGCGGAGCACCTGCTCGGGAGGCTGCGAGGCGTAGAGCGTCGCGAGGTCGGGCCGGCCCTCGATCTCCTGCGCGGAGTGGAGCGAGGCGAGCACCCGCTCGAAGCGGCCGCCGGCGAGGAGCCGCTCGGTCTCCTCGGGATCCCAGTGGGCCTCGCCGATCTCGGCGCCGGTGAGGATCCGGAGCGAGGGGAAGAGGTCGCGGCAGCGCTCGATGCTCGCGAGGTAGCCCTCGACGTCGAGCGGCGCCGACCGCGCGGTGTGGTCGACATGCTCGGTGAAGGCGACGGACGGGAGGCCGATCTCGACCGCGCGGGCGCAGGTGGCCTCCATGTCGCCCTTGCGCGTGTCCCACGACCACTCGCTGTGGACGTGGTTGTCGGCGGGGAGGCTCACGGAGCCCAACCTACCGGAGGGCCCGGCCCGAGGGTGGGGCCGGCCGGTCCCGCCGGACCCCTGCCGATTTTCCTTGACGGCGCTAACTTACCGTCGCTAACTTAGCGCGGGTAACCCAGGCGACAGCCGCTCAGTTCGGGGGACCAACAGTGCTCACCAGACTCGCCGACCTCGGCATCCGCTCTCCGCGCCGCATCCTCGCGCTCGGCCTGATCGTGCTGGTCGTGCTGGGCGCCTTCGGGATCTCCGCGTCCCGTCATCTGCACTCCGGGGGCTTCAACAGCCCCGACTCCGACTCCAGCCGTGCCGCCGACCTCCTCCAGACGAGGTTCCACACCGGCGAGGCGAACCTGATCCTGGAGGTCACCGCGCCCGACGGCGCCGACTCGACGGCGGCCCGCGCCGAGGGCCGTCGCCTCGTGGAGGCGATCGAGCGGTCGCCGTACGCCGACCGGGTCAGCTCGTACTGGACCGCCGGCCGCGCCGGCTCCGCCCTGAGGAGCGACGACGGCAGGTCGGCGCTCGTCGTGGCCACGATCGCCGGCGACGACAGCACGGCCCCCGACCGGGCGCACGACATCGTGGGTCCGCTGCTCGGCGAGCACGACGGTGTCGACGTCCGCGCCGGCGGCTCGACGACGGTCTACCACCAGGTCAACGACCAGACCACCCACGACCTCGCCCGGGCGGAGATGATCGCGATCCCGATCACCGTGGTCGTGCTGATCTGGGTCTTCGGCAGCGTGGTCGCCTCGCTGCTCCCGCTCGCCGTCGGCCTCACCGCGATCGTCGGCACCCTCGCGATCCTGCGCGCCCTCAGCATGGTCACCGACGTGTCGATCTACGCGCTCAACATGACCACCGCGATGGGCCTCGCGCTCGGCATCGACTACAGCCTGCTGATCGTCTACCGCTATCGGGAGCAGCTCCGTGCGGGCGACGAGCCGGCCGCCGCCGTACGCCACACCATGCAGACCGCCGGCCGCGCCGTGCTCTTCTCGGCGCTCACCGTCGCGCTCTCGCTGGCGGCGATGCTGGTCTTCCCGGTCTACTTCCTCCGCTCCTTCGCGTACGCCGGCGTTGCCGTCGTCGTGCTCGCGACGCTGGCCGCACTCGTGCTCCTGCCCGTCCTGCTCACCCTGGTCGGCCCGCGCATCGACGCGCTCGACCTCCGTGCCGGCGTACGCCGCCTGCTCGGCCGGCCGCCACCGCAGCCGTGGGAGGTGGAGCGCAGCTTCTGGTACCGCTTCGCCCGCTGGACGATGAGGTACGCCGTCCCGGTCGGACTCGCGGTGATCGCCCTCCTGGTCGCGGTCGGGCTGCCGTTCCTGCACGCCCGGTTCGGCTACCCCGACGAGCGGGTGCTGCCGTCGACGGCCAGCGCGCACCAGGTCGGCGACAGCATGCGCGAGCGCTATCCGACCAACGCCATCGCCTCGCTCGAGGTCGTCGCGCCCGACGTCAGCTCAGCCCCGGGCGCCCTGGCCGGCTACGCGCGCGACCTGGCCGGACTGCCGGGCGTCACCTCCGTGACGCCCCCCGCACGCTCCGGCGACGCGGCGTACCTCTCCGTCGCCAACCGCTGGGACCCGCGCTCGGACGCGGCGAAGCAGCTCGTCAGGGACGTCCGCGCGACCGACGCCCCCTGGCCGGTGCTCGTCGGCGGGCAGACCGCGACCGACGTCGACAGCGTCGACGTCCTCGGCGAGCGACTGCCGCTCGCGATCGGCTGGATAGCCCTGGCGACCTTCGTCGTGCTCTTCCTCTTCACCGGGAGCCTGCTGCTGCCGCTGAAGGCGCTGGTCCTGAACACGCTGTCGCTGTCAGCGACGTTCGGGGCGATGGTCTTCATCTTCCAGGACGGCCACTGGCCCTGGCTGTTCGGCGACCTGACCACCACCGGCTACCTCGTGCCGACGATGCCGCTGCTCATGTTCTGCGTCGCGTTCGGTCTGTCGATGGACTACGAGGTGTTCCTGCTGTCCAGGATCCGGGAGGAGTGGCTCGCAGGCGGGCGTACGACGGCTGACAACACCCGGGCCGTCGCGCTCGGCCTGGGCCGGACAGGCCGTATCGTCACCGCTGGGGCCCTCCTCATGGCGATCGTCTTCGCGGCGATCGCTGGGTCGAAGGTCTCCTTCATGATGTTGTTCGGGAGCGGACTGGCGATGGCGGTGCTGATGGACGCGACGATCGTGCGCGGCACGCTCGTGCCCGCCTTCATGCGCGTCGCCGGCCGGTGGAACTGGTGGGCACCCGGCCCGCTCGCCCGGCTCCACGACCGGATCGGCCTGCACGAGGGGTCGCCCGCCCCCCGCGAGGGAGAGCCGGTGGCCGGTTGACGCAGGCGAGGCGACGCAGGAGCGTCCGTGGCACGGGCGAGCGTCTCCGCGAGGAGATCATCGAGGCGACGAAGGAGCTGCTGGCCAGGGCGGGCCGCGCCCAGGACGTCTCGGTCCGCGCGGTCGCGGAGGCGGTCGGCGTGACGACGCCCTCGATCTACCTGCACTTCGAGGACAAGGACGCCCTGATGGAGGCGGTCGTCATCGACGTCTTCCGCGAGCTCGACGAGGAGATGATCGCCGCCGCCGAGGGCGTCACCGACCCGCTGGAGCGGCTGCGGTCATACGGCCTGTCGTACGTCCGGTTCGCCCTCGACCACCCCGAGCACTATCGGCTCGCGACGATGGACCCCTCGCTCAAGCCCAAGAAGCAGATCGACGAGATGCTGCGCGAGGCGGCGTTCACGCACCTGAACGCCGCCGTCGCCGACGCCGTCGAGCTCGGCGAGCTGGTCGGCCCGGACACCCTCTCGATCACGTTCGAGCTGTGGGCCGCCGCGCACGGCGTCGCCGCGCTGCTCATCGCCAAGCCCGAGCTGCCCGTCGGCGACCCGATGGCGTTCGCCGACCGGGTCCTCTGCACCACCGCGCTCGGCCACACCATGGCGCCGCCCGACGGGTTCGCCGGGACCTGACGATGATGGTGCGTACGCCGAGTGGCTCTATTCGGCGGCAGCGTCCAGCTTGGCGGCGACCCGGCGGTGCGCCTCCCAGATCTCCTCGGGCAGGCGGTCGAACTGCTTGAGGTGCTCCTCGCGGAAGCCCATCTCCTGGCGCCACCGGTCGATGTCGATGGAGAGGATCGCGTCGAGGTCCTCGGGGCTGATCTCGACGCCCTCGAGGTTGAGCTCCTCCGCCTTCGGGATGACGCCGACCGGGGTGTCGACGCCCTCGACCTCGCCCGCCTTGTACTGCATCAGCCAGAGCAGGGCGCGAAGGTTGTCGCGGTAGCCCGGCCAGCGGAAGTGGCCGTCCTCCGGGTCGCGCTGGAACCAGTTGACGTGGGCGAAGACGGGCCGGTTGGAGGCGCGGCCGATGATGTGGAGCCAGTGCGCGGCGTACTCGCCCTCGGAGTAGGCCATGAAGGGCCGCATCGACATCGGGTCGTAGCGCAGCTGGCCCTCGACGCCCTCGGCGGCGAAGGTCGCCTCGGCGCCGAGCGTCATGCCGTCGTAGACGCCCTCGGCGAGGTCCTCGATGGCGCGGATCAGCGGCTCCCGGTCACGGGTGCGGCCACCGAAGATGATGGCGTCGACCGGGACGCCCTTCGGGTCGTTGAAGTCCTCGGCGGCGTTCGGGACCTGCGCGATGGCGGTCGTGAAACGGCTGTTGGGGTGGGCCCAGGGCTCGTCCTTCTGCTCCGGGGTCCGGTCGGCGATCGGGTCGCCCTTCCAGTCCAGCCAGCCGGTGACGTCCTCGGGCGGATTCTTGGTCTTGCCCTCCCACCAGACCTCCTCGGTCTGCGGGTTGTAGGCGACGTTGGTGAAGATCGCGCCCGAGCCCGGCTTGATCGACTCGATCGCGGTGGGGTTGGTCTTCTCGTTGGTGTCCTTGGCGACGCCGAAGACGCCGTTCTCCGGGTTGAGCGCCCAGATCCGGCCGTCCTCGCCGACCCACAGCCACGCGATGTCGTCGCCGTAGAACTCGACGTAGTAGCGGTCGCCGAGCGCCTCGGGGGCGAGGGTCATCGCGAGGTTCGTCTTGCCGGACGCGGACGGGAAGCCGCCGACCACGTGGTACTTCTTCCCGGTCTCCTTGTCGACGATCCCGAGCAGCAGGAACTGCTCGGCGAGGAACTCCTCGGAGTCCTTGCCGTCGTAGCAGGCCTGGCGCAGGCCGTGGGCGATCTTGCCGAGGAGCGCGTTGCCGCCGTACGACGAGCCGTAGTGCAGGATCGTCCGCTGGTCGGCGACGGTGACGAAGTAGCGCTGGTCGTCGGGGGTGCCCTGGCCGAGGTTCTCCAGGTCGCCGGTCACGTGGACGGCGCGCACGAAGCTGTTGGGATCGGCGATGTTCTCGATGTGCTCGACGCCGACGCGGGCCATCCGGATCATGTGCAGCACGACGGTCCGGGTGTCGGTGAGCTCCACGCCGGCGGCGTACGCCTCCAGCGGGCTGCCCGGGGGCGCCATGAGGTAGGGGACGACGTACATCGTCTTGCCCTTGCTGGCCCCGCGCATCCGCTCGGTCAGCATCGGGACCATCTCCTCGGCGGGGCGCCAGTTGTTGTAGACGCCCTTGTCGGCCGGGTTGCTGGTCGCGACGACCGTGCGCTCCTCGGAGCGGGCGGTGTCCTTCTGGTAGCTCCGCGAGTAGTAGCGACCCTCGCCCGCAGGGAAGAGCTCGCCGGCCTCCAGGGCCTCGGAGATGAGCCGCTCGTCGTCGGCGGCGGTGACGACCTCGACCCTGTCGGCCCCCGTCACCTCAGCCCAGTACGCGACGTACTCGCGCACATGGGGGTTCTTCAGCCCCGCCTCGTCGAGGACCAGGTCAACGTCAACCATTCCGACACCCTTCGAATCTCGTCGATTGCAGGCACGTTACCGGACTTGAAGAACTCTTCAAGTGGGGTACCGTGCACCAGACTGAGTCATAGATCACGACTTGGGACAATGGATCGATCCAAGCGCGAACAGGGGGTCTCGATGCCCGGCAGCGTGCCGCTCTATGAGGCTAAGGCCGAGCTCTTCCGCACTCTCGGGCACCCCACTCGGATCCGGGTCCTGGAGCTTCTGCAGGGTGGCCCGATGCAGGTCCGCGACCTGCTCGCCGAGCTCGACCTGGAGGCCTCGAACCTCTCCCAGCAGCTCGCCGTCCTGCGCCGTGCCGGGCTGGTGACGTCCACCCGCGAGGGGTCGACGGTGCTCTACTCGCTCAGCACTCCGCACCTCGCCTCGCTGCTCGCCGCCGGACGCCACATCCTGGCCGCCAAGCTGCACACCTCCGAGGAGCTCCTGGCGGAGCTCCGCTCCGGCGCGTAGCGGGGTGTGCCAAGGTGTGGGGGTGAGCACCTCCCCACCGGGCGCGGGCGTCCGCGTCGCGCTCTTCGCCACCTGCTTCAACGACACCATGTGGCCGGAGACGCCGAAGGCCGTCGTACGCCTGCTGGAGCGGCTCGGCTGCACGGTCGAGTTCCCGCTCGGGCAGACCTGCTGCGGGCAGATGTTCACGAACACCGGGTACGTCCGGGAGGCGCTGCCGCTGGTGGAGCGGTTCGCCGACGTCTTCGAGGCGTACGACGCGGTGGTGGCGCCGAGCGGCTCGTGTGTGGGGTCGGTGCGGCACCAGCACGCGATGATCGCCCGGACGTGTGGGCAGCCGGCGCTGGAGCAGCGCGCGGAGGCGGGGGCGCGCAAGGTGTACGAGCTGAGCGAGCTCCTCGTCGACGTGCTCGGCCTGACCGACGTGGGGGCCACCTTCCCGCACCGGGTCACCTACCACCCGACCTGCCACTCGCTGCGGATGCTGCGGGTCGGCGACAAGCCGCTGAGGCTGCTGCGCGAGGTACGCGGCATCGACCTCGTCGAGCTGCCGGAGGCCGACTCGTGCTGCGGCTTCGGCGGGACGTTCGCGGTCAAGAACGCCGACACGTCGGTGGCGATGGGCAGCGACAAGGTGCGCAACGTGCGCGCCACCGAGGCCGACGTTCTCGTGGCCGGCGACAACAGCTGCCTCGCCCACATCGGCGGGCTGCTGCACCGGCAGCGGGCCGGCGTGCGCGTGCTCCACCTGGCGGAGGTGCTCGCCAGCACCGAGGCGGACGTGGCCGCGGAGATGGACCGGTCGCGGGTGGCCGACCTGGCGAGGGAGGCGCGGTGACGACGTCCTACATCGGGATGCCGAAGTTCCCGAAGGCGGCCAAGGCGGCGCTGGAGAACTCCCAGCAGCGCAAGAACCTCCACCACGCGACCCACACGATCCGGGACAAGCGGGCGCGCGTGGTCGGCGAGGTCGACGGCTGGGAGGAGCTGCGGGTCGCGGGTGCTGCGATCAAGGACGAGGTGCTGACCCACCTCGACTCCTACCTGGTGCAGCTGGAGGAGTCGCTGACCCGGGCGGGCGCGACCGTCCACTGGGCGCGCGACGCCGCCGAGGCCAACAGCATCGTCACCTCGCTGGTGAGGGCGAAGGGCGCCGACCAGAGGATTGACGAGGTGGTCAAGGTCAAGTCGATGGCCACCCAGGAGATCGAGCTCAACGAGGCCCTCGAGCAGGCCGGGATCGACGCCTGGGAGACCGACCTGGCCGAGCTGATCGTGCAGCTCGGCCACGACCGGCCCAGCCACATCCTGGTGCCGGCGATCCACCGCAACCGCGCGGAGATCAAGGAGATCTTCACCCACGAGATGGGCAAGGTCGGGCAGCCCGCACCCGACGGCCTGACGGCCGAGCCGCGGGTCCTCGCGGAGGCGGCGCGGGTCCACCTCCGGGAGAAGTTCCTGCGGGCGAAGGTCGCGATCTCGGGGGCCAACTTCGCGATCGCCGAGACGGGCACGCTGGTGGTCGTCGAGTCGGAGGGCAACGGCCGGATGTGCCTGACACTCCCCGAGACGCTCATCTCGGTGGTCGGGATCGAGAAGATCCTGCCGACCACCGCCGACCTGGAGGTCTTCCTGCAGCTGCTGCCACGGTCCTCGACCGGCGAGCGGATGAACCCCTACACCTCGATGTGGACCGGCGTCACCCCGGGCGACGGCCCGCAGGAGGTCCACGTCGTGCTCCTCGACAACGGCCGCACCTCCGCGCTCGCCGACGAGGTGGGTCGGCAGGCACTGAGGTGCATCCGGTGCTCGGCGTGCCTCAACGTCTGCCCGGTCTACGAGCGGGTGGGCGGGCACGCGTACGGATCGGTCTACCCCGGCCCGATCGGCGCGGTGCTCAACCCGCAGCTGCGCGGGACGGCGTCGCCGATCGACAAGTCGCTGCCGTACGCCTCCTCGCTGTGCGGCGCCTGCTTCGACGCCTGCCCGGTCCGGATCGACATCCCCGAGCTGCTGGTCCACCTGCGGACCCGGGTGGTGGACGAGAGGCGCGGAGGTCTCCCCTCCGGGGAGGAGCTGGCGATGAAGGGCGCCGCCTGGCTCTTCTCGGACCCGGCCCGGTGGGAGCGGGCCCAGCGCGGCGCCGAGCTCGGCGGCCGCGCGCTGCGGCGCCGCGACACCCTCGGCCGCATCCCGGGCCTCGGGGCGTGGTCCGACGCGCGGGACGCGCCGACGCCGCCCGAGGAGACGTTCCGGAGCTGGTGGAAGCGCGAGCGCGGGTCGGAGGGTGACCGGTGAGCGCGCGCGAGGAGATCCTCGGCCGGGTCTCCGGTGCCCTGTCGGGGGTGCCGCGATCGGCGCCCGGAGCGGCGCCACGGCCGGCGTACGCCGCCGGCGCGGACGTCGCCGACGTCCCTGCGCTCTTCGTGGAGCGGGTGGAGGACTACAAGGCGGTCGTGACCCGGGTGAGCGGCGAGGGCGTGGCCGGTGCGGTCGCGGAGGCGCTGGGAGGAGCCCGTCGGATCGTCGTGCCGGGCGGTCTCGAGCCGGCGTGGCTCGCCGGGCTCGAGGGTGGGCTCGACGGCGTCGAGGTCGTGACCGACGACGGCACGCTGACCTCCGCGCAGCTCAACGAGCTCGACGGCGTCGTCACTGGTGCGGCCGTCGGCATCGCGGTGACGGGGACGATCGTCCTCGACCACGGAGCCGACCAGGGCCGGCGTGCGCTCTCGCTCGTGCCCGATCTCCACGTGTGCGTCATCCGCGAGGACCAGCTCGTCGGCGACGTGCCCGAGGGCGTCGGGCGGCTCTCGGCCGCCGTCGCCGACGGCCGCCCGCTCACCTGGATCAGCGGACCGTCCGCCACCAGCGACATCGAGCTCGAGCGCGTCGAGGGCGTCCACGGTCCACGGACGCTGCACGTCGTGCTCGTGGGCTGAGCGCTGCTCAGTCGCCCGGCGCTCGGGCGTCCAGCGCGCGGAGGACGACGTCCCAGGGCTCGGCCGGGAGCCGGTGTGCGTCGTGCGCGAGCTGCCGCCACGTGGTGCCGCCCCGCTCGAGGTCGAGCCGGCCCGCGGGAGCGGCGCCGGCGGGCAGGTCGAGCCCCAGCGCTGTGACCGATCCGAGGACGCGGTGGACGCTGCCCGGCCCGCCGAGGATGCCCGGCAGCGCCGAGCGGCCGTCGAGCTCGAGCGACTCGACGAGCAGCGGCCGCCCGTCCCCGTCGTACGCCGACCAGTCGACCCGGCCACGCCCGGGCCGCTCCCCGTGGCGCCCGAGGACGAGCGTCTCACGGAGGGCGAGGCGGGCACCGCGGCCGACCGTGACCTGCGTCGTACGCCGGACGCTCGCGCCGGCGGCGACCACGAAGGGCTCGGCGGCCCAGACCAGCGTCGCGCCGTCGCCGAGGGTGATCGAGGCCTGCCAGCCGGCCTCGGCGCCGTCCATGTTGTAGGCCACGGTCCCGGTCGGCTCGACCAGGGTGAGGGTGGCCCCGTCACCGACGACCACCTCCAGCCTCAACGCGTCGCCGGCGAGGAGGACGGCGCCGTCGGGCACGAGGCACACCCGGGCGGAGGAGGCGTCGCTGCCGAGCAGCATCGGCCGCAGCGCGGGCGAGCCAGGATCACCGGCGACCTCGGTGTCGACGCGCACCCGACCCGCCGTGCGGGTGACGGCCAGCCGGGTCACCGAGCCGCGCAGTGCCTCACGCGGCGTCGTGGTCATCGTCGGCGTCCGGGTGGGCGTGGGTGGTCCCGTCGGCGTGGGTGTGCGGCGCCATCGGGCCAGGGTCGGCGGGCACGAGCGAGCCCGCGCGGTGCGCGGACAGCTGTGCACGGACCCACGCGACGAGCCGGGCGACCGACTCCGGGTCGTTCCGGGAGAGCGCGAGGACCGGCCGCCCGTCGCGGGCGGCGATGGCGTCGGCGACCATGAGGGCGGCGTCGACCCCGACGTAGGGAGCCAGGTCGGTCTTGTTGACCACCAGCAGGTCGGCCCGCTCGATCCCGGGGCCGCCCTTGCGGGCGACGTCGCCGCCGCCGGCGACGTCGATGAGGAAGACCTGGACGTCGACGAGTGCGGGCGAGAAGGTCGCCGTGAGGTTGTCGCCGCCCGACTCGACGAGGACGACGTCGAGCGGCGCGAAGTCGTCCTCAAGCTCCTCGACGGCGAGCAGGTTGGCGGTGATGTCGTCGCGGATCGCGGTGTGCGGGCACGCGCCGGTCTCGACGGCGCGGATCCGCTCCGGCGCGAGGACGCCGGCCGAGCGGAGGAAGCGGGCGTCCTCGTCGGTGTAGATGTCGTTGGTGACGACCCCCAGCTGGAGGTCGCCGGCGAGCTCGCGGCACAGCAGTGCGATGAGGGAGCTCTTGCCGGTGCCGACGGGGCCGCAGACCCCCACTCGCAGCGTCGATCGGTCAGGCACTGAACAACCTCCTGGTCGTGGTGGCGTGGGCCTGGGCCCACAGGTCGAGCATGGGCGCGGCCGGCGCCGGGATGTCCTCCGGGACGGTGAGCGCGGCGACCTCAGCCGCCACCTGCTCCGCCGCCGGAAGCGCGTCGTGGACCCAGCCGGCCGCGTCCGCGGGGTCGAGCGGCAGCAGCTTGAGCGCCGCCGAGGAGACGGTCTGCAGGTCGTCGTACGCCACCAGCCGGGCGAGCGCGTCCGGCGCCAGCCCGCCCGCCCCGGCGGCGGCTGCGAGCGCGAGCGGCCGGCAGCCGCCGGGCAGGCCGCGCACCAGCGAGACGTACGACGAGTCGGGCCAGAGCCTCACGGCGAGCCTGAGGTGGGCCCGGGCGAGCGTGCGGGAGGACTCCCGCATCGCCCGCGCTGGCGTCCGGGCCGCCCAGGCGTCGAGGACCGGCCCGAGCGGCAGTCCGGCGCGCAGGTGGTGGAGCCCGACGACCGCCGTACCGGCCTCGACCCTCGCCACCGTCCCCAGCCGGGCCCGCAGCAGGAGCGGCACCTCCGCCGCGGTCAGCCCGTCGCGCACCGCCGCCTCGAGCTGCCCGGACTGGGTGTGCCCGGCGACGGGCAGCCGCGCGTCGGCGAGCAGCATGAGGAGCAGGTCGGACGACATCAGAACATCGTGTAGAGCTGCGCCAGCGGCAGCTCGGTCGCGGGGTCGGGCACGATCATCTCGCCGTCGACGAAGATCGCGAACGTCTCCGGCTCGACCCGGATCTCCGGCAGCGCGTCGTTGTGGACCATCTGGGCCTTGCCGACCTCGCGGGTCGGCGTGACGCCGACGAGTCGGCGGCGCAGGCCGAGCCGGTCGGCGAGCCCGTCCTCGAGCGCCGCGGGTGCGACGAAGGAGACCGCGTGGTCGGCGCCCGGGCCCACCAGCGTGGGCCGCATCAGGACCGGCTGGGGCGTCGGGATGGACGCGTTCGGGTCGCCGAGCGCCCCCCAGACCAGCGCACCGCCCTTGATGACGACCTCCGGCCGGATGCCGAAGAAGCGCGGGTCCCACAGCACCAGGTCGGCGAGCTTGCCGGGCTCGACCGAGCCGACCTCGTGGTCGATCCCGTGGGCGATGGCCGGGTTGATGGTGTACTTCGCGACGTACCTCCTCGCCCGCACGTTGTCGGCCGGCCCGCCGAGGTCGCCGAGCCGCTTCTTCATCGCGTGGGCGACCTGCCAGGTCCGGCAGACGACCTCGCCGATCCGGCCCATCGCCTGGGCGTCGGAGGAGGTGATCGAGAGCGCGCCGAGGTCGTGCAGCACGTCCTCGGCGGCGATCGTCGTCGCCCTGATCCGGGACTCGGCGAAGGCCAGGTCCTCGGGCACCCGCGGGTTCAGGTGGTGGCACACCATGAGCATGTCGAGGTGCTCGGCCACCGTGTTGACCGTGTGCGGGAGGGTCGGGTTGGTGGACCCCGGGATGACGTGCGGGTACGACGCGATGGTCAGGATGTCGGGAGCGTGCCCGCCGCCGGCACCCTCGGCGTGGAAGGCGTGGATCGAGCGGCCGGCGATGGCACCCACCGTGGACTCGAGGTAGCCCGCCTCGTTGAGCGAGTCCGAGTGCAGCGCCACCTGCAGGCCGTGCTCCTCGGCCGCCCTCAGCGCCGCGTCGATGGCCGCGGGCGTCGAGCCCCAGTCCTCGTGCACCTTGTAGGCGGCGGCGCCGGCCAGCGCCTGCTCCGCGAGGCCCTCGGCCGAGACCGTGTTGCCCTTGCCCATCAGCAGGACGTTGACGGGCAGGTCGTCGAGCGCACGGTGGACCGCCTGGAGGTGCCACGCACCGGGCGTGACGGTGGTGGCCTTCGAGCCCTCCGACGGGCCCGTGCCGCCACCGCCGATCGTGGTGATCCCGGTCGAGAGCGCCTCGACGACCTGGGACCGCGACAGAAGGTGGACGTGGACGTCGATCGCCCCGGCGGTCAGGATCTTCCCCTCCCCCGAGACCACGTCGGTCGAGGGGCCGATGACGAGGTCGGGATGTACGCCGTCGGCGATGTCGGGGTTGCCCGACCGGCCGAGCGCGACGATCCGGCCGTCGCGGATCCCCACGTCGGCACGGAGGATCCCGCTGTGGTCGAGCACGATCGCGTTGGTGATCACGGTGTCGAGGGCGCCCCCGGCCCGGCTGAGCGTCGACTGGTTCATCGACTCCCGGATCGACTTGCCGCCGCCGAAGACGGACTCCTCGCCGCCGAAGGTCAGGTCCTGCTCGACCTCGATCCACAGGTCGGTGTCGCCGAGGCGCACCTGGTCGCCCGTGGTCGGGCCGTACAGCGCGGCGTACTCCGCCCGGCTGATCTCCACCATCTCAGCGCTCCTTCACCCGGATGCCGGGCACGACCGCGCGGCCCTTGAGCGCGACGATCGCGACCTCGCGGGACGCACCGGGCTCGAAGCGCCGGGAGGTGCCGGCGGGGATGTCGAGCCGGAACCCCACGGCCTGCGTGCGGTCGAAGTCGAGCGCGTCGTTGACCTCGGCGAGGTGGATGTGGGAGCCGACCTGGACCGGCCGGTCGCCGGTGTTGACGACGACGAGCGTACGGCGCTCCTCGGGCGACCTGTCGGCGTTGAGGACGACCGTCCCCTCGGCGACCCTCACCGCCCCCGGACCGCTGCTCTGGCTGGACACCTGTCGCCTCCTACGCGATCGGCTGGTGGATGGTGACGAGCTTGCGCCCGTCGGGGAACGTCGCCTCGACCTGGACCTCGGCGAGCATGTCGACGACGTCGGGCATCACCTGCTCGCGGGTGAGCACCGACCGGCCCGAGGTCATCAGCTCGGGCACCGGCACCCCCTCGCGGGCGCGCTCGATCACCCACGTCGAGAGCAGCGCGACCGACTCGGGGTAGTTCAGCTTCACACCGCGGGCGAGCCGGTCGCGGGCGACCATGCCGGCGACGGCGAGCAGCAGCTTCTCGGTGTCGGCGGGAGTGAGGTGCACGGCTCTCCTAGGCGATCTAGACGGTGATGCGGGGGTCGGCGATCCCCTGCAGGATGTCGACCACGGTGTTGGTCACGATGTAGATCGTGGCGAGCACGAACGTCACCCCGGCCACGGCCGGGAAGTCGGAGACGTCGAGGCTCGCGCCGAGGTAGGACCCCAGCCCCGGCCGGCTGAACACCGACTCCACGACCAGGACCCCGGCGAACATGAAGCCGAGGTGCAGGCCGGTCATCGAGAGCGCGCCGTTGACCGAGTTGCGCAGCACGTGCCGGGTGAGCACGGCGCCCTCGGCGAGTCCCTTGGAGCGCGCCGTCCGCACGAAGTCGGAGTCGAAGGTCGCCACGATCGAGGACCGGAAGATCCGCCCGATCGCCAGCGCCGGGCCGATCGCCAGCGCCAGCGCCGGCATCACCAGGTGCTTGGCCACGTCGCCGAACATGCCGAGGTCGCCGTGGACCAGCGAGTCGAGGAGCAGCCAGTGCCAGCTCGCCGGCACGGTGTCCGGATCGTCCACCTGCCCGGAGGCCGGGAGCCAGCCGAGGTCCTGGTAGAAAACGATCAGCCCGAAGATGCCGAGGAGGAAGGTCGGCGTGGTCGACCCGACGAAGAGCAGCCCGCGGTAGAGCCCGCTCCCCGGCCAGCGCAGCACGCTGGAGACCGAGAAGAGCAGCGCCAGCGCGAGCGCCACGACCAGGGCCACGACGACGAGCTCGACCGTCGGCGGGAGATAGGTCTTCAGGTCGGTGGTGACCGCGTGATGGGTCCGGAACGACGTCCCGAGGTCGAGGTGCAGCAGGTCGCCGACGTACCTCACGTAGCGCGTCGGAGCCGGGTCGTCGAGGCCGAGCTCGTGCCGCTTCGCGTCGATCGCGGACTTCTCGGCGTGCGGCATCGAGGCGGCCACCGGGTCCGCGCCCGAGATCTCCTGCAGCACGAAGAGCAGCAGCGAGAGGACGAGCAGCAGGCCGACGAGCGCGGCCAGCCGGGTCAGCAGGAAGCGTGCCATCGCCAGGTTGAACATGATCAGGTCACCTCCGGCCGGCCATCAGGGTTCGTACGGCGTCCCCGGCGAGGTTCGCGACCAGGCTGAGGACCATCACGGCGAGGCCCGGCATCACCGGGATCCACCAGTGCGCGAGCAGCTCGTTCATCCCGCGGGACGTGTCGGCACCGAGCTCGGGGGCGGGCGCCGACTGCCCGAGACCGAGGAACGACAGGGAGGCGAGGGTCAGCACGACCGCGCCGATGTCGAGCGACGCGGTCACCAGCGCCGTCGGGTAGACGCCGGGCAGCAGGTGCTTGGCCATGATCCGGAGCCGCCCCGCGCCGGCCATCCGGGCGGCCTCGACGTGCGGTCTGGCGGCCAGGGCACGGATCTCGCCCCGGATGATGCGGGCGTAGTACGGCCACCAGACGACCGTGATCGCGAGGAAGGTGTTGCGCAGGCCGGGGCCGAGGGCGGCGGCGACGGCGATCGCGACGATCGCGGCGGGCAGCGCGAGGAACATGTCGGTGATCCGCATCAGGATCGCGTCGACCCATCCGCCGAACGCGCCGGCGACGACCCCGACCACGCCACCGATGAGCAGCCCGACGGCGACGACGACGAGCGCCATCAGCCACGACGTACGCACCCCGAGGATGACCCGGGAGAACAGGTCCCGGCCGATGTTGTCGGTGCCGAGCAGATGGCCGGAGCTCCCGACGGGGAGGTACGGCGCGCCCACCGGCTGCACCGGGTCGTACGGCGCGATCACCGGTGCGAGCAGGGCGACGAGGGTGAGCGCGACGAGCACGCCGACGATCACCCAGTTGACCCAGCGGGTCGCGGCGACCTGCCACCGGCCGAAGCGGCCGAGCCGGCCGGTGACCGGTTCTGTGGCGAGATCGGTGCTCGCGATCGATGTGCTCATGCCTTCACCCCCTCGCGGAAGAGGCAGGCCACCTCGTGCCGTTCGCGCTCGGCGACGTCGTGGTCGAGCGCGACGAGCTGGGTGCCCTCCAGGGTGGTGGTGCACTCGTCGGTGGCGAGCGGGCAGCGCGGGTGGAAGGCGCAGCCGGACGGCGGAGAGAGCGGGCTGGCCGGCTCGCCCACGATGACCGGCAGCTCCTTGCGTGCGCTCGGCACGGCGTCGACCAGGGCCCGGGTGTAGGGATGGCGCGGGCTGCCGATGACCTCCTCGACCGGGCCGGTCTCGACGAGCCGGCCGAGATACATCACCGCCACCCGGTCGCTCACGAACCGCGCGACGCCGAGGTCGTGGGTCACGAAGACGACCGTCATCGAGAACTCGTGGCGCAGCCGGTGGATGAGGTTGAGCACGGCAGCGGCGAGCGAGACGTCGAGCGCGCTGGTCGGCTCGTCGCAGAGCAACACCTTGGGCGGCACGATCGTCGCCCGGGCGAGCGCCACCCGCTGCCGCTGCCCGCCGGACAGCTCCGCGGGACGCGCCTTGAGGGTGGCCTCCGGGAGGCCCATCAGCGCGAGGGTCTCCTCGATCCGGCGACGCCGGTCCGCCTTCGACAGCTTCGTACGCCGCAGCCGCTCGTGGAGCGTCTCCTCCACCGTCATCCACGGCGTCAGCGACGCACCGGCGTCCTGGAAGACCATCTGGATGTCGTCGCGGCCGGGCTTGTCGATCCTGCCCTCCCATCGCGTCTCGAGCCCGGCGATGGCGCGCAGCAGGGTGGACTTGCCGGACCCGCTCTCGCCGACGAGCGCGAGCGACTCTCCCTCGGTGACGTCGGCGGTGACGCCGCGGAGCGCGTGCAGCAGCGCGCGTCTGCCCTGGGCGTCCTTCACCTTGAAGTCGCAGTGCACCTCGGTGAGCTCGAGGATCCGGCCCTGCCGGGCGCGGGCACGGTCGAGGACGACGATCTCCTGGTCCGCGCCGGTCGGCAGGCTGCGCCCGCGGTCGGTGTCGAGCGAGAGCCGCGCCCGCAGCAGCCGCTGGGTGTAGGGGTGCTGCGGGCTCTCGAGTACGTCGAGCGCGGCGCCCTGCTCCACGATCTCGCCCTGCTGCATCACCACGATCCGGTCGGCCACCTGGGCGGCAACACCGAGGTCGTGGGTGATCAGGAGGATCGAGCAGCCGAGCTGCTCGCGCAGGTCGCGCAGCACCCGCAGCACCTGGGCCTGCACGGTCACGTCGAGGGCCGTGGTCGGCTCGTCGGCGATGATCAGCTGCGGGTTGCCGGCGATCGCCATCGCGATCATCACCCGCTGCCGCAGACCGCCGGACAACTCGTGCGGGAAGGCCGAGAAGCGCTGCTCGGGCTGCGGGATCCCGACCTCCTTCATCAGCCGGACGGCCTCCTGTTTCGACCCGGCCGCCTCGACGATCTGCTTGCCGACCCGGGTCGTCGGGTTGAGCGAGGTCATCGGGTCCTGGAAGACGACGCCGAGGTCGTTGCGGCGTACCTTCCGCTGCTGGTCGGCCTTCGCGCTCACCATGTCGACGCCGGCGACCCGCGCCGTGCCGCCGACCTTCGGGCGGGACCGCTCCGGGAGCAGCCCCATCAGGGTCAGGCTCATCACCGACTTGCCGGACCCGGACTCGCCGACCACGGCGAGGATCTCGCCGCGGCCGATCTCGAGGTCGACGCCCCGGATGACCTCCGAGCGGACGCCGCCGCGCGCGAGGCTGACCGTCAGGTCCCGGACCGAGACCACCGGCTCCTGTGCCGAGAGGCCCGGCTCCGCGGGCTCCGCCACGGGTGCGCTGTTGCCCATGTCGTCCTCCGTGCTCAGCGAACCGGCCGACCCGCCACCCCGCCCGCGGGGGGACGGGCGGAGGTGGGGGTCGGCGCGGCCGTCATCGGGTCACTTCTCGATGGTCAGCGTGTTGAAGTCGAGCGTGTAGGGCTCGGCGATGCTGTGGGACTGGGCGACGTTGCCGAGCCACGGCTGGGCGACGACGAAGTCGTGCGCGTAGGACCAGATCGGGTTGCACATCGCCTTCTGCTCGGCCTCCGCCGCCTTGGCGTACGCCTGCTCCGAGCCGGTCTTCAGCCCCTCGGCGAGGTATTTGCTGATAGCCGACGACGAGCAGGCGGTGAAGTTCAGCCCGCCGGTCGGGTCCCAGAAGATGTGGCCGTAGAGGTAGGGGTTGGACGCGTCCGGCCAGGTCTTGGCATTGACCATCACGTCCGGCGCCTGCTGCGGGTGCGACTGGAACTCGCCGAAGACCTCCGAGGTCTGGTGGGTCGAGACGGTCGCATCGAGGCCCATCGCCTGCAGCTGCGCCGCGATGATCTCGGCGATCTGCTGGTCGTCCTCGCCGCCGTCCTGGACGCCGATGTCGACCTTCGTGCCCTTGGGCAGCGAGGCGACGTAGTCCTCCAGCGGCTTGGTGTCGTGGGTGAGCTTCACAGGAGCGACGCCGTCGGGCAGCGAGCCGTCCGGGTAGGCGCCGGTGGCGAGCACGTTGGACTGCGGCAGGTTCTGCTTGATGATCGACTCCCAGTCGATCGCCTCGAAGAGCGCCTTGCGCGCCGCCGCGGTCTTGAGGAACGGCCGGTGCGGGTTCATGTAGAGCACGCCGATCTGGAAGGTCGGCAGCGAGTAGACCTTGATCTTGTCCTGCTTGGCGTACGACGCCTGGGCCGCCGACGGCACCGCGCCGATGATCGCCGCGAGATCGCCGTTGTTGAGCGCGAGCTGCATCGACGAGGTGTCCTTGTAGACACCGAAGTCGACGGTCTTGAAGACGCCCTTCGTGCCCCAGTACTTCGGGTAGGCCTTCATCTGGTAGCGGTCGTCGACCTTCGCCACGGTCAGCGTGTAGGGCCCGGTGCCGAGGTCGTGGCTCTCCAGGTAGGTCTGTGCGTGGTCCTTCCCGGCGTACTTCTTCAAGCCGGTCGGGCTCATCATCCGCGGACCGTACGGCGAGGCGAGCTCGTCGAGGAACGCCGAGTTCGGCTGCTTCAGCGTGATGACCGAGGTGTAGTCGTCAGGCGTGGCGAAGGACTTGACCCCTTCCGCCATGTACGCCGGCCCGCCGGCGACCGCGAGCCGCCGCTCGAAGGAGGCCTCGACCGCGGCCGAGGTGAACGGGGTCCCGTCGTGGAAGGTCACGCCCTTGCGCAGGTGGAAGGTGAAGACCGTGTTGGTCTTGTTCGCCTCCCACGAGGTCGCCAGCGACGGCACGAGCTTGGTGCCGGAGCCGTTCTGGTACTTCACCAGCCCCTCGTAGAGGTTGGTGGTGAGCGCCAGGCCGCTGCCGGCGTAGAAGACGTCGGGGTCGGGCGGCTGGCCGGGGTCCTGGAGGAATCCCAGTCGCAGGACGCCGTCGGTCGGGGCCTTGGTGTCGGCCACCTTGGCGCCGCCGCCGGACCCGCACGCGGCGAGGGCGAGACCCAGCGCGAGCGCGAGACCCGCGGCCAGCGGGGCTCGGGACGCCCGCTTCCAGAGGTTCTTCATTCACTGCTCCTTCGATGCTGACGTGTCCGGGTCAGACGTCGGTGGCTAGGTCCCGGGAGGGTTCGCGGTGGATCAGGGGCTGCCCCGGCCCGCCGGGGCCGAGGGCCTCGGGGTGGAGGTAGTTGCGCTCGGTGATGCCGGTGCGCCGCATCGCGATACCGGTGAGGGCCTCCCGGATGGCCCGGTTCGCGAGCAGCGCGGTGATCTCGCCCTTGTCGTCGTACGGCGGGCTGACCTCGACCACGTCCATGCCGACGATCCCGACCTCGGCCGAGAGCCGGCGTACGGCGGTCAGCACGTCGACGCTGGTCAGGCCGCCGGGCTCCGGCGTCCCCGTGCCGGGCGCGAACGCGGGGTCGCAGACGTCGATGTCGAGGGAGATGTAGAGATGGTCGGCCTGGTCGAGCGCCTCGTCGACCGCCCGCTCCAGCACCGCCTCGAACCCGTAGCGGTTGATCTCCGCCATGAAGTGGGTCCGCATGCGGTTCTCCTTCATCCAGTCGAGCGTCTCCTGCTCGGGCCAGTAGCCGCGCAGGCCGACCTGGACGAAGTTGGCACCGGGCACGGCGCCGGACTCGATGAGCTTGCGCATCGGGGTGCCGTGGCCGCCGAGGCTGCCCGGCATCGTGGTGCCGGTGTCGGCGTGGGCGTCGAAGTGGACGATGCCCACCTTGCCCCAGCCGTAGTGGTCGGCGACCGCGGTCGCGCACGGCCAGGTGATGCCGTGGTCGCCGCCGATGATGATCGGGATCGCGTTGCTGGTGACGATCGTCCCGATGAACTTGCGGATCCCCTCGAAGCTGGCCGGGGTGTTGCCGAGCGAGATCGGGCTGTCGCCGTAGTCGCAGCACTTCAGCACCTCGAACGCGTCGACCCGGGTGTCGAGGGAGAAGTGCGGCCGGCCGTAGCCGCCCTTGTAGTCGCAGGCCCTGATCGCGAGCGGGCCGTGGTTGGTGCCGGTCCGGCCGGTCGCGGTCGAGTCCCACGGCACGCCGCAGACGGCGACGTCGATCTCGCCGGCGACGAGGTCCTCGGGGGTCAGGCAGACCGGCAGCTTCGCGAAGGTCTGGATCCCGGAGAAGCCGCCCTCGCGGCGACGGTTGACGTGGATCGGCCCGGGCTTGCGCCCCTGGTTGAAGTCGTCGACGGCGCCGTGGCCCTCCAGCGACTTGCCCAGCCGGGGCGGCTGCTCCCAGTAGCCCTCGCCCCAGTCGTGGCCGTGCACGTGCGGCTCGCCGTCGGCGTGGTCGTGGTCATGGCCGTGGTCGTGACCGTTGGCGTGGTCGTGGCCGCTGGCCGCAGGGGGCTCACCGACGTACGCGTGCAGCTCGGGGAAGTCCGGCCCCTTCGGGGCGCCGTTGCTCTCCGCGCCGTTCTCGTTCTCGCTCATCACACTCTCTCGTTGTCGCGCTCGTTGTCGCGCTCGTTGTCGCGGAAGGTGAGGGCCATGCCCGGCCCGCCCGGGCCGAGGGCGTCCGGGTGGAGGTAGTCGCGCGTCGTGACACCGGTGCGCCGCATCGCGATGCCCGTCATCGCCTCGCGGATCGCGCGGTTGGCCAGCAGGCAGGTGATCTCGCCGGCGGCGTCGTACGGCGGGCTGACCTCGACGATGTCCATGCCGACGATCCCGACCTCGGCCGAGAGCCGGCGTACGGCGGAGAGGATGTCGATGCTGGTGAGCCCGCCGGGCTCGGGCGTCCCGGTGCCGGGGGCGTACGCCGGGTCGCATACGTCGATGTCGAGGCTGATGTAGAGGTGGTCGGCCTGGTCGAGCGCCTCGTCGATGGCGCGGTCGAGGACCGCGTCGAAGCCGTAGCGGTTGATCTCGGCCATGAAGTGGCTGCGCATCCGGTTCTCCTTCATCCAGGCGAGCGTCGGCCCGTCGGGCGAGTAGCCGCGCAGGCCGACCTGGACGAAGTTGGCCCCCGGCACGGCGCCGGAGTCGATGAGCTTGCGCATCGGGGTGCCGTGGCCACCGAGGCTGCCGGGCATCCCCTCGCTCGCGTCCGCGTGGGCGTCGAAGTGGACGATGCCGACCGTGCCGTGGCCGTAGTGGTCGGCGACCGCCGTTGCGCAGGGCCAGGTGATGCCGTGGTCGCCGCCCATGATGATCGGGATCGCCCCGGAGGTGACGATGGTGCCGACGAACTTCCGGATCCCCTCGAACGTCTCCGGGGTGTTGCCGAGCGCGATCGGCGAGTCGCCGTAGTCACAGCAGTTGAGCACCTTGAGCGCGTCGACGTGGGTGTCGAGGTGGTTCATCGGGAAGCCGTAGCCACCGATGTAGTCGCACTTCCGGATCGCCCACGGACCGTGGTTGGTGCCGCTGCGGCCGCTGGCCGTCGAGTCCCACGGGACCCCGCAGATCGCGACGTCGATCGCCCCGGCGACCAGGTCCTCGGGAGTCAGGCAGACCGGCAGCTTCGCGAACGTCTGGATCCCGGAGAAGCCGCCCTCGGCGCGCCGGTTGACGTGGATGGGCCCGGGCGCCCGGTCGACGTTGTAGTCGTCGACGGCTCCGTGGCCCTCGAGGCTCGAGCCGAGCCGCGGCGGCTGCTCCCAGTAGCCCTCGCCCCAGTCGTGCCCGTGGCTGTGGCCGTGGGGCGCGTGGGGGTGGTCGTGGTGGTCCCCGACGTACGCGTGGAACGCCTCGGTCGCGTCCTCGCCGGTGCCCTCGTCGGGGCGGTCCCGCTCGCTCACTGAATGCCTCGTCCTCTCGGTCGGCTGGCGCCGAACGTAGGGACCGCCGAAACGTTCCGTCAACGAGGCGGAGCAAGGGTTTACAGCGCTTTCACACAGGCCGGTCCGCGGAAATCTGCGACCCCTCCGCCTTACCGTCGCGAGACCCGCCGTTCACATCCCGGAGACATCCGGCCAGGTGCCGGCGTACGAGACGCCGAAACGATTCGCTCCAGCGCAGACGAGAACCGCCCGCCGGGGCCGAGGTCCTCTAGGATGCCCGCCATGTCCACCACGAAGGTCACGCTGGGGCACGTGGCCCGGGAGGCGGGGGTCTCGATCAGCACGGCCTCCGAAGCGCTCTCGGGACGCGGCCGGATGACCGCCGCCACCCGTCAGTCCGTGCGTGACGCCGCCGAGCGGCTCGGCTACCGGCCCAACGCGCTGGCGCGCAGCCTGCGCACAGGCCGCACCCACGCCATCGCCCTCCACCACCTCGACGCGGCCAACAGCTTCGACACCGAGTACTTCCGCGAGTTCGTCGCCGGCGTCATGGACGTCACCCGCACCCACGACTACGACCTCACCCTGCTCTCGAGCGACCCGGACCGCCGGCGGCCGGTCGCCCCCCAGGTGGACGGCATCATCATCGCCGACCCCATCGCCGACGACCTGCGCGCCGTCGAGCTGCTCTCGGCCGGGCTGCCCGTGGTGGCCGGGGAGCGCTACCCACCGGGCATGCCGGACTCCCCCGTGATCGGCATCGGCCACGAGCAGGCTCTCATCGAGCTCCTCGACCACGCGTACGACGTCGGCGTACGCCGGCCCATGCTCTTCACCCCCGACGACAACAGCGGCTGGGGCATCGTGCTCCGCGACGCCTTCCTCGCCTGGTGCCACGACCACGAACTCGAGGGGCTCCACCGCGTCACCAGGTTCGTGAGCGCCCGCACGATCCAGTACCCCGCCCTCGAGGAGGCCGTCGCCGGCCCCGATCCCGTCGACCTGGTGATCATGTCCGGCGAGCACGCCGCCCTGGCCGCCATCGACTGGCTCCGCGACCACGACCTCGTCGTCGGCCGTGACATCCTCCTCGCCGCCACCGCCGACGCCCGCCTCCTCCAGCGCGCCGAGCCACCCGTCACCGCGATCGACCTCTCCCCCCGCGACCTCGGCTCCGCCTGCGCCCAGGCCCTCATCCGCCACCTCGACGAGGGCACCGAGCTCGCCCCCCTCACCCTCCTCCCTCCTAAGCTCTTTCTCCGCGAGTCCACCGCCGCCCTCACCCGCCGACGACGACCGCCCGAGTAGCTGGCCGAGTAACTGACCGGCGGATCGACGGTCGAGGCCCGACGGGGCGTGCGGCGATCCCGCGCCGTGCAACGGCCGATCGACCTGACAGGGCAACGCGCGGATCGTCGCCTGCGACAAAGGGCTTCGACCGCCGGGCCGCCGGCCACCGACCACGACCGCACACGGCAGACTGGTCCCGCGCACCAGCCGCCGACGCACACCAGCACACCCGCACACCCGCACTCAGAGGAGACCTCGTGCCCACCCCGAAGGGATTCATCGGCACCACCGCCAACCTAGGCCTGAAGGAGGGCGCCGACGACTTCGCCGTCGTGGCATCGACCGGGCCGTCGACGAGCGCGGCGGTGTTCACCCGCTCCCGCTTCGCGGGACCGAGCGTGCTGGTCAACCGGGACGAGGACGTGAGCGCGTTCCGCGGCATGATGACGATCTCCAAGAACGCCAACGTGGCGACCGGCGACGAGGGCCGCGCCAACGCGCTGGAGGTACGCCGGCTGGCGGCCGAGCTGGTCGGCTGCCGCCCCGAGGAGCTGCTGGTCGCGTCGACCGGGGTGATCGGGGTGCAGTACCCCATGGACCTGATCCGCGCCTCGCTCGGCAAGCTCGCCGGCTCCGTCGGCCCCGCCGACCTCGACGCCGCGGCCGCGGCGATCATGACGACCGACACCCACCCGAAGGTGGAGACCCGGCAGGTCGGCGCGGCGACGATCACCGGCATCGCCAAGGGGGTTGGAATGATCGAGCCCAACATGGCGACGATGCTGGCGTACTTCTTCACCGACGCCGCCGTCCCCGCCCCGGACCTGGACACGATCTTCCGCCGCGTGGTCGACCGCACCTTCAACGCGGTCAGCATCGACACCGACACCTCCACGTCCGACACCGCGGCGATCTTCGCCAACGGGTTGGCGGGCGAGGTTGACCTCGGCGAGTTCGAGGCACAGCTCCACGACGCGGCGCTCGCGCTGGTGAAGCAGATCGCCTCCGACGGCGAGGGGGCCTCGAAGCTGATCGCCGTCGAGGTGACCGGGGCCCGCGACGACGCGCAGGCGAAGCGGGTCGCGAAAGTGATCGTCAACAGCCCGCTGGTCAAGACCGCCGTCCACGGCGCCGACCCGAACTGGGGCCGGATCGCGATGGCGATCGGCAAGTGCGAGGACGACCTCGACATCGTCCCGGAGAAGGTCGCGATCGGCTTCGGCGGCACGCAGATCTACCCGGGCGCCGTCTCACCGGACACGCTCGCCTCGCTGTCGACCTACCTCGGGGGCGGCAAGGTCTCCATCGAGGTGGGCCTCGGCATCGGCGACGGGGCGTTCACGGTCTATGGCTGCGACCTCACCGAGGGCTACATCCGGATCAACGCGGACTACACCACCTGAGTCGTGGCTCACTCCTAGACTCGGTCCGTGGCCGTCACCGACGAGGCGATCCTCCGGATCAAGGAGATGCTGCTGAGCGGCGAGCTCCGCCCCGGTGACCGGCTCCCGCCGGAGAAGGAGCTGAGCGAGAAGCTCGGGCTCTCGCGCAACTCGCTGCGCGAGGCGGTCAAGGCTCTGGAGCTGATCCGGGTCCTCGACGTACGCCGCGGGGACGGCACGTACGTCACCAGCCTCGAGCCGCGGCTGCTGCTCGAGGCGATCGGCTTCGTCGTCGACCTGCACGCCGACTCGAGCGTCCTCAAGCTGTTCGAGGTACGCCGCATCCTGGAGCCGGCGGCCGCCGCTCTGGCGACCCGGCACGCGGCCGACGCCGACCTCGAGGAGCTGCGTGCGATGGTCGCCGCCGTCGAGGAGGGTACGTCGGTCGAGGAGCTGGTCGCGCACGACCTGGAGTTCCACGGCCGGATCGGCGACCTGTCCGGCAACGCCTACCTCGGCAGCATCCTCGACAGCCTCTCCAGCAGCACCCAGCGGGCGCGGATCTGGCGCGGGCTCACCGAGGAGAACGCCGTCGCCCGGACGCTCGCCGAGCACGCCGCGATCGTCGACGCGATGACCGCTCGCGATCCGGAGCTGACCCGCTCGCTCGTCACCGTCCACATCGGCGGGGTCGAGCGCTGGCTGGAGCGCGCCGGGGGCGCGCCCGCCTGACCGGCAGTGCGCGCCCCCGGGGTCGCTGGCTCAGGCTCCGCTCAGTGGTAGAGCACCGCCTGGATCTTCGGGTCGTCGATGTTGGACTTGTCGTACCAGTAGAACCCGGTGTCGATCGTCTTCGGCAGGTCGTCGCCCTTGCCGTCGATGGCCTGCATGGCGGCCTTGACGACCTCCTCGCCGATCTTGATCGGGTTCTGCGTGATGGCGCCGGCCTCGACACCGCTGTTGATGGCGTCGATCTGGGCCTGGCCGGAGTCGAAGCCCACCACGGTGATGCCCTTCTTGCCGCTCTCCTGGACGCCCTTCACGACGCCGATGGCCGAGCCCTCGTTGGAGCCGTAGATGCCCTTGATGTCGGGGTTGGCCTGGATGATCGACTTGGTGATGTCGGCCGACTTGGCCTGGTCGCCGCCGCCGTACTGCACCGGCAGGAGCTGGATCCCGGGCGCGTTCTGCTTCATCCAGTCGATGAACCCGTCGCGGCGGTCGATGCCGGAGAGGCTGGTCTGGTCGTGGACGACCAGCGCGACCTTGCCCTTGCCGCCGATCAGGTCGGCCATGTGCTTGGCGGCCTCCGCCGCCGCGGCCTTGTTGTCGGTCGCGGCCGTCGTCAGCGGGATGTCGCTGTCGACGCCGGAGTCGAACGCGATGACCGGGATGTCCTCCGACTTCGCCTGCTCGAGCAGCGGGGCAGCGGCCTTGCTGTCGAGGGCGGCGAACCCGATCGCGTCGGGCTTGCGGGTGATCGCGTTGGTGAGCATGTCGATCTGGTCCTCGACGTCCGACTCGGAGGCCGGGCCCTCGAACGTGATCGAGGCACCCTCCTTGTCCGCCTCCTGCTCGGCACCCTTCTTCACGGCCTGCCAGAACTCGTGCTGGAAGCCCTTCGAGACGATGGCGATCTGCGGCCCGTCGCCACCCGCGCTGCTGCTGCTACCGCAGGCGGTGGCGGCCCCGGCGAGCATCATCGCCGCGACGACCGCGCCGACGCTTCGGATCTTCATGTGGTGTCACTCCCTTGTGGTGGTACCGATGTGCGTGGATGCGTCGGCCGCCGAGCCGACCAGGCCGCCCGTACGGCGGGCGCTGTGATGAGGCATGGCTAGGCCTCCTTCTTGCGGATCATGTCGGCGTACACCGCGATGAGGATGACGACGCCGAGGATGACGTTCTGCCACTCCTGCGGGATCGACATGATCTGCAGTCCGTTGTTGAGCACCGAGATGATGAGGGCGCCGATGATCGTGCCGACCACCGAGCCCTTGCCGCCGGCGAGCGAGGTGCCGCCGATGACGACCGCGGCGATGGCCTGGAGCTCGTAGCCCTGGCCGGTGGCCGGCTGCGCCGACGCGAGCCGGGCCGAGATCATCACCCCGGCCAGCCCGATGAAGAGGCCGGCGAAGGCGTAGATCGCGATCTTCCAGCGCCGGACGTTGATGCCGGAGAGCGCCGTTGCCTCCTCGTTGCTGCCGATCGAGAAGGTGTAGCGGCCGAGGATCGTCGTGTTGAGCAGGACGATGCAGATGACCGCGGCGACGATGAGCACGAGCACGGCGTTCGGGAAGTCGACGCCGAGCAGGTTGCCCGTCGAGATCTTCACGTAGCCGGGGTCCTCGGTGAAGTAGATCGGCGCGCTGTGCGAGATCACCAGCGCGAGCCCCTGCGCCACCAGCATCATCGCCAGGGTCGCGATGAACGGCGGGATCTTGAGGACGGCGACGTTGAGCCCGTTGACGAGGCCGATCACCCCGCCGAACAGGATCGTCAGGAGCACGCCGAGCCCGATCGGCAGCCCCCACGTCGTGATGAACGTGCCGGCCATGACCGCGCACAGCGTCATCCCCGTGCCGATGGACAGGTCGATGCCGCCGGTGATGATGACGAAGGTCGTCCCGAGCGCCAGGGTGCCGATGACGACGGTCGAGAACAGGATGCTGGTGACGTTGCCGTACGTCGCGAACGTCGAGTTCGCGATCGAGAAGAACGCGAAGATGACGATCAGGCTGGCGAACGCCAGCAGCTGCTGCAGCCGCGCCCGCAGCCCGGACGCCCACCCGGGCCGTACGTCGTTGTCGGCCGTCACGTTGACGGTGCTCATCGCTCTCCCACCTTCGGGTCTGTGTCTGAGGGCTCGTCGGGTACGCCGGCCGGGACCAGCCCGAGCTCGACCGCGTCCTCGACCCTCTCGTCGGGGCGGAGCGTGGCCAGGTGCATGACCCGCTCCTGGGTGGCCTCGTCGTGGTCGAGGACGCCGCTGACGCGGCCCTCCGACATCACGACGATGCGGTGCGACATCCGCAGCACCTCGGGGAGCTCGGAGCTGATCATCACGATCGACTTGCCCTGCTCCGCGAGCTCGTTGAGGAGCTTGTAGATCTCCTCCTTGGCGCCGACGTCGATGCCGCGGGTCGGCTCGTCGAAGATGAGGACGTCGCAGTCCTTGACGAGCCACTTCGCGATGACGACCTTCTGCTGGTTGCCACCGGAGAGGTTCTTGACGGTCTGGGTCACCGAGGGCGTCCTGATGCCGAGCACCTTGACCATCTCGCGCGCGGCACGGCGTACGCCGGAGACGTCCACGAAGCCCCACCGGGTGAACCGCTCGGCCAGCGCGCTCAGGCCGATGTTGGCGCTGACGTCGTGCTCGAGCAGGAGGCCGAAGTTCTTCCGGTCCTCCGACAGGTAGCCGATCCGGTGCCGGGCGGCGTCGGCGGGGTTGCCGATGTGGATCTCCCGGCCGCGCAGCCGGATCGTGCCGGCAGAGCGCTTGTCGGCGCCGACGACCGCTCGGGCCACCTCGGTGCGGCCGGCGCCCATCAGCCCGGCAAAGCCGAGGATCTCGCCCTCGCGCAGCTCGAAGCCCACGTCGCGGAGGAGGTCCTTGGTGGACAGCCCCTCCACCGACAGCACGACCTCGCGGTCGGTGCGGACGTTCTCCGGCTTGGCGTCGGTGACCAGGGTGCGGCCGACCATGAGGGAGATGACCTCCTTCATCGTGGTCGTCTCCGTGTCGAGGGTGTCGACGTACTTCCCGTCGCGGATGACCGTGATCCGGTCGCTGATCGCCTTCAGCTCATCCATCCGGTGGGAGATGTAGATGACGCCGGTGTCGGGCCGCTTGAAGCGCTTGATCAGGTCGTGGAGGGTCTGCACCTCCGTGTCGTTCAGGGCGGCCGTCGGCTCGTCCATGATCAGCACCCTGGCGTCGTAGGACAGCGCCTTGGCGATCTCGACCATCTGCTGCTTGGCGACGGTGAGGTGGCCGACCTTGGCGCGTACGTCGAGCGGCAGCCCGAGGCTCGCGACGAGCTCCTCCGCGCGCTGGTTGAGCGCGCGCTCGCTGAGCACGAAGCCGCCGGCGCGCGGCTCGCGGCCGATCAGGATGTTCTGCGCGACCGTGAGGTCGGGCATCAGGTTGAACTCCTGGAAGATGATGCTGATGCCCTTCTCCTGGGCCTCCTTCGGCCCGGACACCTCGAGGGGCTCGCCGTGCAGCCGGAAGCTGCCGCTGTCGGCCTGGTAGACCCCGGAGAGGAGCTTCATCAGCGTCGACTTGCCGGCGCCGTTCTCGCCCACGAGGGCCAGCACCTCGCCGTACCTGAGGTTGACGTGCATGTCGTCGAGGGCCTGGACGCCGGGGAAGCCCTTGCTCACGCCCTCGACCTCGAGGAGGTAGTCGCCCATGCTCACCGCTCCTCGGTCGGCATGACGCCCTTGCGCACGAGCGCGTTGCCGTAGGTGCGGGTCTCGCCGGTGCGTACGACGAGCTGGGCGTCGGCCGCGAGGTCGTAGAACGCGAACCGGTCGACGAAGCGGACCTCGTCGGGTCCGACGCCGGCGGCCGCGGCCAGCTCCTTCTGGACGGGGAGGGTCTCGCCGTCGGGGGTCGCCATCAGGTCCAGCGCGGGGGCGTCGTCGAGCGGCAGCACCGAGCAGACCGCCCGCAGCAGCGCCGGCGTCGTGACGCCGGGCAGCTCGATCACCCGCCGGCCGAGGCGCTGCGCGGGGAAGTGCGCGTCGGCGAGCACCACGGCGTCGGAGTGCCCCATCGCATCGAGGCCGGCGAGCAGCCCGCCGGTGAGCAGGGGGTCGATGCCGAGCAGCACAGTCACCTCCAGAAATCGATTTCTTGCGATACGCTACGGGTGACGGCGGTCACACGTCAATCCGCTTCGGCAACCCGTACGAACGAGTCGCCGTTCCGCCGAGGATCGCGGCCTGCTCGTCGGTCCCGAGCTCGTCGACCAGGCGTCGTACGACGCGCCAGTGCGGCGCGTAGCCGCCGTCGTGCACCGTCATCGGCCAGTCGCCGCCGTACATCAGCCGGTCCGGGCCGAACGCCTCCAGCGCGAGCTCCCAGACCGGCCGCAGCGCCTCGACGCTGAACGGCTGTCCGGAGCGCTGGAGACCGGAGACCTTGGCGACGACGTTCGGCCGGGCGGCGAGGTCGCGCACCGCCGCCGCCCACGCGTCGAGCTCGTCGGTGCCGCGCGGCGGCTTGCCGAGGTGGTCGAGCACGAGGGTCAGCCCCGGCACCGCGTCCGCGAGCGCCGGCAGCCGGTGGAGGTGGCGCGGCCAGGCATCGGGTACGTCGAGGGGCAGCCCGCGCTCGGCGAGCAGGCCGAGGCTTCGGCGTACGCCGGGCAGCTTGAGGAAGTCGTCGCGCGGGTCGTCGTGGACCAGGTGGCGTACGCCGCAGAACCGCGGGTGGGTGCCGTAGTCGTCGAGCTGCCGCTCGGCCGTCGCCGGATCGTCGAGCCGGACCCAGCCGACGACGCCGGCGACGAAGGTGTGGGCGTCGGCGGCGGCGAGCATCGCCCGCGTGTCGGCCTCGGTGTCGTCGGCCTGCACGAGGACGGCGCGGTCGACCCCGGCCGTGGTCAGCTCGCGGGCGGCCTCATCGGCGGTGAAGGTGCGGTGGAGCGGCCCGTGCTGAGGGCCGAGCCAGCGGTAGCCGCCGGAGCCGAGGTCCCAGACGTGCAGGTGGCTGTCGACGATCATGCCGCCACCAGCCCCTCGTCGCGCAGGTCGTCCCAGAGGGCCGCCGGGACCGGGTCGCCGAGCCGGCGTCCGTTGTCGCGGACCTGGTCCGGCGTCGCGCCGCCGACGACGACCGCGGCCACCGTCGTCTCGCGGAGCGGGTACTGCAGCGCCGCCGCCGGCAGCGGCACCCCGTGGTCCCGGCAGAGGGCGGCGATCCGGCGGGCCCGGTCGAGCAGCGCGGGCGGGGCCGGCTCGTAGTCGAACAGCGCGCCGTCGGCAGGCTCGTCGGTCGCGAGCAGGCCGGAGTTGAAGACCGCCGCGGCGACCACCCCGACGCCGTGCGAGCGACACAGCGGCAGCACCTCGGTGGCGGCCGACTGGTCGAGCAGGGTGAGTCGGCCGGCGACCATGAGCAGGTCGGGCAGCCCGGTCCGCGCAGCGGCGGCCAGCGCGGCGGTGTCCATCGAGCCGACCCCGACCGCCGAGACGACGCCCTCGTCGCGGAGCGCGGCCGCCGCCGGCAGCGCCTCGGCCAGGCCCTGCTCGAGGTCGTGCCGCTCCGGGTCGTGGACGTAGACGACGTCGACCCGGTCGAGCCCGAGCCGGGTGAGCGAGTCGTCGAGGCTGCGACGTACGCCGTCGGCGGTCAGGTCCCACACCCGGGTCGTGTCGGCGGGTACGACGAAGTCGTTGGCCAGGTCGAGCCCGGTCCCGCCGGGGTCGGGACGCAGCAGCCTGCCGACCTTCGTCGAGACGACGAACTCGGACCGCCTCTTGGTGGCGAGGAAGGCGCCGAGGCGCCGCTCGGAGAGTCCGAGGCCGTAGTGTGGCGCGGTGTCGAAGTAGCGCAGCCCGCTCTCCCACGCCGCATCCATGACCGCCCAGGCGTCCTCGTCGCTGAGCGCCCGGTGGAGGTTGCCGAGGTTGGCCGCCCCGTAGCCGAGCGGCCCCAGCCGCAGGTCAGGCATGGCTGCCGGATCCGGCCGGGTAACGGTGGGCCTCGATGGAGGCCGCGAGCATCTCCGCGCCCGATCCCGGCGCGGTCGGCGCGGCGTACCGACCGGCGCGCACCTCGACCGGGGTCACGAAGTGCTCGTGGAGGTGGTCGACGAACTCGATGCAGCGGTCCTCGGTCGTCCCCGACACCGCGACGAAGTCGAACATCGCGAGGTGCTGCGCGACCTCGCACAGCCCGACGCCGCCGGCGTGCGGGCAGACCGGGACGCCGAACTTCGCCGCGAGGAGCAGGTTGGCGAGGTTCTCGTTGACGCCCGCGACCCGGGAGGCGTCGATCTGCAGCACCTGGAGCGCGTCGGCCTGCAGCAGCTGCTTGAAGACCACCCGGTTGGCGACGTGCTCGCCGGTCGCGACCCGCACCGGGCTGACGCCGCGGGCGATCGCGGCGTGGCCGAGGATGTCGTCGGGGCTGGTCGGCTCCTCGATCCAGGCCAGGTCGAACCCGGAGAGGGCCTTGACCCACTCGATCGCCTCGGCGACGTCCCAGCGCTGGTTGGCGTCCACGGCGATCGCCACGTCGGGGCCGCACGCCTCGCGGGCGATGCCCAGCCGGCGTACGTCGTCGGCGAGGTCGCTGCCGACCTTGAGCTTGATCTGGGTGAACCCGTCGGCGACGGCCTCGTGACAGAGCCGGGCGAGCTTCTCGTCGTCGTAGCCTAGCCAGCCGGGCGTGGTGGTGTAGGCCGGGTAGCCGCTGCGCAGCAGCTCGTCGGTGCGCTCGGCGCGGCCCGGCCGGGCCGCCTCGAGGATCGCCAGCGCCTCGTCGCGGGTGAGCGCGTCGGTGAGGTAGCGGAAGTCGACCAGGTCGACGAGCTCCTCGGGCGACAGCTCGGCGAGCAGGCGCCACAGCGGCTTGCCATCGCGCTTCGCGCGCAGGTCCCACAGCGCGTTGACGACCGCGCCGATCGCCATGTGGATGACGCCCTTCTCCGGGCCGAGCCAGCGCAGCTGGGAGTCGTGGACCAGCTCGCGCCAGAGGCCGCCGAGGTCGGCGAGGACCGGCTCGACCTCGCGTCCGACGAGGTGGTCGCGGAGCGCCTCGATCGCGGCGACCTGGACGTCGTTGCCGCGGCCGATGGTGAAGACGAAGCCGTGGCCGTCCAGCCCGTCCTCGGCGTCGGTGCCGAGGTGGAGGTAGGCCGCCGAGTAGTCCGGGTCGGGGTTCATGGCGTCCGAGCCGTCGAGGGTGAGCGAGGTCGGGAACCGGACGTCGTCGGTCTGGTACGTCGTGAACCGGCTCACGGGGCTCCTCGGCAGTTCGACACAATGAGTGTGGGTGGGTGACAGCGGTCACACTAGACATCCGACGTCTGGGGGGTCAACGGTTTCAGACCGCGGACTGGACGGGGCTGACAAAGGGTCGAGAGATCGGATATCTGTTGGGGTGGATAGCCGCCCGCAGTCGTACACAAGCCGACACACTCAAGCGACACACTCAAGCGACACACGCAAGGAGACTGCCGATGAAGCTCGCCCGCCTCGGACCCGCAGGTGAGGAGCGACCGGTGCTGGTCCGGGAGGACCGCTACTACGACCTCGGCGCGATCACCGCCGACATCGACGGCGCGTTCCTCGCCGGCGGAGGCCCCGAGCGCGTCCGTGAGGCACTCGAGGCGGGGACGCTGCCCGAGCTCGCCGGCGCGGACGGACTGCGCGTCGGCGCGCCTATCGCCCGCCCGGGTGCGGTGCTCTGCATCGGCATGAACTACGCCGCCCACGCCGCCGAGTCGGGCTCGAAGCCGCCCGAGGTCCCGATCCTGTTCCTCAAGACCCCCAACACCGTGTCGGGACCGTACGACGACGTGGTGATCCCGCGCGGCAGCACGAAGACCGACTGGGAGGTCGAGCTCGGCGTCGTGATCGGGCGACGGGCGTCGTACCTCTCCTCGCCGGCGGAGGCGATGGCCCACGTCGCCGGCTTCGTCACCGCGAACGACGTGTCGGAGCGGGCCTTCCAGCTCGAGCGGTCCGGCGGGCAGTGGAGCAAGGGCAAGTGCGCGGCCGGCTTCAGCCCGATCGGTCCGTGGCTGGTGACGCCCGACGAGGTCGACCACCGCGCGCTCGGCCTGCGGACGACCGTCAACGGCGAGCCGCGGCAGGACTCGACGACCGCCGACATGGTCTTCGGGGTCGAGGAGCTGGTCCACGACCTGTCGCAGTACCTCGTCCTGGAGCCCGGCGACCTCATCCTCACCGGCACGCCGCAGGGCGTCGGGCTGTCGGGGAGCTTCCCGTATCTCGCCCCCGGCGACGTCGTCGAGCTCGAGGTCGACGGCCTCGGCCGGCAGCGCCAGCGCTTCATCTCCTACGACGACGGAGGGATCTCCTGATGGGTGACTTCGACGGCCTCGTGGCGACCGTGACCGGAGGCGGGTCCGGGATCGGCCAGGCGATCGCGACGCTGCTCCAGGAGCGCGGCGCCCGGGTCGCGGTGCTCGACCTGGACCCCTCAGGAGCTCCCGAGGGAGCGCTCGCCGTCAAGGCCGACGTGACCGACGACGCCTCGGTGCGCGCTGCGGTCGAGACCGTGGTCAGCGAGCTCGGCGGCCTCGACGTCCTCGTCAACAACGCGGGCATCGGGGCCCAGGGCACGGTCGCCGACAACGACGACGAGGAGTGGCGGCGGGTGCTCGACGTCAACGTGCTCGGGATGGTCCGCACCAGCCGCGCCGCGCTCCCGCACCTGCGCCGCTCGGACGCCGCGGTCATCGTCAACACCGGCTCGATCGTCGCCACCGCCGGGCTGCCGCAGCGGGCGCTCTACAGCGCGAGCAAGGGGGCCGTGCTCGCGCTGACGCGGGCGATGGCCGCCGACCACCTGGCCGAGGGCATCCGGGTCAACTGCGTCAACCCGGGAACCGCCGACACGCCCTGGATCGGGCGTCTGCTCGCCAAGGCCGACGACCCCGCCGCCGAGCGGGCCGCCCTCGAGGCGCGCCAGCCGCACGGCCGGCTGGTGAGCGCCGAGGAGGTCGCGGGCGCGGTCGCCTACCTCGCCAGTCCCACCTCAGGCTCCACGACCGGCACCGCGATCTCCGTCGACGGCGGCATGCAGGACCTGCGGCTCCGGCCGCGGTCGTGACGCTGCGTCAGGACGTCTCCTCGACGCTCACGTCGTCGGGCTGGAGCCACGTGTCGCTCCCGGGGCCGTCGAAGCCGGCGTAGACCGTGATCTCGTCGACGCCGGCAGGCACCCGGACCGTCAGGGCCCGCTCGGTGTAGTCGGCCGTTGCCGGGAACCCGACCCTGGCCAGGTCGGTGCCGCCAGCGCGGACCCCGAAGGCGCCCTTCTCGAGCGCGTCGGAGGAGCGAGCCCCGGGCGTCGCGCTACGGCCTGGGGAAGGCGGCCCGCTCCTCGACGGACGGGATGCCGAAGGGGACATGCGGCAGCGTCTGGTACCAGTAGGCCACCGAGGCGTAGTCGTCGCTGCGCTTGTTGTCGTGCCCGTGCTCGATCGTGACCTTGATCGACTTCTCGAAGGTGACCGGATCCTCGATGTGGAACCGGTAGAGCGAGATCTCCCCGCTCCAGTTCTCACCGCCGGGCAGGGTGATGCCGTGGTACGGCGCGGCGTACGCCTGGGTGGGGCACCACGCAGTGTTGAAGTAGTCCTCGGTGCCGGTCCCGTGCAGGGACGGCGGGAAGGGCTCGCCGTCGACGAAGATCATGTCGTCGCCCTCGCCGTACCAGTTCCACTCGGCGGACTCGCGGAGGTTGCGGATGCTCAGCACGCACCCGACGTAGTGCCCGCGACCCTCCGCCTCGAGGAGGACGTAGTTGCCGTCGCCGGTGAGGTTGTGGCCCTCGAGCAGGAACTGCCGGTTGGTCTCCACGCCCTGGGGCACGCCGTCGGTGGGATTCTGCCGCCGGAACTGCGCGTGGAAGTAGGCGAGATCCTCCTCGATGCCGTCGAAGAGCTCGTAGTCGACGTAGTAGTAGAAGTAGACCGGCGACTGCGTCAGCTCGCTGATCAGCTCGACCCTCGCCCGCGTGCGGAACGGCATGTGGAACCAGCTGTTGAACCCCTTGCCGTCCTCGGGGCTCATCTGGAGCGGCGCGGAGGAGAAGTTGACCGTGCGACCGTGACCGACGCCGAAGAAGTCGCCCAGCGGCACCAACACGCTGGGGTGCTCGGCGTCGTCCCAGGTGATCTTGAGGACGAGCCGGCGCAGGTAGTCCTTCTCGACCTCGTCGCCACCCTCCACCAGCGGCTGCGCGACTGTGCACCAGAGGTGGTTGATCGAGCCCGGCCCTTCGATGTCGGCGAGCACCGCGGTCTGGCCGGGCCGGACCGTCAGCCGGTCGTCGTTGCCGCCGCTCCGGTCCCAGCTCGCCTCCCGCCGACGACGGCTGCCCCTCAGCCGGGGGAGGTCGCGCAGGCTGCTGCCGTAGCTGCCATAGGTCACTGGGGGGTCTCCTTGTGGGTCGGGATCGGGTCGATCGAGGCGTGCGGTCTCACTTGAGCCCAGAGGTCTTCATCGCGTCGACCAGGCGACGCTGGCCGGCGAGGAACACGACGATGGTGGGGATGGCGGCGAGCACAGAGGCGGCGAGAATGTAGTTGTACGCCGAGGAGTACTGCCCGGTGAGGCTGGACAGCCCGAGCTGGATGACGGTGAGGTCCGGGCTCCGGGTGATCGTCAGGGGCCACAGGAACGCGTTCCAGTTGGCAAGGAAGAACAGCACCGACAGCGACGCGAGCGCGGGCCTGCTCATGGGCAGGATGACGTGCCAGTAGCGCTTCCAGTAGCCGCAGCCATCGAGCTCGGCGGCCTCCTCGAGCTCGCGAGGCACGGTCAGGTAGAACTGCCGCAGCAGGAAGATCCCGAACGCGTTGAAGATCGCCGGGACGATGAGCCCGGCGTAGCTGTCGAGCATCCCGAGTTGCTTCACCACCAGGAAGAGGGGCACCAGGATCACCGGCAGCGACACCAGCAGCGTCGAGATGATCAGCGAGAAGACCAGCCCGCGGCCCGGGAAGCGCAGCCGGGCCAGTGCGTACGCCGCCATCGAGTGGGTGAAGAGGGCGATGACCGTGACCGCGACGGAGACGATGGCGCTGTTGAGCAGGTAGCGCGGCACCGGGACCTCCGTCAGGACGTAGCGGAGGTTGTCCAGCGTCCAGCGCGTCGGCAGTCCGGTCGAGAACAGGTCGTCGGCCGGCCGCAGGGCGGATACGACCACCCAGAGCATCGGCAGGATCGCGACGACGGCGAGCACGTGGGCCACGATCGGAAGGGGCCTGACCCGCGAGCGGCTAGTCCTGGTCAAAGCGTCCTCCCCTGGTGAAGGCGAACATCACGCCGGTGATGACCACGAGGAGGGCGACGACCAGCGTCGTCATCGCGGAGGCGTACCCGATGTTGCTGAACGTGAAGGCCTGCTCGTAGATGTAGAAGACGATCGTCGAGGTCGCGTTGGCCGGGCCGCCCTTCGTGAGCACGTAGACCAGGTCGAAGGCCTGGATCCCCGTCACCGCGCCGACCGTCGCGTTCACGGCCACGAAGAAGCTGGTCGGACGGAGCAGCGGCCAGGTGACGTTGCGGAACCGCTGCCAGCGGCCCGCACCGTCGAGCTCGGCGGCCTCCTCGAGCTCCTTCGGGATGTCGGTGAGTCCGGCCAGGAAGATGAGCATGAAGTAGCCCATCAGGAACCACACGCTGATCAGCACGTAGGTGCCGAGTGCGAGCCGCGGCGAGCCGAGGAAGGACACGTCGCCGAGCCCGAGCGGCTCCAGCGCCCGCGCCGCCACGCCGCGCTTCTCGACCAGCAGGAACTGCCAGATCAGCCCGATCACCACGAGGCTCACGACGTTCGGCATGAAGAACGCCGCCCTCACCCAGCCGACACCGCGGAAGCGGCCGCGCACGAGCAGGGCCAGGGCGAGGCTGACCACGAACGCGACGGGCACGAACGTCACCACGTAGACCCCGGTGACCCGCAGGCTGTGCCAGAACTGCGGGTCGTGGGCCATCGTCCGGTAGTTCTCCAGCCCGACGTAGGTGTAGTTGCCGAACCCGTCGACCTTGTACAACGCCACGCCGAAGGCGAGCACCATCGGCAGGCCGACGAACAGGGCGAGCCCGATCGCGTCGGGTGCGAGGAAGAGGTACGCCGCCAGCGCCTCGCGCCACTGGCGCGACCGCCGCGCTCGCGGCGGCCGGCCGGCGGCCCTGGTCCCGGCGGTCGCGGGGGTGCCCGCGTCGAGGGGGGAGGTCTGCAGCGTCATGGTCAGAGGATCGGAGCGCCCTGGTAGGTCTGCAGGTAGCTGTCGATCTTCGACGATGCGTCGGCGGCCGCGCCGGCCGGGTCGGCGCCACCGAGCTGGCAGGACTGCAGCGCGTCGGAGATCGCCTTGTAGACCTCGGGCGGGAACCGCGGCTCGGGCCGCCCGCCGGGCGCGATGTCCTCGACGAAGGTCCTCAGCACGGGGGTGTCGTAGGCGCCGTGGGCATCGGCCGCCCGCCGCACGGACTTGCGTGGCGGCAGGTTCGTCTTGGCGACGGTGTTCCACTTTCGGCACCGGTCGATGCTCTCGGCGTCGTCGGAGCCGAGGGCCCAGGCGACGAACTTGGCCGCCGCCTCAGGGTTCTTGCCCTTGGCGTTCGCGACGAAGGCCCAGCCGCCCAGATCGGTCGTGTAGGTGCCGCCGTCGGGGAGGGGCAGCTTGAATACGCCGTACTTGTAGTCGGGGTTGCTGTGCTTGAGGTCCGAGACGCCCCAGATCCCCGTCTGCTCCATCGCGACGTAGCCGGAGGCGAGGTTGGCCGGCGCGTTGCCACCGCCGTCGCCCTGGGGCTTGCGGGGCGCCCAGCCGTTCTTGATCGTGTCCTGCCAGAGTTGGAGGGCCTTCACGGTGCCAGGCGAGTCGAAGACGCTCTTGCCGTCCTTGACCGCGTCGGCGCCGGTCTGCCACATGAACGGGTACCAGGTGAAGTTCTGGTAGTAGCCGGGGATCGTCTCGAAGATGATCCCGAACCGCTTGTCGGTGGTCAGCTTGTCGGCGGTGTCGAGGAGCTGGTCCCAGGTCTTCGGGATGTCGCCCTCGGAGAGGCCGGCGGTCTCCCACGCCTTCAGGTCGTAGAACATCGACAGCGGCTCGACCTCCATCGGCAGGCCGTAGATCTTGTCGTCGACCATCCGTGTGTCAAGCACGCCGGGCTGGAAGTCGTCGCGCACGTTCTGCGGGATGTACGGCGTCAGGTCCTGCAGCACGCCGCCGTTGTAGTAGCGCAGGAAGTCACCGGGGCTGATGAGGAAGATGTCAGGTCCCTCGCCGGACTGGAACGCGGTCTGCAGCGCGGTGCCGGCGAGGTACTCCGACACCGGCATGTAGTGGAGCCTGATCTTGACCTCGTTGTTCCTGTTCCACTCCTCCGCGAGGTCGACGAACCACTGGCTCTGGGGGTTCTTGTCCGGCGCCGGACCGTTGAAGTTCCAGAAGGTCAGCTCCTTCGCGGAGCCTCCGGCACTGCTGCTGCCGCAGCCGGCGAGGAGGGTCCCGGCGGAGCCGGCGAAGAGCGAGGCCGCGGTCAGCCCGAGACCGCCGCGGACGAAGCCGCGTCTGGTGATCCCCGTCGACGGCGGCATGATGAGCGAGGGGCGACGATCCGTCATTGGATGCCTCTCCGGGTCGCCGGGCCCGAGAAAGAGCCCGAGATGAGTAATCGATTTCACGCAAGTTACGTCGGTCACATTGGAGCGTCAAGGGCTTGGCGTGCGATCATGAAATCGATTTTTGAAGCATTCGATTTCCCTGCCCCTCGTCGGCAGGCCCGAGCGAGGTGCGGCTGTTGACCACCATCTACGACGTCGCGACGCGTGCCGGCGTCTCCGCAGCGACCGTCTCCCGCGTCCTCAATGGAAGCGACTCGGTCGCCCCCGACCTGGCCCGGCGGGTGCGCGACGCCGTGGCCGAGCTCGACTACCGCCCCAACGGGGTGGCGCGGAACCTCCGCCGCCGGGCGACCCGGGTGTGGGGGCTGATCATCTCTGACATCGGCAACCCGTTCTTCACCGCACTCGTCAGGGGCGTCGAGGACGCCGCCCACGAGGCGGGCTACTCGCTCGTCCTGTGCAACAGCGACGAGATCCTGGAGAAGGAGCAGAGCTACATCCAGGTGGCCGTCGACGAGCAGATGGCGGGGGTCATCCTGACGCCGAGCTCGGAGGCCGACAGCGATCTGACCCCCCTGCTCGAGCGGGGCATCCCGGTCGTCGCCGTCGACCGCCGCCTCGACCGGCACGACGTCGACACGGTGGTGGGCGACAACGTCCGCGGTGCGCTCCTTGCCACACAGCACCTGATCGCCTCGGGCTGCCGCCGGATCGCCTGCATCACCGGCCCCACCAAGACGACGACCGCCCAGGAGCGACTCCACGGCTACAGGCAGGCACTGACCCGGGAGGGCATCGACGTCGACGAGGGCCTCGTGATGATCGAGAACTTCAAGGAGGACGGCGGGTACGCCGGCGCCACCGGCCTGCTCGACCTCGACGAGCGGCCCGACGGGCTGTTCGTCGCCAACAACCTCATGACGGTCGGGGCCCTCGAGGCGCTGGTCGACCGCGGCGTCGAGGTGCCGCGCGACCTGCTGATCGTCGGCTTCGACGACATCCCCTGGGCGAAGCTGACCCGCCCGCGGCTGACGACGGTCGACCAGCCGACGTACCAGATGGGCAAGGACGCCGGCACCCTCCTCGCGGGCCGGCTCGGCGGCAACACCGGCCCGGCGCGCACGATCATGCTGTCGCCGACGCTGCAGGTCCGGGAGTCCTCGGTCAGGTCCTGAAGGGGCCGGCGTCGCGCGACGTCATTCCGTCGTACGCCGGCGGGCGTCCCCGTCCGTCTGACGTCCTGCACCGCCGGCGCGATGTGACGCTTGACACTGAAATCGATTTCTGACACGGTCGCGGCATGGCCGAGGCAGTCCTCGGTGTCGACATCGGCACCTCCAGCAGCAAGGGCGTGCTCGTCGACCTCGGCGGGCGGGTGCTCGCCTCCGTGACGCGACAGCACGCGGTCAGCCGGCCGCGCCCGGGCCACGTCGAGATGGATGCGGCGGTGTGGTGGGACGAGCTGGTCTCGCTCAGCCGTGAGCTGCTCGCCGGCGGCGACGCCGAGGTCCTGGCCGTCGGCGTCAGTGGGATGGGTCCGTGCGTGCTGCTCACCGACGAGGCCGGCGCACCGCTGCGTCCGGCGATCCTGTACGGCGTCGACACCCGCTCCACGAGACAGATCGCCGAGCTCACCGAGCGGTACGGCGACGAGGCGATCCGCGCCCGGGGCGGCTCGTCGCTGTCCACCCAGGCGGCCGGCGCGAAGATCGCCTGGGTCGCCGAGGAGGAGCCCGAGGTCTTCGCCCGCGCCCGCCGGCTCTTCATGCCGAGCTCCTGGCTGGTGTGGGGCCTGACCGGGGCCTACGTCCTCGACCAGCACTCCGCGAGCCAGTGCACGCCGCTCTACGACATCGCCGCCGAGACGTGGTACCGCCCGTGGGCCGACGACATCTGCCCGGACCTCGAGCTCCCGCCGCTGCGCTGGTCCGGCGAGGTCGCCGGCACCGTGAGCGCCGGGGCCGCCCGTGAGACCGGTCTCCCGGAGGGGATCCCGGTGATCACCGGCACGATCGACGCCTGGGCCGAGGCGGTGAGCGTCGGTGCCCACGGGGTGGGCGACCTGATGCTGATGTACGGCACCACGATGTTCCTCGTGAACACCGTCGCCGAGACGGTGACCAGCCCCTCGCTGTGGGGCACCGTCGGGGCGCTGCCCGGCACCCGCTGCCTCGCCGGCGGCATGGCCACCTCAGGTGCGATCACCGCCTGGCTGCGCGACCTGTTCGGCGAGGTCGACTACCCCGAGCTGGTCAAGGCGGCGGCATGCTCGCCGCCCGGCGCCAACGGGCTGCTGATGCTCCCCTACTTCGCCGGGGAGCGGACCCCGGTCATGGACCCGCACGCGCGCGGCGTGATCGCCGGGCTCACCCTCAGCCACGACCGCGGCGACCTCTACCGGGCCGCGCTCGAGGCGATCGGCTACGGCGTACGCCACAACATCGAGACCATCGAGGCCGCCGGCGGCGACGTACGCCGGATCGTCGCGGTCGGCGGTGGCACCCAGGGCGACCTGTGGACGCAGATCGTCACCGACATCACCGGCCGCGAGCAGGTCGTGCCGACGCAGACCATCGGCGCGAGCTACGGCGGTGCGCTGCTGGCCGCGCAGGCCGTCCGCCCTGCCGTCCGCGGTGTCTCGATCGAGGCGTGGAACCCGGTCCGCGAGGTCCTCCGCCCGCAGCCGACCGCGGCCTACGCCGACCTCTACCCGCGCTACCTCGAACTCTACACCAGCACCCGGGACCTCTCCCACGTTCTCGCGGCGCTGCAGCAACGCTGATCACGACGAAGGAGTCACCATGTCCACCGCGCCCACCGGTTACGCCGTTCCCGTCCTCGCCGAGCCGCCCGCCGCGGAGCCGCAGACCGTCTACACCGTCGCCAGCGGCGACCTCCGCCCGGCCGCCAACGTCACCTGCTGGCCGACCCAGCAGCAGCTCGAGGCCGACCTGGAGACGGCGCTGGCCAAGCTCGGCTGGCAGGTCCGCCGCGGTCACGCGTACGACGAGGAGAAGGGGCACGGCTTCATCGACAGCCAGCGCGCCGGCATCGAGGTCTTCAAGACCCTGCCGCCCGAGGCGCCGCTGATCGTGGTGGAGGGGGTGTGGCAGTACAGCCACCACGTCCTCGCCGGGCTGCGCAGCCACCGCGGCCCGATCCTGGTGGTCGCCAACTGGCTCGGCGAGTTCCCCGGCCTGGTCGGCCTGCTCAACCTCACCGCCAGCCTGACCAAGGCCGGCGTCGAGCACTCCACGCTGTGGAGCAAGGACTTCACCGACGACTGGGCCGTGGACGGGCTGCGGACCTGGCTCGAGACCGGCCGCATCGAGCACGACCTCAGCCACGTCCGCGACGTCGGCACGCTGCCGGCCTCGCCCGAGACCGAGCTCGGCCGGGCGCTGGCCCGCCAGCTGCGGACCGAGAAGGCGATCATCGGCGTCTTCGACGAGGGCTGCATGGGGATGTACAACGCGATCTTCGACGACGAGCTGCTCAACCCGCTCGGCATCTACAAGGAGCGGCTCTCCCAGAGCGCCCTGGTCGCGGAGATGAACCGGGTCGGCGACGACGAGGCGGCCGGCGTACGCCGCTGGCTGGAGGAGGCCGGGCTCGACTTCCGCACCGGCACCGACGAGGCCACCGAGCTCACCGACGCCCAGCTGCACAGCCAGTTCAAGATGTACGTCGCCGCGCTGCGCATCTGCGACGACTTCGGCCTCGACGCCGTCGGCATCCAGTACCAGCAGGGCCTCAAGGACACCGTCCCGGCCAGCGACCTCGCCGAGGGACTCCTCAACGACCCGCACCGCCCGCCGGTGCTCTCCCGCGACGGCTCCCGCGAGCTGTACGCCGGCCGCGCGCTGCCGCACTTCAACGAGGTCGACGAGGGCGTCGCCGTCGACTCGCTGGTCACCAACCGGCTGTGGACGGCGATGGGCCTCGACCCCTCGACCACGCTGCACGACATCCGCTGGGGCGAGGAGTACGACGGCCGCTTCGTCTGGGTCTTCGAGATCTCCGGCTCGGTGCCCGCCTCCCACAACGGCGGCTACGAGAGGTCCTGGAGCATGCGGCAGCCACCGATGTTCTTCCCGCTCGGCGGCGGCACCCTCTCCGGGGTCTCCAAGCCCGGCGAGATCGTCTGGTCACGGGTCTTCATCATGGACGGCGTCCTCCACGCCGACCTCGGCCGCGGCACCGTCGTACAGCTCCCCCCGGAGGAGACCCAGCGCCGCCTCGACGCGACCAACCCGCAGTGGCCGATCATGCACGCCGTCCTCCACGGCGTCGGACGCGACCAGCTGATGGCCCGACACAAGGCCAACCACGTCAACGTCGTCTACGCACCCGACTCGGCCACCGCCGACCGCTGCCTCGCCGCCAAGGCAGCCCTCTTCGACGAGCTCGGCCTGCAGGTCCACCTCTGCGGGGACGTCAGCCTCTAGCCAGCCGGCGTACGACGTCGTCGACCATGGCCGCGAGCACCTCCCGGCCGTGGTCGGCCGACGCCGCCGTCGGATCCCCGAGGACTCCGTTCGCGGAGACGGCGGCGACGCCGCCCGCCATCAGCGCGGGCAGGATCTCCTCGAGCGGCGCGGTGGTGCCGGCGGCCGCCCGCTCGAGGCGTACGCCGTCGGGCCGCAGGTGCAGCATGAGCGAGGTCTCGGTGTGGCCGGCGTGGAGGTCGACCTCCCCTGAAGACGCTGTGGCGCACGGCACCCACGCGACGTCGTGGCCCTCGGCGACGAGCTGGTCGACGGCGGAGACCAGCGTCGGCACGTTGCCGCCGTGGCCGTTGACGAACACCACGCGCCCCGCCCAGGTCGACAACGAGCGGACCAGCTCGACGACGACCAGCCGCAGCGCCTCGGCGCCGATCGACATCGTGCCGGGGAAGCTCTGGTGCTCGCCGCTGTTGCCGTAGACCAGCGGCGGCGCGACCACCGCCCCGAGCGGCTCCGCCGCCCCGGCCGCGACCGCCGCGGCGATGACCGCGTCGGTGTCGAGCGGCAGGTGCGGTCCGTGCTGCTCGACCGAGCCGGTCGGCACCAGCACGAGCGGCCGCTCGGGTACGTCGGGCCAGGCCTGCCCGGCGAGCTCCGTCACGCGACTCTCCCTCCCGGGTCCCTGACCGTCACAGACGCGACACGCCACCAGAGCGTTCCAGAGCCTCAGGGACGCGGGGCGGCGGTCCCGTCGACGAGCGCGCTGTCACGCGGCTGCGGGATGGTCGCCGCGAGGTCCTCGAGCGGGAAGTGGCAGGCCACGAAGTGGCCGTCGCCGCGGTCGGCGAGGGCGGGCTCCTCGAGCGCGCACCTCTCCTCCGCCCGCGGGCAGCGGGTCCGGAAGCGGCAGCCGCTCGGCGGGTCGAGCGGCGAGGGCGGCTCGCCCTGGAGCGGCACCGGACGCCGCGCCTGGCCGGTCTCGGGGTCGAGGCCGGGGATCGAGTCGAGCAGCGCCCTCGTGTAGGGGTGCCGCGGCGCGAGGTAGATCTGCTCCGCCGGCCCCACCTCGGCCAGCTGGCCGAGGTGCATGACCGCGACCCGGTCGCTGACCTGCTTGACGGTCGCCAGGTCGTGGGCGATGAAGAGGTAGGACAGCCCGAGCTCCGACCTCAGCTGCTCGAAGAGGTTGAGCACCTGCGCCTGGATGAGCACGTCGAGCGAGGAGATCGCCTCGTCGCAGATGATCAGCGCCGGGTTGAGCGCGATCGCCCGCGCGATCGCGACCCGCTGCGCCTGGCCGCCGGAGAGCTCGAGCGGCCGCCGACGGCTGTACGACGAGGGGTCGAGCCCGACCAGGTCGAGCAGCTCGGCCACCCGCTTGCGGCGCGCGTCCCGGCTCCAGCCGTGGGCGAGCAGCGGCTCGGCGATGACGTCCTCGACCCGCCAGCGCGGGTTCAGCGACCCGAACGGGTCCTGGTAGACCATCTGCATCTCCGCGCGGGCCTTCTTGAGCGCGTGGTGGGACGCGCGCATCAGGTCCCTGCCCTGGAAGACGACCTCGCCGGACTTCGGCCGCGGCGCCTGGATGATCGAGCGCGCCAGCGTGGACTTGCCCGAGCCGGTCTCGCCGACGATCCCCAGGGTCTCCCCCGGCATCAGGTCGAAGGAGACGTCGGAGACCGCGTGGACGACGCCGTTCTTCACGCCGCCGACGCCGCGGCTCACGAACTCCTGGACGAGCCCGCGCACGCTTAGCAGCGGCTCGGTCGCCGCCCGGTCGCTCCGGCCGGTCTGCTCCTGCTCGACGACGCTCATGCCTCTCCCCCGTCGGTTCGATGGTCGGTCGCGGCGGCGCGCTGGTCGGCGCGCTGGTCGGCGGGCGGCGTCGCGACGGCGGCGCGCCGGTCGGCCGGGTGCCAGCAGGCGAACCAGTGGCCGGGCTCGTGCTCGGCCAGCGGCGGCCTCTCGGCGCAGTCGTCGGCCGCGTTGGCGCACCGCGGCCGGAAGGCGCAGCCGGTCGGCAGCGCGCTGAGGTCGGGCGGCTGCCCGCCGATGACCGGCAGCTGGCTGTGGGCCTGCGTCGAGAGCTGGGGGATCGCGCCGAGCAGCGCACAGGTGTAGGGCATCCGCATGTGCGCGAAGAGGTCGGTGGTCGAGGCGTACTCGACCGCACGGCCGGCGTACATCACCAGCACCTCCTCGGCGTAGCTCGCCGCCAGGCCGAGGTCGTGGCTGATCATGATGACCGCCATCCCGAGCCGCTTCTGCAGGTCGACGAGGAGCTCCATGATCTGCGCCTGCGTCGTCACGTCGAGTGCCGTGGTCGCCTCGTCGGCGATCAGGAGCCTCGGGTCGCCGGCGAGCGCGATCGCGATCATCACCCGCTGCCGCATGCCGCCCGAGAGCTGGTGGGGGTACTCGTGGAAGCGCCGCTCCGCCGCGGGCAGCCGGACCAGCTTCAGCAGCTCGACGGCCCGCTCGCGCGCCGCCCTCTTGTCGAGGTCGCGGTGGGCCTTGATGGCCTCGACGATCTGCGCCCCGATCTTCATCGTCGGGTTGAGCGAGCGGGTCGGGTCCTGGAAGACCATCGCGACGTCGCAGCCGCGCAGCTTGCGCATCTCCTTCTCGCTGCGGCCGACCAGCTCTATGTCGTCGCCCGGCCGGCCGAGCCGGGCCGAGCCGGTGACCGTGGCGCTGGGCGGCAGCAGCCCCATCAGCGCCCGGGTGCTCACGCTCTTGCCGGAGCCGGACTCGCCGATGATCGCCAGCATGCTGCCCGGCCTGACCTCATAGGAGAGCCCGTTGACGGCGTACACCGTCCGGCCGGCCCGCGAGAAGGTCACCCGCAGGTCCGAGACGGTGAGGATCGGCTCCTCCGCGCTGCTCCCGCCGTTCGTACGCCGGGCCCGGGGCCGGTCGCCCGGCATGCCGACCGCGGACCGGTCGGGCCGGTCGAGGGTGGCGCCGTCGAGGGTCTCGTGGACGTTCATCGGCCGCTCCATCGGGCTCGCAGGGACTCACCGAGCTGGTTGAAGGACAGGACCGTGATGAGCAGCGCGACGCTCGGCCAGACGACCTCCATCGGGGTCGCCGACATGCTCTGCTGGCCGTCGAAGATCATGTTCCCCCAGCTCGGCGCCGGCGGCGGGATGCCGAGGCCGAGGAAGCTGAGCGCCCCCTCGGTGACGATCACGATGCCCATCCCGAGCGCGGCGAAGCTGATCAGCTGCGGCCCGATGTTGGGCGTGATGTGCCGCAGCAGGATCCGCCACCAGGGACTCCCGCACAGCTGCGCCGCCTGCATGAACGGCATCTCCCGCAGTCGCAACGTCGAGGACCGCGCGATGCGCGCCACTGCCGGGATGCTGAAGAAGGCGAGCGCGAAGATCGTGTTGCGCTTGCTCGGGCCGAGGCTCTGCGCGACGGCCAGGGTCAGCACCAGCGACGGGAACGCGATGAGCACGTCGAGCCCGCGCATGATGAGGGTGTCGACGATGCCGCCGACGTACGCCGAGATCGCGCCGATCCCGCCGCCGATCACGAGTCCGATCAGGTTGACGGTGATGCCCACCTCGAGGGAGGCGCGGCCGCCGTACAGCAGGCGGGAGAGGATGTCGTTGCCGTTGGAGTCGGTGCCGAGCAGGTGGCCCGAGGAGAACGGCGAGAGGCCGGACTCGAGCACGTCGCCGCCGGTCGGCTTCGCGATCGGCAGCACGACCGGGCCGAGGAAGCAGATGGCCAGGATGAAGACGACCATCCCGGCCGGCACCCAGGTGCGGACCCAGACCCGCCACCGCCCGCGGGGCCGCGTGGTCGCGGCGAGGGCGGTCTCCAGCTGGGCGCTGGACGCGTCAATGACTGCCATAGCGGATCCTCGGGTCGAGTACGGCGTACAGGACGTCGACGAGCAGGTTCGCGAAGACCGCGATCGCGGCGAAGATGATCACCAGGTCCTGGACCACGACGGTGTCGCGGGTGTTGATCCCCTGCAGCAGCAGCTGCCCGAGGCCCGGGAGCGCGAAGATCTGCTCGATGATGACGGTGCCACCGACGAGGGTCCCGATGTTGAGACCGACGATGGTGATCATGCCGAAGGAGGAGTTCCGGAAGGCGTGCATCCAGAGCACGCGCCACGGACCGATCCCCTTCGCGCGGGCGGTGTCGACGTAGTCCTCGCTCTGCATCTGGTCGACGAGGTCGCCGCGCAGGAAGCGGGTGTAGAAGCAGAACAGCGGGATCGCCATCGCCAGCGTCGGCAGCACCATCGACTTCAGGTTGGGTCCGAGTCCCTGCCCGAGGCCGACGTAGCCGATCGCCGGCAGCACGTTGACCTCCACGGCGAAGACCAGGACCAGCAGCAGGGCCAGCACGTAGTTGGCGACCGCCAGCCCGGTGACCGAGCACAGCATGCTGATCCGGTCGAAGACCCCGCCCGGCCAGCGGGCGGCGAGCAGCGCCACGGGGACCGCGGCGGCGAGCGAGACGATGAACGCGAGCGCCACCAGCTCGAAGGTCACCGCCCACCGGTCCGCGAGCATGCTCGACATCGTCTGGCTGCTGACCATCGAGGTGCCGAGGTCGCCGTGGAGGGCCCCGGTGAGCCAGTCGAGGTAGCGCTGCGGGCCCGACTCGTCGAGGTGGTACTCGTGCCGCAGCGCCTCGACCTGGGCGTCGGTGGCATTCATGCCGAGCATCGCCCGGGCCGGGTCCCCGGGGATCAGGCTGAGCACCCAGAAGGTCAGCACGCTGACCCCGAGGAGGATCGGGATCGCGAGCAGGACCCGCTTGACGATCAGCCGCACGAGGGGGGAGCCGGCCGCCCGGCCGAGGCGGCCGAAGCCGGTCCTCGGCCGGGTGGGAAGGAGTCCCGAGGCTACGCTCACTGCTCTCTCCACACCTCGTCCCAGATCGTCTGCGTGTTCACAGCGAGTGCTGGGATCGGGGTCGTGAGGCCGGGTCCGTGCACGCCCTTCGCCACGATGTTGGCGGGCGTGAAGGCGATGCCGAACGGGGCGTACGCCTTCTGGGCGATGTACTTCGCGGCCTGCTGGTACAGCTTGTCGCGCTGGGCGCTGTCGGTGGTCGCCGCGGCCTGGAGGAAGTAGTTGTCCAGCTTCGGGTCCTTGACCCCGGTGAACGGCGAGGTCGAGGCGAACCGGAACGCGACGCCGACGCCGGCGGCCGGGTCCCACGCGCCTGCGGTCTGCAGCAGCGCCTGCCAGTTGCCACCCGTGAAGGCCTGGATCACCTGCGGGAGCTGCATCGGCTTCGTCGTCACCTTGATCCCGGCCTTCTCCCACTGCGTCTGCAGCGCGGTGATGACCTGGTTGGCGGTGTAGATCGCCGTCGTGCCGAGCTGGACGTTGAGCCCGCCGAGCTCCTTGACGAGCGCCTTGGCCTTGTCGAGGTCGTAGTGCAGGTAGCCCGGGACCTTCTCGTGGTAGAAGAGCCCACCCGGCGCGGTGAACGACTCGCTGACCGGGAGGTCGCTGCCCTTGAACAGGCCCTTGCTGATCGCGTCGAAGTCGGTGGCGTAGTAGATCGCCTGGCGCGCCTTGATGTTGTTGAACGGCGCCTTCATCGTGTTGAGCTGGATGACGTACGGCGAGGTCGCCGGGCCCAGCGTCACGGTGAACTTGCTGTTCTTCATCGCCTGGGTGATGAGCGGCGAGGTGCTCATGCCCTCGTACGCGTCGGCCTGCCCGGCCTCGAGGGCCTGGTACGCCGGCTGGTCGCCGCCGATCGACTTGAAGGTCAGCTTGTCGAGGTAGGGAAGACCCTTCTTGAAGTAGTTCGGGTTCTTCTTCAGCACCAGCTCCGAGCTGAGCTGGTCGCTGACGACGGTGAACGGGCCCGCGCCGACCGGGGCGACCTTGAACTTCGCCGCTCCCAGCTTCTGGAACGCCGTCTTGGAGGCGATCCAGTTGACGTTGCTGATCGGCAGGTTGGAGATCAGGGCGCCGTTCGGCTGGGTCATGTGGATGACGACGGTGAGGTCGCCCTTGGCGACGATCGGGTCCTTCTTCGTCAGCTGCCACGTCGGGGCGCAGCTGCAGGGGGAGCTCGTGTCGCGCAGCATGTTCCAGACCACGGTCTGGGCGTCGAACGGCGTACCGTCGCTGAACTTGATGCCCGGCCGGAGCTTGATGGTGAGCGTCTTGCCGCCGTCGCTGAAGGCGTACGACTCGGCCTGGTTCGGGACGATCTTGGCGTTGGAGCCGTCGTCGTCGGCACGCAGCAGGAACAGACCGCCGAAGATCGACTGCATCTGCGGCAGGTTGGCGCCACCGGTGGTGTTGGTGGCGGGGTCGAGGCCGGAGGCGTAGCCACCGGCGAAGCTGGCGTCCTCCAGCACGGTCAGGCTGCCGCCCGACTGCGCCGGGCCGACCTGGGCGCCCGCGTCGCCCTTCCCGTCGTTGCTCGAGGCGCTTGAACCACAGGCCGCGACGGCCATGGCGACGGCGAGCAGCGCGGCCAGCGGGCCGAGAAGCCGCGCCTTCCGGTTGACATTCGCGATTCTTCTCACGTCATGCTCCTGCTCCGGAGTAGGGCTCGGGGGATGGTGGGGTGGCCGGGTGGGCCGAGCCTCACCCGGCCTCGGTCGAGTGACCGAGATCACGTGGTCAGCCTCGTCCGTGCCTCAGGTGCCTTCCACGACGCTTCCGTCGGGCGAAAGGGAAGGCTTGATGGTCGCTCGCTGGCGCTCGCTCTCCCGCCGTACCGGATCCGCCTCATCGGTTGGTCCAGACCTCGTCCCAGACGACGGCCGTGTCTACGGCCATCGCGGGGATCGGCGTGGTCAGCCCGGGGCCGTACACGCCCTTCACCGCGACGTTCGCCGGTGAGAACGCGATGCCGAACGGGCCGTACGCCTGCTTCGCGACGTACGCCGCCATCTGCTGGTAGATCGCGTCCCGCCTGTCGGGGTCCGTGGTCGCGACCGACTCGTCGAGCATCCGGTCGAGCCGGGGGTCCTTGACGCCGGTGAAGGCGGAGTCGGAGGCGAACCGGAAGATCACCCCGATCCCCGCGGCCGGGTCCCACGAGCCCGCGGTGGCGACCATCGCCTGCCAGGTGCCGGCGGTGTACTGCTGGATCTTCGGCTGCAGCTGGTAGGCGCTGACCTCGACCTTCATCCCCGCCTTCTCCCACTGCGTCTGCAGCGCGACCGCGAGCTGCCGGTTGTTCTGGTCGTCACTGGTCCCGAGGTGCACGGTCAGGCCGCCGAGCTCCTGCACGAGCTGCTTGGCCTTGTCGAGGTCGTAGTGCAGATAGCCCGGCACTTTCGCGTGGTGGAAGAGCCCGCCCGGCGCCGTGAACGACTCGCTGACCGGGTAGGCGCCGTCGAAGATCCCGTCGGCGATCGCCTGGAAGTCAGTGGCGTAGTAGATCGCCTTCCGCGCCCTGATGTCGTCGAACGGCGCGGCCATGGTGTTGAGCTGGATGAAGTACGGCGAGGTCGGCGGACCCGGCGTGACCTGCAGGTCAGGGTTCTCCTTCGCCTGCTCGAGGATCGACACGGTGGCCATGCCGATGTAGCCCTGCGCCTGCCCCGACTGCAGCACCTGGTAGCCGGGCTGGTCGCCCTCGATCGAGGTGAAGGTCAGCGTGTCGAGGTACGGCAGCCCCTTCCGGAAGTAGTGCGCGTTGCGCTCGAGCACGAGCTCGGAGCTGAGCTGGTCGCTCTTCACGACGAACGGGCCGGCGCCGACCGGCGCGACCTTGAACCTCGCCGTGCCCAGCTTCCTCAGCGCCGTGGGAGAGGCGATCCAGTTGACGTTGCTGACGGTGAAGTTGCTGATCAGCGCGCCGTTCGGCCGCGCCAGGTGTACGACGACGGTCAGGTCGTCGGGGGTCCTGATCGGGTCGCCCTTCGCCAGCTCCCACGTCGGCGCGCAGCTGCACGGGGACCCGATGTCGCGGCGGAAGTTCCACGCCACCGCGGCCGCGTCCATCGGCGTACCGTCGCTGAACGTGATGCCCGGCCGGAGCCGGATCGTGAGGGTGCGCCCGCCGTCGCTCAGCTGGTAGCTGCGCGCCTGGTTGGGGACGACCCGGGCGTTGTCGCCGTCGTCGTCGGCCCTCAGCAGGAACAGCCCGCCGAAGATCGCCTGCATCTGCGGCAGGTTGGATCCGCCGGTGGGGTTCGTGGCCGGGTCCAGGCCGCCCGCCCATCCGCCCTCGTGGGCCACCGGCAGCAGCACCTTCACGCTGCCCCCGCGCTGTGGCGTGCCCGGGTCGCCCGTGCCCTCCCCGCTGGAGGACGCGCCGCACGCGGCCAGCGCGAGGGCCAGGGCCGCGGCTGCGGCTGCTGCGAAGGTGCGGGTCAGTGCGTGGGTCCGACGCCGTCGTCGGTCGATGATGCGCATGTCGAGCTCCCGAGTGCCTCAGGGGACCGTCCGGTCACGGTCGCCTCCAGCACCTTCGCGGGCGCTCGTGGTGCTCGGCACGCCCGCTTCCGGCCGTCGGAAGAGCGATGTCGCCCGCCCTTCCGCGACACGGAAGCGGCACCCGGTCTCAGGCGTCGGGGTCGAGGCCGAGCCAGCGGTAGGCGTTGCGCCAGCCGATGTCGTCGAACTGCTCCTCGGGGAGGTCCATGGAGCGGAGCGTGCGGGCGACGGGGTCCTCGCGGGGCATGGCGGGGAAGTCGGAGCCGACGAGAAGGCGGTCGGCGCCGTACAGGTCGATGAGGTAGCGGAGCGTTCGCCGGTCGAAGACGAGCGAGTCGTAGTAGAACCGGCGGGCGTACTCCAGCGGCGAGGGTCCGTCGTCCGGCATGACGGCACGCTCGGGGTTCTTGGGCTCCTCGTTCCACGTGCCGCCCCAGAAGTAGTTGGCACGCGGCAGCATCATCGCCAGCCCGCCGGCGGCGTGGGAGAAGGAGATGCGCAGGTCGGGGCAGGCGGCGGCGGTGCCGCCGAGGATCATCGAGGCCGCGGCGTACACACCCTCGATGCCGACGACGTAGGTGCCCATCGCCGACATCGGCAGCCGGTCGCTCGGGGACGGCATCGCGTGCACGAAGACCGACAGGCCGAGCCGCTCGGCCTCGAGGAAGAAGTCCCGGAACTTCTCGTCGCCGATCGAGGAGCCGAGGATGTTGGAGGCGATCTCGACGCCTGCTAGACCGAGGTCCTTGACCGCCTTCAGCTCCGCGGTCGCGGCGTCCGGGTCCTGCATCGGGACCATGCCGAGGCCGTGCATCCGCTTCGGGTCGTGCTGGGTGACGCCGGCGGTGACCTCGTTGACGTGGCGCGCGAGCGCGAGCCCGTCGGCGAGCGGGAGGTCGTAGCGCAGCAGCGGCGGCATCGGGCTGAGCACCTCGACGTCGACGCCGGAGGCGTTCATCGCCTCGACCCGGCGCTCGGCCTCGAAGAAGACCTCCTTCGCGGGGAAGCGCATCTGGCCGAAGACCAGCAGCCGGTCGGCGGAGCCCTCGATCGGCTCCATCGACGGGAAGCACTCGGGCGCGTCGGCGGGGTAGTCCTTGGGCAGCAGGTGGGCGTGGGCGTCGACGATCACGGCGTACGACCTTCCTCAGGCGAAGTGCGGGTGGATGGAGACGTGGACGGGGGGTACGTCGGAGGGCGCCTCGCCGCCGAGCGTCTCGATGGCGAGCGCGGCGTCGTCGAGCCCGAACGTGTGGGTATGCAGCCGCTCGAGCGGGAAGCGGCGCGACTCGATGAGGGCGATGGCCTCCTCGTAGCCCTTGTAGTCGACGCCGAAGGCGCCCTTGATGCTCAGCGCGCGGTTGATGATCAGGTCGGTGACGAGCGGGACCTCGCGGCGGCCCTTGAGCCCGGCGAGGACGACTCGGCCGCCGTGCTTGACGACGCGCAGGGCGTCGGTGACCGGCGCGGCGGCCATCGGGGTGAGCTCGAGGGCGACGTCGGCCATGCGTCCGCCGGTGAGGTCCGCGACGAAGTCGACGACGTCGGTGGCGTCGTCGCCGTCGACCGTGACGGTGTGGTCGGCGCCGAACTCCTTGGCGAGCGCCAGCTTGTGGGCGTCGGCCTCGAGCCCGGTCACGATCACGGTGCCGGCGCCGGCTGCCTTGGCCGCGATGACGGCCATCAGGCCGCGCTGGCCGGCGCCGAGCACGACCAGAGTGTCGCCGAGGCCGACCTCGCCGAGGTGGACGGCCCAGCGGACACCGGCGCCCATCGGGTTGAACATCGCGGCCACCTCGGCCGGCAGGCTGTTGTCGATCTTGTGCACGACGGAGGTGGGCGAGAGGTACATGTACTCGGCGAAGCCGCCCCACAGGACCGGCTCGACGTCGATGCCGGTGACGCCGTGGCCGTACTTCCGGTTGCGGCAGGCCTGGTAGCGGCCGGTCAGGCAGTCGTCACAGTGCCGGCACGGCACGATCACCTCCAGCGCCACCCGGTCGCCCGGCTGGACGCCCCAGCGCTCCGCGGCCGCGTCGCCGATCTCCTCGACGATCCCCATCGGCTCGTGGCCGGGGATGAACGGGTTGGGGTTCATGCCGAGGTGGCCGCGGAAGGTCTCGACGTCGCTGCCGCAGATGCCGTTGGCCTCGACCCGGATCAGGCCGTCGTCGGCGCCGACGCGCGGCCGCGGGAACTCCCGCAGCTCGAGGGTGTGGGGCGCGGTCTGTACGGCGGCGCGGACCTGGTCGCTCATGCGGATGCTCCTGTGCTGCTCGGGGGGCTGCTCGGGGTGCTCTTCGGGACGGACGTGATCGGCGGCGAGGGCGGGAACCGGTGCGGCGGGCCGCCGTCGACGGCGAGGATGTGCCCGGAGATCCACCGGGCCCGCTCGCTCAGCAGGAAGAGAGCGGCATGGGCGATGTCCCAGGCGGAGCCCTCGGTCTTGAGCGCGGTGCCCTCGCGGCGCGGCTCGCGCCACTTCTCGTCCATGTTGGCGGCGGCGAAGGAGCCCCAGATGGCGCCGACCTCGACGCAGTTGACCCGGATCCCCTGCGGGCCGAGGGTGGTGGCGGCGCCCTCGGTGAGGTTCTCCAGGCCCGCCTTCGCGACGCAGTAGGGCATGCCGGGCCCGCGCATGCGTACGCCGGCCGACGAGATGTTGACGATGGCGCTGCCCCGCGGCAGGACGGGGACGGCGTTGCGGGTCATCAGCCAGGCCGACTTCAGGTTGAGGTCGATCAGCTCGTCGAACCGCTCCGGGGTGACCTCGAAGATCCCCGCCCGGTCGCCGGAGGCGACGTTGTTGACCAGGGTGTCGAGGGCGCCGTACTCCTGCACGACCGCCTGCACCGCGCGCTCGCACTCGGCGTCGTCGGTCGCGTCGGCGACCACCGCGAACGCCTCGCCGTCGGCCTTCCGGATCCGGTCGACCGTGCGCTGCGCGGCCTCGGCCGAGCGGTCGAGCACCGCCACCTTCGCGCCGTGCGCGGCGAGCAGCCGGGCGATGGCGTAGCCGACGCCGGGCAGGTCACCGTTCTGGCCGGCCCCGGTCACCAGGGCGATGCGGCCCCTCATCTCCTGGTCACCGAGACCGGCCAGCGGGTCCTCGAGCGGGTTCCTCTCGTCCATCACGCGTCCTTCGGGTCGGGGATGGCGACCGAGGTGCCCGACCAGTCGGCGAAGAACCTCACCACCATCGAGATGCCGGCGTTGCGGGCGCCCGCGACGGCGATGAGCAGGTTCTTCGGGTCCGGGCTCGGCAGCGTGCGCTGGAACTCCTCGGGCGCGCGGACGCCGCCCGGCCCGCGCACGCGCCGGTCGTCGTCCTTGCCCGCGGCCGCCAGCTGCGCCGTCGTACGCCCGGAGTGCTCCCACAGCCACTGGCGCACGTCGTCGCGGCTGTAGCCGGCCCCGGCCAGCAGCTGGGCGTGCTCGGGGCAGAAGACCACCCCCGCGCCGGCGTGGGTGAAGATCCACGAGCCGGAGCGGCCGATCGTGTCGGCGAAGTCGCCGAGCAGCTGCTCGGCGGACTGGGTGTGCCGGTTGTCGACGTACTCACAGGTGCGCAGCAGCGTCGTCGTGACCGCGTTGCCGGTGACGCCGTTCTCCTCCGCCAGCGGCGTCCACGGGCTCTCCTCCTCGTTCTCGCCGAGGCAGATCTGCCAGCGGCCCGGGAGGCCCTGGGTGGCCTGCTCGAGCTCGTGCGGGTGGATGCCGTACGCGTTGCGCACGATCAGCCCGATCGCCCGCGCGACCGTCATGTTGGGGCGGAAGCCGGGACCGAACACGCCGCCGGCGCAGTTGAAGCCGAGCTCCTTGCGGATCGGGCCGTTGACCACGATCAGCGGGGACGGCCCGCTGGTCGACTGCCAGCCGCCGCCGCCGGTCACCCGCTCCCGGGAGAGCGCCTCCCAGGCGGCGAGCACGACCGGGAAGTACGCCGGCAGGCAGCCCGCCATCGCGGCGTTGATCGCCGCCAGCTCGACGGTGACGCTGCGGTCGAGCTGCGGCAGGTGGCCGATGATCTCGTCGGGCGCCCGCTCGACGGTCGCGAGGAAGCGGTCCACCAGCGGCCGGGTGGCCGGGACCAGCGGGAGGCCGTCGGACCAGCCCTGCTCGTAGCAGTGCTCGATCGCCGCCTGCGCGGCGTCGGGGTCGAGGGCCGACTCCTGGGCGGACTCCCGGGCCGACTCCTGGGGTGCCGTCGTCACCGACCGCCTCCCGTCGAGCCGGTCAGCATGGCGACGATCTCGGGCAGCAGCTGCTTGGCGCGCGCCTTGACCTGGTCCTCCTCGAGGATCGCCATCGGGTGCTGGGTGACGACCCACTCGTAGTCGGGCGCGCCCTGCATGGTGGCCATCGTCCGGCCGGTCACGAGGAACGCGTCGGTGAGGACGACCGCGGCCGGCAGGCCGGCGCGCTCGAAGTTGATGCCGTCGGCCACCGCCGCCGCGCTGCAGGAGCCGCAGTCGCCGACGCCGGTGACGACGACGTCGCAGCTCCCCTTGTAGCGGTTGACGATCTCCTCGTCGACCGGCACCGAGAAGCTCCGCTTCGTCTCGACGATGCTGACCTCGGCGGCGCCCTCCTCGTCGACGAGCAGCCGGCCGACCTCCTGCAGGAACAGCAGGGCGTTGTGCTTGGTGTTGTCGAGCAGCCCGATGCGGGCGCCCTTGAGATCCGTACGACGGGGCGCCAGCCCCTCGAGGGACGGCTTGCCCGTCTCCTCCTTGACCCGTCCGGTCGGGTCGAGAATCGCGTTCGGCATCGGTGGTGCTCCTCCCGTGAGGATGCTCGTGAGGGTCAGTTCTCGTGGACGATCACGCCGCGGATGTTCCTGCCGGCGTTGAGGTCGTCGTAGGCCTCGTTGACCTGGTCGAGGGTGTACTTCCGGGTGATGAGCTCGTCGAGCTTGAGGTCGCCGGAGCGGTAGAGGCCCAGCAGCTTCGGGATGTCGTAGAGCGGGTTGCAGTCGCCGAAGAGGGCGCCCCGGATCTGCCGCTGGTAGCTGATCAGGAACCCGGCGTGGACGTGGACCGCCTTCTCCTGGAGGTGGCCGACCGCCGTGATGGTGGTCTTCCCGCCCTTGCCGGTCATCAGGACCGCCGCCTGGACCATCTCCTCGGTCACCGCGTCGGGCGTCATGATGCAGTGGTCGGCCAGCTGCCCCCAGGTCTCGGCGACGACGAACTCGCGGGCCTCGTCGGCGGTCGCGAAGGCGTGGGTGGCGCCGAAGACCTTGGCGTGGTCGCGCTTGAACTCGACCGGGTCGACCACCACGACGTTCTTCGCGCCGGCGTACCGCGCGCCCTGGACGGCGTTGCTGCCGACGCCGCCGGCCCCGAAGACGACCACGGTGTCGCCCGGCTTCACGCCGGCGGCGTACACCGCTGAGCCCCACCCCGTCGGGACGCCGCAGCCGACGAGGCTCGCGACCTCCCAGGGGATGTCGTCGGCGATGGGTACGACGGCCCACTCGGACACGACGGCGTACTGGCTGAAGGTGCCGAGCGAGCAGAAGCCGCCGAGGTCCTCGCCGTCCTTGTGGAAGCGGAAGCTGCCGTCGAGGAACATCCCGCTGCCGGCGTTGAGGCCCTTGACGCACATGTTCTGGTGGCCGGTCGAGCACGGCCGGCACGCACCGCAGGCGGGGATGTAGGAGCAGATGACCCGGTCGCCCGGCTGCACCCGCTGGACGTAGGGGCCGACCGACTCGACGACACCTGCACCCTCGTGGCCGCCGACCATCGGGAAGCGCACCGGGGCGTCGCCCTTGGTGATGTGGTTGTCGGAGTGGCACAGCCCGGACGCGGCGAACTTGATCCGGACCTCGTGCTCCTTCGGGTCGTCGAGCTGCAGGTCGGTCAGCTCCCACCCGATGTGGGGTCCCCGGGCGATGGCGGCGTGCGTGGTGATGGTGCTCATGACTCTCCTTGCTCCTCAGTCGTCCTCGGGGGTGCGCGTGCGCGGGACGGGGGGTACGGCGGCACGCATCGACACGGTCTTGACCTGGGTCCACTCGAGCACCGAGTCGGCGCCCATGGTGCGGCCGAAGCCGGAGTGCTTGTAGCCGCCGAACGGCCCGCCGATGACGCCCGCGCCGAGCGGGCTGTTGACGGCGACCTGGCCGGCCTGCAGCCGCCTGCTCATGCGTACGGCGGTGCCGACGTCGTTCGTCCAGACCGAGGCCACGAGGCCGTACTCGGTCCCGTTGGCGACCTCGATCGCCTCGGCCTCGTCGTCGACCGCGATGACCGAGAGCACCGGGCCGAAGATCTCCTCCTGCGCGATCCGCATGTCCGGAGCGACGTTGTCGAAGAGGGTCGGCTCCACGAAGTAGCCGGTGTCATAGCCCGCAGGGACGCCGCCTCCGGTGACGACCTCGGCGCCTGCCTCGCGGCCGAGGTCGATGTAGCCGAGCACCCGCTGGTGCTGCCGCTCGCTGATGAGCGGGCCCATGTTGACCGGCTCGTGCCAGGCACCCACGCGGACGCGCTGCATCTGGGCGGCCAGGCGGTCGACGAGCTCGTCGTGGACGCTGCGCAGGCAGACGACGCGGGAGCCGGCGGCGCAGATCTGGCCGGTGTTGAGGGTGATGCCCATGACCATCGCAGGCACCGCGGCGTCGAGGTCGGCGTCGGGGAAGACGACCTGCGGCGACTTGCCGCCCAGCTCGAGGTGGAGCGGGACCAGGTTGTCCGCGCAGGCCTTCATGATCAGCGACCCGGTCTGCGGGGAGCCGGTGAAGCCCATCCGCCGGATGGAGGGGTGGGCCGGGATCGCGGCCCCGGCCTCGCCGCCGTACCCGGTGACGACGTTGACGACCCCCGGCGGGATGCCGGCCTCGAGGGCCAGCTTGGCCAGCGCCAGCGGCGTGAGCGGGGCGTCCTCGGCGGGCTTGATGACGATGGTGTTGCCCGCGGCGATCGCCGCGCCGACCTCGGTCGCGAACATCGGGCCGGGGGCGTTCCACGGGATGATCGCGCCGACGACGCCGTACGGCTCGCGGAGGGTGAGGCCGAGCTGGTCGGGCGAGTACGTCGGCAGGGAGAGCCCCTGCACCTTGTCGGCCTGGCCGGCGATGAACCGGAGCTGGCCGGCCATCGGCGGCGGGCCCCAGCTGGGCCGGCCGACCTCCTGGGACTCGAGCTGGTCGAGCGCGGTGCCGTGCTGCTCGATGAGGTCGGCCCAGCGGAAGAGGAGCCGGCCGCGGGAGGTGGCGTCGAGGTCGCGCCAGGCCGGGAAGGCCTGCTCGGCGGCGCGGACGGCCGCGTCGACGTCGGCGGCGTTGCCGCGCGGGACCCGGGCGAGCACCTGCACGGTGGCCGGGTTGACGACGTCGATCGTCTCGCCGCCGGACGAGGGGACCCACTCCCCGCCGATCAGCATGCTGCCGTCGACGAGCAGGTCGGGGTCGAGCGTCGTCTCGGGGCGCTCGGTGGTGGCGGTCATTCGCTGTCTCTACCTCGGTTCCTGGTCAGTGCTCGTGGACGATGACGCCGCGGATGTTCTTGCCGTCGAGCATGTCGGCGTACCCCTGGTTGACCTCGTCGAGGCGGTACTTCCTCGTGATGAGCTCGTCGAGCTTGAGGTGACCGGTGCGGTAGAGGCTGAGCAGCCGCGGGACGTCGTACAGCGGGTTGCACCCGCCGAAGATCGCGCCCTGGATCCGGCGCTGGAAGCCGATCAGCATCCCGGGGTTCTCCTCGATCCAGCCGTTGCCGACCGCGGTGATCGTGACCTGGCCGGTCTTGCCGACCATGTCGATCGCGTCGTGGATCACCTCGTCGTGGAGGACGCCGACGGTGATGATCGCGTGGTCGGCCAGCTCGCCCCAGGTCGACTCGACCACGAAGTCCTTGGCCTCCTTCGCCGAGGCGAAGGTGTGGGTGGCGCCGAAGGTCATCGCCATCTCGCGCTTGAACTCGACGGGGTCGACGACGATGACGCGCTGCGCGCCGGCGTACGCCGCTCCCTGGACGGCGTTGCTGCCGACTCCGCCGGCGCCGAAGATGACGACCGTCTGACCTGCGCGTACGCCGGCGGCGTGCACCGCCGAGCCCCACCCGGTCGGGACGCCGCAGCCGACGAGCGAGGCCACCTCGAAGGGGATGTCGTCGGGGATCGGGATGCAGGAGTTCTCCATGACGACGCCGTACTGGCTGAAGGTGCCGAGCACGCACAGCCCGCCGAAGTCCTCGCCGCCCTGGTGGAAGCGGAAGCCCCCGCCGCCGGTGAGCATCTCGCCGATGCCGGCGTTCTTGCCCTCGTCGCAGAGGTTCTGGTGGCCCGTGGAGCAGTAGCGGCAGTGCCCGCACGCCGGGATGAACGAGCAGACCACGTGGTCCCCGACCTTGACCCGCGTCACCCCCTCGCCGACGGCCTCGACGACGCCGGCGCCCTCGTGGCCGCCGACCACCGGCAGCCGCATCGGGGCGTCGCCCTTCTGGATGTGGTCGTCGGAGTGGCACAGGCCGGACGCGTAGTACTTGATCCGGACCTCGTTGGCCCGGGGCTCGTCGAGCTCGAGCTCGGTGATCTCCCAGGGCTCGCCCGGCGTACGGCACACGGCGGCGCGGGTGGTCACGGTCATGTGGACCCCCTTCTGATCGTGTCTGATCTGCAGTGAGGTGGCAGGTGTGGGGCGGCGGCGGAGGGGACGGCCCGCTGTCGGGCGGCCCGGTCCGCCGCAGGGCATCCGGAGGACGGCTCCGCAGCCGGTTCCAACCTCACGCCCGTGACCTGTGCCACACCACTCCCCTTTCGCAGCGCGGAAGGGGTGGTAAAGAACCCGGACGGTGGGCGGACCCCGTGTCCGTTCGGCTTCTGCGCCACGGAAGAGCCGATTCACCACCTTGACGGTCGCGGATAGGAAGGTGGGCGTGATCGACAAGCTCCGTGACGACCTGCTGGCAGCGCTGGACGTGATCCCCGACGGCGCCACGATCGCCATCGGCGGATTCGGCAGCTCCGGCCGCCCCGACGCGCTGATCGACGGGCTCTGCGACCTGGACCGCCGCGACCTCCACGTCTACGTCAACAACGTCGGCGACGACTTCTCCGGCATCGGCCGCCTCCTCCACGAGGGCAGGCTGCGCCGCTTCACCGGGTCGTTCCCGGTGCTGCCGGAGTTCTACGACGAGTACTTCAAGGGCAGGGTCGAGCTCGAGCTGATCCCGCAGGGCACGCTCGCGGAGCGGATGCGCGCCGGCGGTGCCGGGATCGCGGCGTTCTACACGCCGTCCGGGGCGGGGACGATGCTCTCCGACGGAGACTTCCCGCTGGCGTACGACGGCAGCGACGACCGCGTGCCCACGTCGTACGTCCCGCAGAAGGAGACCCGCGAGTTCGACGGCGCACCCCACGTCCTGGAGTACGGCATCCGCGCCGACTTCGCGTTCGTCAAGGCGCAGCAGGCCGACCGGATCGGCAACCTCCGGTTCCACCTCTCCGCCCGCAACTTCAACCCGTTGGCCGGCATGTGCGGCCGGCACACCTTCGCCGAGGTCGAGCGGATCGTTCCGGTCGACGACCTCGGCCCCGACGACATCCACCTGCCCGGGGTCTTCGTCGACGACGTCGTGATGACGAAGCCGTCGGTGACGATCCCGCGACCGAGCCTTGCCGGGAGTGCCTCATGACCGAGACGACCACCACCGCCACCCGTACCGGGTGGACGCGGGACCAGGTCGCGGAGCGGCTCGCCGCGGACCTCGAGGACGGCTTCTTCGTCAACCTCGGGGTGGGCATCCCCCTCGCCGTGCCCAACTACCTGCCGGCGGACAAGGAGATCTTCCTCCACGCCGAGAACGGCATCCTCGGACTGGGGCCGCACCCCGGCCCGGGCAAGGAGGACCCGGACCTGACCGACGCCGGGAAGCAGCCCGTCAGCCTCGTCAGCGGCGCGGCGATCGTGGACTCCGCGCAGTCGTTCGCGATCATCCGCGGCGGACACCTCGACGTGACGGTCCTCGGCGCGCTGCAGGTGGCGGAGAACGCCGACCTGGCGAACTGGTACGTCCCCGGCCGCAACCCCGCGGTCGGCGGCGCGATGGACCTCGTCGCCGGTACGCCGCAGGTCTGGGTCTGCATGGAGCACGTCGACCGGAAGGGCCGCTCCAAGGTGGTCAAGGAGTGCACGATGCCGCTCACCGGGCGGCGCTGCGTCACCCGGGTCTACACCGACCTCGCCGTCTTCCACTTCGAGGACGGGCGGCTGGTGCTGAAGGAGTGCGCGCCGGGCGTGACCCCTGATCTGGTCCGGGAGTCCACCGAGGCGGCGTACATCGAGGACCTGGCATGAGCGCGCGCTACGAGACCGCGGTCGACCCCGACGCGATCACCGCGTTCGACGTCCACACCCACGCCCACCGGTCGGTCCGCGACGACGTGGCCGCCACGGGCGCCGGCAACGAGGAGATGGGCGAGTACTTCGGCATCGGGTCGATGCCGAACCACACCGTCCCCGAGCTGGCGGCGTACTACCGGGAGCGGCGGATGGCCGCCGTCGTCTTCACCGTCGACAGCTACTCGATGAGCGGCGAGGACCCGCTGCCCTCCAACGAGGAGATCGCCGAGCAGTGCGCCGAGCACGCCGACGTGCTGATCCCGTTCGCGAGCATCGACCCCCACCGCGGGGCCGCCGGCGTACGCGAGGCGCGGCGACTGGTCGAGGAGTACGGCGTCCGCGGGTTCAAGTTCCACCCGAGCGCGCAGGGCTTCTTCCCGAACGACCGGCTGGCCTACCCGCTGTACGAGGTGATCGAGGAGCACGGCCTGATCGCGCTCTTCCACTCCGGTCAGACCGGCGTCGGAGCCGGCCAGCCGGGCGGCGGCGGGATCCGGCTGAAGTACACCGACCCGCTCCACGTCGACGACGTGGCCGTGGACTTCCCCGGGATGGACATCATCCTGGCCCACCCGTCCTTCCCCTGGCAGGACGTCGCACTGTCGGTGGCCACGCACAAGCCGCGGGTCTACATCGACCTGTCGGGCTGGTCGCCGAAGTACTTCCCGCCGCAGCTGGTGCAGTACGCCAACAGCCTGCTGCGCCACAAGGTGCTCTTCGGCTCGGACTTCCCCGTCATCACCCCCGACCGGTGGCTCGCCGACTTCGAGAACCTCTCGATCAAGCCGGAGGTCCGGCCGCTGATCCTCAAGGACAACGCGCTGACGCTGTTCGGCCTCAAGAAGGAGCACTGATGCAGGACGTTGCCGGCAAGGTCGCGGTCGTCACCGGCGGCTCCAGCGGGATCGGGCGCGGCATCGCGCTCGCCTTCGCGCGGGCGGAGATGAGCGTCGTCGTCACCGGGCGCCGCGACGACCATCTCGAGGAGACCGTCCGGGTCTTCGCCGAGCACGGCCTCGACGTCCACACCCGGAAGGTCGACGTCACCGACCTCGACGCCATGACGGCGCTCGCGGACGACGTGGCCTCGGCGTTCGGGAAGGTGCACGTGCTGGTCAACAACGCCGGCATCGGGCTCACCGGACCGACCGCGCTGGCGACGCCGGACGACTGGCGCTGGGTCGTCGACGTGAACATCCACGGCGTCGGCAACGGGATCATGGCGTTCCTGCCGAAGCTCCGGGCCCACGGCGAGGGCGGCCACATCGTCAACACCTCCTCGATGGGCGGCCTGATGCCCGTCGTCGCCGGCCTCTACTCGATGACGAAGGCGGCGGTCATCGCCCTCTCCGAGGCGCTCCACATCGAGCTGGCCCCCGAGGGGATCGGCGTCTCGGCGTACTGCCCCGGGCCGGTCCACTCCAACATCGCCGCCGGCGTCGCCAACCGCCCGGCGGCGTACGGCGAGTCCGGCTACACCCCTCCTCCGGCGGAGTTCCTGGAGATGGCCAGGAAGCAGCCCTACATGAGCGCCGAGGAGGCCGGCGAGCGGGTGCTGGCCGGCGTACGCCGCGGCGACCTGTTCATCCTCACCCACCCGGAGTTCCTGCCCGGTCTGCGCGACCGGCACGCGACCATCGAGGCGGCATTCCCCGACGAGCCGGTCAACGACACCCGGGCCGCCGCCATCCCGTTCCTGCTCTCCTCGCCCGTCTACGCGCCGGAGAACCGGCTGCCGTCGCCAACCGCGCCGGGTGCGGGGATCCCCGGCTGACGGATCCCCCGCTGACCCGGCGGGGCGCAGGAATCCCCGGTTGACCGGGGAAATCCGATGTTGTGGGGTGTCATTTCAGCCCACAAGGTCGGGTTTCCCCTGCCGGCCGGGGAATCCTGAGGCGCGGCGCAACCGGCCGCGGATCCCGAGCCGCCCCACCGCCCCCGACTCAGGAGACGGGCAGCGGCGTGTCGTCGAGGTTGATGAGCGGCAGCGGCCCGGCGAGCTGGTCGGCGGGGGCGGGGAAGTACGCGAAGTTCTTGGCCCGGGCGCCACCGTCGACGACCAGGTCCACGCCGGTGACGAGGCGGGCGAAGTCGGAGCTGAGCCAGGCGACGGCGTGGCCGATGTCGGTGGGGGTCCCCGTCGTGCCCATCGGCACCATCGGCGGGCGCTCGCCGGTCCAGCGGGCCGGCCGCCGCCAGGGCTCGTCGCCGCCCTCGCTGCCCAGGCCGTGGCGGACCGCGCCCTTCGGGGGCGGCCCGTTGAGCACGCTCTGAGCGCCCTGCGCGAGCAGCTCGGGGTTGTCCGGTGTGGGAGCGGTGGGCGTGAAGGAGTTGACCCGGATGCCGTACGGCGCGAGGTCCATCGCGGCGGCGCGCACGAAGTTGTTGACGCCGCCCTTGTGGAAGGCGTACGCGATGACGCCGGCCGAGCCGTTCCAGCCGTTGGAGGAGGACATGCACACGATCGAGCCGCGGATGCCGCGCTCGGCCATCGCCCGGCCGACGTGCTTGGTGTTGAGGAAGTACCCGAGCGAGGAGACGCGGACCGCCCGCTCGAACGCCTCGGCGGTCTCGTCCAGGACGCCGCGGCCACCGAGGATCGCGGCGTTGTTGACCAGGATGTCGATCCGGCCCCAGCGCTCGAGGACGGCGTCGACGTACCCCTTCACCGCCTCCTCGTCGGTGACGTCGCCGGGCGCGGCCATGGCCTCGCCGTCGTTGCGCTCGATGCGCTTGATGCAGGCGTCGATGACCCCCTGGTCGACGTCGTTGCAGGCCACCTTCGCGCCGTAGCGGGAGAGGGCCAGCGCGACGCCGCTGCCGATGTTGGGGCCGCAGCCGGTGACGAGGGCGACCTTGCCCTCCAGGGTGATCTCCACGGGTCGTGCTCCTTGCTCGTGACTCAGGGCTCGTGACTCAGGGCTCGTGCTCAGGGCTCGTGACTCAGGCGTGGTCGCCGGGGAACTCGGTCGGGTAGGTGAGCGTGATCTGCTCCGCCTCCACGCCGAGGACCGGCGAGAGCATGGCGGCCATCATCGACTTGGGTACGAGGCACTCCTCGCACGCGTCCGGCCCGGCCTTGATGCTGACGGCCGCCGACCCGTCGTCCACCGACACGTCGAGGTGGTAGTCGTCGGCCGCCATCGTGCGGCGGAACTCCTCGAGCTGGTCCTGGTCGATGCTCATAGGTCCTCCTGGAGCTGGTCGGTGGGCTCGTCGTCAGGGACGAGCGCGGGTGCGTGGAGTGAGGTCTCGACCCGCGCGGAGATCTGCGGCCAGCTCGTGAAGAGCCTGACCACGGTCGAGATGCCCGCGTTGCGGGCGCCGGCGACGAGGATCGGCAGGTGTCGGGCGGTGTCGCTGGCGAAGACCGCGACGTCCGGCGTACGACGACCGGCGCCCGCCGGTGACTCGGAGGACGACGGGGCGTCGAGCCGTGCGCCGCTCGGGCCGACGGCGTTCTTGCCGGCCGCCCGCAGGTCGTCCTGGGTTCGGGTGGCGTGCTCGACGAGCCAGGTGCGAACGTCCTGCTTCGTCATCCCGGCACGAGCGAGCAGCTGCGCGTGCTCAGGGCACAGCACCAGCCCAGCGGCGGCGTGCTCGAAGACCAGCGACCCGGTCCGGGCGAGCGTGTCCGCGAAGTCGGTGAGCAGCTTCCGCGGGTCGGCGGTGTGGCGGTTGTCGACGAACTCGGCGTCGCGCAGCAGCATCGCGGAGACCGCGTCGGTGCCGGGCGCGAGCCCGCCGTCGACCGAGAACGGCTCCCAGGGCGACTCATCCTCGTTCTCGGCGACGCACATCGCCCACCGGCCGGGGATGCCCTGGGTGGCCTGCTCGAAGACGTGGGGTCGTACGCCGAGGCCGTTCCTCACCAGCAGCCCGATCGCGCGGGCGACGGTCGCGTTGGCGCGGAAGCCGGGGCCGAGGGCACCCCCGCCGGTGTTGAAGCCGAGCCGCTCCCGCACCGGGCCGTTGACCACGATGAGCGGCGCCGGCCCGCTGGTGCTCTGCCACGCGCCGACCGCCGTACTCGGGTCCAGGGTGATCGCGTCCCAGGCGGCGAGGACGACGGGGAAGTACTCCGGTCGGCATCCCGCCATCACCGCGTTGATCGCCGCGGTCTCGACGGTGACCTCGCGGCGCAGCGGCTCCAGCCGGCCGATGACCTCGTCCGGATCGCGCGAGGTCGTCGCGAGGAAGACGTCGGTCAGCTCGCGGGTGGCGGGTACGACGGGGAGCCCGTCGGACCAGTCCTGCTCGTAGGCGTACTCGACGGCGGCGTGGACGATTCCTAACTGCCGCGGCGTGCTCATGCCACCTCCCGGGTGAGGCGGGAGACGACGACCGGCAGCAGCTGCGCGGCCCGCTGGGTGACCTGCGTGGGCGAGAGGACGGCGATCGGGTGCGGCGTCGTCAGGAACGGGTAGTCCGGGTCGCCCTGCACCTCGGCGGTCGCCCGGGCGGTGACGTCGAAGGCGTCGCTGCAGATGACCGCGGCTGGGATGCCGTGCCGCTCGATCGTGATGCCGTCGGCGATCGCCGCGGCCGCGCACGAGCCGCAGTCGCCGACGCCGACCAGCGCGACGTCGCAGCTGTCGACCAGGGTGGCGAGGTCGGGCCCGTCGAGCGGCACCGCGTGGGCGAACGGCATCTGCCGCGCGGTCACGAGCGCGTCGTGCTGCTCGGCGAGCAGCCGGCCGAGCTCGACCAGCAGGAGCTCGGCGTTCTGCTTGGTGTTCCACAGCAGCCCGACGCGCGCGCCGGCGAGGCTCTGGACACGATCGGCGCGGGCCGCCTCGCCGCTAGGCCAGCTGGTCCGGCCGGAGGGATCGAGGAAGGCGCGGAAGAGCGCCACGTGGTCGGCGGTCACCGGGGCCTCCTCGGTGTACGACGTGGGTGGTACGACGTGGGTGGTACGCCGTAGGTGGTGCGACGCGGGTGTCGGCGGGGCCGATGTCGGAGGCCCCGACAGCGAACGTAGGCAGTGCTCCGCCAGCGTCGCAGGTCGATTGCCGCGTGGCGGAAGCAAACGAGACCGGCCCATCCCGCGACCCACGGACCTTTCCGCGTGATGGAAGAGCCGTGTCATCGCCGCGCTTCGACGACCAAGATGTGACAGCCATCACAGACGCGGAGGTCAACGATGACCGTCAGCCCCATCCGACCGCCCCGCTCCGAGCGCCAGACGGCGGCCCAGCGCATGCTGTCCGTGCTCGAGGCGTTCGACCCCGACCACATCCTGCTCACCTTGAGCGAGATCAGCCGCCGCTCGGGCCTGAGCCTGAGCACCACCCACCGGCTTGTCGGGGAGCTGCGGGAGTGGGGTGCGCTCGACCGCGCCCGGGACGGGCGCTACTCGATCGGGCTGCGCATCCTCGAGCTCGGCGGCCTCGCGCCGCAGGGACTCCACCTCCGCGACGTCGCCCTTCCCTACCTCGGCGACCTCCAGCACGCGACCCACGCCAACGTGCATCTGGCGGTGCGCGACGGCCACGACGTGGTGTACGTCGAGTCGCTGCACGCCCGCGACGGCGTACGCGTCCTCAGCCGGCTCGGCGGCCGCTGGCCGATGCACGCCACCGGGACCGGGCAGGTGCTGCTCGCGTTCGCGTCCGCGGAGTTCCGCGACGAGGTGCTCGCGACCAAGCTGCGCCGCTTCACCCCGAACACCCTCAGCGACCCCGAGGACCTGCGCCGGGCACTGGCGCAGGTACGCCGTACGGGCGTCGCCATCGCCGAGGAGCAGCTGACCATGGACGCGCTCGCCCTCGCCGTACCGCTGCGGGGCCAGCGCGACCGGGTGGTCGCCGCGCTCGGCGTCACCATCCAGAAGGGCAGCTGCTCGCCGCACGCGATCCTGCCCGCGCTCTCCGCCACCGCCCGCGCCATCTCCCGCGCCCTCGGCGCGCCGTCGGCGATGGTCCCGCCCGGCGCCGCGCCGCGACAGCGGGCCGTCGGCAGCTGAGCAGGTGAGCACGCCGGGCCGCTACCCGGTGTAGCTGCGCGTCACCCCGGCCTCGCCCCGCTGCGCCGGCACGTCCGACGTCGCGGCTGAGGGCAGCCGCCGGAGGCCGAGTACGCCGACGAGGCTGACCAGCCCGCCGATGATCATGTAGATCGCGATGGGCGTGGAGGAGCCGTAGGCGTCGTACAGCGCGGTGGCCAGCAGGGGCGTGACGGCACCGCCGATCATCCCGCCGAACTGGTAGGCGACCGAGATCGCGCTGTAGCGCACCTCGGTGTCGAAGATCTCGGTGAACAGCCCGCCCTGGGCGCCGGCCATGATCCCCTGGACCACCGCGGCGACCATGAACGCCAGGCAGGCGGCGGCGACGCTGCCGGTGTTGACCAGCGCCCACATCGGCAGCGGCCAGACGATCGTGGTGACGACGCCGGCGACGTACACCGCCTTGGAGTCGTAGCGGTCGGCGAGCAGCGCGCAACCGAGGATGGTGAGGATCCAGACCCCGGTCGACACCAGGATCAGGGTGAGCAGGGTGGTGCGGTCGTAGCCGACGACGGTCGTCCCGTAGGTGAGCATGTAGACGATGACGGTGTAGCCGACCAGCGGCGGCGCGATCGCGGCGAGCCCGCCGAAGATCAGGTTGCGCGGCTGCCGCCGGAGCAGGTCGAGGAAAGGCATCCGGCTGACCCGGTCGGTCTGCTTGAGCTCCTCGAACTCGACCGCGTCCTCGACCTTGCGACGGACCAGGACCCCGACGACCACCAGGACGGCGCTGAGCAGGAACGGGATCCGCCAGCCCCACGACTGGAACCGGTCGTCGTCCATACGCGCGACCAGCAGGAAGGCGAGGTTCGAGAGGAAGACGCCGACCGGCAGCCCCATCTGGGCGAAGCTGCCGTAGACCGCCCGCCGGCGCGGGCCGGCGTGCTCGCTGGAGATGAGGACGGCACCGCCCCACTCGCCACCGACGGCGAAGCCCTGGACCAGGCGCAGGACCACCAGCAGGAGGGGCGCGGCGATCCCGATGGCGGCGTACGTCGGCACGAGGCCGATCAGGGTGGTCGACCCGCCCGTCACGACCAACGTGATGACCAGCATCGACTTGCGCCCGATCCGGTCGCCGAAGTGGCCGATCACCGCGGCCCCGAGCGGCCGGGCGGCGAAGCCGACGGCGTACGTCGCGAAGGAGGCGAGCGTGCCGGCGACCGACGAGAAGTGGGGGAAGAACACCGTGCCGAAGACGAGCGCGGCGGCAGTGCCGAAGATGTAGTAGTCGTACCACTCGATCGCGGTTCCGATGGAGCTCGCCGCCACCAGCGTGGGGGTCGAGGGTCGGGTCCGTGGCTGTGCCGAGGACGTGGTCACAGGTCAGCTCCTCAGGGTCCGAGATCGGCGCCCCGCCGTACGGTCCGGGCACCTGCCTGTGCCCCCATGCAACCGAGCGACCACCTCCGATGTCGGCCGCGCTTCCACCTGGCGGCAGGTGCAGCCCGTGACCGTGGCCCCGAGCCGCGCGCGTGCCTACCGTGAGGAGCACCGACCCCCGCTCGGGCGGACACAGCCCCGCTAGGAGATGACCGTGGACCTCGCCGCACTGCCCGAGATCAGGACCGACCTCTTCATCGACGGCCGGGAGGTGAGCAGCGACGACGCCCTGCACGTCGTCGACCCGGCCGATCCCCGCGCGACCGTGGGGTACGCCGCCGCGGCCAGCGCCAAGCAGGCCGAGGAGGCCGTCGCCGCGGCCCACCGGGCCTTCCCCGCGTGGAGCGCGCTGGCGCCCACCGAGCGGGCCCGGCTGATCACGGAGGCGCTCGCGCCGCTCGAGGCCGACCGCAACGACACCGCCGCCGTCCTCACCCGGGAGAACGGCAAGATCATGATGGAGTCGGTGATCGACACGCTCGTGTTCGTGCACCGCTTCGAGCTCGCCGCGGGGCTCGCCGACCGGGTCGGCGAGAGGGTCGAGCTGCCGGCCCCGCCGTACAACACCTCGGTGGGGTACCTCCCGCTCGGCGTCGTCACCATCATCGTGCCGTTCAACTGGCCGCTCGCGATCCTGGCCGCCTCGCTGCCGCAGGCACTGGTCGCGGGCAACACCGTCGTGGTGAAGCCGCCGCCGAGCGCGCCGCTCGCCACCGTGCGGACGGTCCGGCTCGTGGCGCAGGCGCTGCCGCCCGGCGTCCTCAACGTCGTCACCGGCAACGACGGCGAGATCGGCCCGACGCTGGTCACCGACGAGCGGGTCAAGAAGGTCTGCTTCACCGGCTCCCCCGGCGGCGGCGCGCGGATCATGGCGATGGCCGCACCGGCGCTGACCCGCGTGGCGCTCGAGCTCGGCGGCAACGACCCGTCGCTCGTGCTCGCCGACGCCGCGCTCGACGACGCGGCGTTCGACGCGATGTTCTCCGGCATCTTCGACACGACCGGGCAGGTGTGCATGGCGGCCAAGCGGCTCTACGCGCACTCCTCGCGGCTCGACGAGGTCGTCGACGGCCTCGCCGCCCGCCTCTCCCGCACGCGGCTCGGGCACGGACTGGCCGAGGGCGTGACGATGGGCCCGCTGCACCACCCGCGCCAGGTGTCGTACGTCGAGGAGCTGCTCGCCGATGCCCGCAGCCGCGGCGCGGAGGTGAGGGAGTACGGCGAGGCCACGCCGGGCGAGGACCTCTCGCACGGGCAGTTCCTGCGCCCCTCGCTGGTGCTCGGCGCTCCGGAGGACTCCCGGCTCGTGACCGAGGAGCAGTTCGGGCCGACCATCCCGCTGCTGACCTTCGACGACGAGGACGACGCCGTCGCACGGGCCAACGACACCTGGTCGGGGCTGTGCTCCTCGGTCTGGTCGGCCGACCTCGACCACGCCGCCGAGGTCGCCGCCCGGCTGCGCACCGGCTACACCTTCGTCAACGCCCACGGCGCGGCCTTCCTCGACGAGCGCGCCCCGTTCGGGGGCTTCGACCGCAGCGGCATGGGCCGTGAGATGGGCATCGAGGGCATCCGGGAGTTCATGGACACCCACTCGGTGGGCTTGCCCGCCTAGCCGTCCATCAGGTCGAGCGTCTGGAGGATCCAGAACACCGCGAAGAGGCCGAGCAGCCCGATCTCGAGGGCGAGCATCGCGTAGTCCCACGCCCAGAGCGCGGCGAAGACGGCGACGTCGAGGACGATGCCGGCGACGATGGCCCAGTACGCCGCGTCGTAGCGGGTGCGGCGGTTCGGGCGTCCCGCGACAACGCGCACGCCCCAGTCGGTGTTGAGGACGACGACGCCGGCGAACGGGAGGAAGGTGAAGGTCGCGGCGAGCGCGTGGGCGTGCGCGGCGAACGAGTGCCGGTCGACGAGGATCCAGACGACCCCGACGACCCAGGCGGCTGCGGTCGAGCCGAGGCCGACGAGGCCCCACCGGCTCGGCCACGGCTCGCCACGGGCGCGCCGGCGCAGGCCGAGGGCGAGTACGACGGCGTACCCCACCGCCAGGACGACCCAGAACGTGGCGGAGTTGTTCGCGATGGCGTGCACGTCGGGCCGCTCGCCCCGCTCCGGCGTCGGCACGAACGCGACCATCGGCGCCGAGATCCCGGCGAGGTTGAGGCAGACGTCCTCGGCGTCGGTGTCGCCCCGCAGCGACACCAGGCAGACGCCGATGGCGACGAGCGCTCCGATGAAGACCGGGCCGGCGGCCGTGTAGTAGTAGCTGCTGATCGAGGTCTCCCAGCCGGACCGCACCGTCTCCGCTCCGATCGAGACCGCGATCGCGAGGAGCAGCGCCAGCAGGGCCGCGCGGACGTAGTGGTACGTCGTCGCCTCCGAGTCGGCCATGACCCCAAACTAGGGCCGGGCGCCTCACCCCGGCAGGTGACATTCCGGTGAATCCTGGGTGCCGCTGCCAGTTCTTCCTTTGGCGGCGGGGTTTCGACGGCTACTGTCCGCCGTCAGGACGGGACTCTGACCCCGCGCACGTCACTGCCAGCAGTACTTCTGCCGATCCCCACCTCCCTTCTCGTTCGTACGCCCGGCGGGGCGACAGACAGTGAGGTCGACATGTCGAACGTGGCCCACCTCGAGGACGGTCCTCGAGTCCTCTCCATCTACGAGGGCTTCTTCGCCGGCGGCGCCCGGATCCTGCACACCGCGGTCGTCCGCGCGCTCGACGCCACCAGCAGTCAGCAGCACGCCGTCCTGAGCCTCAGCGATCGCGTACGCCGCGAGTTCACCGCGCAGGCGATCACCGAGGACACCTCCTACCGTCGTCTGGTCACCGCCGGCGTCCCCGTCGAGGCGCTGCGGCGGATGCCCACCGACCGGCTCGGCCCGCGCCACCTGCGCCAGCTCGAGCAGGCGGTGGCGCGGGCCGACGTACTCCTCTCGCTCAAGGAGCAGCCGCTCACCGCCCTCGCCCGCGTCGGCACCGGCGGCGCCCCACTCCTGGTCTGCCTGCACCGCTCCGACCCCGAGCACCAGGGGCCCGGCGTCGAGGCGCTCGTGGCGCTGCACGAGGCCGGCCTGCTCACCGCGGCGGTCTGCTGCGCGCACAGCACGCAGGAGGCGTACCACCGCGCCACCGGGATCCCGCTCGACCAGCTGCCTGTGATCCAGAACGGCGTGGACGTCTACCGGTTCCGTCCGGATCCGCGGGCCCGGAAGGACGTGCGCCGGCGGCTCGGCGCGCCGGAGGGGGCGCCCGTCGTCCTCATCGCCGCCCGGTTCGACGAGATGAAGAACATCCCGCTCTTCGTCCGCACGGCGCGCCGGTTCGTGGTCGAGCACCCCGACGCCCATCTGGTGATGTGCGGGGCCGGCATGACCCGCGGCAACGCCGCGCTCGAGGAGCTCCTCAGCAGCGAGCTCGGCCACTGGCCGGGCCTCGAGCGGCAGGTGCACGCCCTGGGGATCCAGTCGCAGATGGCGCCGCTCTACAACGCCGCCGACCTGGTCACGCTCACCTCGGCGTACGGCGAGGCCGCGCCGCTGTGCCTGCTCGAGGGGATGGCCAGCGGCGCGGTGCCGGTGACCACCGACGTCGGCGACGCCGCCCGCCTCGTCGGCGACCCGCGGCTGGTCGCCGACTCCGACCCGGACGCGCTGGCGACCGCGTGGTGTGAGGCGTACGCCCACCGCGGCGAGCACTCCGAGCGGATCGTGCGCCAGCGGCAGCGGCTCAGCGAGCAGCGCTGCTTCGACGCGTACGCCGGCCTGATCCGGGACGCCGCCGCCACGCCGACCCTGGGGCTCGCCGGCTGAGTTCGCGCGTCAGTCGGCCGCGGCCACTGCTTCGGCGTACGCCGCGGCGAGCCGCTCGACCACCGTCGGGCCGCTCTTGGGGCGAGGGATGCCGAGGTGGAGCTCGCGGAGCTCGTCCATGAAGTCCGCCCACATCTGCGGTCCGCCCTCGGAGAGCAGCTCGGCGCGCACGCGCAGCTCCGTGGTCGTCGGCCGGTGGCGGAGCCCCCACTCACCGAGCCGGGCGAAGACCGGGACGAGCTGGATGGAGGCCTCGGTCAGGCTGTAGGCGGCCCTGCGCCCGGGGCCGGCGTCCTCGCGGGTGAGCAGGCCGGAGGCGACGAGCCGCTTCAGCCGGTCGCTGAGGATGTTGGAGGCGATGCCCTCCTCGGAGCTGCTCAGCAGCTCCCGGAAGTAGCGCCTGTTGCCGAACATCACGTCGCGCAGCACCAAGAGGCTCCACGGATCGCCGAACGCCTCGACCGCCGCGTTGATCGGGCACCCCGAGCGCGGACTCGCCATCGCTCCTCCTCCCGCCAACTGCTTGCATCTTACTACCACCCGAGCCGATCACGCCGCGACGTACTCCGCCATCGCGTCCCGCAGCCACCGCTCGACGTAGGCGGTGAAGGAGGTCCGCGGAAGGATCCGGTACGCCGCCGGAGCGGTCTGCCACAGGACGACCGGGACCCGGGCGAGGGTGGCGGTCACGGCGTTGCCGGGGCCGAAGGCACGCGGGTGGAGGTCGACCGGGCAGCCCTTCTCGAGCACGTGACGGGCGTCCGGGCCGGAGAGCAGCAGGGAGGTCCGGTTGGCGGAGACGTCGACGATCAGACCGCGCTCGCCAGCGAGCAGCAGCCCGTCGAGGGCGGGGACCGCACCGTCCGAGACCACCAGCCACTCGTCCGGACCGAGCCAGAGGGCGGTGTGCGGGCCGGCCGTCGACGTCTCGCCGACGGCGGTGGGCAGGACGAGGCCGAAGGCCGCTCCCACCCGGTCGAAGGCGGGCGTCCCGGGAGGCACCCGCACCGAGGTATGGAAGGGCCGCGGCTCGGTCACGAGCTCAACCGTCACGGCGTGCTCCCTCCGGGTCGTAGAACACCGGCGAGGTCACCTCGACCTCGACCAGCCGGTCACCGACGACGGCGGCGACCGAGGAGCCGATCAGGTCGCGGCCGCCGGCGACCAGCGCGAGCCCGAACGGCCGGTCGAGCGTCGCCGAGTGGTAGCTCGAGGTGACCCAGCCGAGCATCGGCACCGGCGGCGTCAGATCAGCCCTGGCGGCGACCAGCTGCGTCCCCTCGACCAACCGCTCCGGCGGGAGGATGCCGACCAGGTGCTTGCGGTCCGGACGGGAGGTGTCCGGCCGGGAGAACGAGCGCTTGCCGATGAAGTCCTTCGTCGTCGAGACGATCCAGTCCATGCCGGCGTCCGCCGGCGTGACCGTCCCGTCGGTGTCCTGTCCGACGATGAGGAAGCCCTTCTCGGCGCGCAGGACGTGCATGGCCTCGGTGCCGTACGGCGTGATCCCCAGCTCCGACCCGGCCGCGAAGATCTCCTCCCACACGGCCCGGCCGTGCCGACCCGAGACGTTGACCTCGAAGGCGAGCTCGCCGGAGAACGAGATCCGGCAGATCCGCGCCGGCACCCCCGAGGCGAGGACCGTCTCGCGCCACGTCATGAACGGGAACGCCTCCTTCGAGACGTCCAGCGCCGGCGCCACCGCCGCGACCACCTCACGCGAGCGCGGGCCGACGACGGCGACGGTCGTCCACTGCTCGGTGACCGACGTACACGTCACGTCCAGCTCCGGCCACTCCGTCTGCAGCCACTCCTCCAGCCAGTCGAGCACGCCGGCGGCACCGCCGGTGGTGGTCGTCATGAAGTAGCGGTCGTCGGCGAGCCGCAGCGTGACGCCGTCGTCGAAGATCATCCCGTCGGGCTTGCACATGACGCCGTAGCGCGCCGAGCCGACCTTCAGCTTCGAGAAGCCGTTGGTGTAGATCCGGTCGAGGAAGACGCCCGCGTCGCGGCCGCGGATCTCGATCTTGCCGAGCGTCGAGGCGTCCTGCATCGCCACGCCGGTCCGGGCCGCGCGGCACTCCCGCGCGACCGCCTCGTCCATGGTCTCGAGGGTGCCGTCGGGCAACGGCTGCGGGTAGTACCACGGCCGCAGCCACTGCCCCACGATCTCGAAGGCCGCGCCGTGCTCCTCGTGCCAGCCGTGGACGGGCGTCGTCCGCTCGGGGTCGAAGAGCTCGCCGCGCTCACGTCCGGCGAGGGCGCCGAACGACACCGGGACGTACGGCGGCCGCTGGCTGCTCACCCCGATCTCGGCGACCTCGCGGCCGCTGAGCGCCGCGACGACGCCGGCGGTCACCAGCCCGGAGGTCTTGCCCTGGTCGCCGCCGGTCCCGACCGACGTGTAGCGCTTCACGTGCTCCACGCTCGTCATGCCGGCGCCGAGCGCCTTCGCCACGTCGGCGACGGTCTGGTCGCGCTGCAGGTCGACGAACGCCTCGGCGTACGCGTCCTCCTCGGCGAGCAGCCACACCGGCGAGATCTCGTACGACGCGGCCGCGCGGCTGTCGGCCCGGAACGTCGGCGCCTCCACGGGGAAGCCGGCGGTGCTCGCGGCCGCCGCGCCCGCCCGGGCGCCCTCCCACAGGCAGCGGTCGAGGTCGAACGCCCCGTTGGCCGCGCCGACGATCTGCTGGCCCGTCACGGTGCCGTCGGGCACGAAGGTCGCCAGGCCCTCGTCCCACCGGGTCCCGCCCTGGCGGCCGGTCCACAGCTGGGTCACCGGGTTCCACCCGCCGGAGACGGCGAGGATCTCGCCGGGCCCCACCGCCCGTGGCTCCTCGGCGACCTCCACCTCGATCCCCGCCGCGCGCAGCTCGACGACGAGCGGGTCGGTGGAGGAGTTGTTGCTGAGCACCGTGACCCGCTCGCCGGGCACGACGGCCCACCGGTGCAGGTAGGTCCGCACCGCGCTCGCCAGCATCACACCGGGCGCGTCGTTGCCCGGGAAGACGAGCGGCCGCTCCACGGCGCCCGTCGCCAGCACCACCTGCTTCGCGCGGACGTGGTGGATCCGGGTGCCGCCGTCGCGCTGCTCGAGCGCGAGCACGTAGTTGTGGTCGTACGACCCGAAGGCCGGCGTACGCCGCAGCACCGTCACCTCGGGCAGGGCGTCGAGCTCGGCGGCGACGATCCCGACCCAGTCGAGCGCCGCCATCCCCTCGATCTCGTCGCCCCCCGCGCCGAGCAGCGAGCCGCCGGGCTCGGGCTGGTCGTCGACGAGGGTGACCCGCGCACCCGACCGGCCGGCGACGAGCGCGGCTGCCAGGCCGGCCGGCCCGGCGCCGACGACGAGCACGTCGGCGTGGGCGAAGTACTTGTCGTGCACGCCCTCCTCGCCCTCGGTCAGCACCCCCAGCCCGGAGAGCAGCGAGACCGACATCCCGTCGGTGACGTACGTCGTCGTGGCCAGCGCCGCGCCGTCGCCGCCGTCGACCCGGATGAGCGCGTTCGGCTCCTCGACCCCCGCGGAGAAGATCCCGCGCGGACGGCCGAGGTAGATCGAGTCGCCCACCCGGACCCGTCCCGCGGCGAGCAGCGCGGAGGCGACGGTGTCGCCGGCGTACGCCTCGTACGGCTCGCCGTCGACGGTGAACCTCAGCGTCCGCGACCGGTCGATCCGGCCGCCCCCGGGCAGCCTCATGCGTCGGCTCCGACGTAGGTCTCCACGACCTCGTAGGTCACGGTGTCGCGCACCGCGTTGAACCACTTCCGGCAGCCGCCGGAGTGCACCCACCGCTCGCGGAAGAGGCCCTTGGGGTTGTCGCGGTAGAAGAGGTACGCCGCCCACTCCTCATCGCTCAGCGCCGACGGGTCCTCGGGGTAGGCGACGTGCGCCTGGCCGCCGTAGTGGTACTCGGTCTCGTCCCGCGGCCCGCACCACGGGCAGGAGATCAGCAGCATGTCGTCCTCTCCGTGATCATCAGTGCGCCACCGCCGCGGCGCCGTGCTCGTCGATCAACGCCCCGGTCACGAACCGCTCCAGCCCGAACGGGCGGCCGAGCTCGTGCGGCTCCCCCGTCGCCATCAGGTGCGCCAACGTCTCGCCGGCGGCCGGCGTGGCCTTGAAGCCGCCGGTGCCCCAGCCGCAGGTGACGTACATGCCCTCCACCGGCGTCGCCGAGATCACCGGCGAGGCGTCGAGGGTGACGTCGACGATGCCTCCCCAGGTGCGCAGCAGCCGGGCCCGGGCGAAGATCGGGAAGAGCTCGACCGCGGCCGCCATCTGGTGCTCGATGACGTGGAAGGAGCCGCGCTGGCCGTAGCCGTTGTAGGTGTCGACGCCGGCGCCCATCACCAGCTCGCCCTTGTGGGCCTGGGAGACGTAGACGTGCACGTGGTTGGACATGACCACGGTCGGGTGGACCGGCTCGTAGAGCTCGGAGACCAGCGCCTGCAGCGGGTGCGACTGCACCGGCAGCCGGAAGCCGGCCCGCTCGGCCAGCACGCTCGAGTGGCCCGCGCCCGCCAGCCCGACAACCTCGGTCGCGATCCGTCCGCGCGTGGTCTCGACCGCGACGACCCGGGAGCCATCGAGCTCGAAGCCGGTCACCTCGCAGTTCTGGATCAGGTCGATCCCCATCGCGTCGCACGCCCGCGCGAACGCCCAGGCGACGTGGTCGTGCTTCGCGATGCCGGCGCGCGGCTGGTACGTCGCGCCGAGGACCGGGTAGCGCACGTCCTGCGACACGTTGACGATCGGGCAGACCTTCGCGACCTCCTCGGCGCTCAGCCACTCCGCGTCGACGCCGTTGAGCCGGTTGGCCTCGACCCGCCTGACCGACTCGCGTACGTCGGCCGCGGTGTGCGCCAGGTTGAGCACCCCGCGCTGGCTGAAGAGGAAGTCGTAGTCGAGCTCCTCGGGCAGCCCCTCCCACAGCTTCAGCGCGCGCTCGTAGATCGCGGCGCTCTCGTCCCACAGGTAGTTCGACCTGATGATGGTCGTGTTGCGGGCCATGTTGCCGCCGGCGAGCCAGCCCTTCTCCAGCACGGCGATGTTGGTGAGGCCGTGGTTCCTCCCGAGGTAGTACGCCGTGGCCAGACCGTGCCCGCCCCCGCCGACCACCACGGCGTCGTACGACGCCTTCGGCTCGGGGTTGCGCCACAGGAAGTCGGGGTGCTCGCCGGGGTTGACGCGAGGCATCAGCGGACGGCCTCGCTCGCCCAGGCCTGGAACTCGGCGATGTGGTGCTCGCTCGGGACCAGCACGCCGCCCTCGGCGAACGCCTGCGAGTCGGTGGCCCGCTGGCAGAGCTCGCAGGCCTCGAAGTCCTGCCGGTTGACCAGGTCGAAGAGCTCGACCGACTTGCTGAGGTCGCGGCCGGACGCGACCACCTCGGGCAGGTAGAGCCAGTCGCACTCGACGATCGTGCGGTCGGGGGCGACGGGGAACATCCGGTGCAGGATCACGTGGTCAGGGACGAGGTTGACGAAGACGTTGGGCCTGATGGTGACAGCGTAGTAGCGCCGGTCCTGGTCGTCGGTGACGCCGGGGATCCGGTCGAGCCCGGCGGACCCGTCGACGGTGAAGCCCTCGACGCCCTCGCCGAACTCGGCGCCGTGGCCGACGAAGTACTGCGCGGCGTACCCGTCGGCGAACTCGGGCAGCACCGCGGTCAGCTCCGGGTGGATCGTCGCGCAGTGGTAGCACTCCATGAAGTTCTCGACGATGAGCTTCCAGTTGGCCTTCACGTCGTACGTGATCCGGCGGCCCAGCTCGAGGCCCTCGACGCCGTAGTGCTCGATCGAGTCCAGGTCGCCGAGCCGCGAGCGTACGGCGCCCATGACCGTCTCCTCGAAGCTCGGCGCCTCGCTGGCGACGCAGACCCAGACGTAGCCGAGCCACTCGCGCACGTGCGCCTTGCGCAGGCCGTACTGGTCGCGGCCGACGTCGGGCATCTTCGTCAGGTTGGGGGCGGCCAGCAGCCGGCCGTCGAGGTCGTAGGTCCAGGCGTGGTAGGAGCACTGGAACGCCCTGGCCTCGCCCGACTCCGTCGGGCAGACGGTCGCGCCGCGGTGCCGGCAGACGTTGAAGAAGGCGCGCGCCTCGCCCTTGCGGTTGCGGCTGACGACGAGGCTCTCGCGTCCGACCGTGACGGTCTTGTACTGCCCCGGCCGGGCGATCTCGGCGGAGCGGACCGCGCAGATCCACATCTGCTCGAAGATCCGCTCCTGCTCGCGGGCGAAGAGCACCGGGTCGGAGTACGCCGACCCCGGCAGCGTCCGCACCAGGCTCTCCGAGACCCGCAGCTCCTCGGGGATCGGCCGGATGTCGGCGAGCTGGACGGCCTCCTCGGCGGCCTCGAGCGACTCGTAGGAGTCGAACGACTCGAGCGCGCTCATCGCCGCACCCCCGGGACTCGGTGGTCGAGCCTGTCGAGGCCGCTCCTCGTCGGACGCATCATCGCCGCACCCCCGGAGGCAGGTTCGGCTCCTCGTCCGACAGGGCCACGTAGATCATGTCGTCCTCCACCCGGACGGCGTGGGTGCGGACCGGCCTGGTCGCGGGCAGCGCGTCGACCTCGCCCGTGCGCAGGTCGAACCTCGACCCGTGCAGGGGGCACTCGATCTCGCAGCCCTCCAGCCAGCCGTCGGCGAGCGAGGCGTCCTGGTGGGTGCAGGTGTCGTCGATGGCGTACACCTCGTCGTCGTCGGTGCGGAACACGGCGATGGGTACGTCGCCCTCGGGCTCGACCCGGATCGCCTCGCCCAGGGCCAGCTGGGAGAGGGGGCACACAGGGATCATGCTTACGACCTCAGCTTGGACATCGAAGGGTCTACGAGAACGTCGTCGGCGACGGTGGCGGCGACCCGGGTGTCGAAGTAGGTGATCTCCACCGGCGTACCGGCGGCGGCGAGCTCGGCGGGGAGCCAGGCATAGGCGACCCCGCGGCCCACGGTGTAGCCGTAGGCGGCGCTGGTGACGTAGCCGACCGTCGTCCCTCCGGCGAGGACGGGCTCCTTGCCCATGACGACCTTCGCGGGGTCGTCGAGGGTGAGGGTGACGAGCCGGCGGGTGACCTGCTCCTGACGGCGTACGACGGCGTCGCGGCCGATGAAGTCGCCCGAGTCGAGCTTCACGGCGAATCCGAGCCCGGCCTCCCACGGGTCGTGCTCGAAGGTCATGTCGGCCCCGAAGCTGCGGTAGCCCTTCTCCAGCCGGAGGCTGTTGAACGCCCCGCGGCCGGCCGCGACCAGGCCGTGGTCCTGCCCGGCGGCCCAGATCGTGTCCCACAGCCGCAGACCGAACTCCGCGCTGGTGTAGAGCTCCCAGCCGAGCTCGCCGACGTACGACAGCCGGAGCGCGGTCACCGGCACGTTGCCGACGTGCAGCCCGGCGGCCCGGAAGTAGCGCAGCCCGTCGTTCGAGAGGTCGATGTCGGCCAGCGGCTGGAGCACGTCGCGGGCCTGCGGGCCCCACAGCCCGAGGCAGCAGGTGCCGCCGGTGATGTCGCGGACCTGGACGGTGCCGTCGGCGGGGAGGTGGCGGCGCAGCCAGGCGAGGTCGGCGTTGCCGTTGGCGCCGACCTGGAAGCGGTCCTCCGCGAGGCGCGCGACGGTGACGTCGCTGCGGATGCCGCCGTCCGGGTTGAGGAGCAGGCAGTACGTCACCGAGCCGACCGACTTGTCCACGTTGCCGGTCACCATCCGCTGCAGGAACGCGGCCGCGCCCGGGCCGGTCACCTCCAGCCGCTTGAGCGCGGTCATGTCGTAGACCGCTACCGCCTCGCGCGTCGCCCGGGCCTCGGCCGCCACCGTCGGGGACCAGTAGCGCGCCGCCCACGGGTCCGGGGTGAACACGGTTCCGGACCTCGAGCCTGTCGAAACGTCGGTGCGAGGGTCGTTGGCGGCGTACCACTGCGGCCGCTCCCAGCCGCTCGCCTCGAGGAAGACGCCGCCGAGCTCCCGCTCGCGGACGTAGAACGGCGAGGTGCGCAGCGGGCGCGGGTGCTCCATCGGCTGGAGCGGGTGGATGATGTCGTAGACCTCGTCGAAGCTGGTGCAGTTGCGCTCGACGACGTACGCCGGGTCGAGCTGGTACTCCTCGAAGCGGTCGAGCTCGCAGCCGCTGAGGTCGTAGGACGACGCCCCGTCGACGAGCAGCTCGGCGACGGCCCTGCCGACCCCCGCGGAGTGGGTGACCCAGACCGCCTCGGCGACCCAGAAGCCGGCGACGTCCGGCGACTCCCCGATCAGCGGCATGCCGTCGGGGGTGAAGGAGAAGACGCCGTTGATCGCGTCGGTCAGCTCGACGTCCTCGGTGGCCGGGAGGACGCGGTGGGTCTCCTCCCACGACGGCGCGAAGTCCTCGGGCGTGAACTCGAGGACCGAGGGCATCCCGCCCTTCGTCTTGGCGGCCTCGTCGACCGGGAGCAGGTCGTGGGCGTCGATCGGCATGGCGCGGTGGCGGTACGTGCCGACGCCGAGGCCGTCGTAGCGCTCCCGGTAGTAGAGGTCGGCGTCCTGGTGGCGCAGCAGCGGCGAGACCGCCTCCTCCGCGCGACCCTCCAGGCCCGGCACGGTGCCGGTCCAGGCGAGCTGGTGGGCCATCGGGGTCTGCGGGAGGCGGAGCCCGACCAGCCCGGCGACCTTGGGGCCCCAGATGCCGGCGCAGCACACGACGACGTCGGCGGGGATGTCGCCGTCAGTGGTGCGTACGCCGACGGCCGACCCGTCCTCGACCAGGATCTCGAGCACCTCCGTGCGCGGCCGCAGCTCGACCCCGCGGTCCTGTGCTCGCTCGAGCTGGGCCGCGACGCCGCGGATCGCCTTCGCGATCCCGTCCGTCGGGACGTAGAGCCCGCCGAAGACGGTCGCCGGGTCGAGCAGCGGGAAGAGCTTGGCGCACTGCTCCGGGTCGACGATCTCCGCCTCGATGCCCCACGCGGTGACCCAGCCGTGGCGGCGGTGCAGCTCGGCGAGGCGCTCGGGCGTCGTCGCGATCTCGAGGCCGCCGACCTGGAGGAAGCACGGCTCGCCGTCGTACGACAGCCCCATCAGCTTCTCGACGGTGTAGCGCGCCATCTGGGTCATCGTCTTCGAGCTGTTGGTCTGGAAGACCAGGCCGGGCGCGTGCGACGACGAGCCGCCGGTGACCGGGATGTCCCCCTGGTCCACCACGACGACGTCGTCCCAGCCGCGCTCGGACAGCTCGTCGGCGAGCGCGGCACCGACCACGCCCGCCCCGATGATGACGGTCCGCCTGCCGACCATCGGCAACCCTCCTGCAACGTCCACTTTGTTGCGCATCCTGAGATTGCGTGCAACATGTGCAACTCTGCTGATCGGCCTCGGGGCGGGTCAAGAGGCGCGCCGTCGATTTTCGAGACTGTTACGTGGATTTACATGGCCGACCCTCGGGCGATCCCTGCGGGCACCCCCGGCGGACTTCCGCGAACGACCCGACCCCCTACAGTGGTCGCATCGCCATGAGCACAAGAGTGCACCATCCGCAACAGCCCGCCACGGGCTGGCAACCGGGAAGGGAAGCCTGATGGCCACCACCGACTCCGGCAATGGCTCGGGAGGCCTGCAGTCGGTCGATCGCGCACTCCAGGTCCTGGAGCTGCTCGCCAGCTGGGGCGAGGGCGGCGTGAGCGAGCTCGCCGCCGAGCTCGGCGTCCACAAGTCCACCGCGTTCCGGCTCCTGGGAGCGCTCGAGGCCCGCGAGCTGGTCGAGCAGACCGAGGACCGGGGGAAGTACCGCCTCGGCTTCGGCCTCGTCCGGCTCGCCGGCGCGACCTCGGGCCAGCTCGACCTCACCAAGCAGTCGGTGCCGGTGACCGAGCCGCTCGCCGCCGAGCTCGGCGAGACGGTCAACGTCGCGGTGCTGCGGGAGCAGTACGCCGTCAACGTCCACCAGGCGCTCAGCGGCTCCACGGTCGCTGCGATGAACTGGGTCGGCAGGCTGACGCCGCTCCACGCCACCTCCAGCGGCAAGGTCCTCCTCGCCGGCCTCGACGCGACGACCCGCGAGGAGCTCCTCGCCGCCGTCGGGCTCGAGGCGGTGACCCCCGCGACGGTCACCGACCCGGACGCCCTCGAGCGGGAGCTCAAGATCGTCGCCGACACCGGCTATGCAACGGCGTACGGCGAGCTCGAGGAGGGCCTCAACGCCATCGCCGTCCCGATCCTCGGCGCCGCCGGCGAGACGATCGCGGCGCTCAGCGCGTCCGGCCCGGCGTTCCGCTTCACGCCAGAGCGGATCCGAGACGTGACCCCGGTCGTCGTCGCGGCCGGGCAGGAGCTGAGCCGCCGGGTCGGCCACCTGGGCTGACCCGGCGGCGCCGGCTCACTTCCCGATCCAGGCCTTCACCTGGTCGGGGTGGGCGTCGACCCACTTCTTGGCCGCGTCCTCGGGGTCCATCTTGTCCACGGCGATCCACTTGGCGACCTGGTTCTGGTCGTCGTTGGTCCACTTGAAGTTCTTGACCAGCGTGTAGGCCGGGCTGCCCGAGTCGGCGAACTTCGTCGAGACGATCTTGTTCAGCGTGTAGGCCGGATAGTCGCAGTCGACCTTCTCCGGGTCGGCGTCGCAGCCCTCCTTGTAGGGCGGCAGCTTCACGTGCACCAGCGGCACCTCGGAGAAGAACCAGTGCGGCTCGTAGAAGTAGCCGATCAGCGGGGTCTTGTTCTTCTCCGCCTGCCGGAACGCCTGCACCAGCGCGGCCTCGCTGCCGGCGTACACCACCTGGTAGTCGAGGTCGAGGTTCTTCACCAGCGCCTCGTCGTTGGTGACGTACGACGGGTCGCCGTCGAGCAGCTGGCCCTTGCCGCCGGACTCGCTGGTCTTGAACAGGTCGGCGTACTTGTTGAGGTTCTTCCAGTTGGTGATGTCGGGGTACTTCTTCGCCATCCACGGCGGGACGTACCAGCCGATGACGCCCTTGTTGCCGTCCGGGCCGGCGTCCTCGGCGACCTTCTGCTCGTCGATGTAGCGCTTGACGAGGTCGGGGTGGCCCCAGTTCTCGATGATCGCGTCGACGTCGCCGCTCTGGAACCCCTGCCAGGACACCTCCTCCTTGAGGTTCTTGTACTTCACGTCGCAGCCGAGCTCGGTCTTCGCGATGTAGCCGACGACGTGGATGCTGGCCTCGTAGCCGACCCACGGGTTGACCGCGAGGTTGACGGTCCCGCACGAGCTCGAGCCTCCTCCGGCCGAGTCGTCCGAGATCTTCCCGCCGCCACAGCCGGCCAGCGCGAGCGCCACGACGCCCGCGACGGCCGAGAGCAACCAGCGCTTGCCGGTCCTGGGTGTTGCCACGTGTCCTCCTTGGGATGGTGCCCGGATGGGCCTGATGAGCCGAGAGCCTGGGTCAGCCACGGCCGAAGCGCGCGGCCGTGTGCTTGGCGGTGCGGTCGAGCATCACGCCGATCGCGGTGATGGCGATGCCGGCGGCGAGCCCCTTGCCGAAGAGCTCGCCCTGGGAGAAGCCCGACACCACGAGGTAGCCGAGGCCGCCACCGCCGACGAGGCCGCCGACGACGACCATCGACAGCACGTAGAGCAGGCCCTGGTTGGCCGCGAGCACGACCGCCCCGCGGGCGATCGGGAGCTGGACCTTGCGGATCATCTGCCACTTGGTGACGCCCAGCGACTCGGCCGCCTCGACCGACACCGCGGTCACCCCGCGGATGCCGTCGGCGACGAGCTTGGTGGCGATCGGTACGCCGTACGCGAGCGCCGCGACGACCGCGGTGAAGCGGGTCGGGCCGAAGAGCGCGAGCGCGGGGACGAGGTAGACGAACGGCGGGATCGTCTGGAGCGCGTCGAGGATCGGCCGCAGGATCCTGTCGACCAGCCGGTTGCGCCCCATCCAGACCCCGACGACCACCGCGGCGATCACGACGAGGAGCGTCGCGACCAGGGTGGTGGTCAGCGTGACCATCGAGTCGTGCCACAGCCCGGTGCCGAGGATGACCGCCTCGCACACGACGGTCACGGCGAGCGGCCGCCAGCCGCCGAGCACCCACGACAGCGCCGCGAACGCCACGGCCGAGAGCCACCACGGCGACTCGGCGAGGACGTCCTGGAGCGGGTTGATCAGGATGTCGGTGATGCGGTTCTTGAACCACTCGGTGATGGTGTCGAAGGTGTCGACGACCCAGTTCGTGGCGCTGGTGACGGCGTCCGAGAGCGGGGAGCCGAGGTCGGGCGAGCTCGGGAAGCGGGCGAAGTCGAGATAGCTGTGGGACAGGTAGAGCGCCACCACCACGGCCACTGCTCCGAGCCCGAGCACCAGGCGGCGTACGACGACCGCGCGGCTGCTCACCCGGCCGCGGGCCGCCAGCTCGGCCCGCTCGCTGGCCGCCGTCGTCGTACGGTCCAGCATGATCGCCATGATCACGATCGCCAGTCCGCTGACGAACGCGGTCCCGATGTCGAGCGACTGCAGGGCCTGCAGCACCGGGGCTCCGAGGCCGGGCGCGTTGATCAGGGTCACGATGGTGGCCATCGCGAGGGCGGCCATCGTGCACTGGTTGATCCCGACGACGATCGTGCGGCGGGCCATCGGCAGCTGGACCTTGCGCAGCCGCTGCCAGCGGGTGCTGCCGAGCGACTCGCTCGCCTCGAGGCTGGACGGGTCGACGGTCGCGATGCCGTGGGCGGCGATCCTGACCAGGGTCGGGAGGGCGTAGATGACGGTGGTGATGATCGCCGCGGCCGGACCGATCCCGAAGAAGAGGGCGAGCGGGGCGAGGTAGGCGAACGCCGGCAGCGTCTGGGCGAGGTCGAGCACCGGTGTGAACACGGCAGAGACCCGCTTGCTGCCCGCCATCCACACGCCGAGCGGGAGGCCGATCACGATGCTCACCAGCACCGAGAGTCCGGTGACGATCAGCGTGTCGATGCTCTCGCTCCAGTAGCCGAGGAAGCCGAAGAGCAGCATCGCGACGAGGACCAGCAGTCCCGAGGCCCAGCCGGCGACGGCGTACGCGATCCAGACCGCGAGCGCGACGACGCCGAGCCAGCCGATCTGCGGTGTCGGCCGGTCCGCGGGGGCCTCGCTGAGGAGCTCCTGCACCCAGGTGACGGCCGAGTCGATCCGGTCGGTGATCGTGCCGAGGATGCCGTGGAAGAACCAGTTGTCGGTGCGCGCGGCCTCGATGTCGTCGCGCAGGTCGTTGAGCCAGCGGTGGAAGCCGGTGGTCTCGGCGCCGCCGAGGGTGAGGGTGTGGTGGTTCTTCAGGATCGCCCAGCCGACGACCCAGAGCACGACGATCGCGAGCGCGATCCAGCGCTTGCGCCCGGGCAGCCGGAACCTCCGCGACGGGGCGAGCGAGCCGGTGGCCGTGGTGCTCATGCCGCCGCCTCCGTGGAAGAGGCCCAACGATACGAAGGCGGCGGCCTGAGAAACCCGATGATCGCTCGCTGGCGCTCGCTCATGAGGGAGTCTCCTCCGCCACGACGACCCGGAGGATCTCCTCGTCGTCGACCAGCCCGAGGACGAGGTCGTCCTCGTCGACCACGCGGACGGGACCGTTGGCGGAGAGGACCGCCTGCGCGGCGTCCTTGACCACTGTGTCGGCCGGCAGGACCGGCCCGTCGAGCGGCTCGCCGTCGCGCGCGGGCCGGGCGATGTAGCGCAGGGTCAGCACGTGGGAGCGGGGCACCTCGGAGGTGAAGTCGCGGACGTAGTCGTCGGCGGGGTTGGCGACGATCTCCGCCGCGCTGCCGATCTGGACGACCTCGCCGTCGCGCATGATGAGGATCCGGTCGCCGAGCTTGAGCGCCTCGGACAGGTCGTGGGTGATGAAGACCATCGTCTTGCCGACCTCGCGGTGGAGCCGGATGACCTCGTTCTGCATGTCCCGCCGGATCAGCGGGTCGAGCGCGGAGAACGGCTCGTCGAAGAGCATCAGCTCCGGGTCGGTGGCGAGCGCGCGGGCCAGCCCGACCCGCTGCTGCATGCCTCCGGACAGCTGGTCGGGGAAGGAGTCCTCGTAGCCCGTCAGCCCGACCAGGTCGACCATCTCCTGCGCCTTCGCGCGCCGGTCGGCCTTGCCGTCGCCGCGGATCTCGAGACCGAAGGCGATGTTGTCGATGACCTTGCGGTGGGGCATCAGCCCGAAGTGCTGGAACACCATGGCCACCTCCCGGCGGCGCAGGTCGCGGAGCCGGGTCTGCGGGGCACCCGTGATGGCCTCGCCGTTCATGGCCACGGTTCCGGCGGTCGGCTCGATAAGCCGGGTGAGCATCCGGACGAGGGTGGACTTCCCGGAGCCGGACAGGCCCATGACCACGAAGACCTCGCCGGGGGCGACGTCGAACGACACGTCGCGTACGGCGGCCACGCAGCCGGTCTTCTCCTGGAGCTCGCGGCGCGACAGCGACTCGTCGGGGGTGCCGAGGATCTTGTCGGCCCTGGGGCCGAAGATCTTCCACAGCGAGTCGACGGTCAGCGCGGGCTCGCCGGCCGGGGCGGCGGGCGGCGCGGGCTTCGTCGCCGCCGCGGTCGCGGTCTTCTCGGTCTCGGGGGTGGCGCTCATGGATCAGGCCTCTCCGGTGGTCTCGACGGGCTCGACCGCCGTGTTGCGCGGGTCGCCCGGCGGATAGAGCGGGGTCCCGTCGCGGTGGCGGTAGTACGGCACGTCCGCGGGTGCGAGCGGCGTGTTGCCGGCGATGAGGTCGGCGGCCTTCTCGGCGACCATCATCACCGGTGCGTAGATGTTGCCGTTCGTCACGAAGGGGAAGACGCTCGCGTCGACGACGCGGAGCCCCTCGGTGCCGTGCACCTTCATCGTGGTCGGGTCGGTCACCGACAGCTCGCCGGTGCCCATCGCCGCGGTGCAGCTCGGGTGGAGCGCGGTCTCGGCGTCGTTGCGGACCCACTCGAGGATCTCCTCGTCGGTCTCGACCGACGGCCCGGGCGAGAGCTCGCCGGCGTTGAACGGCTCGAACGCCGGCTGGGTCAGGATGTCGCGGGCCACGCGGACGGCCTCCACCCACTCGCGCCGGTCGTTGGGGGTGGAGAGGTAGTTGAACTGCATCGAGGGGTGTACGCCGGGGTCGGCGCTCCTGATCCGCACCCAGCCGCGGGTGTCGGCGTACATCGGGCCGATGTGGACCTGGTAGCCGTGGCCGCCGGCGGGCTGGGTCCCGTCGTACCTGATCGCGATGGGGAGGAAGTGGAACATCAGGTTCGGCCAGTCCACGTCCTCGTTGGAGCGGGCGAAGCCGCCGCCCTCGAAGTGGTTGGTGGCGCCGAGGCCGGTGCGGCCGAAGAGCCACTGCGCGGCGATCTTGGGCCGGTTGCGCAGCTTGAGGCCGTCGGAGATGGAGACCGGCAGCTTGGAGGCGTACTGGATGTAGACCTCGAGGTGGTCCTGGAGGTTCTCCCCGACGCCGGGGAGGTGGTGCACGACGGGTACGCCGTACTTGCGCAGCAGGGTCTCGTCGCCCACGCCGCTGAGCTGGAGCAGCTGTGGCGTGTTGATCGCGCCGCCGCAGCAGATCACCTCGCCGGCCGTCACCGTGTGGTGGCGGGCGGCACGGCCGACGCCGCGGGTGTAGTCGACCCCGACGGCGCGCTTGCCCTCGAACCGGATCCTCGTGGCGAACGCGAAGGTCTCGATGGTGAGGTTCTTCCGCCTCTTGACCGGGTGGAGGTACGCACGCGCGGCCGACCAACGGCGGCCGTTCTTGACGTTGCGGTCGAACGGCGCGAAGCCCTCCTGGCGGTAGCCGTTGACGTCGTCGGTCAGCGGGTAGCCCGCCTGCTGGACGGCCTCGAAGAACGCACCGAACAGCGGGTTGTCGGCCCTGCCGCGCTCGAGGTGGAGCGGCCCGGAGCCGCCGCGCCAGCGGTCGGCGCCCGAGCTGCCGTCGGCGAGGAAGCGGGACTCCATCCGCTTGAAGTACGGCAGGCAGTGCAGGTAGTCCCAGCTCTCCATCCCCGGCTCGGCCGCCCAGCGCTCGTAGTCGAGCGGGTTGCCGCGCTGGAAGATCATGCCGTTGATCGACGACGACCCGCCGAGCAGCTTGCCGCGCGCGTGGTAGATCCGGCGGCCGTTCATGTGCGGCTCCGGGTCGGTCTCGTACTTCCAGTCGTAGAGCCGGCTGCCGATCGGGTAGGTCAGCGCGGCCGGCATGTGGACGAAGGGGTCGATCACGTAGTCGCCGTGGCCGGCCTCGAGCACGAGCACCGACGTGGACGGGTCGGCGCTCAGCCGGTTGGCCAGCACCGAGCCGGCGGACCCGCCGCCGACGATCACGTAGTCGTAGGTCTTCTCCACGCTTCTCCTGTCGTCACTCACCGAACCAGCGCCCCGGCGCCGGTGCGGTGTTCTGCCAGATGTGCTTGGTCTCGCGGTACTCGTCGAGGCCGGCGCGGCCGAGCTCGCGGCCGATGCCGGACTGCTTGTAGCCGCCCCACTCGGCCTGCGGCACGTAGGGGTGGTAGTCGTTGATCCACACGGTGCCGGCGCGCAGCGCTGAGGCGACCCGGGTGGCCCTGCCCTGGTCGCTGGTCCACACCGCGCCGGCGAGGCCGTAGATCGTGTCGTTGGCGATGTCGATCGCCTCCTGCTCGGTGCTGAAGGTCTCGACCGTGAGGACCGGTCCGAAGGACTCCTCGCGGGTCACCGTCATCGAGGCGGTGCAGCGGTCGAGGACCGTCGGCAGGAAGTAGTAGCCGTTCGCGAGCTCCGGGTCGTCGGGGCGGCGGCCGCCGCAGCGCAGCACGGCGCCCTCGGCGATCCCGGCGGCGACGTACGACTCGACCTTGTCGCGGTGGGCCTCGGAGGTGAGCGGGCCGGTCTCGGCCTTCTCGTCGAACGGTCCGCCGAGGCGGATCGCCCGCGCGCCCTCGACGAGCCCGTCGACGAACTCGTCGTGGATCGACTCCTCGATCAGCAACCGGGCGCCGGCGGAGCAGACCTGGCCGGAGTGGAGGAAGACGGCGGTCATCGCGAAGTCGAGCGCGGTCTCCAGGTCCGAGTCCGCGAAGACGATGTTGGGGTTCTTGCCGCCCAGTTCGAGGGCGATCCGCTTGACCGTGGACGAGGCGGCCGCCATCAGGTGCTTCCCCGTCGCGAGGCCGCCGGTGAAGGAGACCAGGTCGACGCGCGGGTCCTCGGCCAGCGGCGCACCGGCGGCCGGGCCGGCGCCGAGCACGAGGTTGGCGACCCCGGCGGGCAGGCCGGCCTCCTCGAGCAGCCGGACCAGGTGGATCGCCGTGTGTGGTGTCAGCTCGCTCGGCTTGAGGACGAAGGTGTTGCCGGCCGCGAGCGCGGGCGCGACCTTCCAGGCCGTCTGCAGCAGCGGGTAGTTCCACGGCGTGATCAGCCCACAGACGCCGACCGGCTCGTGGACGACCAGGGAGACGATCCCCTCGCGGCCGGTGTCGACGACCCGGCCGTTGTCCTCCGTCGCGGCATGGGAGTAGTGCCGGAAGACGGAGGCGACGTCGTCGACGTCGTACTCGCTCTCGACGTAGCGCTTCCCGGTGTCGAGCGACTCCGCCCGCGCGATCGCCGCCTTGTCGCGCTCGAGCAGGTCGGCGACCCTGCCGAGCAGGGCGCCACGCTCGGCCGCCGTCCAGGACCGCCACGGCCCGCCGTCGAATGCCTCCCGCGCCGCCCCGATCGCCGCCGCCGTGTCGGCGGCGTCGGCCTCGTCCACCTCGGCGACGCGAGTGCCGTCGGCCGGGCAGTGGATCGTACGGCGACCACCGGCCGCGGCGGATTGCCACCGCCCGCCGATGTACAGGTCAGCCATGCCGGTTCTCCCCGTTCTGTTGCTCATGCCGCAACACCGTGTGGGTTGCGCAACAGACTTGCCAGGGCACTGACACGCGTCAAGACCCCGGATGTCTCCAGACTGTTAACTCTTTTTTCGGCCGGGGACGCTAACAGGGCGTACGCCGAACGCCGCCGCACCGGGGGTGGGCCCCTGGTACGGCGGCGTTAGATCGGTCTCAGTCGGCGATCGGCCCGCTCAGTCGGCGGTCGGCACCGGCGGGGTGCCGTGGGTGTGGAAGGTCTCGATGGTCTTCAGGCCCCACGCCTGGCCCTTGGCGCGCTCGGCCTCGGTCCAGGTGACGACCTCCCAGTCGGGAGCGAGCACGAGCCGGGTGAGCGGGTTGCACAGCTCGATCCGGTTGCCGCCGGGCTCGTAGAGGTAGAGGAAGAAGGTCTGCTGGATGGCGTGCTTGTGCGGGCCGGTCTCGATGTGGACGCCGTTGTCGAGCGCCAGGTCGGCGGCCCGCAGGATGTCGTCACGCGAGTCGGGCGCGAATGCGATGTGGTGGAGCCGGCCGGTCGAGCCGGTCCAGTCGGCGGAGTAGACGACGTCGTACGACTTGTGGGTGAAGGTCGTCCAGCGCCCCGAGATCTCGCCGGTGTCGAGCTGGATCTGCTCGGTGGGCCGGGCACCCAGCGCCTGCTCCAGGAAGTCGGTGTTGGCGACGACGTTCTTGCCGAGGTAGTTGACGTGGTCGAGGCGGCGTACGCCGACCCCGCGGTTGGGCTTGGCCTGCGGCTGGTTCTTGAGGCCGGGCTTGAGCTCGTCGGGCGCCTGGTACCACTCGGTCTCGTAGTAGAGCGCGATCTTGTGGCCGTCCGGGTCGGTGGTGAGGTACGTCGGCCCGGTGCCGCCGACGCCGTCGGTCCACTCCCCGCTCATCCCGAACTCCTCGACCGCCTTCACCCGGCGGGTCAGCGCGTCCTCGCTGGAGGCGCGCAGCGCCATCTTCGCGATGCCGGAGGTCTCGTGGCCGGTGAGGATGAGACTGGTCTGCTCGTAGTTGTCCCAGGTCCGCAGGTAGACCGAGTCGCCCTCGCGCTTCGTCTCGGTCAGCCCGAGGAACTCGGTGAAGAACCAGACCGACTCGTCGAGCTTCGGGGTCAGCAGCTCGACGTGGCCGAGGTGGGCGATGTCGCCGAGGGGGTTGGGCATGGGTCAGCTCTCCTGATCGGTTCTGGCGGGGCCTGGGTAGACGGTGCCGTCCAGCAGCATCCGGGCGGTGCGTACGACGGCGGTGCGGACGACCCGGCCGTCCTGTGTCTCGACGTGCAGGTCGAGGAACCCGGTGGGGTGCTCGACGCGGACGAGGCCGCTCTCGGTGGTTGAGGAGGTTGCGCTAGCAGCCGTCTCGAAACCACCGGCACGCTCCGTCTGTGGTTTCGAGACAGGCGCTAGCGCGCCTTCCTCAATCACCGAAGCGGCCACCGTGCCGGGCAGCGCCGCGGCGGCCGCGACGGTGGCGGCTCCGAGGACGCCGACGGCCTGGTGGACGCGCACGGGGATGAAGCTGCGGGTGGAGATCGTCCCGCCCTCGGTCGGCGGCGAGACGAGCACGATCTTGGGGACGGTGGTGGCGTCGGGGTCGGGGTCGATCCCCAGCAGCGGCGAGGCGGCCGCGCGGATCTCGCGGACCCGGGCGGTGAGCTTCTCGTCGGCCTCGAGGTCGCGCGGGTCCTCCGTGCCGGTGGCGCCGAGGTCGCCGGCCCGCACGATGACCGACGGCATGCCGTTGTCGATGAGCGTCGCCTCGACACCGGCGATGTCGTCGACCAGGTTGCCGGTCGGGAGCAGCGGCTTGTCGCTCGGCGCGACCAGGATCTCGACCGGGGCCGCGGTGCCCGGGACGCCCGAGAGCTCGGTGTCGCCGTCGTACGTCACCTCACCGCCGGGGGTCTGGACGCGCAGGGTGGCGAGGCCGCCTGTGTTGACCATGCGCACGGCGACGTCGGTCACCCCGTCGTGCGCCGGCACCAGGCCGCGCTCGATCGCGAAGGGCCCGACGGCGGCGAGGATGTTGCCACAGGTCTGGGCATCGGTGACGACCGGCTGGTCGACGACGACCTGGAGGAAGAGGTAGTCGACGTCGACGCCGGTCTCGCCGGACGGCGAGATCACGCCGACCTTGCTGGTGAGCGGATGGGCGCCGCCGACGCCGTCGATCTGGCGCCGGTCCGGGCTGCCCATGATCCGCAGCAGCAGGTCGTCGCGCTCGGCCCTGTCGGCGGGCAGGTCGTCGGCGAGGAACAGCGCCCCCTTCGACGTACCTCCCCGCATCAGGGCGGTCCGCACGCCTGCCATCTACTCCTCCGGGTCCAGGTCGGCATGGGCGACGTACTCGACGCCCAGCTCCTTCAGGGTCGCGCGCAGGCCGTAGCGGTCCAACCCCAGTTCCCCCTGTCGGAAGGCCGCTCGCGTGGCGGCCTCCTTCTCGACCCGGGCCTGCGAGGCGGCGACGGCGTCCGTGACGCCGAGGCGGGGTACGACGACGACCCCGTCGTCGTCGGCGACGATGACGTCACCTGGTGCGATCCGCTGGCCGGCGATCACGACCGGGAGGTTGACGTGACCGGCGGTGGCCTTGACGGTGCCCTGGGCCGAGACGTGGCGCGACCAGGCGCCGAAGCCCATCTCGCGCAGCTCGCGGGTGTCGCGTACGCCGGCGTCGATCACGACCGCGCGGGTGCCGCGCCGGGCGAGCGCGGTCGCGAAGAGCTCGCCGAAGAAGCCGTGGGTCGCCGGGGCGGCCGTGGCGACCACGAGGACGTCGCCCTCGCCGCACTGCTCCACCGCCGCGTGGATCATCAGGTTGTCGCCCGGCCAGCACAGCGCCGTGACCGCGCTGCCGGCGATCGACAGGCCCTGCTGGCGGGCGACGATCTCGGGTCCGAGGCTGCCGGTGCGGCCCATCGCCTCGTGGACGGTCGCGACGCCGTACTCCGCCAGCTTCGCGATCTGCGCCGCGTCGGCCCGCGGGACGTCGGTGACGACGAGGTTCCTCATGACTCAGCCCAGCCGGTCGGTGGTCTGCGGGTAGAAGCGCATGTAGGCCTCGGCGTACGTGTTGCTCGGCAGGCCGAGGTTGGGGCCCGCGTTGCGCTTGAGCTGGACGCCGCGGCGGCGGCCGAGATCGGTGTAGTACTCCCACAGGTGCTTCTGCGCCGGCAGGCACTCCATCGCCTTGCGCTTGGTGTCCCACACCTCGGTGATGTCGAGGAGCACCTCCGGCTTGAAGCCGGACATCTCCGGCTGGTGCGGCTCGAAGGCGAACACCGGCGGCGCGCCCACCACGTCGCCCTCGGCCGGGTAGCCGATCGCGCCGGCGAGCACGCGCGCGTCGAGCGCCATCCGGGCGGCGGCGGGGTGGTCGCCGTTGTAGGGGTCCTCGAGCGTGTGGGTGAGCACCACGGTCGGCTGGGTCTCGCGGTAGAGCTCGATCAGCCGGTGCGTCAGCTCCTGGGACGCAACGAGCGGGTAGTCGCCGGCGTCGAAGAAGCGTACGTCGGCGCCCAGCGCCGACGCGGCCGCCTCCGCCTCCTCGCGGCGGCTGGCCTTGATCTCCTCCAGACCCTTACCGGCCCGCCACTCCGACGCGGACTCGCCGCGCTCGCCGAAGGTCAGGCAGGCGATCGTCGCCTTCTCCCCCCGCGCGGCCGCGAGCGCGATCGCGCCCCCGGCCCGCCAGACGAAGTCGCCCGCGTGGGCGGTGACGACCAGGGTGTGCTCCTCGGTCACTGCGGTTCCCCTCTCGACGGATTCAACCTAGTCATCGTACGACGAAATCGTCAACAATCTTGAGAACGAGGAGGTGCGGCGATAGCGTGATCCCGCGTCCTAGGATGCGGCGCAGGGCGGCGAGGACCCGCCGGTCACAGGGGGGAAGGTCACGTGTCGAGCGCCGAGAGCAGCACCGGGCCCGATGGTGTGGGCCGGGTCGTCTCCCAGGCCGACGTCGCCGACGCTGTACGCCGTAGCATCCTCGCCGGCGACCTCGTCGCCGGGCAGCGGCTCGTCGAGGCCGAGCTCTCGGACATGCTCGGCGCCAGCCGGGGCGCCGTACGCGCTGCGCTCATCGACCTCACCCACGAGGGCCTCGTCGAGCGGATCGCCAACCGCGGCGCACGGGTGCGCGTCGTCAGCGTCGAGGAGGCGCTGCAGATCACCGAGGTGCGGATGGCGGTCGAGGGGCTGTGCGGCGTCAAGGCCGCCCGGCAGATCACCGATGACCAGATCGCTGAGCTGCGCGAGATCGGCGACCGGATGAGGTCGGCGGTCGAGGGCGGCGACGTGGTCGGCTACTCCCGGCTCAACCAGCGGCTCCACGACAGCGTCATCGCCATCGCCGCGCAGCCGGTCGCCGCCGAGGTGCTCGCCCGGCTGCGCGCCCGCAATGTGCGGCACCAGTTCCGGCTCGCCTACCGCGCCGGCCGCCCCCAGGTCTCGCTCCCCCAGCACCTCGCCATCATCGACGCCGTCTGCCGCCGCGATCCCGAGGCCGCCGAGGCCGCCGTACGCGCGCACCTCACCTCCGTCCTCGAGGCCCTCGCCGACTCCGAATAGGCGTCGAGTCGGGGGTTGTGACCCGTCGAGTCCGGGGTTTCGGACCTCGCACCGACCAGGACGCCCGACTCAACGCGGCGAAACCCCCGACTCAACGCGGCGAAACCCCCGACTCAACGGGGCGAAACCCCCGACTCGACCGGGGCGGGCGGGGCGAAGGCGCGCTCGAGGTCGGGGTGCCGGCGCACGTAGGAGCGGGTGAGGGCGAAGACGCCGAGGCCGAGCGTGGCGGAGCAGAGCATGACGAGGGCGAAGGGTACGGCGGTGTCGCCGCCGCCGATGCCGCCGAGCGGGGAGACGACGCCGGCGAAGAGGAAGGTGAGCCCGCCCACGACCGCGCTGGCGGCGCCGGCGACGTCGCGGCCCTGCTCGATCGCGAGGGTCTGGACGTTGCCGACCACGAAGCCCACCGAGGTCACGACGAACCACAGCGGCGCGAGCAGCAGCCACTTCGTGACGTCGCTGGCGGCGATGAGCAGCAGCAGGACCGCGCAGGCGACGATGACCGGCAGGAAGCGCGAGACCGTCCGGGCCGGGTGCACCTCGCGGCGCGCCAGCCGCGCCGACATCGCGCCGCCGAACATCAGCCCGACCGCGTTGGCGGCGAAGCAGAGCCCGTAGACGAGCCCGCTGGTGCCGATCACGGTCTGGTAGATGAACGACGAGGACGAGATGTAGGCCATCATCGCGCCGAAGGCGAACATCGAGGTGACGGTGTAGCCGAGGTACGCCGGACGGGCGAGCAGCCGCGGGATGTAGGCGTACTGCACCCGGGGCGTACGCCGCTCCGGCGGCAGCGACTCCCGGATCGTCGTGGCGATGCCCAGCAGCTGCACGAGCATGACGCCGACGATGATGCCGAGCACACCCCGCCACGGGACGTGGCCGGCCAGCGCGCCGCCGACGACCGGCGCGACGATCGGCGCGACCGAGTTGATGGTCAGCATGAGGGACATGGCCCGCGCCGCGGCGTACCCCTCGAGCAGGTCGGCGATCACCGCCCGGCAGATCACGATCCCGGCGGCGCCGGCGAGGGCCTGGACGAAGCGGGCGGCGATGAGGATCTCGATGGTCGGGGCGAGCGCTGCGCCGGCGGCCGCGACGGCACCGACCCCGGCTCCGACGAGGAGCGGCCGGAGCCGGCCGTAGCGGTCCGAGATCGGCCCCCACGCCACCTGGCCGATGCCGAGCCCGAGCAGGAACCCGGTCAGGGTCAGCTGGACGTGGGTCGCGTCGGTGTCGAGCGACGCCCGCACCTCCGGGAACGACGCGAGGTAGAAGTCGACCGACAGGGGCGCGGTCGCCGCGAGCAAGGACAGGACGAGGAGCAGGCGCAGCCCGAGGGCGGATCGCGCCTCGGCAGCGCCGCTCACTCGTCCCCTTCGCGCGTCGCGTCCGCCGCAAGCTCGTCGAGCCAGTCCCTGCTGGCGGCCGACACCCGTGAGGAGACGCCGAGCCCGTCGAGCATCTCGACGGCGGCGGACATCTCGTGGGAGCGGCGTACGGCGTGCCTGCGGCTGCCCTCGAGGAGCCGGTCGAGCAGCGCGGCGGTGGCCCGCTCCAGCTCCCGCTCGATCTCCGCCCGGGTCTCGAGCTCCAGGCCGGCGGCGCGGGCGGCCTCGATGCTCTCGACGGCGGCCGCGGCCATCCCCTTGAAGAAGACGCTCCGCAGCAGCTTGCGTCCGGCGGCCTCGCCGATGGGGGCGTCGAGGACCGTCACCGACGCCCCGAGCGACCCGAGCAGCTCGCCGGCGCGCACGGCCGCCGGCCCGCTGGCGACCATCGGAACCCGGAGCCCCAGCCCGGGTACGGTCGACATCAACGCGACGTCGGCGAAGAGGGTGCCCTCGGGCAGTGTCCCGGCGATCTCGCGCTTGCGGGCGGGCGAGGCGGTGTTGACGTCGGCCCACACCGCGTCCGGGGCCAGCGCCCCGCCGCCGTTGACGGCGGCCGTGACGGCGTCGGCGGCGCTGTTCACCGAGATGACCAGGTCGGAGCCGGTGACCGCGTCGGCCTCGTCCGAGCAGGCGACGGCGCCGTCGGGAGGCTGCACCTTCGGGTCGTACGCCCGCAGGGTGGCCCCAGCGTCGAGCAGGTCGGCGGCGAAGGCCGACCCGGCCTCTCCGAGGCCGAGGAGTGCGACGGTGGTCATTCCTCCAACTTAGTGGCACCCTCGTCCGGCCGCTGTCCCTTCTTCGCCTGCTGGATGAGCTCGTAGACGTGGGCCCGCAGCTCGGCGAACCGCGGCGCCGACCGGGTGGTGAGCTGGTCGCGCTCCGAGGGCAGGTCGACGGTGACGTCCTCCATGATCACCGTCGGCCGGTTGGAGAGGACGAGCACCCGCTCGCCGAGGTAGACCGCCTCGTCGATGTCGTGGGTGACGAACAGGACGGTCATCCCGAGCCGCCGCCACAGCGCCCGGACCAGGTCCTCGAGGTCGGCCCGGGTCTGGGCGTCGACGGCCGCGAACGGCTCGTCCATGAGCAGCACCGACGGCTCGTAGGCGACCGCACGGGCGATGGCGACCCGCTGCTGCATGCCGCCGGAGAGCTGCCACGGGTGGGCGCCGGCGTTCTCGGTGAGGCCGACCGCCTCGAGGGCGTCGGCGACGAGGGTCCTCCGCTCGGCGCGGCCGACCCCCTTCTCCTTGAGCGGGAGCTCGACGTTCTGCTTCACGGTCATCCAGGGGAAGAGGCTGCGGCCGTACTCCTGGAACACCACCGCCATCCCCGCCGGCGGCCCGGTCACCGCGTCGCCGTCGAGGGTGATCGTGCCGCCGTTCACATCGAGCAGCCCGGCGATGCAGCGCAGCAGGGTCGTCTTGCCGGCTCCGGACGGCCCGACGATGCAGACCAGCTCGCCGCGGGACACCGCGAAGGTGAGATCGCGGATCGCCTCGACGGCGCGGGCGCCGGCGCCGTACGTCTTCTTCAGGCCTCGTACGTCGAGCGCGGCCGGCCCCTTGTCGACGGGCGGTGTCGCCTCGTCAGGACGGATCGGGATGGCGGTCATGGTCGGGTTCCTTGTCGGGTCAGACACCACGGTCGGACTGGCGCAGGCCGCGGTACCACGCCAGCGCGAAGTGCTCGGCGATGCGGAAGAGGACGGAGAGGAGGACACCGATGAGGCCGAGCAGGATGATGCCGGTCCACATCTCCTTCACCTGGAAGCCGCGCTGGAACTGCACCACCGTGGCCCCGAGCCCGCGGTTGGCGCCGAGCAGCTCGCTGATCACCATCAGGATCACCCCGATCGAGAGCGCCTGGCGGGCGCCGGCGGCGACCTGCGGGCTGGAGCCGCGCAGGACCACCATCAGCCGGGCGGGCGCGCGCAGGCGGTAGCAGCGAGCGGTGTCGAGCAGCACCTCGTCGAGCCCGCGCACCCCCTCCACGGTGTTGAGGAGGATCGGCCAGACGCACCCGAGGGCGATGGCGAGGACCTTCGAGGTCGACCCGGTGTAGCCGGCGAACAGGGCGATCAGCGGCACCAGCACCGGCGGCGGCAGCGCGCGGAAGAACTCCAGCGCCGGCTCGCAGAGCGCACGCAGGGTCCGCGACAGGCCGATCGTCGTCCCGACCGCGACCCCGGTGGCCAGCGCGATCGCGTAGCCCAGCGCCAGCCGGACCAGGCTCGGCACGACGTCGTGGAGCCACCGGTCGCCGGTCCAGGTGTCCGGGAACGCCTTCACGATCGTCTTCAGCGGCGGGTAGTAGTAGCTGGTGCTGTCGGCCGAGAGCACCCACCAGATCGCGATCAGGACGGCGGGCAGTGCGACGGCGTACGCCAGCTGCTTGAGGATCCTCACCGGGCCTCCCTCCTCACCGACGCGTGCCAGCGCAGGGCGCGCCGCTCGAGGGCCCGGGCGAGGAGGTTGACCGCGATCCCGACCAGTCCGACGACGATCACGAGGGCGTACGTCTTCGCGACGGCGCCCGAGCTCTGCGCGACGCCGATGGCCTTGCCGAGGCCGGGTACGCCGACGAAGATCTCCGCGGTGATCTCGAGGATCAGCGCGACCGCGGCGGCGAGCCGGAAGCCGGTGAGGACGTACGGCAGCGCGGTCGGCCAGATCACCGTGCGGACGATCGCCCACCGCGAGAAGCGGTACGACCGCGCCGTGTCACGTACGACGGGGTCGACGTCGGCCACGCCGTACAGCACCTGGACGAGCACCTGCCAGAACGCGGCGTAGACGACCAGCACGAGGCCCGCCTGCGGTCGGCTGCCGTAGACGAGCACGACGAGCGGGATCAGCGCGACCGACGGGATCGGCCGGAGGAACTCGATCGTCGACGCCGTGAGCGACCGCAGGAACGGCACGCTGCCGATGACCACCCCGGCGACGATCCCGCCGACCATCGCGATGAGCAGCCCGATCGCCCACCCGCGCAGGGTGTCGCCGAGCGCGGTCCAGAACGACGACTCGCCCAGCTGGTTGCCCAGCTCCCGGAACATGTCGCTGGCCGGCGGCAGGTAGTCGCGGTCGACGAGCCCGGCGCGCGGCAGCAGCTCGAGGACGCCGACGACGATCAGCAGCCCGAGCGCGCCGAGGAGCGCGTCCCGGCCGGCCAGCCATCTCGGCGTACGCCGGCCACCGTTGGTCGAGCCGCCGGCGCGAGGGACGAGCGACGGCGGCTCGAGACCGACAGAGTCGCTCACGGCAGCAGTTTGTCGAGATCCGGCTCCTTGCTGAAGAGCTTGTCCTGCACACCGAGGTCGGCCAGCTTCTGGATCGAGTCGCGGTCGATGTCGGTCTGGTAGTGCGGCAGGGTCAGCTTCTTCAGCAGCTTCGGGTCGATGTCGGTGTAGGTCGTCGCGATCTGCCTGACCTCGTCCGGGTGCGCCTCCGCGTAGTCGAGCGACTTGTTGATCGCGCTGGTGAAGCCGTCGACCACGTCCTGGTGCTCGGCGATGTACTGCTCGGAGGTGAAGTAGAGCGCGACCGCGAGCCCGTCCGCGGTGTCGGCGTAGTTGGTGCCGATCGACCGGTCGCCGGACTGCAGGCCCATCGTCGTGAACGGCTCGACCGCGGCGGCGGCGTCGACGTCGCCCTTGTTGAGCGCCGGGATCATGTCGGGGAAGGCCAGCTCGACGTACTGGATGCCCGACGGGTCGCCGCCGTCCTGGCGCACCATCTCGTTGACGGTCGTGGAGCTGATGTTCTTCAGCGTGTTGACCGCGACCCGCTTGCCGGCGAGGTCCCGCGGCCGCTTGATGTCGCTGTCCCCCTTGACGAGGGTGGCCTCGAAGCTGTCGCCGTGGGAGCCGGCGTTGACGCCCGAGGCGACGACCTTGAGCGGGAGCCCCTGCGTGTTGGCGAGGAGCAGCGAGGTGGTGTTGGAGAACCCGAACTGGTACTGCCCGCTCACCACCGCCGGCACGATCGCCGCGCCGCCCTGCGCCAGCTCGAGCTTGACGTCGAGGCCCTCGTCCTTGAAGAACCCCTTGTCGACGCCGAGGTAGATCGGCGCGACGTCGAGGATCGGGATCACGCCGACGGTGATCTTGGTGGTGCCGCTCGCGCTGGCGCTGCTCCCGTTGTCGCTTCCGCAGGCGGTCAGCGCGGCCAGGGCGAGAGGTACGGCGAGGAGCGTCGCACCCAGGCGGCGGCGCATCCTGCGTACGTCGAGCTTGTCGAGACGTCGCATCGGGACTCCTCCGAGTTCGGCGCACTTCGGCGCCACGGCCGAGACGGTGTGACGTAGATTACACAGGATTGTGAACAATCGAGCGCGCTGCTCACTCGATTTACCCAGATCTCGGCGATTCCCCGACGACCCGCCTCAGCAGGGCGCGGAGCACGGAGCGCTCGTCCGGGTCGAGGTCCGCGACCAGGGCCGCCTGGACGCGCTCGACGCCGGGACGAAGACGGACGTGCTCCGCGGCGCCGCGCGCGGTCAGCCGCAGGACCTTGCGCCGCCTGTCGCTCGCGTCCTGGAGCCGCTCGACGAGACCGGCGCGCTCGAGCCGTGCGACGAGGTCGGCGATCGTCGACCGGTCGAGGTCGAGCTCGTCGCCGAGCTCGCGCTGGCTCGCCCCGGGCAGGCGGTCGAGGACGGCGAGGGCGGCGTACTGCACGCTGCTGATGTCCGCCGACGCCTCGCGCTGCCAGACCGCGACGTGTCGCTGCTGCGCCCTCCGGATGAGGTAGCCGAGGTGGCGCTGGGGCTCCGGCGCGGCGTCCGGCGACGCGCTCATCCCCGGATCGGGACCCGCTGCTCGACCAGGAACCCGGCGAAGAACTCGGTCAGCTCCGCGCGGGCGCCGAGCGGGAGCACCTCGGCGACGTACTGGTCGGGACGGACGATGACGATCGCGCCGTCCCGGCTCACGCCGCGCTCGGCGAACGGGTCCTGGCCGTACTGCACGTCGATCGACCAGACCTTCTCCCAGTCCTGGATCCCGAGCGGACCGGTGTGCGGGCGGAGGACCTCGGGCATCTCGCCGAGGAGCTCGAGGTGAGGCTGCTGGAAGATGCCGTTGACGTCGATCACGGCGTCGATGTCGGCCCACTCCGGGGTGAACCGGGCGATCGGGGAGTCGGGCGACTCCCCGAGCCACTGCGCGAGGTCGCGCAGTCCCGCCCCGTCGGCGTCGGCGAAGGCGTAGATCCGCCAGCGGCCGTCGGCCCGGTGGGTGTGGCCGAGGTACATCCGCCGAGCGTCGGCGGCGCGGACCGCCTTGACCGCGTGGAAGCGCTCGCCGATCGGGAACCCGGTCGCGAGTCCCTGGTGCTCGCCGGAGCCGGTGAGGACGGAGGGCTCGTAGTGAGTCGCAAGGCCGGCGGTGAAGCGGCCCTGCCGGCTGAACTCCTCCTCCATCTGCTGGGGCGTCACGCCCCCGAGCTCCGGGCGGAGAGGATCGAAGGTCGGCTGGGCGATGAAGGCCGACCAGTGCTTGTCGAACTCGATGAGCTCCTTCGCGACCGCCTGGCGCTCGGCGGAGTAGGTGCGGAGCAGCCCGGCCTCGCAGCGCCCGGTCAGGACCGCGGCGAGCTTCCAGCCGAGGTTGAACGCGTCCTGCATCGACACGTTCATGCCCTGCCCCGCCTTCGCGGAGTGGGTGTGGCAGGCGTCGCCCGTGATGAAGACGCTCGGCAGCGCGTCGCTGCGACCGGCGGTGTCGTCGAAGGCGTCACAGAGGCGCTGGCCGACCTCGTAGACGCTCGACCAGACGACCGACTTCACGTCGATGGAGTACGGGTGGAGGATCTCGTTCGTGATCTCGACGATCCGCTCGACGCTCGTCCGCCGGATCGCGCCGCCGTCGCCCTCCGGCACCACGCCCAGGTCGACGTACCAGCGGACCATGTTGCCGCCCTCGCGTGGGATCGAGAGGATCGAGCCTTTGCCGGCGGACTGGATGACGTTCTTGTAGCGCCAGCCGGGGAAGTCGGTGGTCGCCAGCACGTCCATGACGCCCCACGCATGGTTCGCGGCGTCGCCCGTGAGCTCGCGGCCGATCGAGCGGCGGACCGTCGAGCGGGCGCCGTCGCAGCCGACGACGTACTTCGCCCGGACGGTGAGCTCCTCGCCCGCGTCGGGGCCCGCGACCCGGCGGAGCCTCGCCGTCACCGGGTGCTCGCCGTCGCCGACCGTGAGATCGACGAGCTCGATGCCGTAGTCGACGCCCAGCTTCGAGCTCGACTTCGCGGCGTACTCGAAGAGGTACTGCTGCATGCGCGCCTGGTTGACGATCACGTGCGGGAACTCGCTGAGCCCGTCAGGGGTGTCCTGCACCCAGCCGGTCCGGACCAGGGAGTTCCGGTCGTCGGGCGAGGCGCTCCACATGAGGACCTCGTTGATCCAGTAGGCCTCGCGGGTGAGCGCCTCGGCGAGTCCGAACGCCTGGAACATCTCGACGGTGCGGCACGCGACGCCGTCCGCCTGTCCCACCCGGAGCGGACCCTCGCGGCGCTCGATGACACGGGTGTTGATCTCGGGGAACGCGGCGAGCTGCGCAGTGAGCACCGCACCGGCGGGGCCGGTGCCGACGACGAGCACGTCGAGCTCGGCGGGGATCTCCGTCGGGCGCGCGACCGCCTCCGGCGCGGGCGGCCAGATGTCGGGATCGCCCGGGCGATACCCGTCTCGATAGAACTGCACGTCGATCTCCTTCGATGGCCCTGGATGAGGCAGGCGTCACAATATAGTCAGTACCCCAACGATCTCAAGAGGCGGGTCCTCCGCCGCCCGCGGCCCGTCTGCCAAGGTAGGCAGCCACAGCCCGAAACCCGACACCACGGAGCCCACCGATGAGCGAGACCCCCGACTGGTTCGCGACCGCGCTGGCGGTGCCGTCGGAGCGCCGGGTGACGGTCGTGGACGGGCGCGAGATCGTGCACCACACCTGGGGCGAGCCGGGCGGTCCGCCGGTGATCCTCGTCCACGGCCGCGGCGCGCACGGGCTGTGGTGGAGCCACCTCGCGCCGTACCTGTGCGACGGGCGGTCCGTGACGGCGCTCGACCTCTCGGGGCACGGCGACAGCGGGTGGCGGGACTCGTACGGCATCGAGCGGTGGGCGCAGGAGATCATGGCCGTCGCCGCCGACGTCAGCGACCGGCCGCCGGTGCTGGTCGGGCACAGCATGGGCGGGACCGCCTGCCTGACGATCGCCGTCGCCTCCCAGGCGCCGCTCGCCGGCGTCGCCGTGATCGACTCGCCCGTCGGCGTGCCGCACGGCCGTCCGCCCGCGCAGCAGCGCACCCCGCGGCGGTCGGCGTCGACGTACGCCTCGCGGGAGGAGCTGCTCTCGCGCTTCCGGCTCGTCCCCGACGACCCGCGAGCGCTCGGGTTCGTCAAGGACCACATCGCGGCGCTCACCGTTCGCGAGGTCGACGGCGGCTGGGCTTGGAAGACCGACCCGGCGACCCTGGCCCCGGTGCTCGTCACGCCCGACGACCTCGGCCCGGTGGACTGCCCCGTCGCCCTCGTCCGCGCCGAGCACGGCCTGGCGACGCGGCGTACGACGGCCGAGATCGCCGGCCGCCTCGGAGCCGACGTGCGTACGACGGAGATCCCCGACGCCGGTCACCACGTCCTCCTCGACCAGCCGCTCGCCGTGGTCTCGGTACTGCGGCTGCTGCTGGCGGACTGGGTGCCGGCGACGGGTTAGTTCGGCTCAGCCCTCCGTCGTACGCGCCGTGAACGGCAGGACCAGCCGGGACGGGTGGGCGGCGTCCCGGTAGATCTTGTGCGTGACCGGGCGTCCCACCGGCAGGTGGAACGCGTCCGGCGGCAGCAGGGCGTTGTGCTCGTCGGCGAGCGGCTCGTCACAGGACAGCTCGACGACGAGCCGGTGGCCGGGGAGGAAGGTCGCGGCGAACGGGTAGAGCCGGATGACGTACTCCTCGACCTTCCCGGGCTCGACCGGGACCGCCCGGGTGTGGGGATGGATCGGGTCGCCCTCGGTCGAGCGCTCCTCGTCGAGCTCGCGGTGGGAGGCCTTGAGGTAGCCGGTCGTGATCAGCTGCCGCTTCCCCGTGGGCGCGTAGTCCCACAGCCGGAGGATGAAGTTGGTGTCGGGCTGGTCGATCTCGGCGAAGAGGTGGGCGGCGCCGGTGCCGATCATCTCGGTCGGCTGCTCAAACGGGCCGAAGGACCAGTCGAGGATCTCGACCTTGTCGGTTACCGTCAGCGGCGCCTGGAAGAAGCCGTCGGGGGCGGCGTACTCGGTGCCCATCGCCTCGGGCTCGAACGACAGCTTGCGGCGCGGACGGAGGTAGAGCGGCGTGTAGTCCACCTCCTTCGGCGGCCAGGTGTCGGCCGTGACGACCTCGCGCGAGCCCTCGACGTAGACGTCCACGGCGGGCTCGGTGTCCACGCCGTTGTCGATGCCCTTGATCCACCTGTCGTACCAGCGGAACATCTTGTCGTGCTCCTCGATGAAGGGGCGCGACTGCATCGGCGGGTACGAGCCGATCGAGAGCTTCTTGTTCGCCGACGGGATGGCGTGGAAGAGCTCGATGGTGCCGTCCATCGTCCAGCCGCGGCCCTGGTCGATCTGGAGCCAGACCGGGATGTCGATGTTGCGGGCGAGGTTGACGGGGTTGCGCTCCTCGTACCACTCCCCGTCGACCTCGTTCATCACGATGTCGAACCAGGCCTCGTGGTGCTTCGGGTAGTGCAGCACGTGCACGAGGTTGGGCCAGGCGGCGACGTCGGGGTCCTCGAGCCGCTTCGCGACCAGCTCCTTGATCTCCTCGGGGCTGTAGGTCTCGAGCATCCGCGACTTCACCCGATCGGTGAACGCCCAGCCGGAGTCGCCGCCGCGACCCTCGCGGGCGGCGCGGGGCATGAACCACATGACGCCGCCGTGGTAGGTCGTCTCGTAGAAGTCGTAGTGGCCGCCGGAGACGAAGATCGCCTTGAGGTGCGGGGGCCGCTCGGCGGCGGCGAGCACCTGCATGGAGCCGAAGTACGAGATGCCGATCATCCCGACGTTCCCGTCGCACCACGGCTGCGCCGCGACCCACTCGATGAAGTCGTAGGCGTCCTCGCCGAGCGAGACGCCGCCGGCGTTGTAGTTGCCGATGTGCTCGCCCTCGGAGCCGCCCGAGCCGCGCAGGTCGCCGATGACGTGGACGTAGCCGTTGTCGACGACCCGGGCGATGTCGCCGGCCTCGATGCAGCCGTCCCACATCGGCGAGGGCCGCCGCTGCGGCGGCATCGTCAGGGCGAGCGCCTGCAGCTCCTTGCCGTACGGCGAGAGCGCGACCAGCGCCGGCCGAGGGGTGGTGCCCTGCCAATCGAAGGGGGCCTCGGCGTACGCGTCGCCGACCAGCTTCACGCCGTCGCGCATCGGGATCTCGAGGTCCTTGTGCACCTCGATCTTCCGACCGCCGGCGTCGACGATCCGGACATCAGCCATGGGTGGCACCTGCTTCCTACTGAGGGTGACGCGCGCGGTAGCCGTGCAGCGTGGTGAAGAACGGCGACGGCTCGAGGGCCGGATCGCCGGTGTAGCCGAGCTCCTCCGCCACCTGGGCGAAGGGCGAGTACGGCGAGTCGGTGGGGCGCGGGCTGACCTCGGTCATGACCGCGCGGATCCGCGCCTCGCGCTCGAGGCTCGCCTCGAGCGCCTCGCGGGCGCCGGCCGCGTCCAGGGCGACCGGGAAGGCGGTGCCGTCGGCCCGGCGGTAGGGGTGGCCGAGGTAGAGACGGGTCGGCCCGAGGGCGAGGATCTTCTCCAAGGAGACCCGGTAGGCGTCCGGGTCCTCGTAGCCGGGGAAGCCGCTGGCCGCGCCGTAGCACTGGGCCGCGTCGCCGACGAACACCTCGGCCCCGCCGTCCGGCTGCTCGAGGACGTACGCGACCGCGCCCGGCGTATGGCCGGGGATCGCGACGACCCGGACCACGACGCCGCCGAGGTCGAGGACGTCGCCGTCGGCCACCGTGCGGGTCGGCTCCATCTCACCGGAGATCGCCTCGGCCGCCTCGGCGCTCTTCGCCTTCTCCAGCATCTCGGCGTCGACGTACGGGCCGCGCAGCGCTAGCGCCTCGTCGACGTGGGCGCGACGTGAGCGCAGGAAGTCGGCGTCGGTCCCCGAGATGACGACCTCCGCCTTGCGGCCGGTGGCCTCCCAGAGCGCGTACGCGCCGCCGACGTGGTCGATGTGGCCATGGGTGAGCAGGATCCAGCGCACGTCCTCGATCCGCTTGCCGAGCTTCTCGAGCTCCGCGGGTACGCCGGCCGCCGACGCGGTCACGCCGGTGTCGACCAGGGCGAGCTGGCCCCCGACGGCCGAGCCGTCGATGAGGAAGCTGTAGAGGGCGAACCGCCCCCACGGCGCGGCGATCGGGTGGACGGGGACGGTCACAGCTCGCCCCTGAGGAAGGCGGCGGTGTCGTCGTAGACCTGGTGGTACTCCGGGATCCACGCGAAGTGCTGGACGAACCCGTGCCCGGCGCCGGCGTACCGACGGAGCGTCGCGTCCACACCGGCGGTCTCCAGCCGCTCGGCGTACAGCTCGCCCTCGTCGCGCAGCGGGTCGAGCTCGGCGGTGATGACCAGTGCCTTCGGGAGACCGGAGAGGTCCTCGCGCTTGATCGGGCTGACGAGCGGATCGGCCGGGTCGGCACCGGAGTCGAGGTAGAAGGCGTTGAACGGCTTGAGGCCGGCGGTCTCGAGCCCGTAGCCGACGGCGTTCTCCCGCAGCGACGCGTAGCGGTCCTCGTCGAAGTCCAGGTCCAGCGACGGGTAGTAGAGGATCTGGTGGGTGATCGCGTCGACGCCCTCGTCGTGGGCCTTGGCTGCCACGGCGGCCACGAAGGTCCCGCCCGAGGAGTCACCGGCCAGCGCGAGCGTTCCGGGACCCTCCTCCGCCACGGTCCTCACCACCGCGTAGCAGTCCTCGAGGCCGGCCGGGAAGGCGTGCTCCGGGGCGAGCCGGTAGCCGACCGAGACGACCCGCAGCCCGGTCGCCCTCGCCAGCTCCCGGGCCACGTGGTCGTGGGTGTTCAGGCTGCCGAGGAAGAACGCGCCGCCGTGGAGGTAGACCAGGGTGCCGGGGCTGTCGGTGGAGACGTCGGCGTACATCCGCACGGGTACGCCGGCGATGCTCGTGTCCTCGACGGAGGCGACGGGCAGGCGTTCCTCGACGGGCGGGACCTGCGCCTCCTCCCCGGCGCGCATCGCGACCGGGTCGAGCGGACCCGGCGGCGGTGCCGGGAGGCTGGCGAGGACCTTGGCGATCTCGGGATGGAGAGGCATCGGCGATCAGCCCTGCTGGCTCATCGCGGCCGGCTTCTGGCCGGGGAAGACGTCGTCGACCTCCCCCTCGGACCAGCCCTGGCGCGAGATCCGCTGGAGCTCGTCGGTGACCGGCTTGCGCTTCGCGGTGTACGCCGCCAGCGCCTCCGGCACCGACGCGGCCTCGGTGAGGGCGTCGGCGATGGCACCGGCGTCGAGGATGGCGGAGTTGGCGCCCTGGCCCTGGTGGTGGCACATCGCGTGGGCGGCGTCGCCGAGCAGCACGATGGAGTCGGTGTGCCAGACGTCGACCGGGTCGATGTCGTAGACCGCCCGCATGTTGACGGCCGCGATGTCGAGGCGCTTGGTGATGTTGACGATCCGCTCGTCGAAGCCCTTGACCGTGTTGACGACGTAGTCGAGGTCGACCTGCGGTGCCCAGGTGCCGTCGGCGTCCAGGGCGGTGATGTCGAAGGAGACCTGCCCGCGGGAGAGCAGCGGGAGCAGGTAGACCTTGGTGCCGTGGCCGAGGTACATCCGGAGCTTGCCGTCGCGGACCATCTCGAGGCACTCCGGGTCGTCGATGACGACGCGGTAGGCGTGCTCACCGGCGAAGACCGGCTGCTGGTCGGAGAAGACCTGCTCGCGGACGACCGACTTGATGCCGTCGGCGCCGATCACCAGGTCGGCGGTGACCGACTCGCCGTTGACGAAGTCCAGCGTCGCATCGGTGCCGTTGTCGGTGACCTTATCGAGGCGGTAGCCGAGCTTGACCATGCCCTCGGGCAGGACGCCGAACAGGGCGTCGATGAAGTCGCCGCGGTGGATGAGGTGGGTGGTGACGCCGTAGACGTCGGCCTCGGGCCAGGCCTCCTCGGCGATCGGATGCGCGTCGGCGGTGAGGATCTCGAAGGACTCCGAGGGGTTGGAGACACCGGCGACGGCCTCCATGACGCCCCACTTGCGGAACTGGTCCATCGACGAGGGGCGCAGCCCGATGCCGGCGCCGACCTCCTTGATCTCGGGCGCCTGCTCGTAGACGGTGACGTCGGCGCCGGCGACGGAGAGCGCCTTGGCCGCGGCGAGGCCGCCGTAGCCGCCGCCCACGATGGCGATCTTGAGGTTCGAAAGGTCCATGGTCGTCTCTCTCGGTAGGTCGGGCGTCAGGCGGCGGTCGCCGCGGCGCGGGGCTTGCTGGGCTGGATGGACAGGAAGTCGGCGGGCAGCTCGACGAAGATCCGGCGGATCGTGGCCTCGTCGACGCCGGCCTCCCGCACGGCGGGCAGCAGCGTCTCGAAGAGGTAGTTGACCGTGTGGCCCTTGACGCCCGGCCAGCCCAGCGGGCTGCAGTTGGCGTCGGCGGAGGCCAGCACGCTGTCGACCAGGCCGTCGCGGAGGTAGCCGAGGAAGTGGTCGAGGCGCTCCTGGCGCGGTCGGCCCCAGAACGGCGGGTCGGGCAGCTCGAGGTCGTAGCCGAAGGTGTCGAAGCCGATCCGGCCGCCCTGCTCGGCGATCCAGCGGTCGCGGACCTTGCCCTGGCTCACGCCGTCGTCGGCGTGGCCGAAGAGGACCCGGTGGAGCGGGAGGCCCTCCTCGCGGAAGATCTCGATCGCCGGCTCGACGTCGACGGCGAGGTGGGTGAAGATCGGTACGCCGGTCGCGAGCGCGGCGCGGGCGGCGGCGCGATAGATCCGGAGGTCGAGCTCCTTCATCTTGAAGCCGCGGCTGACGCCGACCTTGATGATGCCGGCCCGGCCACCCGTGTTGCCGATGCCGACCGTGATCTCGTGGACGAACTGGTCGGTGAGGTAGTCGACGCTGGCCCGCTCGAAGAACGGCAGCGCCGTGTCACCGCCGACGAAGCCGGTGGAGGCGACGATGTTCACCCCGGTCTTCTCCGACAGCGACTGGTAGTAGTTGACGTCGCGCCCGTTGCAGATCCCGGTGGCGTCGACGAACGTCGCGGCGCCGTACGGCCTGGCGTTCTCGTGGAACTTGCGCAGCTTCGGGACGGTCTCCTCGTAGCGCTGCTCCGGGGTCTTCCACCACTTCGTGTCGAGCTCGGAGCCGGGCATGCCGTAGCCGATGTGCTCGTGGACGGCGACGAAGCCGAGCTCCTCGGCCGGGATCGGGCCGAGGACGGTGTTGACGCGCGACATGGTCAGGCTCCCTTCACGGCCAGGAGAGCGGCCGGGTTGGCGATGAGGATCTGGTCGGTGACGTCGGCGGGGAGGCCGGCGACCAGACCGGCGTACGACGCCGCCGGGGCCTCCTCCCCGATGGAGACCGCGACGCCACCGGTCGCGAAGAGGACCCGACCGGCGTGGCCGGCCTCGACGAGGCGATCGACCTCCTCGACATCGGTCAGGACGACGAACGCGCCCTGCTCGGCGATCTTGAGCGCATCGTCACCGGCGCCGGCGACCGCCACCCGGTCGGCCGCGACGCCCTCCTCCAGCACGATCGCGAGGTCCGCCAGGGCGTCGGCGCCGGGACGGATGGAGACGGGGACGCCGGTGGTGGCGGCGGCGCGCGCGGCGCCACGCAGCAGGCTCTCGTCGGTCGGGGTGCGGCCCTCCGGGGTAGTCGCCGTGACGACCATGCCGGCGGCGCCGCGGCGCTCGACGCGCGGGACGACCATGCCCTCGGCGACCTCCCGGCCGAAGAGGTCGGCGAACTTCTCGGCCGGCCACGGCGTCGGCGGGTTGGTCTGCGGGGTGAGGAAGTAGCCGCCGAGGTTGGACTCGGGACCCATGCCGGTCGAGGCGACGATGTGGACGCCGGTCGATCGCGAGAGCGCCTCGTACAGCCGCACGTCCCGGCCGTGGAACATCCCCGTCGTGTCGACGACCGTGCCGCCGCCGGCCTCGCGGAACTCGGTCAGCTTCCGCTCGAGCGTCTCGAAGATCACGGCGCGGTCGATCGTGATGTCGAACGCGTACTCCGCGCCCGGAACGACCGACAACAGCCCCTCGTGGACCGCGACGACCCCCAGGTCGCCGGCGGGCACGGGGCCGAGGACGGTGTTGACGGTGTCCCTGTTCGGGTTGCTCTTCTCGGTCATGCCTGCCTCGCGGGTCTGGGACGCGGTGAGACGCGTCCTGTGGTCGCCGTCACAGTACGTCTAGGTTTACACCATGTCAAGGACACGTGCACGTCGCATGTTCTTTACACGGCGAGTAGTCGTCGCAGTCGCGGGATGGGGATGCGGTAGTCGAGGGCCGCGGCGACCCCGCCGTCCGCGCCGGTCCAGCGCATCAGGGCCGGCCCGCCCGGACCGCCCTCGACGTACGCCGGGCCGCCGGCGGGCGGGAGGTAGCCGACCGCCTTGAGGCTGAGGCCGAACTGCTCGGTCCAGAAGTACGGCTGGAACCGGAGCGGCGGCGCCTCCTCGCCGCGGACCAGGGCTGCCGCGGCGACCTTGGCCTGCTCGATCGCGCTGCTCCACAGCGGGATCCGGCGCAGCCCGTACGGCGTCGGGAACGCGGCCAGGTCACCGACGGCCGCGATGTCGGGGCGCGCGAGCCCGCGGCAGTCGACCTCGACCACGCCGGCGGGCGCGAGGCCGGTGTCGGCGAGCCACTCGGTGTTGGGGACGTCGCCGACGGCGGTCACGACCACGTCGGCCTCGAGGACGGCGCCGTCGTCGAGGGCGACCCGGGTGGCGCCGTCCCGCCGTACGACGCACGCCGTGCCGGTCTCGACGACGGTCAGCCCGCGCTCCAGCGCCGCCGACACGAAGACGCCCGCCAGGTGGTCGCCGAGCTGGCGGACCAGCGGCATCCCCCGGGAGACCAGGGTGACCTGGCAGTCGGCCGCCAGGAACCCCGAGGCGATCTCCATCCCCAGGGCGCCGCCGCCGACGACCGCGACCGACGGCCGCTCGACCAGCCGGCTCCGCAGCGCCAGCGCGTCGTCGAGGCCGCGGAGGGTCAGCTCGTCGGGCAGGTCGGAGAGCCGCCGCGCCCGGGATCCCGTGGCGACGACGAGGCGGTCGTACGGCAGCTCGGTTCCGTCCTCGAGCGTCAGGAGCCGGCGCTCGGGGTCGAGCCGCGACGCCGCCACGCCGAGCAGCTCCGTCGCGCCGTGGGTCGTCGGCGGCAGCTCGTGGGACGTGGTGTCGTCGCCGTCGAGGAGGAGCGCCTTGGAGAGCGCCGGGCGGCTGTAGGCCGCGTGCGGCTCGTCACCGACGATCGTGAGCTCCCCGTCGAAGCCGGCGCCGCGCAGCGAGTCGGCCGCGGTCAGCCCGGCGATGCCGTTGCCGACGATGACGACCCGCTCGAGCTGACGCCCGCTCATGCGATGCGAAGGGCCGCCACGGGACAGACCCGGACGGCCGCGTTGGCGGCCGCCGCCTCGGCGTCGCCGATCTCCTCGCGGTCGAGGACCAGCTCGCCGTCGTCGTCGAGATGCATCAGCGCAGGTGCCGCCTCCTCGCAGAGGCCGTGCCCTTCGCAGCGCGGACGGTCGAGGACGATCTTCATGCCGGGACCACCTCCAGGACGGCGAGCTCGTCGATGCTCCGGGTGATGTTGCTCGGCACCCGCACCTCGGGGTCGAGGACCAGCCGCTCGACGCGGCGGGACAGCGCTCCGATCACGGCGTGCGCCTCGAGGCGCGCGAGCCCCTGCCCGGCGCAGCCGTGCGGGCCGTAGCCGAACGAGAGGTGGTCGACCGGGTTGCGCTCGACGAGGAGCTCGTCGGGGTCCTCGTAGTGGCGCGGGTCGCGGTTGCCCGCGCCGAAGAGGATCGCGACCTTCGAGCCGGCAGGGATCGTGACGCCGTCGACCTCGACGTCGCGGGTCGCCTTGCGGCCCCACGCGTGGATCGGTGGCCAGAAGCGCAGGACCTCGTTGAACGCGGCCGGCGCCAGCGACGGGTCCGTGCGAACCAGCTCGAGCTGGTCGGGACGGGCGCCGAGGAGGGCGACGATGTTGCCGATCGCGGCGATCGTGGTGTCGACGCCGGCCCCGAGGTACTGGTGGATGATGTGGCCGGCCGTCCCGGGCGGGATCGCCCCGCGCGCCTCGGCCTCGAAGATGCCGCGGCCCACCGACCCCGGGGCGAGGTCTTCGGCGGTGACGCCGGAGCACCAGCCGTAGAGCTCGCCGGCGATCGGGAAGCACTCCGCGGTGCGCTGGTTCATCGGGCCGATGACCTGCATCGCCGCCTGGCCCCAGCAGGGCATGTTGTCGCGAACGTGCCCGGTGAAGCCGATCAAGTCGGCCACCACCTCGAGCGGGAACGCGCGGGCGAGGGCGTCGATGGCCTCGAACGAGCCCTTCTCGACGAGCTCGGCCACCAGTGCGTCCGCCTTCTCCTCGATCTGGCCCTTCAGCCCGCGGAGCGCCCGGGGGGTGAGGTTCTCGGTGAGCGCGGCCCGCAGCTGGGTGTGGATCGGCGGGTCGGACGCGAGCGAGGTGCCGGTGAGCGCCTCGTTGACCATCGGGTTGAACCCGATGGCGCCCGCCGAGGAGAAGGTCTCCCAGTCGCCGAGCGCGTCGCGGATGACGTCGTACCGGGTGAGGGCGTACGCCTCGTTCTTCGGCAGGTGTACGACGGCGCCGAGCTCGCGAAGCCGGGCGTACGTCGGATACGGGTCGACCAGGACGTCGTCGGCGAACAGGTCGACATCGGCGGTGGGCGGGGCGACGGTGCTCACGAGGCGACCTCCACGTCGCCCGCGACGCCGGCGACCTCGAGCAGCGGGTCGATGTCGGTGGCCGGCTCCTTGGCGCCGACGAGGCCGACCAGGGTGAGCGCGGCGGAGCCGGCGGCGCACAGGCCGCAGACGAGGAACGCGAGGCCGTAGGCGTGGCCGAGCGACTCGAGCGCCAGCGTGTGGAGCTCGGCGGGCATCGGCACGGGCTGCTGGCCCGGGATGACGGGGAGCGAGTTCAGGGCGATGGCGCCGCCCTGCTGGCTGATGCCCATCGCGGCACCGGCGTGTGCCTGGTCGAGCGCGCCCGACCCGGTCAGCTTGCCGACGACGGCGCCGAGGCCGTCCATGAGCCTCCCGTTGGCGGCGCTGGTGGCGACCGCGCCGACCACGACCGGGCCGAGCGCGAAACCGAGGTCGCGCAGCAGGTTGGTGGTGGCGCTGGCCATGCCGGCGAGCCGGACCGGCACGGTGTTGATCGCGACGGCGGTGATCGAGCCGACGGTGAGGGCGAAGCCGACACCGAGCACGAGCAGCGGCGGGATGAAGCGGGTCCAGCTGGCGTCCTGGACATCGAAGGTCGAGCACCAGATCCCGGCGACGGCGATCAGCGCGAAGCCTGCCGTGAGCACCCAGCGCGGCGAGACGTTGCGGATCAGGTGCGACACAACCGGCACGAGCACGAACGCCGGGCCCTGGATGAAGAGGAACAGCACCCCGATCTTCAGGGCGCTCTGGTGCTGGACGGCGCCCATCCAGATCGACATCGAGAAGCAGATGCCGAGGAAGCTGAACATCCCGACGACGGCCACGATCCCGGAGACGGTGAACGCGCGGTTCTTGAACAGGTCGAGGTGGAGCAGCGGCACCTCGGTGCGCAGCTCGATGACGACGAAGGCGACGAGCAGCGCGGCGCCGACGACGAACGCGCCCACGATCTCCGGGCGGCCCCAGCCCTTCTCGGAGCCCTGGACCGCGGCGTACAGGATGGCGAAGAGGCCGAGCGCGAGGGTGAGCTGGCCCGGCAGGTCGAGCCTGCGGCCCTCGGGCGCGGAGGAGTCGGCGGCGGCGAAGGCGAGCAGGCAGGTGATGAGCGCGGCGGCCACCACGACGACGTACGAGCCCCGCCAGGAGCCGTACTTCGCGAAGAGCCCGGCGAGCAGCGGCGACAGGGCGGCGCCGATCGACAGGAAGCCCGCCCACAGCGCGATCGCCCGCGAGCGGGCCTCGGTGGTGGGGGCGGCGGCCGCGATCATCGCGAGCGAGATCGGGAAGAGCACGCCGGCGCCGAGGCCGGAGACCGCCTGGCCGACCCACATGACGTGGACGTCGTGGGCGACCAGCGACACCAGCGCGCCGGCCACGACGAGGAGGGTGCCGCCCTGCAGCAGCCGTTTGCGGCCGAACAGGTCGCCGACGACCCCGGAGGTCAGCTCGAAGATGACCATCGGGATCGCGAACGCGGCGCTGATCCAGGTCAGCTGTGAGCCGGCCGTGTTGAACACCTGCTGGAAGGTCCCGTTGAGGGCTCCGGGCAGGGAGTACGCCACCTGGGCGACCATGACGGCCAGACAGGCCGTGACCAGGGTCGCGAGATAGCGGGACTTCGCGCTCACTTCGCTCATCGAGTGCTCCTTGTTCCGTGCGGAGGGTCCGCGGGTGGGGCGCATGCCGCGGCCGTTGCTCACAGGTCCCGTGACTCCGCAAGCCTGCTGTGATCGACGTCACCGCCGAGCCGTGTGCAACGTGTCACAGACGCTTACAGTCTGTCAAGCAAAGTTTCGAGATGTACGACCCTCGGACCACACGCTCGCTCGGCTGACCGTCGCCTAGGGTGACGACATGGCGAACCTCCGCGCGGCGCAGAAGCAGATGACCCGGCGCCTGCTGCTCGACTCGGCGCTGGACCTGTTCCAGGAGAACGGCTACGCGCCGACCACCATCGACGAGATCGCGTCCCGGGCGGGGACGACGCGGGTCACCTTCTACGCGTACTTCCCGTCGAAGACGGAGCTGGTCCGCGCCCTCATCGACGACCGGCTCAACGAGGTGCTCCACCGTCGGAGCACCCAGGAGGGGCACTCGACGGCGCCCGCGCTGGTGGAGGTCGTCGCGGCAGGCACGCGCGAGCAGATCGGGTCGTGGATCCGGACGACGGCGGAGAACTGGCCGAACGTGCGTCCGCTCATCCAGGTGGGCCGGGACGCCGCCGCCGTCGACCGGGCCCTCGTCGCCGTGGTCGACACCTGGATGGAGGACGCGATCGGCGACATCGAGCGTGGCCTCGAGGAGGCCGGCCGATTCGAGCCCGACACGCGCCACTTCCGCGGCGTCCTGGCGATGGGCCAGTTCGACTACGTCGCCCAGCACTGGGCCGACCACGCCGACCGCTGGGCGATCGAGCAGGACCGGATGCTCGACCTGCTCACCGACGCCTGGATGTCCGTGCTGGCCGAGTAGCAGCGCCCTCTCGGCGTACGCCGGCGACTTCCGAGTAACCACGCGGCGGGCGGATAGTTCGACCCATGACACCCGTGAAGCACGCGACCGCGTCGTCCAACTCGATCACCATGCGCCTCTACACCGCGCCCGACCACGGCGTCGTCGGCGCGGTCGCGACCGCCATCTCCGGGGCCGGCGGGGTCGTCACCGCGATCGACGTCACCGACTCCAGCCACGACCGCCTCGTCGTCGACGTCACCTGCTCGGCGGCCGACGCCGACCATGCCGTCGAGTTGGAGAAGGTCGTCGGCGCCGTCGCCGGCGTCACCGTCCACAAGGTCAGCGATCGGACCTTCCTCGTCCACCTCGGCGGCAAGATCGAGGTCTCCTCCAAGGTCCCGCTGAAGACCCGCGACGACCTCTCCCTCGCCTACACCCCGGGCGTCGGCCGGGTCTCGCGGGCGCTCGCCGAGCACCCCGAGGACGTACGCCGGCTCACCATCAAGGGCAACACCGTCGCGGTCGTGACGGACGGCTCCGCCGTGCTCGGCCTCGGCAACATCGGACCCGGCGCCGCACTGCCGGTGATGGAGGGCAAGGCCGCCCTCTTCAAGCGGTTCGGCGACATCAACGCGTGGCCGATCTGCCTCGACACCCAGGACACCGACGAGATCGTGCGCGCGGTCGAGCTGATCGCTCCCGGCTTCGGCGGGATCAACCTCGAGGACATCGCCGCCCCGCGCTGCTTCGAGATCGAGGCCCGACTGCGCGAGCGGCTCGACATCCCGGTCTTCCATGACGACCAGCACGGCACCGCCATTGTCGTCCTCGCCGGGCTCACCAACGCCCTGCGCGTCGTCGGGAAGTCGCTCCAGAACGTGCGCGTGGTCGTCTCGGGTGGCGGCGCCGCCGGGACGGCGATCGTGCAGCTGCTCCTCGCGGCGGGGGTGACCGACGTGGTCGTCTACGACCGCGCCGGGTGCCTCGTCGCGGGCGACGCGGCTCTCTCCCCCGCCCACGCCGAGCTGGCCGCGGCGACCAACCCGCGTGGCGTCGCCGGCGATCTGCGCACCGCGCTGCAGGGCGCCGACGTCTTCATCGGCGTCTCCGCCCCCGGCGTCCTCGACGCCGAGTGGATCCCGGAGATGGCCGAGAGTCCGATCGTCTTCGCGATGGCCAACCCCGACCCGGAGGTCGACCCCGCCGAGGCGTCGAAGTACGCCGCCGTGGTGGCCTCGGGTCGCTCGGACTTCCCGAACCAGATCAACAACGTGCTCGCCTTCCCCGGTGTCTTCCGCGGCCTGCTCGACGCCCGGGCACCGCAGGTGACGACTGAGATGATGCTGCGTGCCGCGGAGGCGATCGCGGCCGTCGTCAGCGACGAGGAGCTCAACCCGAGCTTCATCATCCCGAGCGTCTTCCACCCGGAGGTCCACCAGGCGGTCGCGTCGGCGATCTCGGGGCAGTAGCCGGCCGGCTCGCTCGTCAGCGCTGCGGGACCCGCGTGGCCGGGACTCCCTGCCATCCCAGCGCCCGCGAGACGCTCCGTGCCGCGCCGCGGACGGCGGGCACCAGGGCGGACGGCGACGGCTCGCCACCGGTGGGCACGACGACCGAGAGCGCCGCGATGACCGAGCCCGAGGAGTCGTGGATCGGGCAGGCCACCGACGAGGCGTCGGGCGTCACCTGCCGGTCGGCGACCACGAAGCCGGTCCGGCGCACCTCGGCCAGGATCGCCCGCAGCTCCCGCGGGTCGGTCACGGTGTGGGGCGTCCAGCGCCGCAGCGGGCCGGCGAGCACCCGCTCCTGCAGATCTCGCGGCGCGTGGGCCAGCAGCACGATGCCCACCCCGGTGGCGTGCAGCGCGAACCGGCCGCCGACCTTCGTGAGGATCTGGACGGCGCCGCGGCCGGCGAAGCGCTCGACGTAGACCACCTCGAGACCGTCGCGCACGGCGAGCTGCACGTTCTGGTGGGTGACCTCGTAGAGGTCCTCCATCGCGGTCAGCGCCGCCTCGCGGAGCGCCGGCCCGCGAGGGGCCTGCGCCGCGGTCTCCCACAGCCGGATCCCGACCTGGTAGCCCGAGGCGGTCTCCTCCAGGGCACCCCAGCGCTGCAGGTCGGTCACGATCCGGTGGGTCGTCGACAGCGGCAGCCCGGTGACCCGGGCGATGTCCGAGAGGGTGCGCTTCGGGTGGGCGGGCGTGAAGGCCGCGAGCACGTCGAGGGTGCGGGTGCTCAGCGAGCGCGGGTCGACGTCGCCGCCGCGCACCTTCTTGCCCGTCAACGCACACTCCTGACCGCTGTGACGCCCGTCATAAGGGCACCCTACCCGTGGCCGCCAGCGGCCGTGCCGGATCCGGCCACGCGGGGGTCAGCGGAGCGTGATCCGGGCTCGGTGGAACCGCTGGTGATCGGTGGCGCGGCGTACGTCGGCGCCGCGGATCTCGCGGTAGCGGTCGACCGCCAGCGCCGGGCTCGCGAAGGCCTGGTCGATCGGCGTACGCGCCCGAGAGCCGCCGCGGTAGAAGGTGGCCCGGCCGCATCCGACGTGTCGGCTCCGTGAACGGCTGCCCGACACCGCCCGCCTCAGCGCGTGTCGTACAGCGTCGTCCGCTCGCGCACCGGCCGCCCGATCCCGTCGGCGATCTCCCTGATCTCGTCGGGTGTCTTCGCCGACCCGAACTCCGAGCCGGCCATTCGGGAGATGGTCTCCTCCATCAGCGTCCCGCCGAGGTCGTTCGCGCCGGCCTGCAGCATCGCCCGGGTGCCCTCGATCCCGAGCTTGACCCAGCTGGTCTGGATGCTGTCGATCCGGCCGTGGAGCATGATCCGCGCCAGCGCGTGGACAGCGAGGTTGTCGCGCAGGGTCGGCCCCGGCCGGGCGGCGCCGGCGAGGTAGATCGGCGCGCTGGTGTGCACGAACGGCAGCGGCACGAACTCGGTGAACCCGGCGGCGCCGTGCTCCAGCGCCTGGTCCTGGATCCGGCTGATCACCCGCAGGTGACCCACCCAGTGGCGCGGGTTGTCGACGTGGCCGTACATCATCGTCGAGGTTGTCGGGATGCCGACCCGGTGCGCGGTCGTGATGATCTCGATCCAGGTCTTCGCCGGCAGCTTGCCCTTGGTGAGCACCCAGCGGACCTCGTCGTCGAGGATCTCCGCCGCCGTTCCAGGGATCGAGCCGAGGCCGGCCTCGCGCACCTTGATCAGGAAGTCCTCGATCGACAGCCCCGTCCGTGCGGTGCCGTTGACGATCTCCATCGGGCTGAACGCGTGGACGTGCATGTCGGGGACGCGCTGCTTCACGGCGGCGACCAGGTCGAAGTACGCGGTCGCGGGCAGCTCCGGGTCGATCCCACCCTGCATGCACACCTCGGTCGCGCCGAGCTCCCACGCCTCCTGCGCCCGGTCGGCGACCTGGTCGAGGTCGAGGGAGTACGCGTCGGCGTCCGTACGCCGTTGTGCGAACGCGCAGAACCGACAGCCGACGTAGCAGACGTTGGTGAAGTTGATGTTCCGGTTGACGACGTAGGTGACGTCGTCGCCGACCGCCTCCTTGCGCAGCTCGTCGGCGAGCCGGGTCACCTCGCGCAGCAGGTCGCCCTCGGCGGTCATCAGGGTGTAGGCGTGCTCGTCGGACAGGTTGCCCGGGTCGCGCTCGGCCGCGCGCAGTGCCTCGCTGCCGGCGGTCGAACCGGCGAGCGCAACGTGCTGTGTCGGTCTCGACACGTCGTCGCTCGTCCCTCGCGACGCCGGCTCGACCAAGGAGGCGGCCGCCTCCCGCACCGAGTCCCAGTCGCCGTACACCGTCTCGAAGTCCTCGCGCCGGTCGCGGGTCCGGCCGGAGGTGTCGATGCTGGCGTGCAGGTCGGTGCGCCCGACCGCCTGGAAGCCGCCGTCCGGCTCCTGCCACGCGATCCCGGGCTGCGGGCGTACGCCGTCCTTCGCCAGCCCGTCCTCGGCGGCCAGGGCCGCCACGTGGGCGGAGACGCGGGGGTCGAGCCAGGGCGTGCCCGCAAGGACGTACTCCGGGTGGACGGTGAGCCGCGCGCGCAGGTCGAGGCCCGCCTCGGCGGTGACCCGGCGCAGCGCGTCGAGGGAGGGCCAGGGCCGCTCCGGGTTGACGTGGTCGGGGGTGAGCGGCGAGACGCCGCCCCAGTCGTCGATGCCCGCGTCGAGCAGCGCGCGGCACTCGTCGAGGTCGACGAGGTTCGGCGGAGCCTGGACCCGCGCCTTCGGCCCGAGGACGAGCCGGGTGACGGCGATCGCCGCGCGGTAGGGCTCGAGCGGGAGGTCGTCGGCGTGCCGCATCGCCGTGTCGGGCTTGGCCCGGAAGTTCTGGACGATGACCTCCTGCAGCCCGTGGTAGGACCGTGCGACCTTCCGCAGCGCGAAGATCGTCTCGGCCCGCTCGGTGAGGGTCTCGCCGATCCCGACGAGCAGCCCGGAGGTGAACGGGACGGCGAGCCGGCCGGCGTCCTCGAGCACCCGCAGGCGTACGTCGGGGTCCTTGTCGGGCGAGCCGAAGTGGGCCTCGCCCCGGGTCTCGAAGAGCCGCCGCGAGGTGGTCTCGAGCATCATCCCCATCGAGGGCGAGACCGGCTTGAGCCGGTTCAGCTCCTCCCAGCTCAGGACACCGGGGTTGAGGTGGGGCAGCAGGCCGGTCTCCTCCAGCACCCGGACCGCCATCGCGCGAACGTAGGCCAGCGTCGAGTCGTAGCCGCGGCTCTCCAGCCACTCCCGCGCCTCCGGCCAGCGGTCCTCGGGCCGGTCGCCCAGCGTGAAGAGCGCCTCCAGGCAGCCCAGCCTCGCGCCCTCGCCCGCGATCTCGAGGACCTCGTCGGGGCTGAGGTAGGGCTCCCGCCCGTCCCGCGCCGCCTGGCCGGGGGTCTCGACGAAGGTGCAGTAGTGGCACCGGTCGCGGCACAGCCGGGTGACCGGGACGAACACCTTCGGGGAGTACGTCACCGTGGCCTCGCGGCCGGCGGCGACCAGGCCCGCGTCGCGCACCTTCGCGGCCGCGGCCGTCAGCCGGTCGAGCTCCTCGCCGGTCGCGGCGAGGAGGGCGGCGGCCTCGTCGACGTCGAGGGCGGCTCCGCGCTCGGCACGGGCGAGTGCCCGGCGGACCTGCTGGGGGGTCGGTGTCTCGCTCACCCCCGTCACGGTAGCGAGAGCACCGGCCGGCCGGCCGGGGCCCCACGCCGGTGGCGGCTAGGTCGGCTGCGACGACTCCGCAGGCCCCGGATCGCCTCGTGCCTCGATCGCGTCGAGGTCGCGGCACGCGAACCGGTGGTGCTCCCACTCCTCGTTGAGGATCGTGTGGAGGCAGCCGAGCACGCTGCGCCGGCGGTCGGGCGCCCACGGGTCCGGGCGGGTCTCGGCGAGCAGCTCCGGCGTGGTGGAGGCGATGAAGTCGCGCACCATGGCGACCCGCTCGGCGCGGACCGCCAGCACCTCGTCGTACGTCGGCGGGGTGGTCGCGAACACCGAGACGTCGTAGCCGTCGGCGGCGTACTCGGCGAACGGCTGGCCGATCGGGTGGTAGGGCTGCTCGACGCCGAGGATCGTCTGTCGCAGCCAGACGTCGGTGGCCATCACCAGGTGGCGCAGCGTCTGCGCGAACGACCACTCGCCGGCGACCGAGATGTCGACCGTGCCGGCGGGCATCGCGGCGGCCCGAGCCACGGTGGCGGCCCAGGTGCGCTCGACCGCGGCCCAGGCGGCTCGCAGTCCGTCGGGGTCGCTCGCGTGCCGCTCGGCGCGGCCGGGATGGCGGCGGTCCAGCTCCGCCTCGACGAGCGGGACGACGTCGACGCCATTGACCACCAGGCCGTCGCCGTAGGGCAGCCACGGGGCGTCGATCTCGGTGCCCGACACCTCGACGCCGCGCATCACGACCCCCGACAGGTCCGCGCGGACGAACCGGGCGCCACTCAGGTCCGTGTCGACGAACTCGGCGCCCTGCAGGTCGTCGGACTGCGTGAAGCTTGCCATGGCGTCTCCTTGGTCGAGCGCCATGCTGCCCCCGACGGCCGACGACCGCCAGCGGGTTCAGCGCCTCGGGCTGCCCTGCCGCGGCTCGGTGTGCGGGACGACGACCTCGTCGGCGGTGGCCCCGGCGTCCGGATAGAGCACCAGCGTCATCAGCACGCCGAGGACGAGGCCGACGAGCTGCATCGCCACGAACGCCGGCGCGGAGGCGGGCGCGATGCCGGCGAAGCTGTCGGAGAACATCCGGCCGACGGTCACCGCGGGGTTGGCGAACGACGTGCTCGAGGTGAACCAGTACGCCGCGCCGACGTAGGCACCCACCGTCGGCGCCGCGAGGGCGCCGCGCTCGCTGCGGACGAGCGCGAAGATCAGCGCTACCAGGACCGCGGTCGCCACCACCTCGCCGACGAGGTGGCCGCCGCTGGCGCGGTGCTTGGTCGACATCGCGGTGCCGACCTCGAACATCACGTTGGCCAGGACGGCGCCGCCGATGCCGCCGGCGCACTGCGCCACGGCGTACGCCCCGACGTCGCGGAGCGACAGGCCGCGGCGAGTGGACCGACCGAGGAACCAGTCCGCGAGCGAGACGACCGGGTTGAAGTGGGCGCCGGAGACCGGACCGAAGAGCAGGATCAGCACGCTGAGCCCGAGGACGGTGGCGAGCGCGTTCTCGAGCAGCTGGAGCCCGACGTCGTCCGGGGACAGCTGCTGGGCGGCGATGCCGGAGCCCACGACGACGGTCACGAGCAGGCCGGTGCCGAGGAGCTCGGCCAGGAGCCGGCGCGCGAGGGAGGAGGTCACGGGAGCATCTTGACCGCGGAGCGATTACTCAGTCAAACTTGAGTCAATGCTTACTGATCAATCTTTGGCTAGGCGGGCGGCGGTCCACGCGGCGCTCGGCGATCCGGCGCGCCTGCGCATCGTCGACACGCTGCTCGTCGGCGACGCGTCCCCCGGCGAGCTCGCGGGGATGCTCGGCATGCCGTCCAACCTGCTGGCCCACCACCTCAGGTCCCTGGAGTCCGCCGGGCTGGTCACGCGCCACCGCTCGGAGGGGGACGGCCGGCGTACCTATCTCCGCCTGTCCCGCGACCTGCTCGAGCACCTCCAGCCCGCGCCGATGGCAGCACCCGAGCGCGTCGTGTTCGTCTGTACGGCGAACTCGGCGCGCTCCCACCTCGCGGCGGCGCTGTGGCGACGCAGCAGCGTCATCCCGACCGCGTCGGCCGGCACCCGGCCGGCGGACCGGATCGACCCCGGGGCGATCGCGGCCGCGCGGCGCCACGACCTGCCGCTACCCCGGCTCCGCCCGCGCCACGTCGACGAGGTGGCCACCGAGGGCGATCTCGTCGTGACGGTGTGCGACCTCGCGCACGAGGAGCTGGGCGACCGCTCAGCCGTGCACTGGTCGGTCCCCGACCCGGCCCGCCCGGGCACCCCGGCGGCGTTCGACGCCGCCTACGACGACCTGTCCGCCCGCGTGGGCGAGCTGGCTCGCCTGCTTCCCTCCACCTCCTGACAGCCGCGGCCGACCACCACCCCCACGAGGAGCCTCCACGATGAGCACCGTCCACCCCGAGCCAACCGACGAGCGGCCGGCCGTCCTGTTCCTCTGCGTGCACAACGCCGGCCGCTCGCAGATGGCGATGGGCTTCTTCCAGCACTACGCCGGCGACGGCGCGATCGCGTGGTCGGGGGGCTCCGAGCCCGGCGAGCAGGTCAACCCCGCGGCCGTCGCGGCGATGGCCGAGCGCGGGATCGACATCTCCAAGGAGTTCCCCAAGCCCTGGACCGACGAGATCGTCCGGGCCGCCGACGTGGTGATCACGATGGGGTGCGGCGACGCCTGCCCGGTCTTCCCCGGCAAGCGGTACGAGGAGTGGACCCTCGACGACCCCGCCGGCCTCGCCGTGGAGGCGGTCCGACCGGTCCGCGACGAGATCGAGCAGCGGGTGCTCGGGCTACTCGACGAGCTCGGCGTCGCGGCGCAGCGCTGACGCTCCGCTCGGGGACCTGGCGCTCAGCGCGGCGAGCCCGGCGGCGGCCACGGCCACGACCGACAGCACGGCGAACAGCGGGCCATAGCCGCCCGTGACCGCCGCCAGAGCCGCGCCGAGGCCGGGTGCGAGCGCCGCGGCCGCGGAGACGGGCGCGTTGTAGACCCCGCTGATGGCGGCGTACCGCTCCGTGCCCCAGTGGTCGGCGACCAGGGTCGCGCCGACCAGGGTGAACAACCCACGGGCCGCACCGGTCAGCACGGCGACCGCGACGAGCAGTGCCGCCGGGCCCGGCACCACCGCCAGCGCGGCCAGGGTGGCGGCGAGGAGGCCGATGACCGCGACCGCACGACCGGTCGCGGACGTACGCCGGGTGAGGGCCGGGTAGCAGAGCCGGCCGGCGACCTGGCCGGCGCCACCGATGCCGAGCGCCCAGGCCGCCAGGCCGGTGCTGAGCCCGCGATCCGTCAGCAGCGGGACGAGGTTGACCAGCGAGGCATACATCGCCAGCGAGGTGAGCGTGCCGGCGGCCGCGAGCAGGAGGAACGCCCGGCTGGCCAGGATCTCCCGGTCTCCGGTCGTACGCCGTCTGGTGTGCTCCGCCGCGGCCGTCCAGGGCCGCCGCAGCACGACGGCGTGAGCCGGCAGGGCGACGACGAGGAGGAGCGCGGCCAGGACGAGATAGGTACGTCGCCAGCCGAGTGCGTCGTCGAGCGCATTGGTCAGCGGGGCGAAGATGGTCGAGGCGAAGCCGGCGACGAGGGTCAGCGTCGTGATGGCGCGCACCCGACGGGCGCCGTACCACTGCGTGAGGGCGGCGAAGGCGGGCGGGTAGAACAGGCCCGAGGTGGACAGGCCCGCGACCACCCAGCAGGCGACGAAGACCGGATAGACAGGCGCGAGCCCGACGCCGCCAGCGGCGAGGCTGCCGAGGGCCGCGGCGGCCACCATCACGAGGTAGGGGCCGTGGCGCTGCAGGTGCCGGCCGACCGCGATGCCGGAGGCCGCTCCGGTCAGGCTCCCCGCCGAGAAGGCGGCGGTGATCGCCGCGTGCGACCAGCCGGTCGTCCGGGTGATGCTCGGCGCGAGGACCGCGAACGCGTAGTACAGGACGCCGTAGCTGACCGTGACCGTGACGCACAGGGTGACCAGCACGCCGCGCGGCGGCGCGGCGCCGGCGACCGGGCGCCCATCGGTCGAGTCGCCCCGGTCAGCCACAGCCGCCGTTCGACGGACGGCCGATCGTGAGGAGCGCCGGGGCGGGCGCGCAGCAGCCTCCGGCCGAGGCGCCGGCAGGGTCGTCGTACAGCCCGGAGCCGCCGCACACGCCGGTGTCGGGCAGCTGGAGCTCGACCCGCGCCGCCGCCTCGTGGTCACCGGCCAGCTCGGCCACCACGCTGCGGACCTGCTCGTAGCCGGTCATGGCCAGGAAGGTCGGGGCTCGGCCGTACGACTTCATCCCGACGAGATACAGGTCGGGCTCCGGCTGAGCCAGGTCTGCCGCCCCGGTGGCGCCGACCGTGCCGCAGGAGTGGATGTTGGGGTCGATCTCCGCAGCGATCCTCCGGGGTGCCTCGAGCGTCGGGTCCAGGTCGAGACGCAGCTCCGTGAGGAAGGACAGGTCGGGCCGGAACCCGGTCAGCACCACCACCGTGTCGGCGGGCGGCAGCTCGCGGCCGTCCTCGGACACCAGCACCACCCGACCGTCGTCGAACCGGCGCACCTGCGCGGTGCGGAATCCCGTCACCAGGTCGACCAGGCCGGACTCGACGGCCTCCCTGGCCCTCATCCCGAGTGCGCCCCGCGCGGGGAGCTGGTCGGCGGCGCCGCCGCCGTAGACGTTGCCCACCGAGCCCCGGCGAAGGGCCCAGGTGACCCGGGTGCCGGGATGCGCCTCGGCGATCCGGCCGAGCTCGACGACGGCGGTCGCCGCGGAGTGGCCCGCGCCGAGCACCACGGTGTGCCTGCCGGCGTACGCCGCGGGGTCCGCGGAGTCGGGGACGCGGTAGGTGATCCGGTCGCCTGCTGCTCGCTCGCCCAGCGCGGGCAGCCCGTCGGCGCCCGCCGGGTTCGGCGTACGCCACGTGCCGGAGGCGTCGATCACCGCGCGGGCCTCGATCCGGTACTCCCCGCCGGCGCGCGGTGCGACGTGGACCGTGAACGGCTGGTCGCCGCGGCCGGCATCCACCAACCGGTCGCGTCCATGCCGCGAGACCCCGACGACGCGGGCGTCGTAGCGGACCCGGTCATCGAGCACCGCCGCGAGCGGAGCGAGATAGCGGTCGACCCACTCCGCGCCCGTCGGATAGCCGCTGGCCGGCGCCTTCCAGCCGGTCGGCTCCAGCAGCCGGACCGCGGATCGGTCGACCAGCTCGGGCCATTCCGAGAACAGCCGCACGTGACCCCACTCGGCCACCGCCGCACCTGCGCCGTCCCCGGACTCCAGTACGAGCGGCTCCAGCCCACGCTCCAGCAGATGCGCCGCCGCGGCCAGGCCCTGCGGGCCGGCACCGATCACGACGACAGGAAGCTCTCTCATCCCGATCAACCTCACATTCACGAACGTCGATGCGTCAACACTGCGTCTCATATCGACAAATGTCAATGGATGAGTCAGAATCGGTCCATGCCCGCGAGCCTGCCGATCATCGAGCCCGACGCCATCGCCGCCTGCTGCTCACCGGTCACCGGCGGGGTGGTCACCGACGCGACCGCCGAGACGCTCGCGCGGATGTTCAAGGCACTGGGCGAGCCGACCCGGGTCAAGCTGCTCTCCCTGATCGCCGCCGCTCCCGAGGGCGAGGCGTGCATCTGCGACCTCACCGAGCCCGTCGGCCTCTCCCAGCCGACGGTCTCCCACCACATGAAGGTGCTCGTCGAGGCCGGCCTCGCGACCCGCGAGCAGCGCGGGAAGTGGGCCTACTACCAGGTCGTGCCCGAGATGCTGACCTCGCTCGCCGCGGCGCTCGGGTCCTCCGAGAAGTAGCGGGAACGACAGGGCCCCGGCGACCTGTCGGTCAGCCGGGGCCATCTGCGCGCCTGTAGGGATTCGAACCCCAAACCTTCTGATCCGTAGTCAGATGCTCTATCCGTTGAGCTACAGGCGCAGCGTCATGCGACCAGAGAAGAGTAGCGGACGCGCGGGCACGAGCCGAAATCCTCAGGGTCCGGGCGGACCCGCGTGACCAAGGGCACGGCGTCGGCACCTCCAAAGATAGTGCGACACCGTGTCACACTCACCGGCATGCGACGCGGCACCTCCTCCCTGGCAGCGCTGGCCCTCCTCCCGCTCGGTCTTCAGAGCGGCTTGCAGAGCGGCTTGCCGAGCGGGCCGGTCGGGAATCTGGTCGGGACGGTGGGCGACACGGTCGGCGAGGTGGTCGACGGCGTACGCGGCGCGCTCGTCGAGGAGCCCGATCCCGAGCCCAGGGCCGGTGGCAGCCTCCACACGAAGGACGTGGTGCTGCGCACCGGCTGCCACCACCACACCTACCGCTACGACCTCGACGTGCCCACCGACAGCTGGTACCTCACCGTCGAGGTCGTCGGACCCGGCGGCAAGGTCATCACCCGGGACCATCCCTACGCCGGCTCGGGTCGCGGGACGTCGTACTTCCAGCTCTGCGACTACCGGCGCGCCGGGAAGTACACGCTCCGTGGCCACGGCGAGTGGTACGCCGAGACGGTCCAGGACGAGGCGCACGAGTTCAAGGTCAAGGCGACGAGGTTCGACGTACGCCGTCACCGCGGCTGACCCGGTCGGAGGCCCAGGGGATCCTGGCGGCGTTTCGGCTCCTCGTCCGCGGGCATGCCTTGTGACAGGATCGTCGCACCGGCTCGGTGGGGAGGTGAACGGTGGAGGCTCTGGGTCCCGAGGACCGCGCGCTCTTCGAGAACGAGGGAATGGCCCTCTACGAGGCTGCGGTCGAGTCGGGCGGGATCGCCGAGGACGACGAGCGGATCACACCGGACGGCAAGTGGAAGCCCGCCTTCGACCTCCTGGTGAGGCTCGGTCTGCTCCGGCTCGACAGCGAGGGCCAACCGCTCTGGCGGCCCGAGGACCCGGCCAGCGTCCAGTCCCGGATCGTCTCCCCGCTCGGCGCCGAGGGCGCCCGGCTGCTCGACGAGTCCTCGCAGTGGGCCCACGACTTCGCCAGCGTCTCCCAGGTCTGGCGACGCGCGCCCGCCGCGGCGGGGCGGGGCCCCTTCACCTACGTCCACGGCGACCAGATCAGCCCCTTCATCGCCGGCCTCGTCGCGGAGTGCCAGGACGAGGTCCTCACGGCGCAGCCGCAAACGGGCCGAGACACCGGGGCCGACCTGGCGCGGGCGCTGCAGACCGACAGCGATCTGCTCAAGCGGGGCGCGACGATGCGGACGCTCTACCAGCACGCGGCGAGGCGCAGCACGGTGACCCGGGAGTACGTCGCCGCCGTGACCGAGCTCGGCGCCGAGGTGCGGACGCTCGACGAGTTCTTCAACCGGATGCTGGTCTTCGACCGCCGGATCGCGGTCATCCCGAGCCCGGAGAGCTTCGACTCCGCTCTCGCGATCCGCGAGCCGACCGTCGTCGGCTACCTCGTCGACGTCTTCGAGCGCTCGTGGGAGCGGGCCCGCCCGTTCACGAGCAGCGACACCTCGGTGATGAGGGACATCGCTGCCGAGCAGCGCGCGATGACGATGCGGATGCTGATCGAGGGCCACTCCGACCCCTCCGCCGCGAAGCGGCTGGGCGTCAGCCCCCGGACCTACGCCGGCTACGTCGCCGACCTCAAGGAGGAGTTCGAGGCCGAGACCCGCTTCCAGCTCGGCTACACGATCGGCCGGCTCGGGGTCACAGGGACCGACGAGCCGTAACAGCAGGAGCGCCGGCCCCGAAGGAACGAACCGGAGGCCAGCGGCCTCCGGTTCGTGTGAAGAGCCCTTGTCAGCGGAAGACGCCGGTCGCGACCACGCCGGGCCGGCCCCAGCTCGTGTCAGCGTGGGCCGGGGCCGAGATCCCCAGGACGCTGACGCCGACAGCGGTGACGGCTGCCAGGGCGATGCCGAACTTACGAACGATCTTCATGGTGTGTCCTTGTTGTCTCGGAATACCCGACGGGGCAGACCACCGGGCAGTGAGAAGTCTGCCTGCAAGTGCTTGCAGCGCCCTAGTCGGCGTCTCCCTCATAAATCTGCACTGCACAAAGGTGCAGCGCTGGGGTGACCGCCGTCACGACATGGGAAGGCCCCCTTCCGGAGGAAGGGGGCCGGCTGGCGGAGGCGGCGGGATTTGAACCCGCGAGAGGGGTGTAGCCCTCAACCCGCTTAGCAGGCGGGCGCCATAGACCGGACTAGGCGACGCCTCCCCGACAGCCCGCACAGGCTACAAGGCAACCGGGTCCGAGGACGAATCTGTAGGTCCCGGCCGGCCTCAGCCCAGATCACTCGGACTGAGCCGACGGACGGAGCCGCCGAGGTGGCGCTGCATCCGCCGGACGAACTCCTCGCGGTCGATCGCCAGGATGGTGACGGGGATCGTCGTGGTGCGGCCGTCCTTGAGCCGCAGGACGAGGCACGGGACACCTCGCGGCGAGGAGGTGACCGCCTCGGCGACGTCCGCCCAGCGCGCCTCGCGTACGCCGGCACCGCGCACGAGACGCACCGAGTAGCCCTGCGTCGCCGCCCTGACGACGTACGCCTTGGCGCGGAGCCACCAGCCGAAGGTGAGCACGCCGACGAGGCCGAGCAGGGCCACCAGCAGGACGATGCCGAAGTCTGCGCCGACCAGCGCGACCACCGCCGTCGCGACGAAGACGACGACCGCCAGCGCGACCACGGAGGCGCCGAGGAAGCGGGCCGCGACGGAGGGGGCGAGGCGGTAGTGGACGACGTCGTCGGGGCTGGTCGGAGCTGGCACCCGCCCATTGTCACCCCGGTCCCGGCCGACCGCCGCATCCTCTTGCCGCCCTTGGTGACCTGGGTCACACTCGTCGCATGACCGGTCCCGCCATGACGGAGGCGCTGCGCGCTCTGGAGCAGGCCATCGCGCCGCCGCGGCCGGGCACGCCGGTCGGCAACTGGCGCTGGTCGGTCCGGCAACGGCTGGGCGGCGTACGCGACGCGCTCGCGGCCGAGGACACCGTCACGGCCGCCGGCAACGCCTGGCTGGCCGCACGCGGAGGCACCGCCCTCCGCGAGCGCGGGAGCCTGCTGAGCCGCGTCGCCCACCTCGGCACCGACGTGCTCGACCGGCCCGACGTGGAGCGGCTCCGCGCCGAGCTGCGCCGGCTCGTCGTCGACCTCAACCACCACGTGCAGCGGCTCAACGACCTGGCGTACGACGAGGTCGAGCTCGAGCTCGGCGGCGAGGACTGATCCGCGGCGTACTCTCCCGACACTCGGGCCCTACACTCGGGTCCGTGGCCGGTCGCGACCGGCCACGGAGGGGTGCCGGAGTGGCCTATCGGAACCGCCTTGAAAGCGGTCGTAGGGAGACCTACCGCGGGTTCGAATCCCGCCCCCTCTGCGGAGGCGAGCGCCAGCGAGGCGCCGCCAGAGGGGGCGTCGGCCGGGCGTGGCGGCTGCTGCGCGGAGGCGAGATCGCTCAGCGGGTGATCTCGACCAGCACGTCGCCCTCCTGGACGACGTCGCCGGGAGCCACCTTGACGGCGGAGACGGTGCCGGGCTGCTCGACGAGCACGGGGATCTCCATCTTCATCGACTCGAGCAGCACCACCGTGTCGCCGGCCTGCACGTCGTCCCCCGGGGAGACCGCCACGCTCATGACGTTGGCGACCATTTCTGCGGTGACGGCGGTGACGGGGTTGCGCGGCATGGTCAGAAAGGTATGCCCTACCCATCGGTAGGCCGGACTCGGGCGGAGGCCGGCGTCAGAGCAGGGCGCGGGTGCGACCGGGCTCGGGGCGTACGGCGGAGGCGTCCTCGGCCTCCCGCGCCGCCCGCCGGCCGGCCGGACGACCGCTCGGCACGACGGCGCCGCGACCACCGGTGAGCAGCAGGTCGATGCGGATGACGACGAAGCCGATGAGCAGGCCGACCACGAGGCTGTAGCCGACCGAGACCAGCGACTCGAGGATGCCGAGGTCGGGGTTGAGGAGGGTGGACGCGACCGGGGCCGTCAGCGCGACGCCGAAGGCGCACACCCACCAGCCCTGCCGCCGCCGGGCTCGCATGTGCGTGCCCCACGCGAGCGCCGGGATGCCGAGCAGGGCCTCGATCGGCCGCGGGTAGCCACCGAGGTGGTCGCGGCACCACGCGACGCCGTCGTGGAGCGAGACGACCAGCCCGGGGGCGCCGTACCGCCTGATCATCTCGGCGTACAGCAGCGTCACGGCCAGCATCACGCCACCGACGACCACCACGATCACACCCCGCCGGCCCAGGCCGTGCAGACCGGCGCCGAGACGGTAGACGAGGAAGAACGCGCAGACCAGGGAGCAGGCGAGGACGGCGTACTGGAAGCGCGACACCGTCACCACCGGCTCGAAGCCGAGCGCGGCGACCGTCCCGATCGCGGCGATCACGACCGCGACGACGGTCTCCCGCACGACCTGCGGGAAGCGTCTCGCCGGCACCGTGGCCATCACGCCGAGCACGGCGGCGATCGCTGCCGTCACGACGGCGGCTCCGCTGCGCAGCTCGTCGCGGTCGAGGGCGAGGACGGCGGCGCCGACGGCCAGGGCGAGGCCCGCGAAGATCAGCGGCCGGCCACCGGTGCGTGCGGCGAGGAACCAGGTGTACGCCGTGGCGACGGCGACCGCGCCGGCGCCACCGAGCAGCTCGGGCCCGAGGTCGAGGGCGTTCGCCGCGAGCCCGGCGAGGCCGGCGCCGACCACCGCGAGCCAGAGCAGCGTCAGCGCGGCCAGGCCGATCCGGCCGGCGATCCCAGGCTGCGGCTCGAGGGGTGTCGTGGTCGTCCGCGTCCGGAGGTACGCCGTCGTGCGCAGCGGGCTGCTCCCGGCGCTCGGTCGGCGCGACTCGGGCGACCCGGGCGCCTCGGGCGCCTCGGGCACCTCGGGCACCTCGGGCACCTGGGTACGCGCGGTCTCGTAGGCATCGCCGTCGACGACGTGGCCGGTCCCGTGGCCGGTCGGGTGGCCGTTGACCTGGTTGCCGACCGCGCCGTTCGCGTGGTCGTGCCCGCGGTCATGGCCCTTGACGCGTCGAGCGGCGCGCCGGCCCGTGCCGGTCGTACGCTCCTCGGCCCGATCCGTCCCGTCCGGGGTCGCGACGGACTCGGCCGGCCAGCCGGAGAACCGGGTGACGGCGTCGGGCGAGCCAGGATCGACGTACGCCTTGACCGGCTGAGCAGCCCGTCGACCCCGCCGCTGCTTCTCCGCGCGGCGTCGGGGGGCGGCTCGACTCATGGGTCCGAAGGGTAGGCCATCGGGGATCAGAGCCGACGATTGGCGAGCGACGGGTTCAGGCTGCGCGCCTTCTCCAGCCGCTCGCGCTCGATCGTCGCGGTGACGACCTCGTCGTCGTCGCCCGCCTCCACGAGGACGTCGCCGAGGGGGTCGACGGCCATGGAGTGACCGGAGTACCTCGGCGCGGACTGACCCGCCGCGGCGACGTACACGGTGTTCTCGATCGCCCGGGCGCGCAGCAGCGTCCGCCAGTGGTCGACCTTCCGCGGGCCGGCGACCCAGGCTGCCGGGACCAGCAGCACCTCGGCGCCGCGGTCGACGAGCGCCCGGGCGAGCTCCGGGAAGCGCAGGTCGTAGCAGGTCATGAGCCCGACGGGGACGCCCTCAACGTCGATCACGACCGGCTCCAGCGGTCCGCCGCAGAGGTTGTCGGACTCCTTGTAGCCGAACGAGTCGTAGAGGTGGATCTTGCGGTAGGACGCCTCCACGGCACCGCGTATGACGAGGGTGTTGTAGGGCCGCGCCGGGTCATCAGAGGGCTCGACCATCCCGGCCACGATGGTCGCGCCGCGGTCGGAGGCGACCCGGGCGACCTCGGTCGCGAACGGTCCGTCGAGCGGTTCGGCGTACGGCGAGATGTCGGAGCCGGCCTTGCCGAAGTCGCGCTGGAACACCTCCGGGAAGACGATTAGGTCCGCGTCGCGCGGCGCGAGCTCGTCGAGCAGCTTGGTGTTGACGTCCGGCTCAAGGCCGGACGCCTGCTGCACGAGTCCGATCCGGAGGCTGTCCCAGGTCACGCCTCCCACCCTGCCACGGAAGCCCGGAGCGTCGACAGGGCGTGGCACGATGTCCGCCGTGACTTCAGGGCTGGATCCGGAGTGGACGCCGTGGACCGCGATCGTGCTCGCCGGGGGTCGCGCCGCCCGGCTCGACGGGGTCGACAAGGCCGGCGTCGAGCTCCACGGTCGGACCCTGCTGGCCTGGGCGCTGGACGCCGTCGTGGACGCCTCCGAGGTCGTCGTCGTCGGCGACCAGGTCCCGACCGAACGGCCGGTGACGTTCACCCGCGAGGACCCGCGGCACGGTGGCCCCGTGGCGGCGCTGCTCACCGGGTTCGACGCGCTGAGGAGCCCGACGGCGTACGTCGCCGTGGTGGCCGTCGACATGCCACATCTGACACCCGACACGTTCCGCCGTCTCCGGGCCGGGGCGCGCGGGCGGGACGGTGCCGCGTTGGTCGGGCCGGACGGCCGGCGCCAGCTCGCGCTGGTCCTGGAGACCGCCGCCGTCCAGCGGGTGCGGCCCGACCACGAAGGCCAGCACGGGATGCCGCTGCGGGTATTTCTCGACCCCCTCGACGTGGCTGATGTGGCCGCTGTGGCGGACGAGCACAAGGACATCGACACGTGGACCGATCTGCGCGACATTGGGTGACGTGAATCTGCACGACTGGATCGACGAGGTATGCGACTCCCTCGACATCGAGGCTGAGATCGACGAGGGCCTCGTGCTTGACCTGACCAAGACGGTCGCGGACAACGTGCAGCGGCCGGCGGCTCCCGTGACGGCGTACCTCCTCGGCTACGCCGCCGGGGTCACCGACTCCGACCCCGACGGGGTCGAGCGCCTGGCCGCGCGCGTCCAGACCCTCGCGGAGGGCTGGGACCGGCCCGCCGACGTACGCGCCCCCGAGCCGCGAGCCGCCGACGACGACAGCGAGGACGACGTCCCGGAGGACGTCATGCACGACTTCGAGGAGGAGCTCGAGGATGCGGAGGTGGACTGACGCCGGGTGAGGCCGGCGGAGCCCACCGCCGCGGCCTCCCTAGGCTGGGTGCCATGCGTGCCGTCATCGCCGAACAGCCGGGAAAGCCCGAAGTCCTCACCGTCACCGAGGTGCCCGACCCCGAGCCCCGCGACGACGAGGTCGTGATCGACGTCGCCGCCGCCGGGCTGAACCGCGCCGACCTCCTGCAGCGGCAGGGCTTCTACCCGCCCCCGCCCGGCGCCTCGGACATCATCGGGATGGAGTGCAGCGGCACGGTCAGCGTGGTCGGCGCCGACGTCACCGACTGGAAGGTCGGCGACGAGGTGTGCGCGCTGCTCGCCGGCGGCGGGTACGCCGAGAAGGTCGCGGTGCCCGCCGGCCAGGTGATGCCGGTGCCCGAGGGGGTCGACCTGGTGACCGCGGCGGCGCTGCCCGAGGTGGCGTGCACGGTCTGGTCGAACGTGTTCATGATCGGAGGACTGCAGTCCTCGGAGTCGGTGCTCGCCCACGGCGGCGCCGGCGGGATCGGCTCGATGGCCATCCAGCTCGCCCACGCGCTCGGCTCGCGGGTGTTCACGACCGCCGGCACGCCCGAGAAGGCGGCGCTCTGCGCCGAGCTGGGCGCCGACGTGGTGATCGACTACCACGAGGAGGACTTCGTCCGGGTCGTCGCCGACCAGACCGAGGGCCGCGGGGTCGACGTGGTGCTCGACAACATGGGCGCGGCCTACCTCGACCGCAACATCGACGCCCTCGCCGTCGAGGGCCGGCTCGTCATCATCGGCCTGCAGGGCGGCACCAAGGCCGAGCTCGACATCAACAAGCTGCTGCGCAAGCGCGCCGCGGTCATCGCCACCAACCTCCGCGGCCGGCCCGTCGAGGGGAAGACCGCGATCTGCCGCTCCGTCGTCGAGAACGTCTGGCCGCTGGTCGCCTCCGGCGACGTACGCCCGATCGTCCACGACGTGCTCCCGCTCGACCGGGCCGCCGAAGCGCACCGGCTCATGGAGTCCGGCGAGCACAGCGGCAAGATCCTGCTGCGACCGGCTGGCTAGGGTGGGAGGCATGACGGAGCAGCAGCCCCAGCCAGGACAGGTCGTCGTCATCGGCCCCGACGGGCAGCCCATCGGCCTCCCGCCTCAGCCCGAGAGCGGGCCGCAGGACGGGGAGAGCGACGACCGCGACGTCACCGAGCTGGTCGAGCAGCCGGCGAAGGTCATGCGGATCGGCTCGATGATCCGGCAGCTCCTCGAGGAGGTGAAGGCCGCGCCGCTCGACGAGGCCTCACGCAACCGGCTCAAGGAGATCCACGAGGCCTCCATCAAGGAGCTGGAGTCCGGCCTCGCGCCCGAGCTCGTCGAGGAGCTCGAGCGGCTCTCGCTGCCCTTCACCGAGGAGCAGACGCCGTCGGAGGGAGAGCTCCGGATCGCCCAGGCCCAGCTGGTCGGCTGGCTCGAGGGCCTCTTCCACGGCATCCAGACCGCGATCTACGCCCAGCAGGTGGCGGCCCGGGCGCAGTTCGAGCAGATCCGACGCGCGCTGCCGCCCGGCGTCCAGATCGCGCCCGGTCAGCCGGGCCAGCCCGGTCAGCCCGGCGGGCAGCCGCCCGAGGAGGGGCGCCGCGGCGACTCCGGCGGGATGTATCTGTAGCGGCGTTACGCCCGCGTCATCTGGTCCCGGCAGGATCGGGCCATGGCTGACGCGACCCCGATCATGAGCAAGGCCGAGGCGGCGGCGTACGTCGACTCGGCGCGGATCCGCCAGGGCAGGACCTGGGCCGAGCTGGCGACGGCGATCGACAGGCCGCTCGTCTGGACGACCTCGGCGCTGCTCGGACAGCAGCCGATGAGCGCCGAGGACGCGGCCACCGTCGGCTCGCTCCTCGGGCTCTCCGAGGCGGTCGTCGAGGCGCTCCAGCAGCAGCCCGCCCGGGGGCTCGACCCGGCGCTCGCGAGCGACCCGACGATCTACCGGTTCACCGAGGCCCTCGCCGTCTACGGCCCGGCGCTCAAGGCGCTGATCCACGAGGAGTTCGGCGACGGGATCATGTCGGCGATCAACTTCAAGGTCGACATCGCCCGCCGCCCCGACCCCAGCGGCGACCGTGTGGTCGTGACCTTCGACGGGAAGTTCCTCGACTACCACTGGTGAGTCAGGGCAGTGGTCCCCCGGCGAGGGCGACCACGAGCCCCGCGGTCCCGGCCAGCAGCAGGGTGAGGACGACGCCGCGGCGGAGGACGAGGAGGAGCACGCCGGCCGCGGCCAGGACGACCCACTGCCACGGCTCCTCGATCGCCCGGGCGAGCGGGACGGCCGAGCCGAGGATCGCGCCGATCGCAGCCGGGCCGGCGCCGTCGAGGAAGGCGCGCGCGAGCGGGGAGGCGCGGAGTCGGTCGAAGTGACGGCCACCGCCGAGCACGAACGCGAACGACGGGCCGAACGCCACCACCGCGGCGAGCAGCCCGCCGAGCAGCCCGGCGGCCGCGTAGCCGACCACGGCCACGGTGTGCACGACCGGACCCGGGGTGACCTGGCCCAGCGCGACCGCGTTGAGGAACTCCGCCGACGTGAGCCAGTGCCGCTCGTCGACGGCGTCGCCCTGCATGAGCGGGATGATCACGAACCCGCCGCCGTACGAAAGCGCGCCGACCTTCAGCGCCGTCCAGGCGAGCGGCAGCGCGACCCCGGCGCCGAGCGTGCCCGTCGCGAGCAGTGGCCAGACCGCGACGGCGAGCGGCTGGTCTGAACGCCGGTGGCCCGGGTGCTGCCAGGCGAGCTCGACCAGGCCGCACCCGACGAGCACGAGCACCACCCAGGGTCCGAGGGTCGCGGCCGCCAGGATCCCCGCGGCGGCGTACGCGATCCAGCGCGGGCGCGCCGGCGTACGCCGCCAGGACGAGGGGGCGAGCGCCCAGCCGGCCTGGACGGCGACCGCGGCGACCGCCGCGCCCGCGCCGGCCCCGGCGCCGAGCACCCAGTCCGGCGGGTCGCCCAGGAAGAGCGCCGCCAGCGCCAGGATGAGCACCAGGCCCGGGACGATGAAGGCGAGGCCGCCCGCGACCGCGCCCACCGCGCCGCGGACGCGCCAGGCGGAGAAGATCGCCAGCTGCGTCGACGAGGGCCCCGGCAGCAGGTTGCACGCGGCGATCGCGTCCTCGAACTCCGCCTCCCCGATCCAGCCGCGGCGCTCGACGCACAGCTCGCGCAGGAGCCTGATGTGGGCGGGTGGGCCGCCGAAGCCGAGGCAGCCGATCCGGCCCCACTCACGCAGCACCTCGCCGATGCCCGGCCGCTCCATGGCGCGGAGCGTAGCCATTGCGCCGCGCCCGCGGGTGAACGCGCCGTGCCCGCGGGTCGCGGTCATGCGGTGAGTGCGGGCGCGGGCGGGGTAGTCCGGGACGAAACGGTCGGTTACTCGCGAGTAGAGCGACCGTTTCGTCCCGGACTACCCCACCTCAGCCGCTGTTGCCCGACACCGCGAGCGTGGCGCCGAGGCCGATCATCATGACCCCGCCGGTGGCGCCGAGCTTGTCGAGTCGCTCGGGCCGCCGGCCGAACCACTCCCGCGCCCGTCCGGCCGCGAACACCCAGCAGGAGTCGGACGCCACCGCGAGCACCGCGAAGAGGATCCCGAGCAGCACCAGCTGCGGCGCCGCGGGCGCGCCGTCGTCGACGAACTGCGGCAGGAACGCCACGAAGAAGACGATCGTCTTCGGGTTGGTGACGCCGACGGCGACGCCGGTGCGGACGGCGCCCCAGCCCGAGGTCGTACGCCGGGCGGCGACCCGCTCCTCGAGTGCGACCCGTGCGTCGGCGCGGTGCCGGATGGCCTGGACGCCGAGGTAGAGGACGTACGCCGCGCCGACCAGCTTGAGCGCGGTGAATGCGGTCGCGGAGGCGGCGACGACCGCGCCCAGCCCGGCCGCGACCGCGAGCACCTGCACCAGCAGCCCCAGCCCGTTGCCGACGACGGAGAGCACCGCGTCGCGCCGGCCGACGGTGAGCGCGCGGCCGATCGCGAAGAGCAGGCTCGGGCCGGGGATCTCGATCAGCACGATCGAGGTGACGACGAAGACGAGCAGCTGGCTGAGGGAGGGCACGACGCGATTCTGCGGGCACCGGGCCCGGCCGCGCACCCCCATTCCGCTCCTGGGCGACCCCGGCGGGCGGCTCAGGCGGGGACCGTCGACTCCTCGACCCGGCCGCCGTCGGCCGGGGGCGCGGCCGGCTCACCGGCGGCAGCCGCACGGCGGCGTACGTCGGCGTCTGCCCACATCTGCGGCAGCGCGGCCGGCCAGATCTCCTCGTCGGTCCTGAGGAGCTCGTCGCGCGACCACCAGCGGTGCTGGGCGAGGGTGAGCTTCTCCTCCTCGGTGTGACCGGCGTCGGAGACCTCGAACGCCGGTACCCAGCAGGCGAAGAAGACGTCCTCCTGGTCGATGACCACGTCGGTGTAGCCGTGGACGACCTGTCGCGCCATGATCGGCCCGAGCAGCGCGCCCGGCTCGAGCTCCAGCCCGGTCTCCTCGCCGACCTCCCGCACCGCCGCCTCGAGGTCGCTCTCGCCGGGGTCGATGCCGCCGCCCGGGGTCATCCACCAGTGCCGTCCCGGCATCCCCGGATCGCTGTCGGCGAAGAGCAGGATCCGGTCGCGGTCGTCGACGACGAGGACGCGCGCCGTACGCCGGGTCCGACGCGGTCGCTCCTCCGGCGGCACCGGCACGAACGTCCGCACCGAGGTCGGATCGGCCTCCTGCGCGGCGCGGAGTCGCGCCACCTGGTCGGGGCTGAGGTCCTTCACGCCTGCCATTGAACCGGACGGCTGGAGACCGACCCGCCGGAGGTTGTCAGGGGAAATCCGATGTTGTGGGGTGTTCAGATGGCCGACAAGGTCAGGTTTCCCCGGCCGGCCGGGGAAACCTGGGGTCCCGCCACCCCGCTCACCCCCGCTCACCCCCGCTCGACGACGGCGGCGACGTCGGGCGCCGGGGTGCCGTCGTACGCCTCCCGGGCGAGCCCGGCGACGTACCTCCCGATGAGCAGGCTCGAGGTGGCAGCCGGTGACGGGGCGTTGAGGACGTGCACGGCGCGTGGCGAGGTCTTGATGACGAAGTCGTCGACGAGGCGGCCCTGGTCGTCGACGGCCTGGGCGCGTACGCCGGCGCCGGCGCGGCGCAGGTCGGAGCCGTGGACCCCCGGGAGCATGCGGCGTACGTCGGCGACCAGCAACGGCTTGGTGAGCGAGCGCATGACTTCGCGGGCCCCGTCGCGCCAGTAGGAGCGGGCGAGCCTCCGCATCCCGGGGTCGCGCCACCAGGCGGAGATGGTCGAGGCGTCGACGTCGCGCCAGCGGTAGCCGGTGCGGGAGAACGCCGGCACCGCGTTCGGGCCCACGTGGACGGTCCCGTCGACACCGGGCGTGACGTGGACGCCGAGGAACGGCAGCTCGGGGTCGGGCACCGGGTAGATCGGCCGGTGGACGGTGGTGCCGGCGTGCTGGGCGAGCGCGGAGTACTCGCCGCGGAACGGCTGCACCCTGACCCCCGGGTCGGTGCCGCACATCCGCGCGACCCGGTCGGAGAAGAGCCCGGCGCAGTTGACGACCACCGCGGCGTCGTACTCCCCCTCCGTCGTGTGTACGACGGCGCCGCGTGGGTGCGGGTCGACGGCCGTCACCCGTGCCCCGAGGCGCAGGGCGACGCCGGCGAGGGCCAGGTCGTCGGCGTACGCCGTGGTGACCGCGGCGAAGTCGGTGATCGCGGTGTCGCGGATGTCGAGCGCGGCGATCGCGGCGACGTCGGGCTCGAGCTCGCGGACCTCCGCACCGCTGATCTCGCGCAGGGTCACGCCGTTGGCGCGGCCGCGCCGGGCGAGCTCGGCCATCGGGGCCAGCTGCGACTCGGCGGTCGCGACCACGAGCTTGCCGCGCCGCTCGACCGGCAGTCCCTGCTTCTCGCAGTACTCGATGACGAGCTCGCCGCCATGCCGCGCGAGTCGGGCCTTGAGAGACCCGGGTGGGTAGTAGAGACCGCTGTGGACCACGTTGCTGTTGTGGCCGGACTGGTGGGCGCCCCAGCGGTCCTCCGCCTCGAGCACCGTGACGGGCGCGTCGGGCAGCACCTCGGTGAGCGCCCGGGCGGTCGCGAGGCCGACGATCCCGCCGCCGATGACGACGATCTCGCGCGCGGATCCGGATGAGGGCATGGCCCCATCCTCTCCCGCCCGCGCGGACGCGCGCGGCCGGACTCCCGGCTCCTACCCCGAACGGGGGACGGCCTACTCCGCCTCGGCCACCGCCTCGTCCCCCGGCTCGCCGGTCACGTCGTGGGCGGCGAGGTCCTCGAGGTCGAGGCCGCCGAGCGGCTCGCTCTGCCAGCGCACGAGGGTCCAGCCGTCGTCGGGCGAGCCCTCGAGTACGGCGAGGCCGGTGTTCATGAGCCGCTGCTCGATGGCGTGCTCGGGGCCGACGTTGACGGCCCGGGTCGCCGTCCAGAGCCGGATGGCGGCGCCGTGGCTGACCGCCACGACGGTGTCGTCGGGGTGGGCCGCGTGGATGTCGCGGATCGCGGCGTCGTACCTCTCGAAGAAGGCGTGCCCGTCCGGCCCGCCCGGCATCGCGTGGCCGAGGTCGCCGTGGGCCCACCGGCCGAGGCTGTCGACGTACGCCTTCACCGACTCCTTCTCGGTGTGCATCTCGAGGTCGCCGGCGGCGATCTCCTCGAGCCCCTCCACGACACGGACCTCCAGCCCGCGGGCGGCCGCGAGCGGTGCCGCGGTGAGCTGGGTCCGCACGAGCACCGAGGCGTAGACCGCGGCGATCTCCTCCTCGGCGAGGGCCACCGGGATCGCGCCCGCCTGCGCCTCGCCGAGCGGGGTGAGGCCGGCTCCGGGCCGGGCGGTGTCGAGCGCGCCGGCGACGTTGTTGGGGGTCTGGCCGTGGCGGATCAGCAGGAGTCTCATCGGCCCCCATCTTGTCAGTCCCGGGGTTGTCCCACCCCGGCGCTAGAGTCCGTTCCGGACGCTCCCCTTCCGGTTCAGAGGATTCTCCATGGCGTACGACGAGAGCCCGACCGCCCGCGCGCTGATGGCGCTCGAGCTGATCTCGGCGGTGCCCGGCATCACCGCCGAGCGACTCGGCGACAAGCTCGGCGTGACCGAGCGGGCCGCGCGCCGCTACGTCGGGATCCTGCGCGAGGCCGGACTGCCGGTCGTCTCCGTCCGCGGGCCGTACGGCGGCTACCGCCTCGGCCGCGGCGTCCGCACGCCGCCGCTGATGTTCACGACGGCGGAGGCGCTCGGCCTGGTGATGGCGGTGCTCGACGGCCACCACGACATCGCCGACCCGACCCACCCCGTCGGCAGCGCCATCGGGAAGATCACCCGGGTCCTGCCGGAGTCGGTGGCCCGCACCGTCGAGGCGGTCCGGCGGGTCACCTCGGCCGCGCCCGACCGCTCGGCGGCCCGCCCCGACACCGACATCACGACCGCGCTGGTGCAGGCCTGCGTCGCCGGGCGCCGGGTCCGGCTGGGCTACCTCACCCGGCCCGACCGCGAGCGCGAGATGCTGGTGGACCCGTGGGCGGTGGTCGTGCGCCACGCGAAGTGGTACCTCCTGTGCTGGTCCCACACCGTCGACGCCCGGCGGGTCCTGCGCGTGGACCGGGTGGCCTCGGTCGACGTGCTCGAGGAGTCGTTCGAGCCGCCCGCGATCGACCCGGTGTCCACGGTCGAGGAGCACCTCGGCGAGGGCTGGACCTACGCCGTCGAGGCGCTCTTCGACGGCCCGCTCGACCGGGTGGCCCGCTGCCTCCCGCGCCACGTCGGCCGGCTCGAGGAGACCGAGGACGGGCGGACCCGGCTGGTCGGCAGCACCGACTCGCCGGACTCCTACGCCGAGTGGCTGGCCCTCTCACCCGTGCCGTTCCGGGTGACCGCCGGCGACGAGGTCCGGGAGGCCGTCGCGCAGCTCGGCCGGCGGCTGCTCGCGGCCGGCGCCGACGCCGGCGTCCCTCAGCCGCGGAGGGAGGCCGGCAGGGTCTCGTAGCCGCGGAGGATGCGGGTCGGCCGCCGGGTGGCGCCGGGCCTGAGCGCGAGGTCGGGGAAGCGGTCGAAGAGGGTGCGCAGACCGATCTCGCCCTCCATCCGGGCCAGCGAGGCGCCGAGGCAGTAGTGCCGCCCCGACGAGAAGGACACGTGGTCGCGGGCGTTCTCGCGGGTGACGTCGAACCGTCCGGGGTCGGCGAAGACGTCCGGGTCTCGGTTAGCGGCCGCGAGGACGGTCGTGACGACGGCGCCCGCCGGGATGCGTACGCCGGCCAGCTCGGTCTCCCGCTCGGCGACACGGCCGGTCAGCAGGACCGGCGGGTCGAAGCGGAGCGCCTCGTCGACGGCGTTGCCCCACAGCTCGGGCCGCTCGCGCAGCAGGGCGAGCTGGTCGGGGTGCTCGCAGAGCAGCGCGATGCCGTTGCTGAGCAGGTTGACAGTGGTCTCGAAGCCGGCGGCCAGCACGAGGCCGGCGGTCGCCTTGAGCTCGAGCTCGGACAGCCCGCCCTCCTCGTCGCGTACGGCGATGAGCTGGCTCAGGAGGTTGTCGCCCGGCTGGCGGCGCAGGTCCTCGAGGTGGTCGGTCAGCCAGGCGTCGAACTCGTGCAGCGACGCCTCCACGTCCCGGAACTGCCGCCACGACAGTCCCAGGTCGAGGCTGGCCGCGGCTCCGGCGCCGAGCTCCAGGATCCTGGTCCGCTCCGCCGTCGGGACGCCGAGGATCTCCGAGATGACGGTGACGGGGAGCAGGCCGCAGTAGGCCTCGACCAGGTCGACGGGGTCCCTCGGGTCGATGGCGTCGAGCAGCTCGTCGGCGACCTGCTGGGCGCGCTCGCGCAGCCCCTCGACCGCACGGGCCGTGAAGACCCGGGTGACAAGCTTGCGGTAGCGGGTGTGGTCGGGCGGCTCGGTCACCAGGAGCGACGGCGGCTCCACCGGGCTGAACAGCTCGGTGGCGGCCCACCCGTAGAGCCGGTCGGTCCACCCGCCCGCACCGGTGCCGATCCCGGTGCGGAAGTCGCTGCCGCCGAGCACGTCGCGTACGAGCGGGTGGGATCCGCTCATGTAGCTGAACGCGCCCTTCACGACCGGCCCGCGCCGGCGCAGCTCGTCGAAGTGCGGGACGACGTCGAACGTGTGCGACCCGGTCGACGTCATGATCAGCCGGCCCTGCAGGTCGTCCTTCCGGTCGGCCTTGCGGATCACCAGGCGCGGCAGGCCGTGGCCGAGGCCCCAGCGGACGAACGGCTTGACCCTCTCCTCGACGCGTCTGCCCACCGCGCGGTCCGGTCGCGGCAGTCCGCGCGTGGGAGAGAGCTTCACCATCGACATCCCAGGGCACCTTCCGTGATCGGGCTCACCTCCCGCACAGTACGACGTCGGCCCGTGGGATGACAGGGCTAACTGACTGTCGGGTCAGATCGGTCGCCGGGCCTCAGCGGCGCTCGTGCTCGGGCCGGCGATGCTCGGCGGCCGGGGACTCCTCGCGGGGTGCGGGGATCTCGATCCGGCGGCTCTCCGCGCGGAGGGCCTGCCGGCGGGCACGGTCCTGTCGGTCGAACGCGCCGGCGGCACCGGCGATCCCGACTCCCATGACGACGACCACCATGACGGTCGTCGCGACGAACCAGATCAGATATCCAGCGGACGACATGCGGGTCACCTCCACTGCCGGTCTACCACCGGACCGGCGCCCCGGACAGGGACCTTCTACCTCTGCGGCTACCGGTGTCTGCCGCTGGCGGGGTCCCGGTCGGTGACGCAGAGGACCGGCCCGGCGGGCGGGTCGAGGACCGTCCAGTCGTCGCCGACACCGGCGTCGCGGGCCCCGAGCGCGGCCAGCCGGGCGACCTCCGCGGCGCGGTCGTCCGAGGCGACGTCGACGTGGCCGCGGGCCACCGGCTCGTCCTCGTCGAGCCGCTGGACGAGCACCTGGACCGGCCCGGGCACGTCCAGCCGGCGGAACTCGGAGCCGGTCGTGTCGAGCACCTCGACGCCGAGCAGCGCCGCCCAGAAGGCGCACTCCGCGTCGTACGCCGCCGGCGGGACGTCGAGGCAGAGCTGGTCGGCCAGCGAGCGGTGCCCGTCCGGCCACACAGAAGGGCCGGCCGGCTCCGCCAGCCGCTCACGGACGAGGCAGAACGGGAAGCCGGCCGGCGAGCGCAGCACCGCGTGGCCCGGCCGGGCGACCAGCCGGGCGCCGAGCCCCTCGGCCCGGGCCAGGGCTGCGTCGAGGTCGTCGACGTGGATGTCGAGGTGGACGCCGGACGGCCCCGCGTCGAGGCGCTGGACCCGCAGGTGCGGGTCGCCGGCCGGCGGCACGAGGGTTGCGAACTCGCCGTGCTCGCCCCGCGCCTGGGAGACCGGCCAGCCGGTGACGCCCTCCCAGAAGGCGAGACCGGCGGCGTGCTCCTCCGGCGCGAGGTCGAGGTAGATCGTCAGCCACTCCGGGTCCACGGCCCCGAGCCTGCCACGGAGCGGGTGAGCGATCATGTGACGTCGCGGCGGCGTACGAGGGCGAGGGCGACCAGCGGCGCCACGACCAGGTAGACGACCACGGTGACCAGCGCCCGGGTGGTGTCGACGGTGTCGATGACGCCCGGGTTGTCACCCGTCGTGCCGGTGATGCCGCCGACGAGCGAGCCGGCGTTCGTGCCCGGCAGCAGCTTCGCGAAGGCCTCGACCGCACCGAGCGAGGCACCGACGCCGCGCAGCAGGTTCTCGACCACGAGCGCCCAGACCAGCGCCAGGCCGACCGAGACGGCGGGGCCGCGGGCGAGCACACCGAGCAGGTAGCCGATCAGCGCCCACATCTCCATGACCAGGAAGGCGACGCCCGTCATCTTCGCGAGGTCGCCGAGGGCCGGCCACACCACGTCGTGGGACTGCAGGGCGGCGACGCCGAGCGACATCGCGAGGTCGCAGGCCAGGGTGACGAGCACGACCCCGGCCACGACGACGGTCAGCGACGTGAGGGAGCCCACCGCGGTCGCCGTACGCGACGGGCCCTGGGTGTACGCCGTCTTCCAGGTCCCCCAGCCGAAGCCGCTGCCGGCCAGGAGGGCGCCGAGCACCATCATGAGCGCACCGCCGAACAGCGGCATGCCCTGGACCAGGTGGTCGGGCACGCCCTGCGGGAGGATGCCTGCGAGCAGTTCCGCGCGGCTCTGCCCCTCGTTGGAGAAGCTCTCGTCGCCGCTGGCATAGGTGACGTAGTCGAAGACGTAGCCGAACAGCGCGTTGAGGAACAGCCACGCGCCGATCACGATCCACACCGCCGACCAGCGCCGCGCACGGAGCAGGTCGGCGCGGGTCGCGCGCAGGACAGGGGTCGTCGTACTCATCGGACTGCCTCCAGGGTCTTGTCAGCGGTCATCTCGAAGAAGACCTCCTCGAGGGTCCGCTCGGTCTGGGTGATCTCGTGGACGTCGACGCCCTCGGCGACGAGGGCGCGGACGAGGTCGGGTACGCCGTCGTCACCGACCTCGAGGAGCAGGGCATCGCCGTCGTCGGAGCGCTCGACGCGTACGCCGTCGTCGCCGGCCGCCCGCATCGCGACGGCGAGGGCGCGGTCGAGCGGGCCGGCCACGACCCGCAGCCGCCGCCCGCCGCGCAGCTCGGCGACGGTCGACTCGGTGAGGAGGCGACCGCCGGCGATGACGCCGACGCGGTCGCAGATCTCCTCGACCTCGGCCAGCAGGTGGCTCGAGAGGAGCACCGCCTGGCCGCCGCGGGCGAGGTCGGTGACCAGCGCCCGCATGTCGGCCATGCCGCCGGGGTCGAGGCCGTTGGTCGGCTCGTCGAGCACGATCAGCTCCGGGTCGCCCAGCAGCGCTGCGGCGACGCCGAGGCGCTGCTTCATGCCGAGCGAGTAGGCCTTGAACCGGTCCCGGGAGCGGCCGCCGAGGCCGACCCGGTCGAGGGCCTCGTCGACGGCGGTGTCCGACAGGCCCTGCATCCGTGCGAGCACCTGCAGGTTCGCCCGGCCGGTCAGGTAGGGGAAGAAGCCGGGTCCCTCGATGAGGGCCCCGGTCCGGGCGGTCACGTCCGCGGCGCCGGCCGGTCGGCCGAGCACCGAGGCGGACCCGGATGTCGGCCGGATCAGGCCGAGCACCATCCGCAGCGTGGTCGTCTTGCCGGCTCCGTTGGGTCCCAGGAAGCCGTACACCTCACCCCGCCGCACCGTCATGCTCACCGCGTCGACGGCCAGCCGGTCGCCGTACCGCTTGGTCAGGTCGTGGGTCTGCACCACCAGCTCGGGTGCGCCGTCGACCGTGTCGTGTGCGTTCATGCCGACCACCCTCCTCGGGCCGCGGCCGGAGCGCGTCCGCGGCGGGGAGGCCGCGGCGTACGCCGTCCTGCGTACGCCGGCCACGCGCCGCGCCGTACGCCCGGGGGCGCGCGGGGACCTAGATTCGTCACCGTGAGAGTCGAGGAGTGGCTGCGTCTGCACTGGTGGGTGCTCGTGCTGCTCGCGATCACCCTCGCGGGCACGCTCGGCCGCGAGACCGGCCACCCGCCGGTAGCGGCGGCGCTCGCCGGCGTCGCGGTGCTCGCCCTGCTCCTGCGCGCCGAGCGGCCCGAGGCGACGGTGCTCGTCAACGCGGCCGCGACGGGGGCCTACTTCGGGCTCGAGTACGCCGCCGGGCCGGTCTACCTGAGCATCTTCTTCGCCGCCTACGCGCTCGCTGTCCGGTGCCCGGCCGCCCGCTGGTGGCCCTACGTCCTGGCGTACGCCGTGCCGGTCGCGGGCATGGCGGGGCACTGGGCCGCGGACCACGCGAGCTCGACCACGGTGACGCTGAGGTCGAGCTGGTTCCTCGCGCTGCTGGCGGCCTCCCTGGCGGTCGGCAGCGCGATGCGCGGCCGGGGCGAGACCCGGCGGGAGCGGGCCGCGCGGGCGGCGACCGAGGAGCGGCTGCGGATGGCGGAGGACCTCCACGACGGCGTCGGCCACGGGCTCGCCGTCATCGCGATGCAGGCCGGGGTGGCGCTCCACGTCCTGGAGAAGGACCCCTCGGCCGTCCGCGCCTCGCTCGAGGCGATCCGCGACACGAGCAGGGAGTCCCTCGAGGTGCTGCGCTCGTCGTTGAGCCGGCTGGCGCCGTCCGGGGCCGCCGAGGCCGCGCCGCGCTCGCCGCGGCACGGGCTCGACGACCTCGACGTGCTCCTCGCCCGCGTGCGCGCCGGCGGGCTCGACGTCACCGCCGACATCGACCCCGGCCTGGCCGCGGGCGCGTCAGGCGAGGTCGGCGAGACGGCGTACGCCGTCGTCCAGGAGGCGCTCACCAACGTGCTCCGCCACGCGGCTGCCTCGACTGCGCAGGTCCGCCTCGGAGAGGACGGCGGCGGGCTGCTGGTCGGCGTCCGCGACGACGGGCGGGGTGGAGCCGTGGACGGTCGGTCCGCCGGCGAGCACGGCAGCGGGCTCGGCATCCCGGGCATGCGCGCCCGGGTCGAGCGGCTGGGCGGCACGCTCGAGGCGGGCCCGGTCGACAGCGGGTTCGCCGTACGCGCCTGGATCCCCCTGGACGGAGCGCAGCGATGAGCGCGCCGATGAGTGCGCCGATCCGCGTCGCGGTCATCGACGACCAGGCGCTCGTGCGCACCGGGCTGCGCACGCTCATCGGCGCCGAGGACGATCTCGAGCTGGTCGGCGAGGCCGGCGACGGCGCGTCCGGGCTGCGGCTGATCCGGACCTACAAGCCGGACGTCGTCCTCTGCGACATCCGGATGCCCGGCACGGACGGGCTCGCGCTGCTCGCGGAGGTCACCGCCGAGGAGGCGCTCTCCGGCGTACGCGTGGTGATGCTGACGACCTTCGAGCTCGACGAGTACGTCTTCGAGGCTCTCCGCTCGGGCGCCAGCGGCTTCCTGCTCAAGGACGCCGAGCCCTCCGCCCTGCTCGACGCGGTCCGGGTCGTCGCCGACGGCGGCTCGCTGCTGGCGCCGTCGGTGACGCGCCGGGTGATCGAGCACTTCGGCAAGGCGCGTGCGCCGGCCGAGCCCCATCCGCTGCTCGACCAGCTCACCGACCGCGAGCGCGAGATCGTCGGCTGGGTCGCCACCGGCCTGTCCAACCAGGAGATCGCCGGACGGCTCTACCTCAGCCCCGACACCGTCCGTACCCACGTCAGCCGGGCGATGCTCAAGCTCGGCGCCCGCGACCGCGCCCAGCTCGCCGTCATCGGGATCCGCTCCGGTCTCGAGCCCGACGACGGTTGAGTCGCCAGTTCTGGTCGGTCGAGTCGCCACTTGTGGCGCGTCGAGTCGTCAGTTCCGGCGCGCCGGCTCGCCGTCGACGCGCGCCTGCTCGAGGTAGTCGGCGAGCGTACGCCTGCTGGCCGTCAGGCAGGCGATCTTGTCGTCGAGCGTGGCGAGCTCGCCCTCGAGCTGCTCGGCGAAGTCGCGGCTGCACTGCCGTGTCCAGGTCGGCTCGCGCATCTCCAGGACGATCCGCACCAGCCGCGTGGGTACGCCGGCGGAGATCAGGCTCCTGATCTGGTGGACCAGCTCGACGTCACCGTCGGCGTACTCCCGGTAGCCGTTGTCCCGTCGCTCGGGCCGCAGCAGGCCCTGGCCCTCGTAGTAGCGGAGCATCCGGGCGGGTACGCCGGTCCGCTCCGCGAGGTCGCCGATCCTCAATCCACACCGCCTGACCATCGGGCTTGACCTTCACACTGATGTCAATCCTTACCGTCGAGGAGTGACTGATCAAGCGCTGTGCGAGGTCCCCGCCTGCGGACCCACGACGACCGCGCGGACGACCGCGACGACGCCGTTCCCGTGGCCGGCGATCCTGGCCCTCACGGGCGGGACCTTCCTCACCGTCACCGCGGAGATGCTCCCCGCGGGGCTCCTCCTCGACATCGCCGCCGACCTCGGCGTGAGCTCCGGCGCCGTCGGGCTGCTGGTCACGGTCTGGGGCCTGGCGATCGCCGTCGTCAGCCTGCCGCTGGCGCGGGCCACGTCCCGGCTCGACCAGCGGGTGCTGCTCGCCGGCAGTCTCGCGGTGACGGGTACGGCGACCGTGCTGACCGCCCTCGCGCCGTCGTACCCCCTCCTCGTCGGCGCCCGTCTCCTGGCCGCCGCGGCCCACGGGCTGTTCTGGGCGCTGGTGGTGGTCGCGGGTACGTCGCTGGTGCGGCCCGGCCAGGTCGAGCGAGCGGTCGCCGTCATGGTCGCCGGACCCACCGTCGCGGCCGTCGTCGCGATCCCGGCCGCCACCGCGCTCGGCGAGGCCGTCGGCTGGCGGGTCGCGTTCGGCCTCGTCGGCCTGCTCACCGTCGTCGGCGGGGCGCTCGTCGTCGCGGCGCTGCCGGCGATGGCGCCACCGCCTCGGCCGGAGCCGGCCCGCCGCGACGCCTCGGTGCGCCGGGTCGTCGCGGTCGCGCTGCTCGGGGCGCTGCTGCTGGTGGCCCACTTCCTGGCCTACACCTTCGTCGCGCCGCTCCTCACCGGCCCCGGCGGCCTGTCGCGGGGCCAGGTCAGCCTCGCGCTGCTCGTCTTCGGGAGCACCGGGGTGCTCGGCCTCGTCGCCGCCCCGTGGCTCGTACGCCGGGTCCCGGCGGCCTCCCTGCCGATCTCGGGCGCCGGGCTCGCGCTCGCGCTGCTCGCCGTACGCGCGTCCGGCGGGGCCGATGCGCTCGTCCTCGCCGCCGTCGGCGCCTGGGGCGTGGTGATCGGTGCCGTTCCGGTGGTGTTCCAGACCCGGCTGCTCGCGCTGGCGTCCGAGCGGTTCCGGCCCACCGCGGGGGCGGTGATCGTGGTCGCCTTCAACCTCGGCGTGGCCTCGGGCGGCGCGGCGGGCAGCGGCCTCCACGACGTGTACGGCGCCGGCCCGCTGCCGCTCTTCGGAGCCGTCCTCGCCATGGTCGCCGCCGCAGCGCTCGCGGTGGTCGGCCGGGAGGGGCGACGCCGGTCGGGGGGCTGACGCCCTTACCTCCGAGGGAATCGACGGTGCCACGTAGCGCGGCCCACGATCGTCGGCGTCACACCACCACCGACGAAGGAGCCATCGATGTCCGATCTGCGCGACCGCTACCTCGACTGCTGGAACGCCACCGACCCCGAGGTCCGTGCCGACCTGATCGTGCGCACCTGGGCCCCCGACGCGACGTACGTCGACCCGCTCGTCGACGTCGCGGGGTTCGACGCCCTCACGGCGACGATCGGGGCCGTGCACGAGCAGTTCCCCGGCTTCGTCTTCACCCCGGTCGGTGAGGTGGACGCCCACCACGGCGTCGCCCGCTTCGGCTGGGGACTCGGCCCCGAGGGCGGCGAGCCGCTCGTGGTCGGGTTCGACGTCGTGAGCACCGACGGCGAGGGCCGGATCAGCTCCGTGGTCGGATTCCTCGACAAGGTGCCGGCATGAGCCCGCTCGCCGGGCGGCCGCCGGTCACCGGCAGACTGGGGCCATGGCCGAGCTGAGCCCCGACGAGCCGCGTCCCGTCGAGCCCGAGCGGCATGTCGTCGCCCGGGCCGACGGGACCACCTTCGCCGTCACCCACCGTCCGGGGCCTGCCGGCGCGCCGGTCGTCCTCGTCGTACCCGCGATGGGCATGCCGGCCGGCTACTACGGCAAGCTCCTCACCGCGCTGGCCGACGCCGGGCTCGGGGCGGCGGTCATGGAGCAGCGCGGCCACGAGGCGGCCGGCGGCAGCCGCCCCGGCTGGCGGCACGACTTCGGCTACGCCGATCTCGTCGACGACATCGGCCAGGCGGTCGACCTGCTCGGCGAGGTCGCACCGGCCGCGCCGGCGTACCTCCTCGGGCACAGCCTCGGCGGCCAGGTGGGCAGCGTGTACGCCGCGACCAACCCCGACCGGCTCGCCGGTCTCGCCCTCGTGGCGGCGGGGTCGGTGCACTGGCGCCCGTGGGGCGCCGGCTTCCTGGCGATGAGCCAGGGCATGGGGCTGCTGGCGCGGGTGGTCGGCCACTTCCCCGGCACACGGGTCGGCTTCGCGGGCCGCGAGGCGCGCGGAGTGATGACCGACTGGGCCCGGTTCGCCCGCACCGGCCGGCTGCGGTTCGGGAGTCCTCCCGTCGACCACGGCCCGGCGCTGCGACGGCTTACGATGCCGCTGCTCGCCGTCTCGATCGAGGGCGACGGCCTCGCGCCCCGCCGGTCCGTCGACGGGCTGGCCGCGATGATGCCGTCGGCCGATCTCACCCGGATCCACCTCGACGTCGACGGCATCGACCACTTCCGCTGGGCGCGCTCGCCCGAGGCGGTGGTCGCGACCCTGACCGACTGGCTCGGATAGGTGGTCGCTCCAACTGGCATAGGGCCGACCGGGAGGCGGCGGACCACGCTCACGACCGCCGACCACGGGCCCGTCGAGGGTGCTATGCCAGTCGGGACGACCGGCTAGTAGGTGATGGTCCCGAGCGCCGCGGCCCGCGTCGTCAGGTCGGCGTGCAGGCCGCCGAACGCGGGCGAGACCGGCAGCAGCCGCTTGTCGACCTTGGTCAGGGAGCTGAAGTTGGTGTCGACCACGTTGGCGAGCGGTGCCTCGGAGATCTGGGTGAGCAGCTGGTAGGCGTCGAGCGGGTCGAGGCCGTGGAGGTCGCCGAGCCAGCCGATCATCTCGACCTGTCCGGCCTTCCAGGCGTTCTCGAGCGGCCGCGCGGAGCCGACCGTCATCAGGTGGGTGTCGCTCTCCAGCCGCGGCCAGCCCGGTCCGCCGCCCTTGACGAGATCGACGATCACGGTGACGTTCATGGCGCCCTCGACGGCGGTGCCGCACGATTCGCCCTCGCCCTGCCGGTAGTGCCCGTCGCCGAGCGAGAAGAGCGCTCCCTCGACGTTCACACCGAAGTACGCCGTCGTACCGGCCCTCATGTCGGGCGTGTCCATGTTGCCGCCGAAGTAGTCGGGCACCAGCGACGTACGCACCTCCCGCTGGGCGGGCGCCACGCCGACGGTGCCAAGCATCGGGCTGGCGGGCAGCGCGACCGAGAACTCGCTCGCCTGGGCCTCGAACGCCACCGTGTCCGTGGCGCTGTCGTACTGGTAGATCCAGGTCCGCTCCTCCAGCGCCGGCTGCAGCGTCGGGTCCAGCGGCGTGCTCGTGAGGCCGCCGAAGAACGGGATGGTCGAGGACGCGCCCCAGTCGCGCGCGGGCGTGAGGTCGACGATGTGGACGGCGAGGGTGTCGCCCGGCTCCGCGCCCTCGACCCAGAACGGCCCGGTCTGCGGGTTGAGGCCGGCGGCGTTCGCGAGCGCGACGCTGGGGAGGTCCTTGGTGGAGGAGACGAGGCCGCCGTACGCGTCCTGGGTCCAGAGCGTCAGCACCGTCCCCGGTTCGATCCGCATCACCGGCTCCGCGCCACCGAAGGTGTAGGCGAGCTGGTCAGGGCCTGGGCGGAACTCCACGGTGCTCATGTGCCGCGATTGTGTCGGCTCCGTGTTTCGTCGTCGCGACGACCCGCGAGCGATGATCGAGGAATGGACGAGGCGGAGATCCGGGAGCGACTGGAGGCCGAGCGGGACCGGTGGCTACGCCGGCGCGCCGAGCACACCGGCGACCTGCGGGGCTTCGTCGACGCCTCCCGCGACACGAACGCCGACGACGAGCACGACCCCGAGGGCGCGACCATCGCCTTCGAGCGCTCCCAGGTCGCCACGCTCGTCCGCGACGCCGACGCGCACCTGCGCGAGGTGGACGCGGCGCTCGCCCGGCTGGCGGACGGGACATACGGCGTCTGCGAGCGGTGCGGCTCGCCTATCGCTCCCGGGCGGCTCGAGGCGAGGCCGGCGGCGCGCACCTGTGTCGCCTGTGCGGGCTGACCGCGGCGTGCCGGCCAGGTCGGCTGTGCACCCGGCCGACGGGCTCAGGCGCTGTCGGTCGCGGGATCCGGCGTGACGAGCAGCCCCGGCAGCTCGGCGAGGTCGTCGATCTCCTGACCCGCCCAGTCGAGGTCCGGGTCGTCGACGCCGCCGAGGTCCTCGCCGCTGGGCCGGAAGCGGATGGCGCGCATCCGCAGCGCCTCGGCGCCGGTGAGCTCGCGGCTGCCGCCGTCACCGACGTACACGCACTCGGCCGGCGTCACCCGCAGCCCCGTCATCGCCACCCGGTAGGCGCCGGCGGCCGGCTTGCGCAGCCCGGTGACACAGGAGAACGACGTGGTCTCGACGTACCCCGCGAGCGGGCTGTCCGGCCAGATCGCCGGCGTCTCCGCGGTGCAGTCGGTGACCAGCCCGATCCGGTAGCCCTCCGCCCGCAGCTCCCGCAGCGCCGGCAGCGCCCAGGTGCCGGCGTGCAGCGAGAGGGTGAAGTCGAGCCTGCGCTGCGCGGCCGCCGCGACGTCGTACGCCGCCGGCTCGGCGCCGAGTCTGCGCGCGAGGGTGCGGATCGTCTCCCCGAGATCACCGAGGCGCCCGCGCACCCGGTCGTCGAAGGTGGCGGCGTACAGCTCCACGAACGCCTGGGGGTCGACCCCCAGGTCGGCGGCCATCGCGTGTGACACCGCGTCCCGCTCGGCCCGGCTGCCGCCGGGCACGAGGGTGTTGAAGAGGTCGAAGAGCACCGCGCGAGGCGTGGTCACGCGCTCATCATGGCGCACCCGGGCGGGGTACTCCGGGACGAGACGGTCGTTCTACTCGCGAGTAACCGACCGTTTCGTCCCGGACTACCCCAGCGCCGCGAGCCGCCGGTTGAGATACCGCTGCTCGGGCGCACTCCGAGTGAGCCGGGCGGCGAGGGCGTAGTGCTCGCGCGCGCCGTCGCGGTCGCCGAGCTGCTCGAGGAGATGGGCGAGGACGGCGTGGGCCCGGTGGTGGCGCTGCATCGCCGGGTGCTCGAGCAGGTCGCGGACGATGGCGACGCCGTGGTCCGGCCCGAGCGTCATCGCGACAGCGACCGCCCGGTTGAGCGTCACCGCCGGTGACGGCGCGACCTGGTGCAGCATCCCGTAGAGCAGGCAGATCTGCAGCCAGTCGGTGTCGGCGTACGTCGGTGCCTCGGCGTGGACCGCCGCGATGGCGGCCTGCAGCTGGTAGCGGCCGACGTGCCCGTGCGGCAGGACGCGCTCGAGCAGCGACGTGCCCTCCGCGATGAGGTCGGGATCCCAGCGGCTGCGGTCCTGCTCGTCGAGCGGGACCAGGTCGCCGGCGTCGTCGATGCGCGCCGGCGCGCGGGCGTGGGTGAGCAGCATGAGCGCGAGCGCGCCGGTGACCTCGTCGTTGTCGGGGCACGCGGCGCGCAGCAGGCGGGTCAGCCGGATCGCCTCCTCGGCCAGCTCGACGCCGACGAGCTCCTCACCGGCGGTGCGGGTGTGGCCCTCGTTGAAGACCAGGTGGCAGACGTCGAGGACTGACGCGACCCGGTCGGGAAACTCGTCCGGCGTCGGGGGCGCGAACGGTGTGTCCCGGAGCGCGTCGCGCAGCGTCGCCCGTGCCCGGGAGAGCCGCTGCCCCATCGTCGAGGCGGGCACGAGGTAGGCCGCCGCGATCTCCTCCGTCGTCAGCCCTGCGACGCAGCGCAGCGTCAGGGCGACCTGCGAGGACCGGCTCAGGCTCCCGTGGCAGCAGAGCAGCAGCAGCTGCATCGAGTCGTCGTACGCCGACGTGCCGTCGGCCTCCTCGACCGGATCGTCGAGCCGCCGGGCGATCGCGTCCGCTGTCTCCCGGCGCGCCCGGGCCGAGCCGCCGCGGTGCTGGTCGATCAGCCTGCGCCGTGCGACCCGGATCAGCCATGCCCGTGGGTCGGCCGGCACGCCGTCGTACTCCCACTGCTGGGCAGCGGCGAGCAGCGCCTCCTGGGCGGCGTCCTCGCAGTCGGCGAGGTCGGGATGCGTGCGGAGCAGCGCGCCGAGGACGTGGGCGGACTCCCGCCGCCACACGTCCCCCAGCACGCCGTCGGTCATCGCGTCACATCTCCATGACCGGCCGCAGCTCGACCGTCTCGCCGGGGCCGTTGAACCTCGCGGCCACCTGCTCGGCACGCTCTTGCGAGTCGACGTCGATGAGGAAGAAGCCGGCGAGGTGCTCCTTGGCCTCTGAGTACGGACCGTCGGTGACGACCTGCTCACCCGCCTCCCAGCGGTAGAGCTTCGAGGACGTCGGGTCGGCGAGCGCCTGCGCGGTCACCCACTCGCCGTTGGCCTGCATCTCTTCGAGGACCTCCTCGAAGGCGGCCCCGAGCCGGTCCCTCTGCTCCTGCGGCAGGGCCTGGAACTCGGGGATGTAGTCGCTCGTCGGGTGCCCCCACGGCTGCGGGTTGGAGTGGATGAGGATGACGTACTTCATGACTGCCTCCGGTGTCGTGTGGTGGACAGCGGTACGTCGGAGCCGGCCCCGGCGTGTTCGACATTTTCGCAAGGGTTCCTTCAGCGCGGCACGGCAGGATGCCAGTCGTGCCCTCTCCTGCTCCGCCACCGCGGCTCGGCGCCTGGCGGTTCATCGCCGTGTTCGGCGTCGTCAGCCTGTTGATGGACTGGGTCTACGAGGGCGCGCGGTCGGTGACCGGTCCGCTTCTGGCGAGCCTCGGGGCGTCCGGTGCCGTGGTGGGCGTCGTCACCGGCGCCGGCGAGGCCGCGGCGCTCGGACTGCGCCTCGTGTCGGGGCCGCTGGCCGACCGTACGCAGCGGTTCTGGGCGTGGACCATCGGCGGCTACCTCCTCACGGCGGTCTCGGTGCCGGTGCTCGGCCTGTCCGGGGTCCTCTGGGTCGCCTGCGCGCTCGTCGTCGCCGAGCGGGTCGGCAAGGCGGTCCGCTCGCCCGCCAAGGACACCCTGGTCTCCCACGCCACCGCGGTCACCGGCCGCGGCAAGGGGTTCGCCGTCTCCGAGGCGCTCGACCAGATCGGGGCGCTCCTAGGACCGCTGACCGTGGCCGGTGTGCTCGCGCTCAGCCGCGACGACTACGCTCCGGCGCTCGGCGTGCTCGCCGCACCCGCGGTCGCGGCGATCGTGCTGCTGCTGTGGCTTCGCGCGCGGGTGCGGGAGCCCGCGGCGTACGAGACGGCGCCCTCGGACGCGCAGGCGGCGCCCTCACCCCCGGCGGAGGGGCGGCTGCCGCGCGCCTTCTGGGTGTACGCCGCCTTCACGGCCGCCACCACGGCCGGCTTCGCCACGTTCGGGCTGGTCTCGTTCCACCTCGTCGAGCAGGACCTTCTGCCGACCGCGGCGGTGCCGCTGGTGTACGCCGCCGCGATGGTCGCCGACGCGCTCGCCGCCCTCGCGACCGGCTGGGTCTACGACCGGGTCGGGCCGCGGGTGCTGGCCGCCCTGCCCGTGCTGTCGGCCGCGACCGCGCTCCTCGCCTTCACCGGATCGACCGCGGTCGCGGTCGTCGGCGCACTGGTCTGGGGCTGCGCCACCGGGATCCAGGAGTCGACGCTGCGCGCCAACGTCGCGGACCTGGTGCCGGTGGGTCGCCGGGCGACGGCGTACGGCATCTATGCGGGGGTCATCGGCGGCGCCTCGCTCGCGGGTGGTGCGCTGCTGGGTGCGCTGTACGACGTCTCGGTCGGCCTGCTCGCCGGCGTCGCGGTCGCGATCCAGGTGGCCGCGCTCGGCCTGCTCGCGGCCTCGCGTCTACGTGCGTGAGCGCGATGCGTGGTCGGCGTACGCCGCCGCGAACCGCTCGATCGTCGCGAGACAGACGTCGACCGGCTGGAAGCCGCCGCCGGAGAGGGTGTGGAGCCAGGAGCCGAGGCCGAAGACGGGCGTACGCCGGTAGAGGTCCCACGCGTCCGGCTCATCACCCCCGCGCTCGGCCAGGTAGAGCGCGAGCAGGTCGCGCTCGTGCACCCGGCGGTCGGCGACGCTGAGACCGGAGACGACGAAGTAGCCGACGTCGTGCACCCAGCTCCCCGACCTGACCAGCTGCCAGTCGTAGAAGCCGGTCGTGCCGTCGGGCAGCGCATAGGTGTTGCCGGGGTGCGGGTCGCCGTGGAGCAGCGTCTGCGGCCCGGCCGCCGCCACCGCCGGCCAGGCCCGGAAGCCCCGGTCGATCGCGGCGACGGTGTCCGGGAGGAGGTCGGCGTGGCCGAGCGCCCGCAGCCTCCGCCGCGCATTAGCCAGGCTGGCACCGGACACGGGCGCCCACGCGCGAGGCAGCCGCCAGGGCCTCACGAACGCCGGCAGTGGTCGCTCCCGGTAGGTCGCGTGCAGCCGCGCCAGCCCGCGCAGCCCGCTCGCCACCTGGTCGAGCGTGAGCGGTGTGATCGCGCTGTGCGGCCGGGCGTCACGCAGGGTCACGTCCTCCATGACCGTGACCGCGGCCAGCCGGCGGCGATCGACCGCGGCGGCGTAGAACGTCGGGCGCTCCAGGGGGAGCTCGGCGTCGGCCAGTGCCAGGTCGGCCTCGGCCTCCCGTGCGCCGAGTGCGGTCAGTGCGAGCCGGTTCAGCAGGCTGCCCTCCCGCTTCACGAAGACCCGCTCCGGGCCCGCCCCGGCGGCGTAGGTCAGCCGCACGTGCGCCCGGTCGTTGGTGCCGTGGGCCACCCCGCCGACGTACGCCTCCTTCACGACGGCGCCCGGGAACGACCGTGACAGCGCCTCGGTAAGCCACGCCGGCGTCAGCTCCTCCCAGGACCTCGGCGCGCGCAGCACGCAGCGATCATGCCGCAGGATGGTCGGCATGGCCGCCCCGACGATCCGCCGCGCCACCGCCGAGGACGCGGAGGCGTGTCACGACCTCGTCCAGCGGGCGTACGCCGTCCACCTCCCGCGGATGTCGGTCCGGCCGGCGCCGATGGACGCCGACTACACCGAGGTCATCGCGGCGGACGAGGTGTGGGTGGCGTACGCCGGCGGCCGGCTCGCCGGGGTGCTGGTGCTCGCGCCCGGCGCCGACCACGTGCTGGTCGAGAACGTCGCGGTCGACCCCGACCATCAGGGCACCGGGCTCGGGCGGCGGCTGCTCGGGCTGGCCGAGGAGCGCGCAGCGGCGCTCGGCCTCCCCGTCCTCCGGCTCTTCACCCACGTCACGATGGTCGAGAACCAGCGGCTCTACGAGCGGGTCGGCTACGTCGAGACCCGTCGCAGCACCGAGGGTCCCTGGTCGCGCGTGTACTACGAGAAGCGGCTCTGAGCCGGAGCTGCGCGGACCGGGTGGGCTGCCGCTCTGTGCACAGATGTCCGGATTCGGCGCGAGACTGTCGGTGGTCGCGGCTAGCTTTGGGAACACCAGATCGAAACCGGTCTCGTGGTCGAGGAGGTGTGTCATGACCGAGCTGACGCCGGTGCCGGCGGTGCTCGCCTCGGTGCGGCACGCCCGCCGCGAGATCGCCCGCGCCAGCCACCTCACCGGACTGTTCCCGCGGCCCGACGAGGTCGAGGCGACACTGCGGGAGCTGGCCGCCCTCGAGGCCCAGACCACCGCGCTCCGGCTGCGGGTGATGGCGTCGGCCGGGCCGGTCGCCGAGCAGACCGGCGCCCGCGACATCGGCACCTGGTGGGCCGACGCCCTGCGCGCCGACCACCGCGCCGCGCGCGCCGACCTCAAGCTCGCCAAAGCACTCGACCGCTACGTGGTGCTGGCCGCCGCGCTGGCCGACGGCACCGTCTCGGTCGACCAGGCCCGCGTGATCGCCCGAGCCCTCCAGGCGCTGCCCGACGACCTCACCCCCGGCGATGTCGCGAAGGCCGAGCAGGTGATGGTCGAGGAGGCCGCACGGCTCGACCCGGCCCGGCTCCGCAGGGTCGGGGCCCACCTGCTCGAGGTCCTCGACCCCCACCGCGCCGAGGAGGTCCTCGGCAAGAGACTCCTCGCCCAGGAGGAGAGAGCCCACCGGCGGACCTCCCTGACCATCACCGACCCCGGCGACGGGACGATGTTCCTGCGAGCCCGGCTGCCCAGGGCCACCGGGGTCCGGTTGAGGACCTACCTCGACGCCTTCACCCAACCCCGCCTCGCCCAGTTCGCCGAACGCGGCAAGACGATCCCCTACGACCGGCTCCTCGGCCACGCGTTCGGGCAGATGCTCGAGCGGATCGACCCCGACCGGCTCCCGCACCACGGCGGCGACACCACCACCCTCATCGTCACAATCCCGGTCGACCAGCTGACCAGCGAGCTCGGCACCGCCTCACGGGCAGACGGAGGAGAGATCTCCGCGGCCGAGGCCCGCCGACTCGCCTGCCAGGCCGGCATCATCCCCGCCGTCCTCAACACCCACAGCGAGGTCCTCGACCTCGGCCGCAAGACCCGGCTCTTCACCCCAGCCCAACGCAAAGCCCTCCGAATCAGATACCCGACCTGCGCGGTCGACGGCTGCGAGGTCCCCGCCCCCTGGACCGACGCCCACCACCTCCACCCCTGGGCAGACGGCGGCGGCACGGACATGAACAACGCCGTGCTCTTCTGCCGACACCACCACCGACTCGCCCACAACCCCAACTACGCCCTCACAAGACACCCCGACGGCAGCATCAGACTCCACCGACGGACGTGAGAGCCGACCGGAGCGCGGACCGGCGAGGCGGCCGGCTACCGCACGCGAGCGGGCGGCGCGAACGTGCCGAGCTGCGCGATGTCGAAGCCGCTCGGATAGGAGCGGATGCGGTGCATGGTGCGGACGTACTTCGGCTTCCGCCGCGGCGGGAGGAGGCGTACGACGCGGGCCCGCGCCCGCAGCGCGGCGGCGGAGACCGCCCGGGCGCGCGGGCCCGGCTCGTCGAACCGGAACGCCGCGAGCAGCGGCTCGTCCATGATCGCCCGGCTGAACACCTCGACCAGGCGGCGGCCGGGTCGCGGGTAGAACGTGGTGAGCAGGTGGAGCGTCGAGTCGGCCACCCGCCGCGCGCCCGGGTCGAAGGCGAAGTGCTCCCGCTCATAGGCATCCGTGAAGTCCGAGAACGCCTCGAAGCTCTCCGGGATCTCCTTGATCCCCATATGCCGGCCGAGGTCCTGGTAGTAGCGCACCGAGGCGACCACCTCGGCATCGGTGAGCGGCCGCCAGCCGTAGTCGTCGAGCCAGCGCTTCGGGACGACCACGAACGTCGCCAGCACGTAGCGCAGGTCGTCGTTCGAGATGTCGTACCTGTGGTGCATCTGGTTGATCCGCCGCACCGCCGCGCGTCCCTCCGGGCTCTCCGTGCCCTCGACCAGCGGCACCTCGAGGAGCAGCGCGGTGTCGTCGTACCGCTTCTGGGTGCGGCGCTCGAACTCGCCGGTCTCGTCCAGCAGCCGGCCGATGCTGGGGACGGCGTAGGTCCGGAAGAGGGCGAAGCTCAGCGACTGGTTGAGGTCCCAGGGGAACTCGTAGAGCGCGAGGTTGCGGTAGATCGACTTGTAGTCGACCTCGGGGTCGAGTCCGGCGCTCCGGCTGCCCTTGCCCATGCCTCGGCATCATGCCCCACCCGTCCCGTCGACGACACCCGCTCTTCACCGTCGCGTCCTCCCCGGCTCCGACGACCGCCGCTAGCCTGACGAGGCAGCTACGACGAGGAGAGGACACGCATGCTCAGGACACACCGCACCCTGGGGATCACCGCCGCGACCGCGGCCGTCGCCGCGACATTGGCGACCGGCCTGACGGGACTGGGGCTCGCCGGTCCGGCGGCCGCCCGTACGGCGCACCCCGACCGGTCTACCACCTGCCCGCCCTCGGCCTCGGCGGTGAGCTACAGCGACGCGCTGGACAAGAAGATCGTCGACGGCGCGGAGATCGGCGGGCTGTCCGACATCGCCTACGACCCGCGCACCCGCAGCTACGTCTCGAGCGTCGACAACCACGCCGACGACCCCTCGAGGCTCTGGTTCTACCGCGACCTGTCCGACCCCACCATCGTCGGCGATCCGCTGGTCCTGAAGAAGCCCGACGGGACGCCGTACGACGGCGAGACGGCCGACGACGAGGGACTCGGGGTCCTGCCGAACGGCGACTTCGTGGTCAGCTCCGAGGTCGAGCCGTCGATCCGGATCTTCGGGCACGACGGTGTCCAGAAGGCCTCGCTCCCGGTGCCCGCCCGGTTCGCGGTCGAGCCGGCGGGCGAGTCCACCGGAAACGCCACGTTCGAGGGGCTCACCGTCGGCAGGGGAGGCCGGCAGATCGTCGTCTCGATGGAGGGCACGCTCTCGGGCGACACCGGTGACGGCACCTTCCGGCGGCTGCTGGTCTACAGCAAGAGCCACGGCGGCTACCGGCTCACCAGGCAGGTCGCCTACCGGGTCGACGACGGGATGCGGATCCCGGAGATCCAGGAGTACGCCCCCGGCAGGCTGCTCGTCATGGAGGCGTCGTGGAGCGAGGACGTCGGCAACGAGATCATGCTGTACGCCGTCGACCTCACCCGCGCACGCGACGTCAGCCGGATCACCGACCTCGCCACCGCGCCGCAGACAGTGATGCACAAGACGCTCGTCGCCGACGTGACCGCCTGCCCCGACCTCGGCGCCACGGCGAAGGAGACCCAGGCCAACCCGCTGATGGACAACTACGAGGGGATGACGACGAGGCCCCTCGGGCACGGGTCGTACGCCGTCACACTGCTGAGCGACGACAACTTCGGCGAGGCCCAGTGGACCCGGTTCCTGAACCTGGTGGCCCGGCTGCCCTGAGGGTGGTCAGACCCGGTCGAGGATCTCGGTCTTGATCTGCGCGATCCGGTCGGCGCGTTGGCCGCTGTCGGCGCCGAGGTTCCAGTCCGGGACGACGAACTCGTCGAAGCCGAGCTCGGCGTACGTCCCGACCTGGTCGACGAGCTGCTGGGTCGACCCGGTGATGACCGCCCGCCCGGTGGTGGTGCCGTCGAGGTCGACGAGCGCGTTGACCGAGGTGCGCAGCGTCGCCGGGTCCCGGCCGACCTTCTCGCAGGCGGCGAGGAGGTCGGCACGCCGGGCGGCGGCCTGCTCCGGATCGCCCCAGGTGTTCCACTCCTCGGCGTACCGCGCGGTGATCCGGAGCATCCTCGGGCCCCGGGTGCCGACCAGGATCGGCAGCGGCTGCTGCACCGGCTTCGGGTCGGCCGGCGCGTCGACGACCTGGAAGAACGCACCGTCGAAGGTGGTGTGGTCGTCGCGGAGCAGCGACCGCACGACCCGGATCGCCTCCTCGAACCGGCTCACCCGCAGTCCGGGCGGCCCGAGCTCGATGCCGTAGGCGTGATGCTCGTTGACCTGCCAGCCGGCCCCGATCCCGAGCACCATCCGGCCGCCGGAGAGGTGGTCGATCGTCGCGGCGCGCTTCGCGAGCACCGCCGGGTGGTGGACCGACGTCGGCGAGACCAGTGTCCCGATCCGGACCCGTTCGGTGACGGCGGCGATCGCGGGGAGCAGGCCCCAGCACTCGTAGGTGTCGCCGCGTGCCGGCATCTCGCTGCCGGTGTTGGGCATGTAGTGGTCGGCCAGCCACAGCCCGTGCCAGCCGGCGGCGTCGGCCGCCCGGGCCTCCTCGAGGACGTCGGCGGGAGCGCGGTCGTTGTCGGGCCAGAGCGAGAACCTCACGCTCAGACTGTAGAGGGACCCGGCATCACCACGGCACGGCGCCACGGCGGTCGATGAACGGCCCCGCGAGCACCTCCGCCGTGCACGCGGCGACGATCGCCTCGGCGCCCTCCTCGATCGTCTGGGTTCCGGTGAAGCCGTTGAGGCCGGTGGCGGTGTAGCCGGGGTCGACGGCGACGACGCGTACATCGGGGAGCGCCTTGGCGTACATCGTCGTCACCATGTTGAGCGCCGCCTTCGAGGACGGATAGACGATCCCCCAGATCGTCGACTCGACCCGGTCGGGGTCCGCCGTACGCCCGAAGGAGCCGAGGCCGCTGGACACCATCACGAGCCGCGGATCGTCCGACCGGCGGAGCAGCGGCAGGAAGGCGTGGCTGACCCGGACGGGACCGAGCAGGTTGACGGCGTACACCGGCAGGAAGTCGGCGGGCACCGTGTCCTGCGGACCGGCGTGGGTGCCGGCGATGCCGGCGTTGTTGACGAGGACGTCGAGCCCCGTGTCCGCCTCCGCGACGGTGGCTGCCGCCGCGGCGACCGACTCGTCGGAGGTGACGTCGAGCGTCAGGACGCGTACGTCGGCGGCCGGGTCGTCGACGCGGATCTTCTCGGCCACGTCGTGGCCGCGCGCGGCGTCGCGGGCGCCGAGCCAGACGGTCCAGCCGAGGGCGGCGAGGTGGTGGGTGGTCTCGAGGCCGAGGCCGCGGGTGGCCCCGGTGATCAGTGCAGTGGTCATGCCGCCACGCTGCCCGCGTCGGCAGCGGCGCGGGAGGCACGGGCTGTCGTGGTACCAGCGGTCCTACCCTGCCGCCGGGGCCGCGGGGGAGACTCGTGGGGTGAGCATCGACCGCGACGGCCTGGCCCGCTCGATCCGCCGTGCCCGCGAGCGGGTGCGGCCGGCCGACGTGGGGCTCCCGGCCGGGCTTCACCGTCGGGTCCCCGGCCTGCGTCGCGAGGAGCTCGCCCTGCTGGCCGGGATCAGCGTGGACTACGTCGTACGCCTCGAGCAGGGGCGCGGGCCGCAGCCCTCGGCGCAGGTGCTGACCGCGCTCGCCCGCGCGCTCCGGCTGGACCCGTCGGGGCGGGACGAGCTGTTCTACCTCGCCGGGGCGGCGCCACCGGCGCCGGGGACGATCGAGATGCACGTGCGCCCGAGCGTGCTGCGGCTCATCGACCGCTTCACCGACCTGCCTGCGGTCGTGATGAGCGCGAAGAGCGACATCCTGGCGTGGAACTCGATGTCGAGCGCGCTCAGCGGCGACTGGTCGGCCCTGCCGGTCGAGCGGCGCAACCTCGCCGTCCTGCGCTTCCTCCCCGACCCGGCCGACCCGCCGCGCAGCAGCGTGAGCAACACTCCGGAGGAGCGCCGGCGCACCGACGAGCAGACGGTGGCGAGCCTGCGCTCGGCGGTCGCCCGCTACCCCCACGACACCGACCTGACCCGGCTGATCAGGCGGCTCGTCACCGGGTCGGCCCTCTTCCGCGAGCTGTGGGACCAGGCGCCCGCCGGCGCGTGGCGCAGCCACAGCAAGACCCTCGTACACCCGAGCCTCGGGCCGCTCACCCTCGACTGCGACACGCTCCACGTCCCCGACGTGGACCAGGCCGTCGTCGTCTACTCCGCGCCGCCGGGCACGCGCGAAGCCGAGGCGCTCGCCCTGCTGCGCGTGGTCGGCACGCAGGACCTCGTGGCCGACTGACGACCTGTCAGCCGCTCACGCCGACCAGCGCACAGGCAGCCGCTTGACGCCGCGCTGGAACGAGGACCGGAGCAGCACCGGCTCGCCGGCCGGCTCGATCCACGACGTACGCCGCAGGAGCTCGCCGAACATCGCCCGCATCTGGACTCGCGCCAGATGGGCGCCGAGGCACAGGTGGGGGCCGTGGCCGAAGACGAGGTGCTGGCGGCCGCGACGGTCGACGCGCAGCTCGCCGGGCGCCTCGAAGACCCGCGGGTCGCGGTTGGCCGCGAGGAAGCTGACCACGACCTTGTCGCCGACCGCGACGGGCTGGTCGCCGAGGGTGCAGTCGGCCGTCGCCGTACGCCGGAAGACCATCACCGGCGTCCACCACCGCAGCAGCTCGTCGACGGCGGTCTCGAGCAGCTCGGGTTCCGCGCGCAGGCGATGCTGCGCCTCGGGGTGGGTGATGAGCGCGTGCATCCCGCCCGGAAGCCCGTTGCGCAGGGTCTCGTTGCCGGCGACCGCGAAGAGCCAGAACATGTTCTCGAACTCCTCGTTCGAGACCTCGTCGCCGCCGTCGAGCCCCTCGCGCAGCCAGATCGACATGACGTCATCGCCGGGCTCGTGCCGCCTCCGCTCGGCGAGCAGGTGGGCGTAGGCGTAGAGGTCGGGCATCCCGGTCCGGCTGCGCGGGTCAGGCATCCGGCCGTCGGCGTCCGGCGCGGGCCGCAGCGCCATCGCCCGCCGGGCGAGCTCGGTGCCAGTGGCCGGGTCGAAGGCGGCGCTGGTGGCGTAGTCGGGGTCCTGGAAGCCGATCACCCGGTTGGACCAGTCGAAGAGCAGCATCCGGTCCTGCGCCGGCACGCCCAGCACGTCGGCGAGAGTGAGCAGCGGGAGGTCGGCGGCCACCTCCTTGGCGAAGTCGAGGACCCCCGGCTCGGTGAGGGCACGCTCGAGGATGGCGCGTACGTGGCCGGCGACCTGCTCCTCGAGCCGGGCCACCGCGCGCATCGTGAACGACCCGGCCATCGGCCGGCGCAGCCGGGTGTGCTCGGGCGGGTCCATGTTGAGCATCATCCGGCGGACATACGCCAGGTCCGCCGGCGTGGCCGGGTCCCGCACCTGGGTCGCGCCGGCGTACGACGAGAACGTGGCAGGATCGCGCAGGACAGCCCGCACGTCGTCGTACCTCGTCACCAGCCAGTAGCCCGGCCCGCCCGGCAGGCCGCCGATCGGCGGCTCCTCGACCCAGTGGACGCCGCCACCCGTCTCGCGGAGCCCATCGAGGACGGCGAGCGGCGCGCCGGCGACGTACGTCTCCGGGTCGTGGATGACCTCGGTGCCCGGGGTAGCGGTCCGCGTCACTTGTCGGCGAGGAACTTCTCGACGTACGTCGCCAGCACGACCGGCGCCTCGTGCATGGCGTAGTGGCCGCAGGCGGGCAGCTCGATCAGCTCGGCGTTCGGGTAGATCTGCAGCCAGCTCTGCCGCATCGCCTCCGCGGAGAGGGCCGGGTCGTGCTCGCCCACGATCACCGCCACCGGCGTCTCCGGCCGTCCGACCTCCGCAAGGTAGTCGTCCCGCACCCACGACTGCACAGCCCCCTTGAAGGCCTCGGGCGTCGAGTGCGTGCGGGAGAAGGCGACCATGTCGTCCACCCAGGCCGGGCTGTTGCGGCCGCCCGTGGTGAAGTCGATGATCGCGCGGCGGTTCTCGTCCTTGTCGGGTGCGCCGAAGAAGAGCGCCTCGCCCTCGGCGTCCATCGGGGCCGGCGCCGGGGCGACCGGCGAGATCCCGACGAGCGCGCGGACCCGCTGCGGGCCGGCCTGGGCCAGCAGCGACGCGCCGGCCTTGCCGCCCATCGAGTGCCCCACGATCGAGAACCGGTCGAGGCCCTCGTCGTCAGCAAGGGCGAGTACGTCGGCGGCGTACTCCCTCATCGTGAAGTCGCCGCTCTCGGCCATCCGCTCGCCGTAGCCCCGCATGTCCGGGAACCACCACGTGTAGCGCGACCGGTCGGCCACCTCGGGCCAGTAGCCCCAGCCCCCGCCGGACCCGAACCACCCGTGCAGGCAGAGCACGTGGTGCTCCCCCGACCCGACCTTCCTGACCATGAGCGCCTCCGCAGCAGCCACCGACGTGGGGCTCCTGTCTACACCCGCACGCCGCTGCGGGACAGCGGTACGGCGCCGGACGGGCCCCCGGCGGGGTCCCTTCGGGTCAGTCCATGTCGATCAGCGCGTACGGGTCGACGACCTTGCCGGTCTTCGGGTCGATCACCTTCGTGCCCGGGGCGATGTAGCCGTCGGAGGCGGCGGCGCGCGTCCCCTGCGGCGTACGCAGCCGGGCGATCGTGGCGTCGTCGCCCAGGGTCGTGCGGCCAGCGGTCCCGACGACGGGCCGGCCGACCCGACCCGAGTGGTTGAACCAGTAGGTCAGGTGCTGGATGTAGCGGCGCACCGCGCGGGTCTTGGTGATGATCCCGATGTTCTCGTCGGAGATCGCCGAGAGCCCGGAGGCGTTGGCCGAGCCCTGGACCAGCCGGAACGCGGACCGGTTCGAGCCGATGACGCCGTTGATCGCCAGCGCCTTGATGTGGAAGTACTTGTCGAACTGGCCGTCGCCGTTGGTGTCCTTCGCCATGTGACGCAGCGGGACCCGGCCGCGCTTGCCGCCGCTCGTGAGGACGGCGTGGGCCTGGTAGCTGAGGACGGTGTAGCCGACCCGCACGTCGCAGCCGCGGTTCCACAGGGCCTTGACCCGCTTCGCCATGGCCAGCCCGCGCTTGCCGCGCATGACGTCGGGGAAGAGCCGGACGACCGTGTGGTGGCTGGCGTTGCCGTTCTTGGCGCCTTTGCACTTCGTCCGGTTCAGCGCGTTCATCATCGGGTCACCGCTGTATCGCTTGCCCTGCTCCGGGGAGAACGCGAGGGTGAAAGGCGGCGACGACGTGTACGTCCAGGGGTTGGCGACCCTCTTGTCCCGCCACATCTGGGCGAAGACGGTGACCGCGAAGTTGTAGAGCTTGCGGTTGTTGACCCAGGTGAAGAGGTCGTTCCACTGGTTCGTCGCCGCGGCGAGGGTGATGTTGGCGGAGCCCTCCATCACGACCCGGGGGCTCTTGCCGGACCAGGAGAACAGGAAGAACTTCGAGTGCGCGGAGCCGGACTTGCCGCGGCAGGAGCCGTGGCAGACCTTCGCAGCGCTCCGGCGGCTCGGCTTGCGGCCCTTGTTGCCCTTGGCCAGACCGGCCTTGAGGCGCTTGAAGTTGCGGTTCGGGACCTCCTTGCTCCAGTTCGTGGCGTCCATCAGCACACGGACGCGTACGCCGCGCCTCTGGGCACGCAGGAGCAGGTCGGTCATCGCGGAGCTGTGGATGTTCCACGACATGATCCGGATCGTGCTCCCGCGCGGGGAGTGCCGGATCGCGGCCTTGATGTGGTTGTTGATGGCGAACTTCGCGCTGTTCGGTCCCACGGCGCTGTTGAAGACCGGCCCCCTGGTCACGTGGTAGCCCTTCTTCGCGGCGTACGCCACGCCCGTGGAGCCGTTCCACACCAGACCGGCAACCAACACGCTCAGCACCGCGAGCACGCTCGCCTGCACCACCCGCCGACTCTTCACCATTGCACCCGCTCCAACCGTCCGGACATCATCGTCTGGTCTTCCGAGCCACCCCCGGCGATGCACCGGAGTGGTGGCGACCCGGCGACTTTACCCAAGGAAGCGAAACGCAAACCGCTATCCGCCCCGGGGTGTCTGGGTCTGCCGGTCCTCAGTGCTGGTGCACCTCGCAGCCGCAGTACATGTTCCGACACGTGTAGCACGCCGGCATGCCGCGACACCGGGGGCACACGTCGCAGTCGACCGGGTCCGTGTGGCGGCCGGCGTCGGAGGCACCGTACGGCTGTCCACAGTGGTAGCACGGCGGGCGCGCGATCCCTGCCCGGTCCGGCGTGCTCACTGTCGCACCGCCGGGGTCGCCGCCGCGACCAGCGAGCGAGCCCGGCCCAGCTGCGGCCGGGGGGTGAGTGCGCCGTCGCGCGGCCGGGCAGGATCGTTGGCCGCAGCCACGGCGGCCGTGACGATCTCGTGGTCCGGCGCGAGGTGGCAGACCGGGTCGGTGCGAGCGGCGTCGCCGGTGAGCGCGAAGGCCTGGCAGCGGCAGCCGCCGAAGTCGAGCCCGCGCCGCTCGCAGCTGCGGCACGGGTCCGGCATCCACTCCTCCCCGCGGAAGCGCTGGAAGAGCGGCGACTCCTGCCAGATCCACGCCAGGGGGTGCTCGCGCACGTTGGCACGCGGCAGGTCGAGTCCGCGGCCCAGCTCCTGGGCCGCCGGACACGGCAGGGCGTCGCCGTTGGGCACCACGGTGAGCTGGCGGCGGGCCCAGCCGTCCATGCAGGGCTTGGGGTAGCGGCTGTAGTAGTCGGGGATCACGTAGATGATCTCCATCCGCCCCGCGAGCCGTTCCCGGGCCTCGCGTACGACGGCCTCCGCCCGCTCGAGCTGGTCCCGGCTCGGCAGCAGCTCGGTGCGGTTGAGGCCGGCCCAGCCGTAGTACTGGGTGTTGGCGAGCTCGATCCGGTCGGCTCCCATCTCCTCGGCGAGGTCGAGGATGCCGCGGATCCGGTCGAGGTTCTGCCGGTGCAGCACGATGTTGAGGGTGAGCGGCCACCCCAGCCGTTTGACGAGTGCAGCCGCCTCCCGCTTGCGCTCGTACGACGGCGTGCCGGCGATCCGGTCGGAGGGCGTCTGCTCGTCGGCCTGGATGCTGATCTGCACGTGGTCGAGGCCCGCGTCGCGGAGCTGTTCGGCACGACGCTCGGAGAGGCCGAGCCCGCTGGTGATCAGATTGGTGTAGAGACCGAGCCCGCTCGCGCACCGCACCAGGTCGACGATGTCGCGGCGCTGCATCGGCTCGCCGCCGGAGAGGTGCACCTGGAGCACGCCCAGCTCGGCCGCCTCCGTCAGCACCCGCTGCCACTCCGCGGTGGTCAGCTCGTCGCGGTAGTCGTCGAGCGCGAGCGGGTTGGAGCAGTACGGGCAGTGCAGCGGACACGCATAGGTGAGCTCGGCGAGCAGCGCGAAGGGCGCCGCCGCCGACGCCGTCCCGATCGGCTCAGTCATGGTCGACCTCCAGCCCTCGCCTGGCGACGAGATCGGTGAGGAAGCGTCGTACGTCGCCGTCGGCGACGCCGTCGTACCGGTCCTGCAGCTCGGCCTCGATCTCGGCGACCGTACGCCGGCCGTCGCACAGCTCCACGATGGCGGCACCGGTCTCGTTGATCACCCAGACCGTCTCCGGGGACAGCAGCACGTGCTGCCCGCGCGTGCCGTCGTACCTCATCCGCACGTGCGGTGCCAGCCGTGGCCGGACGGCGGCGTCAACGGCCGCCATAGGCCCGGTCGATGGCATCGAGCATGCTCCAGAGCACGTCGCACTTGAAGGACAGGGCCGCGAGCGCACCTGCCTGCGTCTCCGGCGTGGTGCAGTGCGCGCGCACCACCTCGAGACCGTGCTCGGAGTCCCGGGGGGCCTGGGTGAGCCGGGACCGGAAGTAGGCCAGTCCGTCGGGGTCGATCCAGGTGTAGTGGCGCTCGAACGCGGCGAGCCGCTCGGCCATCAGGTCCGGCGCGAACAGCTCGGTCAGCGAGGACGCCACCGCCTCGACCCACGGCCGGGTCCGCGCGAACGTGACGTAGGCGTCGACGGCGAAGCGCACGCCCGGCAGCAGGTGGCGCTCGTCCTCCAGCTCCTCCCGGGCCAGACCGACGGCCTCGCCGAGGCGCAGCCACGACTCGATCCCACCTGCCGAAGCGGAGCCCGAGGCCATCGACAGAGCGCCCTCGGTCGCGCCGTCGTGGTCGATGACGCGCTGGACCCAGCGCCGGCGTACGTCACGGTCCGGGCAGCTGCTGAGGATCGCGCCGTCCTTGCGGGGGATGTTCACCTGGTAGTAGAAGCGGTTGGCGACCCAGCCCCGGATCTCCTCCCGGCTGGATCCGCCGGCGTTCATCCGCTGATGGAACGGGTGCTGGCTGTGGTAGTGCTTCGCGTGCGCCCGGAGGGCCTCCTCGAAGTCGTCGGGGGCCAGTGCTGGGGCCGGTGCTGCGGTCATCCTCGCTCCTCAGATCTCCAGCTCGAGGCCGTCGGTCGCGACCTCGAGGCCGTACCGGTCGAGGACCGCGCGCTCCGGGGAGTCCTCGAGCAGGATCGGGTTGGTGTTGTTGATGTGGGTGTAGACCTTGCGGCCCGCCGGCAGGGGCGCGAGCGCCTCGAGGCTGCCGCCCGGCCCGTCGATGGGGATGTGCCCCATCTCGCGTGAGGTCTTGCCGGCCAGGCCGAGGGCCGGGAGCTCGTCGTCGCTCCAGCAGGTGCCGTCGACCAGCAGCGCGGAGCAGCCGGCCAGCTCCTCGAGCACCTCGGGGGTGAGCCGTTGCACGCACGGCAGGAAGACCAGGCTCCGGCCGCTCCGGGTGTCGGTGACGCGGTAGCCCACGACCCGGCCGTACGCGATCGCTCCGACGAACCGCATCCGCTTCTCGGTCGGAGCGTCGAACGCGCGGTACGACAGCCCGTCGCCGAGGGACACGTCGGCACCGGGGACGACCGGCTGCCACTTGACCGGGCAGTACGCCTCCAGGGTCCGGAGCACCCCGGTCCCGGAGGTCAGGGTCTCGTGCACCGACTCGGTCGCATGCACCTCCAGGCCTCGTCCCTCCCGCATCAGGAGCAGGCCGAGGGTGTGGTCGAGCTCGGCGTCGGTGAGCAGCACGGCCTGGGGTCGGACCAGCCGTCCCTCGTCCCAGTGGTCGGCGGGGTGGAGGGCCGGGAACGACTCGATCTGCGCCCGGACGTCCGGCGAGGCGTTGACCAGGAACCACTGCTCCCGGTCGGCGCTCACCGCGATCGACGACTCCGAGCGCGGGGCACACGGGCGCGACCCGGTCCGCACCGCGCGGCAGCACGGACAGGTGCAGTTCCACTGCGGGAAGCCTCCGCCCGCCGCCGAGCCCAGCACGCGCAACCACACCACCGATCACTCCCCTCGGGTCACCGACGGGCGCCGGACCGGCCGGCCCGGCGCCCGGTCGCGATCGCTACTCGGCCTCGGCCCAGATGCCCGCGTAGGCGGTCACCTCGGCCGACACCCGGATCTCGGTGACGGTGGGCGGCTCCCAGGTGCCCCCACTCTTCGGCAGATTCGTGTCGGCGATCTGTCGCTCCATGGTGTTCTCCCTTTCTCTCGTGTCGTCTCGTCGGTGTCGATCAGTCGAGGGCCAGCAGCAGCGGCCCCGCGACGACCATCGCGGCCCCGGCGATCCCGGCCGTGAGCACGCGGTTGCGGTGCACCTGCGGGATCGCGCGTACGACGGCGGCACTGGCCGCGAGGCCGACCGCCGCGAGCAGGATGCTCGACAGCGCCTGCTCCGCGGCCTCGACGGGCACCGCCGTGGACCACGAGTGGTCGATCAGGCCGAAGCCGATGTTGTCGAGCGTCAGCAGGGCCGGAAGGGCCCACACCCAGCGGGTGTCGGCGACCTTCTGCGCCCCGATCGCGACGACCACCAGGTAGAGACCGAGCCCCACCAGGGCGGCTGTCGACACGACCTGGGCCGTGGCCTCCGGCATGGTCCAGTGCAGGGCCGTCCCGAGCAGGAACGCACCTGCGTCGCACACGCCGAACAGGGCGGCGTACGGCAGCCGCGACCGGCGGCCGACCAGTGCGCCGACCGCGAAGCACGCGATCAGGCTGTCGATCCCAAGAAGCAGAAAACTCATCTCGAACCTCTCTTCGTCAGTCAGTCGGTCGATCAGTCGGGCAGCGCGAACACGATCAGCGCGTCGCCGTGGCCGGCACCGAGCATCCCGGGGATGATCCCCTCGAGCCACCCGCCCCAGCCGACCGGCACCGCGACGTACTGCTTGCCGTCGATGCTGTAGGTCATCGGGCTGCCGTGGTGGCCGCTGCCGCACTGGAACTTCCACAGCTCGTCACCGGTGCGGGCGTCGAGCGCGACGAACTCGCCCGTCGGGGTGCCGGCGAACACCAGGTTCCCCGCGGTCGTGCACACCGAGGAGGCCATCGGGTAGTTGTTGCGCCAGCGCCACTTCTCCTCGCCGTTGGTGTCGAAGGCGCTGATCGAGCCGGCCATGTCGTCGATGTCGACCTGGACCGCGGCGCCCCAGTAGGGCTGGCCCTCCTTGAACTCCCGGCGTCGTCTGGTGGCGGTGGCGCCGACGTCGGCGACCGGGACGTAGAACATCTCGGTCTGCTGGTTGTACGCCGCGTGCGTCCACTCCTTCGCGCCGGCGGGGCCGGGGTAGAAGTGGACCGGCTCACCCTCCTTGTCCGGGTACTTCCGCGGGGTCACCTTGCCGTCGCGGGTGATGACGCCCCAGTCGATCCGGTCCACGAAGGGGGTGACGTGCTGCAGCTCGCCGTTGGTCCGGTCGAGCACGAAGAAGTAGCCGTTCTTGTCGAAGTGGCCGAGCAGCTTCTTCCCGTCGTGGTCGAAGAGGATGTTCTCCATCGTGGAGTCGTAGTCCCACAGGTCGTGGGGCGTGAACTGGTAGTGCCAGCGGATCTCACCGGAGTCGACGTCCACCGCGACGACGCTGTCGGTGTAGAGGTTGTCGCCCTCACGGACCGCACCGTCGAAGTCGGGCGCCGGGTTGCCGGTCCCCGCGTAGTACAGGTTCGTCTCCGGGTCGTACGTCCCGGTGATCCACGAGTTCGCGCCGCCCCGCGCCCAGGCCTCGCCGTCGGCGGGCCAGGTCTCGGACCCCGGCTCCCCGGGCTTGGGCACTGTGTAGGTGCGCCAGCGGTGCTCACCGGTCTCGAGGTCCCAGCAGTCGATGTGGCCGCGCGTGCCGAACTCGCCGCCGGCGCTGCCGGTGATCAGCGTGTCCTTGACGACGAGGGGAGCCATCGAGGCGCTCTCGCCCGCACGTACGTCGCCCGAGGTCTTGGTCCAGACCGTCTTGCCCGTGGTGGCGTCCAGCGCCAGCAGGTGGGCGTTCGGTGTCATGAAGTAGACCTTGCCGTTGGCCACCGCGCAGCCGCGGTTGACATTGCCGCAGCACAGCGACACGTCGAAGGGCACCGCGTGCTTGTAGCGCCACAGCTGCTGGCCGGTCTTGGCGTCGAGGGCCCAGATCTGGCCGTCCCAGCCGGTCACGTACATCACCCCGTCGACGACCAGGGGGGTCGCCTCGAAGGCGTACGTCCCGGTGCCGGCGATCTGGCCGTAGGCCCCCGCCTGGAACATCCAGACCGGACCCATCCTGCTCACGTTGTCGGTGTTGATCTGGTCCAGCAGGCTGTAGCGCTGGCCGTCGTAGGCACCGTAGTAGGTGAGCCAGTTCTGGGACTCCGAGCGGGCGGTGAGGAGGCGGTCGGAGTTGACGCTCCGCGCCACGTCCGGTGCCGTTCCGGAGATCGCGGTCAGCGCTCCGAAGTCGATCGCCTCGCCGGCGTCCGCATAGTCGACTGTCGTCATCGTTCGATCCCTCCTACGGGCGGGGCTGGTCGGGACGGTCGAGACGGGCCTCCGGCGGCACTTCGCCCTCGACGACGATGGCGGCGGTCAGGCCGCGGCCCTCGTCGTTGCCTCCGGGCGAGCTGTACCAGTAGTAGCCGGGACCGTCGAGGTTGAGCCTCGCCGTCCCCTTCGAGTGGTTCAGCAGCCACAGGAACTTCTTGTCGCCATTGCTCGGGAACAGCGCGGAGTGCGTGTTCGTGTCGTCGTTGATGACGGTCAGCACGAGATCACCGCCGTGGGGCAGGACCAGGATCTCCGGATCCCAGGCGATCGCGTCCTCCCGGATGGTGATCGTGGCCTCCATCGTGCCGTCGGGGCGCTCGGTGGCCATGCCGATGGAGCCTGTGCCGAGCACGTGGCCGATGGACGCCTTGTTCTGTACGTCCAGGCCGAGCTCCTTCAGCTGCTCGGGTCGTTCATGAGCCAAGGTCATGGGGACCTCATCTCCTCGTCGTTGAGCGTGCGGAAGCCGGGGAGCTTCCGGCCTCGCACGCTATGCCCGCCTCCACCCCCCGAACAGGCACGACCGCTGGGCCGTCGCAGGCCGCCGTTCACCCGCAGGACGGTGCCGCTCGTGGCGGGCGGTCGCGGCCCCTGGAAGCTCCGGGCCCAGGGTCAGGGCCGAGCGAACAGGTCGAGGGTCATGACCTTGTCCCACGCGGTCACGAAGTCACGAACGAGCTTCTCCTCGGCGTCGTCGCTCGCGTAGACCTCCGCCAGCGCGCGCAGCTCGGAGTGGGCACCGAAGACGAGGTCGACGCGGCTGGCGGTCCACCTGATCTCGCCGGTGGAGCGGTCGCGGCCGGCGTACGTCGGCTGCACGCCCTGCTCCCCCTCGCTCGGCACCCACTCGGTCCCGGTGTCGAGCAGGTTGACGAAGAAGTCGTTGGTCAACGAGCCGGGCCGTCGCGTGAGTACGCCGAGCGGCGAGCGCCCGTGATTGGCGCCGAGCACGCGCAGGCCACCGACCAGCGCCGTCATCTCGGGGGCGGTCAGGGTGAGCTGGCTGGCGCGGTCGACGAGCAGCCGCTCGGGCGGGAGACCGGCGCCCTTGCCGACGTAGTTGCGGAACCCGTCGGCGGTCGGCTCGAGCCAGGCGAACCAGGCCGGGTCGGTCCACTCCTGGCTCGCGTCGGTGCGTCCCGGTCGGAACGGGACCTCGACGTGGTGGCCCGCGGCCGCGGCGGCGTGCTCGACGGCCGCGCATCCGCCGAGCACGATCAGGTCGGCGAGCGAGATCGCCTTGGCGCCGCGCTGCGACTCGTTGAACCGCGTCCGGACCTGCTCCAGCGTGGCCAGCACGGCCGCCAGCTCGTCGGGCTCGTTGACCTCCCACCGGCACTGTGGCTCGAGGCGGATGCGGGCGCCGTTCGCGCCGCCGCGCTTGTCGCTGGTGCGGAACGTCGAGGCGGAGGCCCAGGCGGTGAGGACGAGCTGCGTCACCGACAGACCGGACCCGAGGAGCGCGGTCTTGAGCGCGGCGACGTCGTCGCCATCGACGAGGTCGTGGTCGACCTCGGCCACCGGGTCCTGCCAGATCAGCCGCTCGGTCGGGACGAGCGGGCCGAGGTAGCGCTCGATCGGCCCCATGTCGAGGTGGGTGAGCTTGAACCAGGCGCGCGCGAAGGCGTCCGCGAGCCGGTCCGGGTGCTCGAGGAAGCCTCGCGCGATCGGCTCGTAGATCGGGTCGTCGCGGAGTGCGAGGTCGGTGGTCAGCATCGTGGGGTGGTGGGTCACGGCCGGATCGAACGGGTCCGGCACGGTGCCGGCGCCCGCGCCGTCGCTCGGGACCCACTGCCACATCCCCGCCGGGCTGAGCTCCACGTCCCAGCCGTAGGCGAAGAGGGTCTCCAGGAAGCCGCTGTCCCACCGCGTCGGCGTCGGGGTCCAGGTCCCCTCCAGCCCGCTGCCGACGGTGTCAGGACCGTTGCCCGTCCCGTGGCTGTTCGCCCAGCCGAGGCCCTGGGCCTCGAGCGGCGCCCCTTCCGGGCCGGGGCCGAGGACGCGGCCGGGGTCGGCCTTCCCGTGCGACTTGCCGAAGGTGTGGCCGCCGGCGATGAGCGCGACCGTCTCCTCGTCGTCGAACCCCATCCGGCGGAACGTGTCCCGGATGTCGCGCGCGGCCGCCACCGGGTCGGGCACCGTCGCCGGGCCCTGGGGGTCGACGTAGATCAGCCCCATCTCGCTCGCCGCCAGCGGCTCGTCCAGGTCTCGTACGCCGCTGTGCCGGTCGTCGGCGAACCAGGTGTCCTCCGGGCCCCAGTAGGTGTCGTCGGCCTCCCAGACCTCCGGCCGGCCGCCGGCGTACCCGAACGTCCGGAATCCCATCGACTCCAGCGCCCGGTTGCCGGCGAACACCATCAGGTCCGCCCACGAGATCCTGCGGCCGTACTTCCTCTTGACCGGCCACAGCAGCCGGCGTGCCTTGTCGAGGTTGCGGTTGTCCGGCCAGCTGTTCAGCGGGGCGAAGCGCTGCATCCCAGCAGCCGCGCCGCCCCGCCCGTCGGCGACGCGGTAGGTGCCGGCCGAGTGCCAGGCCATCCGGAGGACGAGCGGTCCGTAGTGGCCGAAGTCGGCCGGCCACCAGTCCTGTGGCGTCGTGAGCACCGCGTCGACGTCGCGCGCGAGCTCGTCGAGGTCCAGCGAGAGGAACGCCGTGGCGTAGTCGAAGTCCTCGCCGTACGGGTCGGCGGCGGCGTGCGGGCGCGCGAGGGCCTCGAGGTCGAGCCGGGCCGGCCACCAGTCGCGCTGGTCCCCGCCCGCCTCGGGACGAGGACGTACGCCGGACGCTCGGCGGCCGACCGCGGCCTGGTCGTAGGTCCTGTTGACGTAGGCGTCGGGACTCCCCGGCATGACACTCCTTCCGACGGCTCTCCGGCCTCAGATCCCCAGCGCCCGACGCACGGCACGCGAGTTGCGCCGCGACACCGGCACCATCGTGTTGTCGTGGTCGTCCATGACCAGGACCAGCTCCCCCTTGTCGCGCCGCTCGACCTCGCGGACGCGGCTGAGGTTCACGACGTACTGGCGGTGGACCCGGAGGAACCCGGCAGGGGCGAGCTCGTGGTCGAGCCTGTCCAGTCCCGAGGAGGCGGCCCGCAGCCTGCCCTGGTCGGTGGACAGCCACACGTCGTTGCCGTCCGACTCGGCGAACGACACCTCCGGCACCCGGAGCAGCACGGTGCGGTTACCCCGGACGCCGACGACCCGGCCGGGGTGTGCCTCGTGCGGCTGCTGCGGCTGCGGGCTGGCCTCGCTGTGCGGCACTCGCTCGCCGTCGGCAGTCCCGAAGGAGATCAGGTGCCCGACCAGGTTGCCGTAGAGGAACAGCGGGCGGATGCCGATCGGCGACGGCTCGTCGGCGAGGTGGGTGAGGATCTGGGTCGAGCCCATCCAGTCGTGGTTGTGGCTCGCCTGTCTGGTGGCGTACCTCGCGGCCTCGATGAACGCCGGCAGCTGCGGGGTCCAGCGCACCGCCGGGTCGACCGCAGGGGTGTTCCCGGGTACGCCGAGGAGCACGCTCGCCAGGTCGTCGGCGATCACCACCTTGCCCGCGGTGTCGACGGCGGCGAGCGGAGCGGACGACCGCGCCCGGGCGTGGTGGAACTCGGCGAGCAGCTCGGCGCCGCGGTCACGCGCGCGCATGCGCAGCGTGCTCTGGGTGTGGGCGGCGGCGTTGGCCAGCCAGCCGCGCGCGGACCCGGGGAGCTCACTGCGCCAGCAGGAGATGTTCAGGACCGCGATCGGCTCCTTGCTCACCACGTCCCGCACCGCGACCCCCGCGCAGCTCCATTCGTGGAAGGCCTGGCACCAGTGCTCCTCGCGGCGGATCACGACCGGGGTCTGCGTCCCGAGCGCGGTGCCCATGCCGTTGGTGCCGACCGCGCTCTCCGACCAGCAGAAGAGCGGTGCGAGGCCCGCCTGCGCCGCGACCGAGCTGGTCTCCTTGTCGCCCCACTCGGCCAGGATCCTGCCGGCGGCGTCGGTGACGGTGACGATTCCGCCGACGTTCGCGACCTCGTGCGCCACGGCGCCCGCGCGGAACCCCAGCTCCGTGAAGACCACGTCATGCTCGAGCCCGTGGTGCACCTCGGCGACCGCCGCGGGTGCCGCCGGCAGGTAGGGGTCGACGCGGTACTGGTCCCGACATCGATGCCAGGAGATCGCCACCTCCGGACGTACGCCGCGGAGGTCGTCCTCGCCCTGCACGAACCGCTCCCACGCGCCGTAGACCGGCGCCGTGCTTGTGGCGTGGACTACCGATTCCAGATGACGGACATCAGTCATGAGAGATCGCCTTTGGTCTGCTCGGCTCGATGGACGACATCCCGGCGGCCCGAATGTGGGGTCACTCTCGAGCGTGTCTCCACCGACGGCGTTGCACTGTGACGCTCTTCACAGATTCACACGGCGAGGGCCTCTCGGCAAGTAAAGGACCAGACAGTTCCACCCGGTGGTAGGCACGCAGCGTCCCCTCGCGGTCAGGCCAGGTGTCGGATCGTGGGCCTACCGTTCGTGGAACAGGTGGACGCCGCTCAGACGGAGCGGTTCGGGTCCAGGAAGGAGTCTGGCGATGCCTCAGTTCGTGATGGTGATGGACGTTCACGCGATGGACCATGTCCCTGACACAGACATGCCGGACGTCGCCAGTGCCGCGCACGCGGTCACCCAGGAGGCGATGGACGCCGGTGTGCGGGTGTGCGGCAGCGGCCTGGAGGAACAGACCGCGCGCATCATCGCCGCCGACGGGACCGTCTCCGACGGCCGGCCGGTCCCCGTCGGAGGACTCACGGTGTTCGAGGTGCCGTCACGCGAGGAGGCGCTCGCGTGGGCCGCCAAGTGGGCCGCCGCCTGCCGCTGCGACCAGGAGCTCTGGGAGCTCGGATCCGACCCGCAGCACGACGCGATGCTCCGCGAGTCAGCTCTCCGACGGTCACGTCCCGGCGACGCGTGATGTGCCCGGCGGGATCGGCGTGGACCAGGCAGTGGCGCCGGTGGGCTCAGACCGCTTCGCCGAGGTCGGCCTCGATGGCGTCCCGCAGCAGGGTCAGGATCCGCCGCAGCTCCCGCGAGACCTGCATCTGCGAGATGCCGACGTCCTCACCGATCTCCTGCTGCGTCCGGCCCTCGAAGAAGCGCAGGTAGAGGATCCGCTTGGCCCGGTCCTCGAGGCCGTGCACCGCGGCGGCGAGGGTCAGGCGGGCCTCGACCCGCTCCAGGTCGCGACTGTCGGCGCTCTGCAGGTCGGCGAGGGCGATGCCGCCCTCGCCCCGCGGCGCATCGAGCGAGCTCGGCCGGAAGCACCCGCGCGCCGCGAGCGCCTCTGCGACGTCCGGGACCGGCTCGCCGAGATGGCACGCGATCGCGACGACCGTGGCCTCGCCCCGCCGTGCTTCGAGCACGTCGGCGGCGTCGAGCGCCCGCAGCTGCAGGTCGCGGACCGGGCCGGGCGGACGGACGGCCCAGGCCTGGTCGCGGAAGTGGTGCAGGATCGCACCCCGGATCGTGGGGACGGCGTACGTCAGGAAGTCGTGGCCGCGCGCGGGCTCGAACGAGCGGGAGGCCTGGACCAGCGCCATGTCGGCGATCTGCTCGAGGTCCTCGGTGGCTACGCCCCGGCCGCGGTAGCGCATCGCGACGGCGTGCGCGACGTGCAGGTTCACCACCACCACCCGGTCCAACAGGTCGCGTCGTACCTCTGGTGACGGGGCCCGGTCCGCGGCGTGCAGGCACTCGTCCGTGATGTGTCGCCTGGTCGCGTCGTCGAGGCCCGCGGAGGCGATGCAGGCGGCGAGGGCGGCGGGCCCGGGCCCGTCCGGAGCGGGCACGGACGGGTCCTCCCAGGCGCCGAGCCGAGGCGGCGCGGTGCCGTCAACCTCGCCCATCGCTCGTCCTCTCTGCGGTCATGGTCCGCCGGCCTCCCGTGGAGGGCCGACGAGCGGCGATACCCGATCCCTCGCCGACACATGCGAGACCGCATGCAACCCGTGGGCGCCAGCAGGTGCCGCTCACGGCATCGGGCGTACGCCGGGTTCCTGGTGCAACGGGACAGCCCGGCCGGCCACCCGGCCCAGCGGCAGCAGCCGTCGACCGGCGATCGCCTCCAGCTCGAACGCCGCGGCGGCGTAGAGGCTCGTCGCGGCGAGCACGACACCGACCCAGCCGGCCGCGTGGAGCCAACCCTGACCTCCGGTCAGCTCCGCGACCGCGGTGACCGCGAAGCGCACCACGCTCAGCGTCAGGACGGCGCAGGCGGCGAGCCGGGTCGCCGACACCGCTGCAGGGACGAGCAGAGCGGCGGCCACCCCGAGGAGAAGCACGCCGAGACCGCTGCTCGTCGCGCCGGGCGGAGAGGTGAGGGTCGCGGCAGCGAGGACCGCCCAGCCGCCGGCGAGCAGGGCGGTGCCCGTCCCCGCCACCGGGTCGCGCGCCAGGAACCCGAGCACGGCGGCGACCAGCTGGAGCGGCACCGTGAAGGCCACGACGCCGAGCGCGATGGTGTGTCCTTGGCCCTGGCCGATCCAGGACAGCTGCAGGCACCCGAACGCCCAGGACGCGACCGCCTGACCGAGGAAGCCGAGCGGCAGCGGGGTCGCCAGCGGCCGGAGCACCACCCGCGCCGGGGCAGCCTCGCCGTCCGACGGAGCGGACCGGCTGGAGACACCCATCGGCTCTCCTTCCCCATCGCGTACTCGTGTCGCGAACCGTTCACGGCGCCGTACCCGGCCTCCCACGGACGTATGCGCCAGCGCACATATCGCCGCGGCGGTGGCGTCTGCGGCGCAGTCGTTAGCCTGGGCCGAAGCGCCGCTCCGCGGCACGACTCAGGGGCACGACCCAGCGGCACGACTCGGGAGGATGAGGACATGGGCGCCGAGTCCGAGACCTCGCCCGGCCGAGTGCCGGACCCCTCGCTCGTCGACACCGTGCTCACCGCGGGCAGGGCGATGGTCGCGATCGCCGTCCGCAGCGTGGAGGCCGCGCCGGTGGAGGTCACGGTGATCCAGCACCGGGTCCTCGTCCTCCTCGCCGCCCGGGATGTGCTGAAGATCAACGAGCTGGCCGACCTGCTCGGCATCAACCAGTCCAATGCCAGCCGACACTGCGCCAACCTCGAGGACTCCGGCCTGGTCACACGCCGCCGCTCCGACACGGACGGGCGTGCCGTGGAGGTGAGACTGACGGCAGCGGGCCGCGGCGTCCTGGAGGCGGTCGACGAGGCTCGGCGCCGGGAGCTCACCCAGCTCCTCGCCAGGCTGCCCGCTGACCTGCTCGGGACGGCCGACACCGTCTTCACCGCGTTCAACCGGGCGGCCGGTGAGCTGGCCAGCGTGGAGGTGCCGCCGCGGTGATCCCGCCGTGAGGCGACGGCCGATCGGGTCGATTCGGACCGGTGACGTTCGACCGGTGACGTTTGAGCAGTGCCGGTCAGCGGTACCCGATCGCGAAGGCCGGAGGAGGTGGCGATGCCCAGACGGGAACAGGTGCAGGCACTGGTACGCGAGGGGCTCGACTACCAGCAGATCGCCGCACGGACCGGCACGACGCCCGGCCTCGCCTATCTGATCGGCACCGGGCTGCCGGCCGACGGCGCAGACGCACCCTCGGCTCAGGCGCACGACCGCCCCGGCTTCCTCGGCACCAGCCAGCACCTCGCGAACCCGGAGCCCGCGGAGAACGTCACCTCCCGCGAGACGGTGCGCCGGTGGGTCCACGATCGTGTCGATGCCGACCCGGCGATGCGGGCGGCCGCGGCGGCCCGCGACGCCGTACCGCCCCAGCGACCGATCGCCGACCAACCCCTCGACGCGGTCGACGTGCTGATGCGCGACCACAACCAGTTGACCGCGATGCTCAAGCAGCTGGCGACGATCCCGGGGGCGAAGAAGGACGGTACGCCGGCGCAGCGGTCGAGCAGGGCATCGATCGTCGACCTGGTGACCGTCGCGCTCTCGCGCCACGAGGCGGCCGAGGAGCAGGAGCTCTGGCCCGCCGTCAGGCGTGTGCTGCCGGACGGCGACGACCTCGCCGACCAAGCCCTGGAGCAGGAGCAGCACGGCAAGGACGTGCTGCAGGAGCTCGCCCGGCTCGACGGCGAGAGTGCGGACGACGGAGAGCGTTTCGACGACCTGGTCGAGGACCTCTCCGCCACGTGCCGCAAGCACGTCGCCTTCGAGGAGAAGGTCTTCCTCCGGCTGCGCGACCAGGTGCCGGGAGAGGAGCTGATCGAGCTCGGCCGGGCGCTCGACCGCGCGCGCCGGCACGCCCCCACCAGGCCGCACCCGCACGCGCCCGCTCAGCCACCGGCCGTCGACGTCGCCGGCGCCGCCGGCACCGCCATGGACCGCGTCCGCGACGCGCTGGGCGAACGGCCCGCGGACCGTCGCGGCCGACCGACGGCGGAGGCGGAGCGACGTACCGACGCGGGGTCCGACGCGGGGTCCGACGGGGGATCCGACGACGGGGGTCCCGACACAGAGGACGGTGACTGATGGGAGTCCGCACCTTCATCGAGGGCTGGCCGGTCTACCGCCAGCTGAAGGGCGAGGACCCGACCGGGCGGGGGCCGGCGGCGAAGTCCCGGCACAGCGACGAGTTGCGGCCGCGGGTGGCCGGCGCCGAGAAGGTCGTGAAGTCGATCTGCCCCTACTGCGCAGTGGGCTGCGGCCAGAACGTGTACGTCGAGGACGGGCGCGTCACCCAGATCGAGGGTGACCCCGACTCCCCGGTGAGCCGGGGTCGGCTCTGCCCGAAGGGCGCGGCCAGCCTCCAGCTGACCACCGGCTCGTCCCGGCTGCACCAGGTGCTCTACCGGCGCCCCCACGCCACCGACTGGGAGCGGCTGGACCTGGACACGGCGATGGACATGATCGCCGACCGGGTGATCGAGAGCCGGCGGACGTACTGGCAGGACGAGGTGGGCGGCACCAAGGTCAGCCGGACGATGGGCTTCGCGACCCTCGGGGGGGCGACCCTCGACAACGAGGAGAACTACCTCATCAAGAAGCTGTTCACCGCGCTGGGCGCGATCCAGATCGAGAACCAGGCGCGGATATGACACTCCTCCACGGTCCCCAGTTTGGGGACCTCGTTCGGCCGGGGAGGGGCCACCACCTTCCAGCAGGACCTGCAGAACGCTGACTGCATCGTGATCGAGGGCTCGAACATGGCCGAGTGCCACCCGGTCGGGTTCCAGTGGGTGATGGAGGCCAAGGCGCGTGGGGCCACGATCATCCACGTCGACCCTCGCTTCACCCGGACCAGCGCACTGGCAGACCTGCACGTCCCGATCCGGGCCGGAACCGACATCGCGTTCCTCGGCGGCCTGATCAACCACGTGCTGCAGAACGACGCCTACTTCAAGGAGTACGTCGTCGCCTACACCAACGCCGCCACCATCCTCACCGAGGACTATGTGGACGCAGAGGACAACGACGGTGTCTTCTCCGGCTTCGACCCCGACGACCGCAGCTACGACTTCCACACCTGGCAGTACGAGGGCGCGGAGGTCCAGGCGGCGTCGGGCCAGCGCGACCAGCAGTACGAGGACCGCGCCGGCTCGGGCCAGAAGAGCGGCGTACGCAAGGCCGGTCGGGGCGAGGCGCACGGCTCGGGCGGTGCCTCGATCAGCGGAGACATCGAGTACGACGAGACGCTGCAGCACCCGCGCTGCGTCTTCCAGGTGCTCAAGCGGCACTACGCCCGCTACACCCCCGAGGCGGTCGAGGAGATCTGCGGCATCCCGCAGGACCTCTTCGGCAAGGTCGCCGACGCGCTGGTCGCGAACTCCGGTCGCGACCGGACCAGCGCGTTCTGCTACGCCGTCGGCTGGACCCAGCACACCGTCGGGGTGCAGTACATCCGCGCGGCGGCGATCCTGCAGAGCCTGCTCGGCAACATCGGCCGGCCCGGCGGCGGCATCCTGGCGCTACGCGGCCACGCCAGCATCCAGGGCTCGACCGACATCCCGACGCTCTACAACCTGCTGCCCGGCTACCTGCCGATGCCGCACGCCCACGAGCACGAGGACCTCGACGCCTACATCGAGGCCGACTCGACCGAGAAGGGCTACGGGGCGGAGAGCCGGTCCTACATGGTCAGCCTGCTCAAGGCGTGGTGGGGAGGGGCCGCGACCGAGGAGAACGACTTCTGCTTCGACTACCTGCCGCGGCTGACCGGCAGCGCGTCGACGTACGACACGGTCATGGCGCAGCTTGCTGGGGAGACCAACGGCTACCTCCTGATCGGCGAGAACCCTGCGGTCGGCTCCGCGAACGCCAAGCTGCAGCGGCTGGCGATGGCGAAGCTCGACTGGCTCGTCGTCCGCGACTTCTCCCTCATCGAGAGCGCGACCTGGTGGAAGGACGGCCCGGAGATCGAGACCGGCGAGCTGCGCACGGAGGACATCGGGACCGAGGTCTTCTTCCTGCCGGCCGCGGCGCACACGGAGAAGGACGGCAGCTTCACCAACACCCAGCGGCTGCTGCAGTTCCACCACCAGGCGGTCGAGCCCGAGGGCGACGCCCGCAGCGACCTGTGGTTCACCTTCCACCTCGGCCGGCGGATCCGGGAGAAGCTGGCCGCGTCGACCGACCCCCGCGACCGGCCGATCCTCGATCTGACCTGGGACTACCCGACCAAGGGGCGGCACGCCGAGCCCGAGGCCGAGGCGGTCGTCGCCGAGATCAACGGCTGGGACGCCAACGGCGACCCGCTGTCCAGCTACGAGCAGCTCAACGAGGACGGCTCGACCGCGTGCGGCTGCTGGATCTACTGCGGCGTCTACAGCGACGGCGTCAACCAAGCGGCCCGACGCAAGCCCGCCGGCGAGCAGAGCTGGGTCGCTCCCGAGTGGGGCTGGGCCTGGCCGGCCAACCGACGGTTGCTCTACAACCGCGCCTCGGCCGATCCCGACGGCAAGCCGTGGAGCGAGCGCAAGGCCTACGTCTGGTGGGACGAGGACAACGCGCTGTGGACCGGCCACGACATCGCCGACTTCGCCGCGGACAAGTCGCCACACTACCGGCCGCCGGCCGGGGCGAAGGGCGCAGAGGCGCTGACCGGCATCGACCCGTTCGTCATGCAGGCCGACGGCAAGGCATGGCTGTTCGTACCGTCCGGGCTCACCGACGGACCCCTGCCGACCCACTACGAGCCGCAGGAGTCGCCCTTCCGCAACCCGCTCTACCGGCAGCAGCGCAACCCTGCACGTGAGCTCCACCCGCACGAGAACAACCGGCTGCAGCCCAGCGGCGACCAGCCGGGGGCGGAGCTCTTCCCCTATCCGTTGACCACCTACCGGCTCACCGAGCACCACACTGCCGGCGGTATGACCCGCTGGGTTCCTTACCTCGCCGAGCTCCAGCCGGAGCTCTTTTGCGAGGTGTCCCCCGAGCTCGCCGCCGAGCGCGGGCTTGAGCACGGCGGCTGGGCGACGATCGTGACCGCCCGGAACGCGATCGAGGCGCGGGTGATGGTCACCGAGCGGATCGCGCCACTGCGGGTGGCCGGTCGCACCGTCCACCAGGTGGGAGTGCCCTACCACTGGGGACCCAACGGCTACAGCACCGGAGACGCGGCGAACGAGCTCACCTCGGTGGCGCTGGACCCGAACGTCCACATCCAGGAGGTCAAGGCGCTGGCCTGCGACATCCGACCCGGGCGCCGCCCCCGCGGCGCCGACCGGGTGGCGCTGGTGCGCGACTACCAGCGGCGGGCCGGCATCGACGACGACACCGGGACGGAGATCTGAGCGTGGAACTGATCCCCGAGAGCGAGTACGACGACGCGCCGCCCCGGATGGGGTTCTTCACCGACACCTCGGTCTGCATCGGCTGCAAGGCCTGCGAGGTGGCCTGCAAGGAGTGGAACCACGTCCCCGAGGACGGGTTGGCGTTCAGCGGGATGTCGTACGACAACTCCGAGGGCCTCGGCGCCGACACCTGGCGGCACGTGGCGTTCATCGAGAACCGCAGCGGTACGGCGGCGGTCGACCTCGGCATGCCGGAGGTCGGCGCTCCCGCCGACGCTCCCGACATCCGCCCGGACCTGCCGCCCGGCGGCGACCTCATCGACGAGGAGGGCCAGCTGCAGTGGCTGATGGCCTCCGATGTCTGCAAGCACTGCACCCACGCCGCCTGCCTCGACGTCTGCCCGACCGGATCGCTCTTCCGCACCGAGTTCGGCACGGTCGTCGTGCAGGAGGACATCTGCAACGGGTGCGGCTACTGCATCCCCGCCTGCCCCTACGGCGTCATCGACCAGCGCAAGGAGGACGGCCGGGCCTGGAAGTGCACCCTGTGCTACGACCGGCTCGGCGTCGGGATGGAGCCGGCGTGCGCGAAGGCCTGCCCGACCGACTCGATCCAGTTCGGGCCGCTCGACGAGCTGCGCGAGCGGGCCGACGCCCGGGTCGAGCAGCTGCACGAGCGCGGTGTGGACGTCGCACGGCTCTACGGACGTGACCCGGACGACGGTGTCGGCGGCGACGGCGCGTTCTTTCTGCTCCTCGACGAGCCGGAGGCGTACGGCCTGCCGCCGGACCCGGTCGTGACGACCCGCGACCTGCCGGCCATGTGGCGGCGGGCGGGGCTGGCCGCTCTCGCCCTCGCCGCCGGCGTGGCGGCCGCGGCCCTGGGAGGGGAGTCATGAGCAACCACCCCGGCGGCAACGAGTCCGGCGTCACCCGCGAGGGGCTCGAGCACCCCCGCCCGGGCCGGGAGGCACCGGCCGACGACCGGACCGCCCGCCGCCGGCGGCGGGGCGGGCGGCGCGGCGAGCGCGCGATGGTGCCCGACGCGGAGTTCCGCTCCTACTACGGCCAGCCGGTCCTCAACAAGCCGGTCTGGTCCGCGACCGACATCGCCGGCTACCTCTTCCTCGGCGGGCTCGCCGGGGCGTCGTCCCTCGTCGGCGCCGCCGCCGATCTGCGCGGCGACGACCGGCTCGCCCGGGTGAGCAAGACCGGCGCCGCCGGCGCCGCCGTCCTCTCGCTCGCGGCGCTCGTGCACGACCTCGGCCGACCCGCCCGCTTCCTCAACATGCTGCGCGTCGTGAAGGTGACCTCGCCGATGAACGTCGGCGCCTGGCTGCTCTCGGCGTACGCGCCGGCGGCGCTCGTCGCCGCGGGGTCGGCGCTGACCGGCAGGATGCGGCCGCTCGGGGCGGCGGGCACCGCGGGAGCGGCCGTGCTCGGTCCTGCGGTCGCGTCGTACACCGCCGTGCTGATCAGCGACACGGCGGTCCCGGCGTGGCACGACGGCTACCGCGAGATGCCGTTCGTCTTCGTCGGCTCGGGGGCGATGGCGGCCGGCGGGCTCGGCCTGCTCGGTGCCCGGTCCGGGGGGGGCGTGCCCCGTCGCGTCGGGGTGATCGGCGCCCTGACGGAGGTCGTCGGTCTGAAGCTGATGGAGCGCCGGCTGGGCGTCGTCGCCGAGCCCTACCACACGGGCCGTCCCGGCCGCTGGGCCAAGGTCGGTGAGGGGCTCGCCCTGGCCGGCTCCGCGCTCGCCCTTCTGACCCGGGGAGAGGGTCGCGCCCGTCGTACGGCGGGCGCCGTGGCGGGCGCCATGCTGATGGCCGGCTCGGCCTGCACCAGGGTCGGGGTCTTCTCCGCGGGCGTCGCCTCGGCCGAGGACCCGCGCTACACGGTGCAGCCGCAGCGCGAGCGGCTCCGGGCGCGCTGACTCACCGGCGCCGTGGCACGTCGTGCCCGGCCGATGCAGGACGACCGGCCCGGTGTCGTACGACGACCGCGACCGCCATCACGACGGCAGCCGCCACGGCGAGCCGCCGGACCCGGCGCCGACGGGGTGCCGCCGGCTCCGGCTCGGGCACCGGCAAGCCGGGGTAGGCCTCCTGGGCGCTCTCGACGGCCTCCTCCCGTTCGTCGAAGCTGCGGTGGCTGACCAGGGTGGTCGCGCCGTCCGGCGACACCCAGCGCCAGCGCCAGGCGCCGTCGTCCTGGCGCCACACCTCGACGGTGCCGCCGGGGGCCGCGGGGCTCATGCCTCACGCCGCCGCCGCAGCCCGGCGACGAGCTCGTGGCGGCCCAGCTCGACGGCGTGTCCGACGTCGCTGAGGCGCAGCGACTCAGCGACCCACCAGCCGACCAGGCCGGCGGCGATCGGGAGCACGAAGACGAGGACGCGCAGGACGTCCCGGATCGCCGCGACGGTCCAGCCGGTCCACTGCACGATGAGCTCCTCCGACCCGGCGACCAGCAGGACGGCCATGAAGGTCAGCATCGCCGAGGCCAGCGCCACCCGCAGCGGCGACTCGCGGGGGCTGCCGGTGAGGTGATGGGGCGCGCGGTCGCCGGTCCATCGCCGGTCGAGCCACGGCCACAGGTAGAGCGTGCCGAAGACCAGGGCCGGCAGGACCACGCCCGGCCAGAACTGGTTGGGCACCTCGAGGCCGAAGACCCGGAACTCCACCGGTGGGAAGAGCCGCAGCGCGCCCTCGATCCAGAGGATGTACCAGTCGGCCACCGAAGGCGCCGTGATCGTGGCCGGGTCGAAGTCCCCCCACGCCCACACCGGGTTGATCTGGAGCAGCCCGCCGGCGAGGAGGACGGCAGCGCAGACGGCGGCGAGCAGCGACAGCGAGCGGAGCGCGTACGACGGCCACATCCGCGACCCGACGACGTTCGAGTCGCGCCGGCCCGGTCCGGGGAAGTGGGTGTGCTTCTGCCGGATCAGGATCGCCAGGTGCGCGGAGATCAGGATGGCGAGGACCGCCGGCACGACCAGGACGTGGAGCAGGTAGAGCCGCTGGATGATCTCCCGGCCCGGGAACTCGCCGTCGAAGATCAGGAAGCTGAGCCAGCTGCCGACGACAGGGATCGACTGCGTGATCGCGCTGAAGATCCGCAGGCCGGTGCCCGAGAGCAGGTCGTCGGGGAGCGAGTAGCCGGCGAAGGCGTTGAAGATCGCGAGGATCAGCATCGTGACGCCGATCGTCCAGTTGAGCTCACGCGGCCGCCGGAACGACCCGGTGAGGAAGATCCGGCACAGGTGCAGCACGATCGACCCGATGAAGAGGTGAGCGGCCCAGTGGTGCGCCTGCCGCAGCAGCAGCCCGCCTCGGACGTCCCAGCTCAGCCGGATCGAGGAGGCGTACGCCGCGGAGACCTCCTGGCCCTGCATCGGCCGGTAGTGGCCGTCGTACACCGTCATCGCCGAGCTGGGCTCGAAGAAGAGCGCGAGGTAAATACCGCTGGCGACCAGGAAGACGAAGCTGTAGAGCGCGATCTCACCCATCATGAACGACCAGTGGTCCGGGAAGATCTTGGCCAGCACGCTGCGGCCCGTGCCGGCGACGCCCAGCCGCTCGTCGAGCTTCCGCATCGGCCGCGGGCGCGGCAGCAGGCTGAGCAGGATGCCGGCCATCAGTGGTTCCCCCATCCGGGGCCGACCGGGCCGCTGAAGTCGCCGCGCGCGACCAGGTAGCCGCTCTCGTCGCTGCCCAGCGGCAGCTGCGGCAGCGGATGCGGTGCCGGGCCCTCGACCGGCCGGGCGCCGTCGGTCACGTCGAACACCGAGTGATGGCACGGGCACATCAGCTCGCGGGAGCTGTCGGTGTAGAGCCCGACCGGGCACCCCGCGTGGGTGCAGAGCTTCGAGTAGGCGACGACGCCGGCGACCACCCAGTCCTGCCTGCCCGCGGGGAGGCGGAGCACGGCGGGATCGACCCGGATGAGCATCGTCGTGGTGTCGACGTGCTCTCGTGGGTCGAGCCCCTCGGGAAAGGCCGTCACCGCGCCACCGACCTCGAGGTCGTCGGGACGGATCGGCTCGCCCTCCTCGGTGACGAGCCGGGTGCCTGCCTGCCACGGCGTGCGCATCAGGACGTCGTCGGGATCGGTGCCCATCGACGGCAGCAGCGAGCGCAGTGGGAAGAGCGCGGCGCCGCCGATCGCCGCCACCGCCGTGCCGAGGGCGCCCCACAGCACACCCGAGCGCGGCACCGGCTGCTCGGTGAGGGCTCGCCGGAAGGCGTCGTACTGCGGCTTCGGGGTCGGGCCGACGGCGCGCTCCTCGACGTAGTCCGGCTCGTGCCCCTCGATGAGGCTGGACCACCGGGCCAGGCCGAGGGCGAGGAAGGCGAAGGCGGCGCCGAGGCAGCCGCCGAGGGCCTCGTTGCCGAGGTCGAGGACGTAGCTGGCGGCGAAGCCGGCCGCGCCCAGCGCGCTGAGGAGGAAGGCCAGGACGACGCTGCGCGGCGCCCGATCGGGTCTGCTCACTGCTGCTCCTCCCCCTTGGACCGCTCGGGCGCGCGCCGGCCGAGGAGACGGATCACCACGAGCAGGCAGGGCAGCAGGACGAAGAGGGCCACCGCGCCCTCGATGATGGGGCCGTACTGGTCGAGGCCGGCGCCGCCGACGTCCTGGGACGAGCCGAGCTGGTGGACGTACGCGACGATGTCGTCGACGTCCTGCTGGTCGAGCTGCTTCTCGCTGAACGGCGGCATGGGGCCCGGGCCCACCCGCATCGCCTCGGCGACCTGGCGCTTCTGGGTGTGCCACAGGTCGGGGGCCGGCTGGCCGCCGCTGACGATGGCGCCCGTGCCGCTCGCGGAGTGACAGGCCGCGCAGTTCTCCAGGAAGAGCGTGCGGCCGCTGACGGCGTCGCCCGCGGCCAGGGCGGGGATCCCCGGACCGTTGTCGAGGCTGCCGACATAGCTCACCAGGGCGGAGATGGTGGCGTCGTCGTACGCCGGCGGCCCGCGCCGGACGTCCTGGTCCGGCGAGTCCAGCGGCATCCGGCCGGTGCGGAGGTAGAAGTCCGCGGCCTCCGCGCCGACGTCGGTGAGCGAGGGGCCGTTGTGTGTGCCGGAGCCGTCGGTCCCGTGGCACCAGGCGCAGTCGCGCAGGAAGACCTCCCGGCCGGTTGCCTGGTCCGCAGCGCCGGCCGCGTCCGCCGCGGGGGCGGCGACGCTCGCGGTGCCGGTGCTCCGCGCCGCCGTGAGGGCGAGCACCGCAGCGGCGGCGAGCACCGCGGCCGCGCAGAGCAGCCGCGCACGGGTGCGGGAGGGGCTGGGCCGTTCTCTCATGTCACCTCAGCGTGTAGAGGTAGGCGGTGATGTCGGCGGCGTCCTGCGGCGTCACCCCCAGGTCGGGCATCGCCGTGCCCGGCTCCACGGCCTGCGGGTCCTCGATCCAGCGGTGGAGGTTGGCCTCGGTGTTCGGCAGCTCCCCGGCGATGTAGCTGCGCCGGGCGAACTCGGTCAGCGGCGGCCCCACCAGGCCGTGGGCGTCGGCGACGCCCGGCACGGTGTGACAGCTGGCGCAGCCGTACGACGAGATCAGCTGCGCGCCGCGGTCGGGATCGCCCGACCGGGCCACCTGCGGCGGTGCGGCGTCGCGCTCCGACTCGCCCCCGCACGAGGTCAGTACGACGGCAGCCAGGGATACCACGACCCAACCCGCGGTCGCGGAGAGGGCGGCGACCCTACGGCGGCGGCCGCTCACGCTCTCACCTCCGCTCCGCTCACGTCCGGTCACTTCGAGGTCACCTCCGCCTGCGCCGGCCGCACGTCGGCCGGCAGCGTGCTCGTCCCGGCGGCGTCCGGGGCGGACTCCTGCAATCCGCGCAGCCAGCGCGCGAACAGCCAGATCGCGACAGCGAGGTAGACCAGGTCGAGCGGTACCCACATCACGATGCCCGCGATCCGCTGGTCGAGCAGAGGATCGATGCCGACGGCGCGGGCGTGCGCCGCCTGCAGCGGGTAGAGCGGCCGGTCGGCGAAGGTGAGCACCGCCCCGAGCGCGGCCCCCGGCGGCACAGCCGCGGCCACGTACGCCGCGGCCGCGATCCCACGCCCGGGCGTTCGGGCCAGCCGGACGAGCCGGGCCCAGAAGAGCCAGGCGGTCAGCAGGAAGGTGGCGTGCTCGAGCAGGTGCACCCCGGTGGAGCGGACGGCCGCGTCGTACGCCGCGGGCAGGTGCCACAGCCACAGCCCGGCCACGCTGACCAGCCAGGCGAGCGGTGTCGCGAGCGCCCGCCCGGGCAGGTGGTGAGCGAGGGCGACGAGCGGCCGGCGCACCGTCGGCGAGAGTGCCGCGAGCAGCACCTGGCCCGGGGCGCCGACCGCCAGCAGCGGCGCGACCACGGTGAGGATCACCAGGTGCTGTGCCATGTGGGTCGAGAGCCGCTCCTCGAGCACGTCGCCGAGCGGCGGCACGGTGACGGCGAGGAGCACCACCACGCCGGTGAGCACCGCCGGCGCGCGCCAGCGCTGCTGTCGCCGCCCCTGCGGATGGTCCATCACCTCCCACAGGCCGGCGGCGTACCAGCAGCCGAGCACGGTGACGCCGAGCGCGATCAGGACCACGGGGCCGAGCCCGCCGCCGGTGCCGGTCAGGTGCAGCGGGATCACGCGCACGCCTCCAGCACCGCCAGGGCGATCCCGCCCCCGGTGATGGCGGTCACCGACATCACCGACAGGAACCACGCCACCACCAGCAGCAGCGAGACGCGCTCGGCCGCGAGTACGTCGACGAAGGCGTCGGCCGTCTCGCCCGGCTGCCGGCGGACCCGCCTGCGCAGCCGCCGGCGCCGGAGCGTCACGACCACGCAGGCGACGACGGCGCTGACGGCCACCAGCCACGGCACGAGCGTGCCGAGCCAGACCGCGATCCGGGCCCCGCCGGCCAGCGAGCCGCCTTGGAGCAGGACCCCCGAGGACGACGGCGCCAGGCAGGCGAGCTCCGACACGCTCCAGGCGACCAGCAGGTGCACCGCCCAGGCGACCGGTGCGGCCAGCACGGCGTACCACAACAGCACGGCCGGGATACGCTCACCGCGTCGGACGGGCGGGCCCTCGGCCGGGGTCTCCCGGACCGGGTGGCCGGTCACTTCCCGCGTCGCCTCGCGGGCCGTGTCGCGGACCGTGTTGCGAGCCGCGTCCTTCGCAGGCTGCCGCCTCATCGGGTCGCCCACAGCGTCGCGGAGAGATACACGGTCACGTAGACGGCCACGGCGACGACGCCCATGAAGTACCAGTACATCGCCACCAGCGACACCGGTCCGCGCGGGCGGGCCGCGGCCCGGCGTACGGCCAGGCTCACCAGCAGGAACGCCAGCATGCCGACCCCGATCAGGACGTGGGCGGCATGGAGTCCGGTGATCGCGTAGAAGAGTGAGCCGTAGGCGTCCTTGCTGACCGTCGAGTCCGGCCACTCCGAGAGCCAGTCGACGATCTGCAGGACCAGGAACGCGACGCCTCCGGCGAACGCCCCGAGCGTGCCGAGCAGGCCGCCGGCCCGCGACCCGCGGGCGGCGGCGAGCGAGCCCAGCAGCATCGGCAGGCAGCTGACCAGGATGATCACCGTGGCCGTGGTGGGCAGCACCAGGTCCGGCTCCTTCTCCGACGTCGGCGGCCAGCTGCCCTTGGCTGAGAAGCGGAGGTAGAAGTCGCTCGCCAGGATGGCCGCGAACGTCGCCGCCTCGGTCGAGATGAAGAGCACCATCGCCCACCAGCCGGTCGTCCGGCCGGCGGGAGCCTCCGGCGCCGCCCGCGGCCGGACGAGGACCTCGTGCTCGGTCAGGTCGGTCATGCCGCCTCCTCGATCTCCTCGACGTCGGGGCGGTCCCACATCCAGTACACCGCGACGGCGGCCACCACCGCGAAGGCGACCACCGAGGCGACGTACCACCCGGCCATCAGGAAGACGACGCACAGCGTCAGCGCGAGGGCCAGCCAGAGCGGGACGGGGGTGTCGCTGGGCATCGCCATCGGCTCCTCGACCCGCGCGTCGAGCTCGCTGGTCCGCAGCGCCTCGTGCTTGTCCGTCATGGTGCGTACGCCGTCGTGCCGGTGCTCCACCATCGATGGCAGCGTGCGGTCGTCCCACAGCGGGTTGAGGCTGTGCACGGTCGGCACGACCGGGAAGTTGTAGTCCTCCGGCGGGGAGGCGGTCGCCCACTCGAGGCTGTTGCCGCCCCACGGGTCGTCGGGTGCCCAGCGGCGCCGCAGCAGGCTCTCCGCGAAGACGCCGAGGGTGAGCAGGAACCCGGCGCCGAGGACGTACGACCCGATGGTCGACAAGACGTTCCACACCGTCCAGCCGAGGTCGCTGTCGTAGGTGTAGATCCGCCGCGGCATGCCGAGCAGGCCGCTGATGTGCATCGGGAAGAAGGTCAGGTTGAAGCCGACGAACACGACGGCGAAGCTCCACATCCCGGCCTTCTCGTGGAGCATCCGGCCGGTCATCTTCGGCCACCAGTAGAAGAGACCGGCGAGCATCGGCATGACCGCGCCGCCGAAGAGCACGTAGTGGAAGTGGGCGACCACGAAGTAGGAGTCGGTCACCTGCTGGTCGAACGGCACGACGGCGAACATCACGCCGGTGACGCCGCCGATCACGAAGGTGATGATGAAGCCGACGGCGTACAGCATCGCGGTCGACACCACGATCCGCCCGCGCCACATCGTCGCCAGCCAGGCGAACATCTGGATGCCCGCGGGCAGGCTGATCGTCAGCGTCGCCGCGGCGAAGAAGCTCTGTGCGACGTCGGAGATGCCCACCGCGAACATGTGGTGCACCCAGACGCCGAAGGAGATGATCCCGGTCGCGACGGTGGCGAGGACGACGAAGGAGTACGCCGCGATGGGCCGCCGGGAGAAGGTCGGGATGACCGAGGAGATGATCCCCATCGCCGGCAGCACGATGATGTAGACGTCCGGGTGGCCGAAGAGCCAGAACAGGTGCTGCCACAGGATCGTGTCGCCGCCACCGGATTCCACGAAGAACTGCGTGCCGAACCGTCGGTCCATGAAGAGCATCGCGTTGGCGACGTCGAGCGGCGGCAGGGCGAAGAGCAGCATGAACGACTGCGTCACGACCGCCCACACGAAGATCGGGACCCGGGCGAGCGTCATTCCCGGTGCCCGCATCTTGAGCGCGGTGACGATCAGGTTGATCGACCCGAGCGTGCTGGAGACGGCGAGGAAGAGCAGTCCGAGCGCGTAGAACTCCAGGCCGTGGCCGGCGAGCCGGTCGGCGAGCGGGACGTAGGCGAACCAGCCGCCGTCGGGGGCCATCCCGAGCGGAAGGCTGGCGAACATGAAGAGCCCGGAGAACAGGAAGATCCAGTAGCTGAGCGCGTTGAGCCGCGGGAAGGCCATGTCCCGGGTGCCGATCATCAGCGGCAGGAAGAAGTTCCCGAACCCGGAGTTCATCGGGGTGGCGAAGAAGAAGATCATCGCCGTGCCGTGCAGGCTGAAGAGCTGGTCGTACGTCTCCGGGCTCACCACCGAGTTGTTCGGCGACCCGAGCTGCGTGCGCATGACGAGCGCCTGGATGCCGGCGAGCATGAAGAAGAACGCCGCGGTGACGAGGTAGCGGCGGCCGATCCGCTTGTGGTTGACCGTCGTGACGAAGCCCTTGAAGCCGGGCTCCTCCTCCCACACGGCCCGGAGCCGTTCGCCGACGGCGCCCTCGGCCACGGCACGCTCGCGGAGCATGCCCGCGGCCGCCGCCTCGACGTCCTGCGCCATGATCTCGCTGTCCGGCGCCACCCGCTCGGTCGTCATCGCACGCTCACTTCAGGCTCTCCAGGTAGGTGATCACGGCGGTCAGGTCGCCGGGCGACAGCGGCTGCGGCGGCATCTTGTTGCCCGGCTTGATCTGCTGCGAGTTGGCGATCCAGCCGCCGAGGTGGCCGCGGTCGTTCGGGATCGTCTCGGCTGCCAGCCGGGACCGGTCGGCCAGGTGGGTGAGGTCCGGGCCGACCTTGCCGTCCGCGGGAGTGCCGCGCACCGTGTGGCAGCTCGCGCAGCTGCCCGACGTGAGGACGTCGTACCCCTTCCGCTCCTCCGCCGTGGTCGGCTGCACGGCGGGGTCGGCCTGGTCGCCGAGCCACTGCTGGAACTTCGCCTCGGGCTCGGCGACGACCGTGAACGCCATGTGGGCGTGCTGGAGGCCGCAGTACTCGGCGCACTGCCCGCGGTAGGTGCCGGCGTCGTCCACGGTCATCCAGGTGTCGTTGGTGTGCCCGGGGATCAGGTCCAGCTTCGGCATGATCGCCGGCACCCAGAAGCTGTGGATGACGTCGTCGGAGGTGAGCTGCAGCTCCACCGGCGTGCCGAGGGGCACGTGGATCTCGTTCGCCGTCACGGCACCGCTGTCGGGGTAGCGCACCTCCCACCACCACTGGTGGCCGACGACCTGCACCTTCAGCGCGGCCGGGCGGGACGGCTTCGCGTTCTTGGCGATGCCGGCGACGCTGAGCGCGAAGGTGGCGGCGAGCACCACGGCCGGGATGACGACGCCGAACGTCATGACGAAGCCCTTCGCCTCACCCTCGCGGACCTTCGCCGCCTTTCTCCGGGAGATCATCGCGCCGACGACGAGCGCGATGACCACCACGCAGACGAACGCGGCGACCCCGAAGAGCAGCCACCAGGCGGTGGTCGAGAAGTCGGCCTTGGGGCCGACCGGGGAGAACGTCGAGTGATCCTCGGCGCCGATACGGCTCACCGCTCACCACCCTTCCTCGACCGCTCCGCCGGGCCCGCAGGCTGCGCCCGCGGTGCGGCCCGCGGGCTGTCTGTCGGTACCACCACGGCGGTCCGGCAAACGTCGTCGACGGAGTCGTCGCGGGCCCGGGACGGGAGGAGAGGAGCGGGAGGACCTTGGGAAGAACTGAGAAGTTCGCAGAAGCAGGCGGCCGAGCGAATAGCGGAGGTCCGATCGGGAACCGGAAGCGCACGATCTTGCCGATCCCCGAAGGAGATGACGGGCCGTGGTGCGTTCATGGGCTGCTCGTGCCGGCACTCGTCTCGGGCCGGCCGCCCTCGGTGTCGCCGCGGTCGCCGCCGTACTCGCCCTCGTGGTCGCGCCGCGTGCCGCGATCCAGGGCGAGCCGCAGCGGCTGATGTACGTCCACGTCCCGGGCGCGTGGACCGCGTTCGCCGCGTTCGCCTGCGTCGCGCTCTGCAGCATCGCGGTGCTGCTGCGCCGCCCCGGCCCGTACGACGCGGTGGCGCGTGCCGCCGCGGAGCTGGGGGTCGCCATGACTGCTCTCGCGATCGCCGAGGGCAGCCTGTGGGGACACTCGGCCTGGGGGGTCTGGTGGGCCTGGGATCCGCGGCTCGTGACCACCGCGCTGCTGCTGGTCAGCTACGTCGCCTACCTCGCCCTGCGGTCGCTGCCCGGGGACGAGGACCGGGTCCGCCGTCGTGCTGCGGTGGCCGGGCTGGTCTTCTCGGTCGAGGTGCCGATCGCGCACTTCTCCGTGCTCTGGTGGCGGACGCTCCACCAGCCGCCTACAGTCCTGCGCCCGAGCCTGTCGCCGCCGATCGCGCCGCTGATGCTGCTGGCACTGCTGGTCGGCGTGCTGGCATTCACCCTGGCGGGGGCGTGGTACGTCCGGCGACGGGTGCTGCAGCTGACCGCCCCGACGTCCCCGGCCGCGGTGCCGGCCGCCCCGGCGGAGCGTGCGCCGGTCCCCCCGATGCGCGAGGAGACCGGGGCATGACCGGCTGGACGACGGTCGCGGTGGGCTACCTGCTGGCGGTGGCGGTGTGGGCGCTGCTGGTCTGGACGGTGCTGCGGAGGCGGTCGTGAGGCGGCCGCGGCTCCCTGGCGGGTGGCGCGCCCGCCTCCCGCTACTCGTGCTCGTCGCCGCGGTCGTGGTCGGTGTCTCCCTGCTGGCGACGGCCGGCGCGGAGGGGACCCTCACCTACTACCGCACGCCGAGCGAGCTGCTCGCGGCGCCAAGCAGCCACCAGGTCCGTCTCGGCGGGCTCGTCGTCGACGGCTCGATCCACCGCTCCGGCGGGACGGTGCGGTTCGCGCTCACCGACGGCAAGCAGCAGGTCGAGGTCGTCAGCCGGACCGTCCCGCCCCAGACCTTCCGGGCCGGGCAGGGCGCGGTCGTGAACGGCACCCTGGACGACCGCGGCGTCTTCGAGGCCGGCTCCGTCGTCGTACGCCATGACAACCAGTACGAGCCCTCCGAGGTGCTCGACCACTGATGGACCACCGGACGACGCGACCATGACCTCGGCGACCGGACTGTTCTTCCTCGCACTCGCCTGCTGCGCCTCGCTCTCCACGGCGGTCGTCGGCGGGTGGGCTGCGGTCACGGGCCGGGCCGAGCCGCTGACCCGCTGGGGCGCCCGGGCGGCGCTCGTCGGTACCGCCGGGGCGGTGGCCGCGCTGGAGTGGGCGCTGGTGAGCCACGACTTCTCGGTCCGGTTCGTCGCCGAGAACGGCAGCCGTTCGACCCCGCTCTACTACACGATCACCAGCCTCTGGTCCGCCCACGACGGCTCGCTCCTGCTGTGGTGCCTGGTCATCGCGGCGTACCTCGCCGTGCTGGCCCGCCGCCACGACGGGCCGCTGCGCGCCTGGGCGGTCTGCGTGGTCGCCGGCGCGACGGCCTTCTTCTGCTGCCTCGCGTTCACCACCGGAGGGGTCTTCGACCGCGTCGACCCGGTGCCGCACGACGGCCCCGGCCCGACACCGCTGCTGCAGAGCAACCCCGCGATGGGCATCCACCCGCCGCTGCTCTATCTCGGCCTCGTGGGGCTCGTCGTCCCGTTCGGCTACGCCGTCGGCGGGCTCGTCACCGGGCGCGTCGGTCGGGGCTGGCTCGACGCGGTCGCCGGCCCTCTCCGCTTCGCCTGGGTCGCGCTCACCGCGGGCATCGTCCTCGGGGCGTGGTGGTCGTACGCCGTGCTGGGCTGGGGCGGCTACTGGTCCTGGGACCCGGTCGAGAACTCCTCGCTCATGCCCTGGCTCCTCGCCACCGCGCTGCTGCACGGAATCATGGTCCAGCGACGCACGGGCGCGCTCCCGGTCTGGAACCTCAGCCTCGCCGTGGGCGCCTACGTGCTGGCCGCGACGGGCGTCCTGCTGACCCGTTCAGGCGTCGTCGCGAGCGTCCACTCGTTCGCCGACTCCGGCATCGGCCCGGTGCTGCTCGGCTTCGTGGTGGCGCTCGTGGTGGGCGTGGTCGCACTCGTGGTGCTGCGGGTCGGGCGGCTGGCGCCACCGCACGCGGTGGGCGCGCCGGCCAGCCGCGGCGGAGCGCTGCTGACCGGCAACCTCGTGCTGGTGGCGCTCTGCGCCACGGTGCTCCTCGGCACGGTGCTGCCGGTCCTCGCTGAGGCGCTCCGCGGTGACCAGGTCTCGGTCGGCCCGCCGTACTACGACCGCGTCGCGGTCCCCGCCGTCCTCGTGCTCCTCCTACTGATGGTGGTCGCGCCGCTGCTGCGCTGGCGGCCCGGGCGGGAGGAGGCCCGCAGCGGCGTACGCCGGCTCGCCGTACCGCTGGTGATCGCGCTGCTCGTCGTGGTGGCGGTGCGGCTCACCGGCCACGGCGGTGTCGCGGCGCTGCTCGTCTTCGGGTTGGCCGGGCTGCTCGTCGCGAGCGCGCTCCTCGAGACCTGGCGAGAGCTGCGCGGGCCGGCGGCCCGACGCAGCCCGCGAGCCTGGCTCCGCCGCCGGCGGCGGCCGCTCGCCGGTCGGCTGGCGCATGTCGCGTTCGCGGTCATCGCGGTCGGTGTCGCCGGCTCCAGCGCCTACTCCTCGGTCGGCGAGGCCACCATTCACCACGGGCGGACCACCACGGTGGCCGGGGTCGCCGTGCGGCTCGACGGCGTCGACCGCTCCTCCGACGACGGGGCGATGCAGACCCGGGCGCGCCTCGTGATCGACGGTCGGACGACCACCGCGGCGTTGCGCTACTTCTCCGCCCGCGAGACCACCGTGGCCGCGCCCGCGATCCTCAGCGCCCTCGGCGGCGACCGCTACGTCACGCTGCTCGCCGCCCAGCAGTCGGGCAGGACCGCGACCGTCCGGCTCGCTGTCAACCCGATGGTGTCGTGGATCTGGGCGGGCGGCGCGCTGCTCGTCCTCGGTGGTGTCCTGGGGATGCCGTGGCGCCGGCGCCGTACCGCCGAGGAGCGCGACCACGCGCTGACGCCGGAGCCTGCCGTCCCCGAGCCGGCAGGTGCGCCGTGACGCTGCTGCGCCGGATCCCCCACCTGAAGCTGCTGGTCGGCCTCGTCGGCGTCGTCGCACTCATCGTTGTCGCGGACCTCCTCGGCGCGCTCCGCGGCGGAGCCGCCGACGAGGACCGGACCGACCCATTGCTCGGCCGCGACGCTCCCGTCCTCACCGGGACCACCCTCGCCGGCCGCCCCTACCGGTGGCACGCCGGGAGGGTCACCGTCGTGAACGTCTGGGCGTCGTGGTGCGGCCCGTGCCGTGACGAGGTTCCGCTCATCGCCCGCTTCGCCCGCCGCTGGGCATCACGCGGCGTCCAGGTCGTCACGGTCGACAGCCGGGACGGCGTCAGCACCGCGCGCGAGTTCCTCGCCGACGTCGGCGCCACCAGCCTCCTCGCCGTCCACGACCCGAAGGGCCGGCTCGCGGTCTCCTGGGGCGCGACCGGCATCCCGGAGACCTTTGTCGTCGACCGGCGCGGCGTCATCCGGGCCCACCGGATCGGCGAGGTCGACACGTCCTGGCTCACGGAGGAGGCGGATCGGTGGACCTAGCCCGCGTTCCTCGACTCCGCCGAGGCGGCCCGTGGATCCGCCGGCTGCTGATCGGCGCGGCCGCCCTGGTCGCGCTCGCGGTCCTCGCCGTCGCGCTGCTCTCCGGGCACGGCACGCGCTCGCTCGACGACCGGACGCAGGACGTCGCGGGGCGACTGCGGTGCCCCACCTGCGTCGCCGAGTCGGCCGCCGACTCGACCAGCCCGGTCGCCGAGAGCATGCGGAGCGAGATCCGCCGCCAGCTGGCCGCCGGCCGCAGCGACGACCAGGTGGTGGCGTGGTTCCGGACCCGGTACGGCAGCGACATCGTGCTCGAGCCGCAGCGGCACGGCCTCGGCTGGGTGCTGTGGGTCGCGCCGCCGGTCGCTGGCGTCGCGGTCGTCGGCGGATGCGTGCTCCTCGTCCGGCGCCGTCGCGGCCGTCCCGGCCAGCCGGTGACGGGGCAGGCCGGCGACGCGCCCCCGCTCCCGGCCGCCCGGCTCGCGGTGGCCCTCACCGTCGCAGTCGGTGCGGCCGTCGCCGTACCTCTGCTGGTGCTGGGCGGCCCGGACGACGGCGCCTCGGCGGGCCGGTCGGACGCCGCCGCGCCGACGGCGTCCTCGTCCGCCTCGCCCTCCGCTTCGCGGTCCGCGTCGTCGGATGACCCGGTGACCGTGGCGTTCGCGCTGCTCCGCGCCGGAAACCCAGCAGCGGCGGAGAAGCTCATCCGTCCGGTGGCCACCGGCTCCGGCGCCGATCGTCCGCTCGCCCTGCTGGTGCTCGGGCTCGCGCAGCGCGCCAACGGCGAGATCACGGCGACGCACACGCTGCGGACCTTCGTCCACCGCTATCCCGACCACCCGGCGACCGCGGAGGTACGCCGGCTGCTGGCCGCAGGCTGACCGGCTGCCGAGTGGCTGGTGCGGTCGTCCGCTTCCCCAGCTTCGACATCCTGGCGCCGGTGGGAAAGTGCGGCCGGCGGCCTCTTACAACTTGGGCTCCTCCCACATCGACAGGCAGAACGGGTGCCCGGCGCGATCGGCGTAGACCAGGCAGCGGTCGTCGTCGGGCTGGAAGTCGAACCGCGTCGCCCCGGCCGCCAGCACGCGGGCCTCGGTCGCGGCCAGGTCGGTGACGAAGAAGTCGAGGTGCATCTGCATGGGCACCTCGTTGCCGGGCCAGATCGGTGCGCGGAAATCCTCCACGTGCTGGAACCCGATCGAGCCGTTGGGTCCGATGCCGGCGGCGCTGCGGTCATCGCTGCACCTCTTGTGCCTGGTACGCCGGCGTCAGCTCATCCCACCGAGCACGCCACGCAGGCGAGGGCTCGTTCTCCGACCAGCCGCCGGGTGCGCGCTCGCTCCGAGCTCGAGCGATCGGCCGAGGTCCTCGAGGTGCGCCTGCCATCCGGCGCCGTGGAAGTGAAGGCTGGCGATCGGCAGGCCACGCTCCTCGACCAGCAGGCGCGTCTGCTCACCGTCCTCGGTGAGCCAGGCCTCGATCTCGCCCTCGTCCTCGGTGCCCGGCTCGGTCACGAGAAGCAGGTGTCGCGGAGCCTCGCACACCTCGATGCGCGCCGGCCCGGTCCAGGTGCTCGTGAACGACATCGGCACCGTGCCACCCGCGTGCAGGTCACCGCTCACGTGCGCGAGCCAGCGTGCCAGACGCTCCGGCGTCGTACACGCCTCCCACAGGTCGTCGATGCCCGTGTCGTAGACCTGCTCGACCCGCACAGCTCCACGGTCAGCGTCCAAGGCGCGCATCGTCCCTGTCATCTCGCTCGTCACGTCCCACTCCTCTTTCCTCGTGCGATCTCGGTCTGGAGCGCGTCGAGGCGCTGTGTCCACAACCTTCGGTAGGCGCCGAGCCACTCGTCGATCTCCATCAGCGTCTCGGGACGCAGCCGATAGATCCGCCGCTGCGCGTCCTGGCGTACGTCGACCAGCCCCGCCTCCCGCAGCACCCGCAGATGCCGAGAGACACCCGGCCGGGCGATGGGGAGCGCCCCGGCCAGCTCGCCAGCGGTTGCCTCGCCGTCGCGCAGGATCTCGAGCACCGTACGGCGGCTCGGGTCGGCGAGGGCCTGCAGTACTGCGTCCATGGCGCGGACGTACCGAGTCGGTTACGTAACGTCAAGCGTACATGTCAAAGAGCGACGGCTCCGATCTAGCCTGCGCAGGCGCCGGTGGTGTCGTGGTGGTCGGTGACGGTGGCCAGTGTGAGCCGCTCGGAGGCAGAGACTTGGTGGTCGCGGTGAAGAATCGTGAAGACGATGGTTGGCCAGTGGTCGAACCACTCGTGTCCGGCGTCGTTGCACCCGGTGTTGCGCCAGCCGACCAAGAGGTCGATGGTGCGGGAGGCGTGCCCCGGGACGGTCAGGTCGACATCCCAGATGGCGTCGATGCCCATGCTGTCGGGGTCGTCTCGGATCGGGGCATTCTGGGTGGAGAAGCCCTGGACCTCGGCGCCGCCGCCGGTTCCCATGAACGGTCCCTTCACCCCGGTGACATGGATGTCGTAGCCACTGCGGTTCCTGACCTTCATCGTGAGGCGGCAGCGCCAGCCGGGGACGGAGCGGACCGCGAGATGGCCGCGGTATCGACTCAGGGTGGTGCCGGTGCAGTGCGGTCGCCAGCGGACCACGACCTGTTCGGCGGAGTGCTTGGCGGTCAGGAGCCATCCGGTCAGGCCGCCGGCGCCGCCGAGCAGGACGACGACTACGGCGGCGATGGTGACGACGATCCAGGTCCGACGTCCGAGTGGCTTCATGAACGCATGATGGCAACCTTGGCCGAGGGGCGGAGGTGTTTCGCTGGACGGCCCCTGCACCGCGCAAAGCGATCCGTAGGCCGGTCAGCGTCGGGATCGCGGCGGCTCGATCTCGGATGGCCGCCGTGACCCCATCGACCCGCGAGCGCTGCCAGCTCCTCGTCAGACACGTGCGCATGCGCTGCGGGGGATGCCGCGTCTCTAGTGGCAAGCGCGTACTCCTCATCGGCGTCCAGGGACGTGAGCGAACTTCGCGAGAAATCAGAGCTCGTGCCGGTGATGCCCCCGGTGTCGAGATGGAGGGAAGATGGACGAACTCGGCGGTGGAGATCAGGATCTGACGGCCCGCGTCGCTCCCTGCTCAGGATTCGGCTGGCAACTCGTCGATGATCTGGATGAGGTTGCCGCAAGTGTCGTCGAAGACCGCAATGGAGCCGTTGCCGATGTCGGTCGGGGGCTGGGTGAAGGTGACACCGAGGCGAGTGAGCCGGTCGTACTCGGCCGCCACGTCATCGACCGCAAACTGGGCGAGGGGGATCCCGGCGGCGACGAGTGCGTCGCGGTATGGCTTGACGGCCGGGTGGTCCGCGGGCTCCAGAAGGAGCTCAGGTCCGTCGACGTCTTCGGCTGAGACGACCGTGAGCCAGGAGTTGTCCCCAAGAGGGATGTCGTGATGCTTCGTGAAGCCCAGCACCTCGGTGTAGAACGCGAGTGCGGCGCGCTGGTCGTCGACATGGATGCTGGTCAGGCGGATCCTCATGAGTCTTCCGTTTCCGGGATGGGCCGGCGTTGAGCAATGGCAGCGAGTGGTTCGGCGTTGACGTAGTGGAACTCGGATCGCCCGCGTTTCTCTGTCGTCACGAGACCAGCGTCCTCGAGCACGGCAAGGTGCTGAGATGGCCTGGCGCGTGGAGCGGAGTTGATGCCGGGAGGCGAGTACGGAGCAGGTCGGGAACAGGGTTTGGCCGTCCTCGCCGCGAGCTCGTCGGGGATCAACCTCCTGGTCTCGTCAGCGAGCGCTCGGAGCAGGCTGTCCACGGCACCGTGGCGCCTCCCCACTCCTGAGGGTCGACGTCTCGCAGCGTCTCGGTCAGCACCCATTCGTGCCCGAACGGGTCGACGAAGGCGGCTTGGCGTTCGCCGTACTCGTAGTCGTGCGGCTCGGCGCCCGCATCGGCCCCCGCGCGCCGGGCGGCGTCGAGCACTGCACGCACATCATCGACACGCATCATCACCTGATGACCTCTGGGGTCGTGAGTCTCACCGTCTCGGTACTCGCGCACGATCAGATCGGCGCGCTCGCCGTCCACCCCCAGCTGGGCGCGGTGGGCCTCGCCGATCCGGACGTGCTCGACAACAGCCGCGGCGGTCAGTGGGCCATGTCGACGAAGCGGGAGTAGTGCCCCTGGAAGGCGACCACGATGTCGCGGGTCGGGCCGTTGCGGTGCTTGGCGACGATCAGGTCCGCCTCGCCCGGTCGGGTCGACTCCTTCTCGTAGACGTCGTCGCGGTGGAGCAGGATCACCATGTCCGAGTCCTGCTCGATGCTCCCGGATTCGCGAAGATCCGAGACCATGGGCCGCTTGTCGGAGCGCTGCTCGGAACCGCGGTTGAGCTGAGACAGCGCGATGATCGGGACGTCGAGCTCCTTGGCGAGCAGCTTGATCTGGCGGGAGAACTCCGAGACCTCGAGCTGGCGGGACTCCACCTTCTTGCCCGAGGTCATCAGCTGGAGGTAGTCGATGACGATGAGCTTCAGGTCGTGGCGCTGCTTGAGACGGCGGGCCTTCGACCGGATCTCCATCATCGTCATGTTGGGGCTGTCGTCGATGAACATCGGCGCCGAGGAGACCTCGCCCATCTTGCGGGCCAGCTTGTTCCAGTCCTCGTCGCTCATGTTGCCGTTGCGGATGTGGTTGAGCGGCACCTTCGCCTCGGCCGACAGCAGCCGCATCGTGATCTCCGAGCGCGTCATCTCCAAGCTGAAGAAGCAGCTCGTCAGGTTGTTGTGGATCGAGGCCGCGCGGCAGAGGTCGAGGGCGAGTGTGGAGTTGTGCGTCGGGATCATCCCGCGGCCCGCGAGGTAGAGATGGTCGTCGTTGTCGACTTGGACGCAACGGACGGGGACGCTGGCCACCGGGCGGACCTCGGTGACGTAGCGCCGTCCGATCCGCGACGTCGACGTCGGCCTCTCCTCCTTGTGGAGCAACTGCTTGCGAGCGAGTCGGAAGACGTCGTCCGTCGTGGAGAAGTTCAAGATGTAGCAGGTCGACGTGCTCTCGTCGCGCCCGGCCACACGCTTCGACGTACGCCCGCACTTGTAGCCAAGGCTGACGATCAGCTCATACACGTCGTCCGCCAGCCGCTTGTTAGTGACAGCAAACTGGCAGGATCCCACCCCCCGCACGACTGTGCCGTCCGTATCCATGAGTCCCGCCAACAGCTCGCGGCGCTGCTGCTCGGATGCACGCAGGTAGGACCTCGGGATGTGCTTGTCGCCCAGCACGCCGATCTTTCGGAGCAACGCCGTCATCGTGCCGTGATCGGCGTGGCAGTCCCGGCACAGGGAGCGGTTGGCCGTGGCCGGAGACCCGCAGGTGGCGCAAGCCTGACCGCGCGGGTGATGACTTCCTGGGAGCTTGATGCTGTAGAGCATGACGCCTCGGCGCTCAGCCAGCAGGCCCTGCCCTTCGATCAGCATGGGTATCTCGTCGGTCTCGCACGTGATCCGGCTGCTCGCGCTGTGTCCGTCGCCGAGCCATGCCCCCAGGACGTACGGCGGAATCGGCAAGGCTCGATGCGCACCCACGATGGCCGATGCGTTGACCACGGAGTGATTGACCCGCTGGTCCGCGTCGATCCGAACCGTTGTCGCCATCTCCGCCGTCGTGACGACGGAAGCGAACGTCCGCTGGTTGCGCGTGCGGTTGTAGCGATTCTCGGCCGCCCACTTCGACTTCCGTGCTGCGCGCGTCTCGGTGAGCCACTGGTGCTGGGCGTCGGCGACGATGACGGAGCCGTCGGAGAAACGAACCTCGTAGCAGGGGCGGTCCTCGAGCACCTCGGTCGCAGCGACGACGCGGGTCGGCCGGCCGTGCGCGTCGTACAGCAGGTCACCCACCTCTACCTCCCCCATCGTCGTCCAGCCGGACGGTGTCGGGAGCGGGGTGTCGAGGGCCAGCGCCTTCCCCATGGCGGGCCGCGCCGCGACGACGATCATCTGGCCCGCGTGGAGGCCGTTGGTGAGCTCGTCGAGGTCGGCGAAGCCGGTGGGGACGCCGTAGATGCCGGCCTCGCGGTTGGAGATCGCCTCGATCTCGTCGAGGACGCCGTCCATGATGTCGGAGAGCGGCGCGTAGTCCTCCGCCGACCGCTTCTCGGTGATCTTGAAGACCTCGGCCTGGGCGACGTCGACGATGTCGTCGACCTCGCCCTCGCCGGTGTAGCCCATCTGGACGATCCGGGTGCCGGCGTCGACCAGGCGGCGCAGGATCGCCTTCTCCCGCACGATCTCGGCGTAGAAGCCGGCGTTGGCGGCGATCGGGACGTTGGCGGCGAGGGTGTGGAGGTAGGGCGCACCGCCGATCCTCTCGAGCTCACCCCGGCGGCGCAGCTCGTCGGCGACGGTGACCATGTCGGCGGGCTCGCCGCGGCCGTAGAGGTCGATGATCGAGTCGTAGATCGTCTCGTGGGAAGGGCGGTAGAAGTCGAGGCCGCGAAGGGTCTCAGCAACGTCGGCGATCGCGTCCTTCGAGATCAGCATCGAGCCGAGCACGGCCTGCTCGGCGGCCATGTCCTGCGGCGGCGTGCGGTCCCCGGGTCGCCGGGCGCTCTCGCCCGGCTCGTAAGCCGCCGGGCCGTCGCCCCACTCCTCGAAGGGAGGCTCCGGCACCCCTCGCGTATCCGACTCGGTGACGCTCAACAGTCCCCCTCACGCATGCGTGCACCCACGCTCGAGCACAACCGTTCGACCCACCGACCACCACGCTAGAGCCGGCCACCGACAGTCCCGGTGAGCCGCCCGGCGCGCCGAGCCGGTGGCGCCGATCCAGGGACCGTACGCGCCCTCCGTACGACGGCGACAGGACGTTATCCACAGACCGTTGTTGAAAACCGGTGGGCAGGGGTGGACGAGTTCGCGATCTTTGTGCAGAGGCTGGGGACAGGACTGTTGAGAACCGGTTCCGCGTCGCTCGCAAGTTGGCTCTGACCTGCGAAAACGCCTCTCCCAGCGTGTGGACGGAAAAAATCTCGGCCGCGGATGGCGATCATCACCAGATCGTCGTAGGGAAGGCCGACGGTTTGTCGACAAAGCGTCCGGCACGGTGCCTTCCACAAGTTTTCCACCGGGTTACACGACTCACGCCGGCAACCCGCGTCCCCGCGGGCACGACCCCGCCGGGCCCCGATAGCCTCCCGAACATGCCGATGGACCGCAGCCACGACCGGGAGATCTGGCGGCTCGCGATCCCTGCCTTCCTCGCGCTCGTGGCCGAGCCGCTCTTCCTGATGGCCGACTCGGCCATCGTCGGCCACCTCGGCACCGACCAGCTCGCGGGGCTCGGCATCGCCGGGGCGGTCCTGCAGACGATCGTCGGGCTGTGCGTCTTCCTGGCGTACGGCACGACAGCCGCCGTCGCGCGGCGAATCGGGGCGGGCGACCGACGGGGCGCGATCGCCCAGGGCGTCGACGGGCTGTGGCTCGCGGTCGTCATCGGCGTGCTGGTCACCGTCCCCGGCATCCTCCTCGCCCGCCCGCTCAGCCGCGCGCTCGGCGCCGGCGACGACGTGGTCGGGCCGGCCACGACGTACCTCCGCATCGCCGTCCTCGGCGTCACCCCGCTCCTCCTCATGCTGGCCGCGACCGGAGTCCTGCGCGGCCTGCAGGACACGCGTACGCCGATGATCGTCGCCATCGGCGGGAACGCCCTCAACGTGCTGCTCAACATCGCGCTCGTGTACGGCGCCCGGCTGGGCATCGCCGGATCGGCCACTGGCTCCGTCGTCGCCCAGCTCCTCGCCGCCGGCGCGCTGGTGTACGTCGTCGTGCGGGCCGCGCGCCGGGAGGGCGCGCCGGTCAGTCCGGACCTGCCCGGGATCCGGACGGCCGCCCGCGCCGGCGTCGCGCTCGTCATCCGCACCCTCACCCTACGGGCGGCGCTGCTGGCGACGACGTACGCCGTCACCCGGATCGCCGGCGACGGGAGCCACGAGCAGGCCGTCGACCTCGCCACCCACCAGATCGCGATGACCCTGTGGTCGTTCCTGGCGTTCGTGCTCGACGCCATCGCGATCGCCGCCCAGGCGCTGACCGGCCGCGCGCTCGGCGCCGGCGAGACCGTGCAGACCCGCTCGATCACCGCTCGGATGGTGTGGTGGGGCGTGGTGGTCGGGGTCGTCGTCGGCGTACTCCTCGCCGCCGCCTCGCCCTTCCTCGGCGCCCTCTTCACCGAGGACCACGACGTACGCCATCTGCTCGTCGGCGTCGTGGTCGTCGCCGCCGTCGGTCAGCCGGTGGCGGGCGTGGTCTTCGTCCTCGACGGGGTCCTCATCGGGGCCGGAGACGGTCGCTACCTCGCGACCGGCGGGGTGCTCACCCTGGTGGCCTACCTCCCGCTCCTGGCCCTCGCGGTCATCCTCGGCGGTGGGCTGATGTGGGTGTGGGTCAGCTTCGCGTTCGTCTTCATGGGGGCGCGGTTCGTCGTGCTCGTACGCCGGGCCCTCGGTGACCGCTGGCTCGTCACCGGCGCCACCACGCGCACGGCCTGAACCCCCGACTCAAGCGGTCCGAACCCCCGCCTCGACGCGAACAGGGCCGCCCTCCTGGTGGAGGACGGCCCTGTCGGGGCGATCTCGTCGTGCTGCGCCTTAGGCCGGAACGACGTTGAGGGCGACCGTGGCCGACACCTCGTCGTGGAGCTTGACGGAGATCTCGTGGCTGCCGAGCGACTTGATCGGGTTGCCGAGCGCGATGGTGCGCTTGTCGATCTGCTCGCCGGTGGACTCGGCCAGCGCGGTGGCCACGTCGGCGACGGTGACGGCGCCGTAGAGGCGGCCGTCCTGGCCGGCGCGGACCTTGACGTTGACCGGGGCGGCCTCGAGCTTGCCCTTGATCTCGCCGGCGTGGTCGGCGTCGCGGACGGCGCGCGCAGCGCGGGCCGCCCTGATCTGCTCGACCTGGCGCTCGGCGCCGCGGGTCCAGCGGATCGCGTCGCCGCGCGGCACGAGGTAGTTGCGGGCGTAGCCGTCCTTGACCTCGACGACGTCACCGGCGGAGCCGAGACCGGTGACCTCCTGGGTGAGGATGATCTTCATGCCGTGACTCCTCTCAGCGACCGGTCGAGGTGTAGGGCAGCAGGGCGAGCTCGCGGGCGTTCTTGACCGCGGTCGCCACGTCGCGCTGGTGCTGGACGCAGTTGCCGGTCACCCGACGAGCGCGGATCTTGCCGCGGTCGGAGATGAACTTGCGGAGCAGCGCGGTGTCCTTGTAGTCGACACCGGTCGCCTTCTCCTTGCAGAACTGGCAAACCTTCTTCTTCGGCTTGCGAATCACTGCCTTGGCCATTGTGGTGCTTCCTTCCTAGAAGCCCGGCTCGCGCCGGAATGGTTGAGGGATTCGGATGTGAATGGGCGGGTGATCAGAAGGGGGGCTCGTCGGTGCCGACGCCCGGCGTCGCCCACGGGTCGTTGCCCTGCTGGCCGCCGCCCTGCGGGGCGGACGGAGCCGGGGTGGCCCACGGGTCGTTGCCCTGGCCGCCGGAGCCGCCGGAGCCGCCGGACGGCGCGGACTGCTGCCCGCCGCCGTAGCCGCCGCTGTTGTAGCCACCCTGACCGCCCGACTGGCGGGAGGTCTTGGTGACCTTGGCGGTGGCGTAGCGCATGGACGGACCGATCTCGTCGACCTCGAGCTCGAAGACGGTGCGCTTCTCGCCCTCACGGGTCTCGTAGGACCGGGCCTTCAGCCTCCCCTGGGCGACGACACGCATGCCGCGCTGCAGGGACTCGGCGACGTTCTCAGCGGCCTGGCGCCAGATCGAGCAGCGCAGGAAGAGGGTCTCCCCGTCCTCCCAGCTGTTGGTCTGGCGGTTGAAGGTGCTGGGGGTCGACGCCACCGTGAAGTTGGCGACCGCGGCGCCCGAGGGCGTGAAGCGCAGCTCGGGGTCGTCGGTGAGGTTGCCCACCACGGTGATGATCGTGTCGCCTGCCATTGAGGCCTCCCTGCTGGTTGTCTTGGCGCCCCCGCTTCAGGCGCTAGGCGCTGTTCTGATCTGCATCCGGATGCCGGTGACTTCGCGGCCCATTCAACAGTGCCGCACCGACAAACGGACAGTGATCCTCCACAGGGCACGCCGCAAGCGGCACGCCCCCCGGCTCACTTGGCCGGGCGGAGGACCTTGGTGCGCAGGATGGACTCGTTCAGGCCGAACTGCCGGTCGAGCTCCTGGACGGTCGCGGGCTCGGCGGTCAGGTTGATGACGGCGTAGATGCCCTCGGCGTTCTTCTTGACCTCGTAGGCCAGCCGGCGGCGGCCCCACACGTCGAGGTTCTCCACGGTCCCGCCGTCCTTGACGACGACGCCGTTGAGGTACTTCTCGAGCGACGGGGCGACGGTACGCTCGTCAAGGCTCGGGTCGAGGATGACCATCACTTCATAGGCGCGCATAGCGGTCTCCACCTCCTACGGACTCGGCGGCCATGGTCTCTCCATGGCAGGAGGGCTGTGCGTCGTGTCCCGGACTCCGTCGGTCGGAACGGGACACGTCAGCATAACGAGCCGGACGTACGCCGACCGAATCGCCGCAGCAGCAGCGAGTTCGTGACGACGAAGACCGACGAGCAGGCCATCGCCGCTCCCGCGATCATCGGGTTCAGCAGGCCGGCCGCAGCCAGCGGGATCGCGGCGACGTTGTAGGCGAACGCCCAGAACAGGTTGCCCTTGATGACCGCCAGCGTCCGACGGGAGAGCCGGATCGCGTCGGCGGCCTGGCGCAGGTCGCCGCGCATGAGCGTGAGGTCGCCCGCCTGGATCGCCACGTCGGTCCCGGTGCCCATCGCGAGGCCGAGGTCGGCCTGGGCCAGCGCGGCCGCGTCGTTCACGCCGTCACCGACCATCGCCACCACGCGGCCCTCGTCCTGCAGGCGCTTGACGACGTCGACCTTCGCGGCGGGGAGTACGCCGGCGACGACCTCGTCCACGCCGACCTGCTGCGCCACGGCGCGGGCGACCTCCTCGCGGTCGCCGGTCAGCAGCACCGGCCGCAGCCCGAGGCGGCGCAGCGCGGCGACCGCCGCCTCGGAGCTCTCCTTGACGGCGTCGGCGACCTCGATGGTGCCGGCCGGCTCGCCGTCGACGGTCACCTCGACGCCGCCGTCGCTGCCGCGGCCGACCACGACCCGGCGGCCGTCGGCGACACCAGAGACGCCCGTGCCGGGCTCCGCACGGAAGTCGGTCACGGACGGGAGCGGCCCGGCGGCCGCAGCGGCCTGCGCGATCGCGCGCCCGACCGGGTGCTCGGAACCGACCTCGACGGCACCCGCGAGGCGCAGCACCTCGCCCTGCGTCAGTGGCCCGGCGGCGTACACCTCCGTCACGGTCATGTGGCCGGTCGTCACGGTGCCGGTCTTGTCGAGCAGGACGGTGTCGACCGTGCGGGTCGACTCGAGTACCTCCGGCCCCTTGATGAGGATCCCGAGCTGGGCGCCTCGGCCGGTGCCGACGAGCAGCGCCGTCGGGGTCGCGAGCCCGAGCGCGCACGGGCAGGCGATGATCAACACCGCGACCGCGGCGGTGAACGCGTCGTCCGCGCCGCCGCCGAGGAGCAGCCACCCGGCCAGGGTGAACAGTGCAAGGCCGATCACGACCGGCACGAAGACCGCCGACACCCGGTCGGCGAGCCGCTGCACGGCCGCCTTGCCGGTCTGCGCCTCCTCGACGAGCCGCGCCAGCTGGGCGAGCTGGGTCTCGCGGCCCACCCGGGTCGCGCGTACGACGAGGCGACCGCCCGCGTTGAGGCTGGCGCCGACCACAGCGTCGCCCGGGCCGACCTCGACGGGCACGGACTCGCCGGTCATCAGGGAGTTGTCGACCGCCGAGGCGCCCTCGGCGACGACGCCGTCGGTGGCGACCTTCTCACCGGGGCGTACGACGAACAGGTCGCCGACGGCCAGCTCGGCCACCGGCACGCGCACCTCGGCGCCGTCCCGCAGGACGGCGACGTCCTTGGCGCCGAGCGACCCGAGCGCGCGGAGGGCGTCGCCGGCGCGCCGCTTCGACCGCGCCTCGGCGTACCTCCCCGCCAGCACGAACGTCGTCACCACCGCCGCGGCCTCGAGGTAGAGGTCGCCGCCCGTGCCGGCGGCCAGTGCCACCAGCGACCAGAGGTAGGCCGCCAGCGTGCCCACCGACACCAGCGTGTCCATCGTGGCTGCGCCGTGGCGCAGGTTGACCAGCGCCGCGCGGTGGAACGGCCAGCCCGCCCAGCCGACGACCGGGGTCGCCAGCACCAGCGAGACCCAGCCGGAGCCCTCGAACTCCGTCCCCGGGACCATACCCAGGAGCACCACCGGCACGCTCAGCGCCGCCGCCAGCCAGAGCCGGGTCCGGAGTGCGGCGGAGCGGTCGACGTCACCATCCGCCGCCGGCAGGGAGGCGTGGTAGCCCGCGGCCTCCACGGCCGCGATCAGCTCATCGGTCGAGACGCCGCCGGCGTACGCGACCGTGGCCCTCTCGGTCGCGTAGTTGACCGTCGCGCTGACCCCGTCCAGCTTGTTGAGCCTGCGCTCGATCCGGTTGGCGCAGGACGTGCACGTCATCCCGTCGAGCGCGAGCTCGACGGTCCGGGTGGCGACGTCCTGGTGGGTGCTCATCAGACGAGCTGGTAGCCGGCCTCTTCGACCGCCGTGCGGACGTTGGCGGGGGCGACCGGCACCTCGGACAGGACGGTCAGCGCGCCGCTGGCCAGGTCGACGTCGACGCCGACGACGTGGTCGACCTCGCCGACCTCCTCGGTGACCGATGCGACGCAATGGGCGCAGGTCATGCCGAGGACGGTGCCGGTGAAGGTGTGTGTGCTCATGGCTCTCCTTCGAGCTCGGGGTGGTGCGGATAGTTCAGGGTGGTTCAGGAGCGGACGAGGCGGGCGATGGCCTCGCGAGCCTCGACGAGCTTCGCGTCGGCCTCCGGGCCGCCCTGCTGGATCGCCTCCGCGACGCAGTGGCCGAGGTGCTCGTCGAGCAGCCCGAGCGCGACCGACTGCAGCGCCTTGGTCGCGGCGCTGACCTGGGTGAGGATGTCGATGCAGTAGGCCTCCTCGTCGACCATCCGCTGCAGGCCGCGGACCTGGCCCTCGATGCGGCGCAGCCGCTTGAGGTAGGCGTCCTTGTTGCCGTGGTGCAGGTAGCCGTGGTCGGCGTGCTCCGTCGGTCCGGTGATCTGCTCGCTGGCGCTCTCGGCGATCCGGTCGGTCATGGCGGTTCCCTTCGTCCGTACTGCCACGGTACCCCTGTGGGGTATAGGGCCCAAGTACGGGCCGGGGGTATCGGTCATACGCCGGCCCATTGACCACCGCACCCGAGCGCGCCGATGGTGGGGATGTGACGGACGTCACAGCTCGGCACTCTCGGAAAGAACCAGACATGAACGACAACTCCAGATCCACGCTCCGCACCGCCGTCGGCACCCTCACCGCCGGCGCGGCCGCCGCGGCGCTCACCCTCCTGGCCCCGCCCGCCGCCCACGCCGCCGCGAGCCCGGACTGGGTCGGCACCTGGACGGGCAGCCCCGTCGCCGGCGCCACCACCAGCACCTGTCCCGCCGGTCCCGGGGCGTTCAGCGATCAGACCGTCCGCAACATCGTCTACCCCAGCGTCGGCGGCGACCGCGTTCGTGTCCGGATCAGCAACGTCTTCGGCACGGCGCCGCTGACGGTCGGCGCAGCCTCGATCGCTGTCCAGAAGACGGGCGCCGCGATCGTCGGGAGCACGAAGCAGGTGCTCCGGTTCGGCGGCAAGAAGACGGTCACCATCCCGGCCGGCGCCGAGGCCCTGAGCGACTGGGTCGACTACACGGTCACCCAGCAGCGCGACCTGGCCGTCAGCGTCTACGTGCCCTCCCTCACCGGTCCCGCGACGTTCCATCCACTCGCCGTGCAGGACAGCTTCGTCGGCGCCGGCAACGCGACCAAGGCGAACGCCGCCTCGGCGTACCCCACCACGATCTCGTGCTGGCTGTTCGTCGACGCCGTCGACGTGCATCCCTCGGCGCGGATCAAGGGGTCCGTCGTCGCGTTCGGCGACTCGATCACCGACGGCTACGCCTCGAGCAAGAACGCCAACGACCGCTGGCCCAACTACCTCGCCCGGCGGCTCGACGCCAGGTCGGGGAAGACGCTCTCCGTCGTCGACGAGGGGATCAGCGGCAACCGGATCCTGAGCGACGCGGGCACCTTCGGGGTCAGCGCCCTCGCCCGGCTGCAGCGCGACGTGCTCTCCCAGCCAGGCGCCACCGACGTGATCATGGTCGAGGGCATCAACGACATCGGGAACAGCGACATCGGCACCGGCCCGCACGTCACGGCGAAGGACCTCGAGGCCGGCTACCGGCAGATCATCGACCAGGCGCACGCGGCCGGGCTGCGGATCTACGGCGGCACACTGACCCCGTTCAAGGGGGCCGCCTACTGGTCGCAGGAGGGCGAGAGGACCCGGCAGAAGGTGAACCGGTGGATCCTCACCAGCGGCGCGTTCGACGGGGTCGTCGACTTCGCCGCCGCGACGGCGAACCCCGACAACCCGAAGGTGTTCGCCCCGCAGTACGACAGCGGTGACCACCTGCATCCCAACGACGCCGGCTACGCCGCGATGGCCGACGCGATCAACCTCAAGATGCTGCTGAGCTGATCCGGTCCACAGCGCAGAGGTGTGCCGGCGATCGGGGGTGACCTAGGCTCCCGCGGGTGATCGACTCGTCCGGGACCCCAGGAGCCCCCGTCGCCGGCCGCTACGTGCTGGTCGACCGGATCGGCGCGGGCGCGATGGGCTCGGTCTGGCGTGCGTACGACGTCCGCACCCAGGCCTGGGTCGCGGCGAAGGTGCTCACCCAGACCAACAGCGCGATGCTGCTGCGCTTCGTGCGGGAGCAGGGCCTCCGGATCCGCCACCCGCACGTGGTCGCCCCGACCGGCTGGGCGGCCGACGACGACGTCGTGGTCTTCACGATGGACCTCGTCCGCGGCGGGACGGTGGCGGACCTGCTGGCCGAGCACGGCCCGCTGCCGACGGAGTACGCCGCGGTGCTGCTCGACCAGCTCCTCCAGGCCCTCTGCGCCGTCCACGCCGCCGGCGTCGTCCACCGCGACGTCAAGCCCGCCAACCTGCTGCTCGAGGTCACCGGGCGCGCCCGGCCGCACCTGCGGCTCGGCGACTTCGGGGTGGCGGCCACCACCGACGCCGTACGCCTCACCTCGGTGCCGGGGATGGTCGGTACCGAGGGCTACGCGTCGCCCGAGCAGGCGGCCGGTGCACCGCCCGACCCGAGCCACGACCTGTACGCCGCCGGGCGGGTCGCGATCCAGCTGCTCACCGGCGTCCCGCCGCTGCTCCAGCGCGGGGTGCCGGAGGGTCCGCTGGCGCCGCTGCTGGCGTCGCTGACGGCCACCGACCCGGCCGACCGTCCTCGCTCGGCCGCCGACGCGCAGCGCCGGCTGCTGCTGATCGGCGCCGAGCATAGCCTCGGCGGCTTCCGGCCGCGGCCGGACGGGCCCGAGGTCCACGACCGGCTGGGCGAGGCCAGCATGCCGCTGCGGCAGTCGCTCGCGCTGCCCGAGGCCGCCGCCCGGCGTACGCGATCCTCAGCGCAGGTGCTTACCGCGGCCGCCTGCTTCGCCTCGGCGATCGCGCTCTGCGCGGTGGCGCTGACCCGGCTCCTCGGCTGAGCCCGGCGCCGAGGAGCGGGTCAGCAGCACGAACCCGAGGACGACCAGGACCGCCGCCAGCCCGAGCAGCACGGCGGTCACCGGTCGTCACCCGATCTCGTCAGCTCAGCCTCATCAGCTCGGCGTGCGCTTCCCGTGGCGGGCGCCGCGGGGCGTCGCCAGGTCGTGCGGCAGCGCCTTCTTCTTGCCGAACCTCGGGCCGCCCGCGGTGACCACCGGCAGCGACAGCGTCGTCGCCTTCAGGTCGACGGCGTACGGCGTCGCGTCGGTGTCCCAGACGTCGGTGTTCCACGCGTCGACGCCCATGATGATCAGCCCGATGGTGTGGCCGGCGGGGATCACGACGTCGTCGGCCGCGAGGTCGATCGACAGCGTGTGGGTGCCCGGTCCGGGCACCTTCGCCCAGCCCTGGTCGAGGATCTGGTAGTCCGAGGTCTCCAGCAGCCGCTGGACGTCGTAGTAGCAGGCGTCGTCGACGTCGGTGGACTCGCCGTAGCAGGACTCCGTGTCGAGGGTCTCGGCGCCGTCGTTGCCGCCCGAGACCCGCTCCGCGGTGCCGTAGTCGACCAGGCCGACCGAGAGCTGGCCGACGGGCGCGTCGTCGCTCACCTTCACCGTCACCGTCGGGGTGCCCGCGATCCGGACGTTCTTGGTCAGTGCGCCGGTCGTGTAGAGCAGCCGGTTCGGGTTGTCACCGGCGGCCACCCCGAAGAGGAAGGCGCCGGCCGGGTCGTTGGTGAACGTCGCCGCGCCCGTGGCGGGCTTGCGCGCCAGGGTGCCGTCGGCCTGCGGGTGCAGCCTGACCGCCGTCGAGTGCGGCCAGGACCTCTCGGTCACCCAGTGGTTCGGTGAGACCTCGACGCGTACGGCGGGCTCGGTGTCGATGCCGTTGTCGATGCCGTACAGCTCGTGGTCGAACCAGCGGTGCAGGGTGCTGACCCAGGTCGCCCGGTCGTAGTCGAACGGGTCGACATGGCCGAGCCGGGAGAGCCACATCTTGACCTTGACGTGGTTGGCGAGCAGCGCCTCCTCCCAGCGGGAGAAGTTGAGCGTCTTGACGTTGGTGTCCTGGAGGCCGTGGACGATGAAGACGTCGGCCTTCACCTTCTTCGCCGAGAACAGCGAGCCGTCGCGGTAGTTCCGCTCGGCCCAGAACGCGTTGTAGTCGCCGGTGGCGTCGTCCGCGTCCGTGCCGAGCCTGTCGTTGACGGCCGTGCAGTCCTTGGAGAACGCCGGGTCGCGGTCGCCCTCGACGTAGGAGGAGAGCCAGGGGGCGTAGCCGTCGTAGTACGGGATGCCCTGGGCGCGGTCGTAGTCGTACCACGAGCTGATGCCCGACAGCGGCACGATCGTCTTCAGGCCCTTCACGCCGGTGGCGGCGACGCCGTTGGCGAGGGTGCCGTCGTACGACTTGCCGATCATCCCGACCTGCCCGGTCGTCCAGTCGGCGGTCGCTGCCGTGCCGTCGAGCGTGTGCGCGGTCGCCCGGCCATTGAGCCAGTCGATGACCGCCTTGACGGAGAGGATGTCGGACGGGCCGCCCTCGTCGACGCAGCCCGTGGAGCGGTTGGTCCCGGCCATGTCGACCTCGACGACGGCGTACCCGCGCGGGACGAAGTAGTTGTCGTAGAAGAGCGGCATCTTCGCGATCGTGCCGTCGGCGTCGTACGACTTCAGCTCGTTCTCGTTGCCGCGGCCGCAGCAGGAGTAGTACGGGCTCGCGTCCATGATCACCGGCACCTTCGTGCCGGCGGCGACCTTCGGCCGGATGATGTCGGCCGCGACCTTCTCGGGAGTGCCGTCACCGTCGAGGTCGGGGGCGTCCACCCAGACCGACTCGTGGACCGCGTCGGCGTAGGAGTAGGTCGCCTTGGTCGTGCCGTCGGCACCGAGGGTGTACGCCGGCGCGGCAGGCTTCGCGGCGACCGAGGTGGGCGAGGCGGCCGAGGCTGCCGCGGAGGCCTGGGCCGGCGCGGCGAGGCCGAGCGCGGCAACGAGCGCGACCAGCGCGGCGACCAGGGCGGCAGCGGGCGCTGCCCTGCGCCGGTCTCGGACCCGAGCGGGGGTGGTGGACATGGGGTTCCTCTCGTCGTCGAGCCCCGCCCAGAGCGGGGCCACCCGCTATTGCTATCGGCGGGTGGCCCCGACGTAAAGCGCCCTCGGTCAACGCTGTGTTACGAGCGGAGCACGAGCAGGCTGTCTCACAGGGTCGGCCTGCTCCTGAGCAGCTTCATCACGGCGAGCCCGAGCGCGACGATCACGAGGACCAGCACGAGCCAGTAGCTCCAGCCGTGGCCCTCGTCGACGCTGAGCTTCATGCCCATCTGCGAGGCCTCGTCCTTCGCCTTGTCGACGTCACCGGCCGGGACGACGAACAGGGCGACCAGCTCGCAGAGGAAGGCGAGGCCGAGGACGCCGGCGGTCGCGATCGGCGCCGGGACGTTCGGCGGCTTGATGTCGAACGCGGCGAGGACGACGTAGATGGCCGCCACCACCGCGAGGACCACGCCGAGCCAGCCGAAGACGCCGTGCCAGGCCGAGCCGGAGTCGGAGATCGACTGGCTGCCGCCCATGTCCTTGCCCAGGTCGAGGGTCGCGCTCACCGTGTAGAACTTGTTGACGAAGCTGAAGATCAGCGCCAGCACACCGGCGACGGCGATGCCGAGGCCGAGCGGCTCGAAGCCGGCCTTCGGCACGGCGGCCTGGGCGGCGGGGAAGTACGGCCCGCCGGCCGGCGGCGGCGGCGGAGTGGCGCCCGGCGGGGGCGGGGGCGGTGCGTCGTAGCTCATGGGTGGAACTCCTCACTGCCCCGGCGGGGCGCTGGTGACCCGAACTGCCTCCGCTTGCCCGCTCGGGGGGTTCCTAAACTGGCGGCATGAGCGAGCCCAGCGAAATCAGGATCGGCGCCCACGTCGACCAGACCGACCCGATCGCCGAGGCGCAGGCGCGCAACGCCCCGCTGGTGCAGTTCTTCCTCGGCGACCCGCAGGGCTACAAGGGCCCCGAGGTCGCGTACGCCGGCGGCGCGGCCGCGCTCCGCGATGCGGCCGAGTCGGCGGGGATCGACCTGTACGTGCACGCGCCGTACATCGTCAACGTCGCCACCACCAACAACCGGATCCGGATCCCGTCCCGCAAGCTGCTGCAGCAGCACATGGACGCGGCGGCCGAGATCGGCGCGAAGGGGCTCATCGTCCACGGCGGCCACGTCAACAAGGCCGACGATCCCGCCAAGGGGTTCGACAACTGGCGCAAGGCGGTCGAGGCCACCGACATCAAGATCCCGCTGCTGATCGAGAACACCGCGGGCGGCGACAACGCGATGACCCGCTACCTCGAGCGGATCGAGGGGGTCTGGGCGGCGATCAGCCAGGCGGAGGGCTACGACATGGTCGGCTTCTGCCTCGACACCTGCCACGCCCACGCCGGCGGCAACAGCCTCGAGACCGTGGTCGAGGACGTCCGCAAGATCACCGGCCGGATCGACCTGGTGCACTGCAACGACTCGCGCGACGAGTTCGACTCCGGCGCCGACCGGCACGCCAACTTCGGGACCGGGAAGATCGACCCGGACCTGCTCGCCGCCGTCGTACGCGACGCCGGGGCGCCGGTCGTCTGCGAGACGCCGGGCGGCGCCGCCGAGCACCAGGCCGACTTCGCCTGGCTGCGGGAGCGCGTGTGAGCCACCGGCCGCTGCGGCGGCTCGGGTTCCTCACGATCGGGCTCTTCGACCCCTCCGACCCGGCGAGCGGCCACGAGGAGACGCTGCGGATCATCGAGCTCGGCGAGCAGCTCGGCTTCGACTCGGCGTGGCTGCGCCACCGCCACCTGCAGTACGGCATCTCCTCGCCGATCGCCGTCATGGCCGCCGCCTCGCAGCGCACGTCCCGGATCGAGCTCGGCACCGCCGTCACGCCGCTCGGCCTGGAGAACCCGTTCCGCCTCGCCGAGGACCTCGCGACCGTCGACGTACTCTCCCACGGCCGGATCAACCCGGGCGTCAGCGTCGGCCCGCCGATGAACTTCGATGCGTTCAAGGAGCACCTCTACCCCGACACGTGGGACAAGGAGGACTTCACCTACACCCGCGTCGAGCGGCTGCTCCACAACCTCGCCGGCGAGCCGGTCTCGACCTTCGAGGGCACCCGCGGGATCGAGAGCTTCTCCCGCCGGATCGAGCCGCACTCGCCGGGCCTCGTCGACCGGGTCTGGTACGGCGGGGGCTCCGAGCGCAGCGTCACCTGGGCCGCGCAGAGGGGGCTCAACCTGCTCACCTCGAGCGTCATCGACGCCGCCGAGGACACCCTCGACTTCGGCGTCATCCAGCGCCGCCAGATCGACCTCTTCCGTTCGCTGCACCCCGACGGCGAGGCCGCCCGCGTCTCGCAGGGCCTCGTCGTCATCCCGACCGACTCGGCCACCACGGAGCAGGTGCAGAAGTACGAGGCGTACGCCGTAGCGCGGCTCCCCCGCACCCGCGAGCCGCAGCAGCTCGGGCCGAAGCGCGCGATGTTCGCCCCCGACCTGGTCGGCACCTCCGAGCAGCTGGCCGAGCGGCTCACCGCGCATCCGGGCTTCCAGGCCGTCGAGGAGGTCGCGTTCGCGCTGCCGTTCACCTTCGAGCACGCGGACTACGTGCAGATCCTCACCGACATGGCCACCCGCCTCGGGCCGATGCTCGGCTGGTCGCCCGTCGCCTGACCCGCGCCGCGGACGTCATACGGCTCCAACGACGGACCGTCCCTGCCCGTATGACGTCGCGAGAAGGGTGAGGGCACCCCCGGCCCCCGCCCCTGGGGGTGCCCTCCGACGCGGCTCAGCCGGCGGCCGCCAGGGAGCGGCGTCGTTGCCGCGGCACCCTGGGCCAGCCGGCGAACCGGTCGCTCGGCAGCACGTGCACGGTCCGCTCCTCGAGAGCGTCCTCGCGGTCCGGCCGGTACCTCACCAGCCGGAGCGGCGTCGGCTCCGTGCGCGCGCTGAAGACCATGAAGACGAAGTGGTGGTCACCCTCGCTGAGCGGCACCAGGTGGCCCGGGCTGTCCTCGATGCGCCACTTGCTCACCAGCGACGGGGTGAAGCTCACCTCGACGCAGGTGGCGACCGGGCACTCGATCACCTGACCTCCGCGCGGATCGCGGATCGTGCGGAGGGAGGTCGACGCGTTGGGCATGGCTGGGCTCCTCGGATAGGTCGACAGCACGACAGGGAGGAGACGGCGGTCCCGACGCTGATACGTCGGTCTCGGACGCATTCAGCGGTGGGCTGGGAACCGTCCTGACCCGGGCGGCGGTGGGCCAGCAACCTGATTCATCGACCACACCGTTGCCCATCCACCGCTGCAAGGGCGGCCTGCCAGACAGCGGTGACTCAGCAACCGAACCCGAACATCAATCGGTTGCCCATCCACCGCTGCACGGCCCAGCGCCCAGATCTCGAGCGCGCCTCAGCAGAAGCAGAGGAACGGCGCGGGCGCGGTGTGCGGGGTGGGCGGCGGGACGGCGGCGGCGAGCGCCTCGGCCGGCGGCAGTCCGGCGGCGAGGCCGCGGTGGACGCGGACGAGGGCGTCGTACGCCGCCTCGTCGCCGACCGCGGCAGGCGAGGCGATGACGCAGCGGGCGCCAGCGTGGAGCCAGGCGGCGGTCATGCCGATCAGCTCCTCGCCCCAGCGCACGGTCGAGCGCCCGACCTCGCAGGCGGAGAGCAGGACGACGTCGGGGACGGCGGCGAGCTGGTCCACGTCGTACCCGAACCACGGCCCGTCGCTCAGCGCCAGACCGGAGAAGAGCGGGCTCTCGGCGGAGTGCCGGCCGTGGGCGGCGACGTGGAGCACATCGACGCAGGCGGCCAGCTCGGAGACCGCAGCCGCCGTGGCGCGCTCGCCGGTGAGCACGGTCGCGTCGTGCCACTCCTTCGCCGCGAGGGCGACCTCGTCGTCGGCGCGGCGCACGCGGGGACCGGCGACGAAGCCCGCCGTCGAGGTGCGGTACGGCGCCGCGGTCCGCGCCAGCCAGGACGTCGCACTCTGGGCGACGGTGACCGGGCAGCTGGCCAGTCCTGGCAGCAGCGTCCACGGCACACCGGCGAGCGCGCCGGACGGGGTGAGTACGACGGGACGGCCGGCGACGTACGGCAGCAGCGGGCTGACGAGCGCCTCACCGAGCTGCTCGAGCCGGGCGATCAGCTGTGCCCTGACCACCTCGGCGATCGGACCGTCGAGGTCGCCCGACGCCATGTCGAGGTCGGGCAGCAGACCACCGAGCAGCCTGCCGAGCCGGTCCCGGTCGCCGAGGTCGACCCGCCTCACCTCGGCCCGGGTGACGACCAGCGCCACTACCCGGCCGGCCGCGACGACGTACGCCACCAAGGCCTGGTCGCCCAGCCCCGCCCGCAGCTCGTCGAGCGACACCGGCTCGGCCACCTCGCCCGACCCGCGCTGCTGCCACGCACGCTCGCGGATCCGCTTGCGCAGCTCGGCCTCGCGCGCGGGGCTCGGCCCGCTGCGCAGCTCCGCGAGATCCGCCGCCAGCTCGGGGTCGGTCGGCGCGCTGACCGGCTGGATCCGCGACGCCAGCATCCGGGCGCGCTCCGACCACTCGAACAGCACCGCATCCGACCGCGACCCGAGCGCCAGCTCGAGGCCGCGGGTCGCGAGCTGTACGCCGTGGCCCACCACGTTGGTCTGCAGGTCCAGGCTCCCGAACGAGCTCTGCCAGTCGTGCAGCTCGGCCAGGCCACGACGCAGGTGGGCCAGCGCGCGCCCCCGTCGGCCCGCTGCGGTGCAGAGCTCGGCGCGGACGTCGTACGACAGCAGGCGCACGGGCAGAGGCGTCGTCCGCCGCAGGCTCACGCGCGCCACCCGCTCGCGCATGCCGTCCAGGTCGCCCCGGCGGCCGGCGACCCGGGCGGCCTGGAGCCGGGCGGTAGCAGCGGCCTGGTCGAGCCCCACCTTGTCGAGCTCATCGGCCAGATCGTCCCCGCGGGAGATCAAGGCCGGGGCCGTCCGGCCCAGCTCGACCTCTGCCGCGTGGATCACCCCTTCGGCCCGTAGCTGCCACACGGCTGCCCGACTCTTCGCGAACTGGACGCGGGCCCGGCGGGCCGCCTCGAGCGCACCGGCGGGGTCGGCGTGCGCCAGCGACCGCGCGAGATCGAGCTCGAGCTCGCCGCGGCGCCGGTACAGCCGGCGCCCGACGTACGCCCTCAGGGCGCTCCGCAGGGCGTCCCGACCCTCCTCGACCAGCCCGGCGGCGAAGAGCACCTCCGCCCGACCGGAGTCGGCGGTCGCGGCAAGCAGCGGACCCGCGGTGACGAAGGCGGGGTAGGCCTCGTCCATCGCGCTCAACGCGCTGACGAGATCACCCTCGAGCATCCGCGTGTAGCCGACATTGAACCGGGCCTTGGCCGCAGCGAGCTCGTCGCCCGCTTCCGAGAAGTAACGGGCTGCCAGGGCGAAGTCGTCCGCGGCCGGACCGGCGAGGTCCCGCTGGGTATAGACGCTGCCCCGATTGAGATGCGCACGCCCCAGGAGGCGCGGGTCCCGCAGCAGCCGGATCGCGTCACCGAACGCCGCGAGAGCCTCCTCCCGCTCGCCCCGCAGCATCGCCAGGAGCCCTAGCTGACTGTGGAGCGTGCCGCGGGTTGTGTCTGTCAGGCCGGGGTAGTCGAGCGCCCTCCGGCACAGCGCGACCCCGTCACCGGCGCCGGTCTCCTGCCAGATGTAGGCGAGGCTCGCGTCGATCCGAGCGCGCAGGTCTCCGGGCTCGAGCCCGTCCCGGGCTCGTTCCAGCAGATGCCTGGCCCGGGCATGACGCCCCCGGCTGCTCGCAGCAACCCCTCGCGCATGAAGTCTCTCGCGGGACGACACCCTCACATCATGGCGTCATCGCGGAGACTTTGCCTCGACATCGTCCTGCTTCAGCTCGGTGACGCGTTCGACCGCCGTCCAGGCATCCTCGTACGTGGGCTGCTCGCCCGGACCGAATCCCCCCGCTCCGTGGAGCGCCGCGGCGACCTTTCCGGCGGTGATCGGCGCGGCGAAGGAGGTGCCGCTCCAGATCGCGAAGCCGCTGCGGAAGTCGTCCGGATCCATCGAGCTCCGTCGACGTCGCGTCCCCGCCACGTCCACCACGTCGCGTGCGATGGGCTGGTAGCCGCCCTGGACCTTGGGAAAGGTGCTGATCACGACCGCGCCCTGCTCGTAGTGGCGCACCCACCGCCCGACGTTGCTGAAGAGCGCATCTGCCCTCCCGCCGGGGTTCGACGACCCGACCGAGACGATCGGGGCCCGACGCCGTTCCTCCTTGGTCATCTTCCTGCCGATCCACGGTCCGAAGGCGGCTGGGTAGGCCGGCCTGCTGGTCGCGTCGTTGCCGGCCGAGCAGACGACCGTCACCCCCTGAGCGGTGATCAGGTGCAGCACCTCCCGGAGCGCTTGGTCGATGAGTGCCGTGTCACCAGAGGCGTCATGGTCGGTGGACGTCTCGTGGTAGTAGCTCAGGGAGAGGTTGAGGACGTCGATCGGCGTCCCGGTCTTCACCAGGTGAAGGATCTGGGCGAGTGCGATGAGCAGCTCCTTCTCCTCCATCTCGCCGTCGGGCGGCACCACCCGCCAGGAGTAGATGACCGCCTCGGGACATCTCTGGTGGATGAGCCCGGCGACGAAGGTCGCATGGCCGGCGATCCCGTTAAGAGCGCCGTCGAACGGCCCGTCGTCGTCTGCGTCCTGCCAGTCCGGTCCCGAGATCGACGGATCACCGATCTTCATCATCCTCGTCTCCACGACCTTGTCGTGTTCGTCGAGGATCGGCGTGCTGACCTCGACGTCCGTACGGACGACCGGATCATCACCCTGCCTCCGGAACCATGGATGCCGCGCCCACACGCCCGTGTCCAGCATCGCGACGACAGGCCGCCGGCGCGCGCTGTCCGGCTCCCCCTCGGTCGGCTCGTAGTCCCGATCGGAGCGACGGACAGGCTCCGGTCCGGCGTACGCCACGGGCTGACGACCCCCGCTGCCGATACTGAGGTAGCTCGCCACGCCTGATGCGCCGGTCCCGTTCGGTTCGTAGAACGTCGTGTTGGGTTCGTAGAACGTCGTGTTGGGTTCGTAGAACGTCGTGTTGGGCTCGTAGAACGTCGTGTTGGGCCGGAACCCGCGGGGCGCGACCGGCGAGACGAAGTGGTTGAGGCAGGCACCACCCAGGGGGTTGCCGTCGTGGTCGGACCAGAGGGGGTCCGCCCCGTCGCCCTGCTTCGCCTCCTCGAGGAGCGCGCGAGCCTTCTGCAGCACCCTCCAGGCATCAGGCTGCTCCTCGCCGGCCTTGCCCTCGATGTCGATGATGATGAGGCCCCAGTCAAGTCCCTTGGTGCGCTCGTCCTCCCACGGCGTCGCCGTCCAGTTCAGCTCTTCGGCGGCCTTCACCAGCCGCCGCACCACCCGGACGTAGTGCGGCTCGCGCTTGCCGTCGTGACCCCGCGCCTGCGATCGGGCGACGGTGAGATGGACGCCGACGTACGCCGTCGGCATGGCCTTGATCGTCGGGATGACCGCCTTCTCGGGATCAAGGACTCGGCGGTCCGACCAGCCGTTCTTCCACGCATCCCTGTCGCGGCGCGGGTGGCGAGGTTCGTCGGGGTCTTTCGGCACAGCGCTCTCCTGCGTGTCGGTCAGAGTGATGGGGTCAGATCTCGAAGGTCGGGGTGGCGAACGGCGCCCGTGAGCCGTCGTGGGGCTCGAGGCGCAGGTGGACCAGCCCGAGAGGCAGATCGGTGAGCTCGAAGCGACCGGTGTCGCTGACGATGGCAGCAGCGGAGGGCGTCTGCTCGCGGATGGCGCGGACGGTCATCGGCTCGGGCGGGACGATCCAGCCGTCCACGCGGGAGCGGTCGCCGTCGGCGGCGATGCGGAGGAGCAGGTCGACGTCGTCGTACGCGAACCGCAGGGTGTACGCCGTCGAGCCCCGCGCGCCGGCGAGCTCCTCGGAGCGCTCGACGAGGGTCATCAGCTCCAGCTCGAAGGCCAGCCCGGCGGCCTCCTCCTCGGCGGCGGCCGCCTCCTGCATCCGCTCGACGAGTCCGTCGGGGACGGGGTCGCGCTCCTCCCAGACCGTACGGACGATCTCCAGCAGGCTCTCCCGGCTCATCTCCGCCATCACAGCTCTCCTCTTTGCATGAGCGCGACGCGCAGCTTCGCCAGACAGCGCCCGCGGGTGGGTCCGATGCTGCCCACGGGCATGTCGAGGTCGACGGCCAGGGACGCGTAGTCGGGTCGGTTCTCGAAGGCGATCACACGCAGCAGCCGGCGGCAACGCTCCGGCAGCTCGTCGACCGCCTCCCACAGGCGCCGGGCGCCCTCCCGGTCGACGGCGTCCGCCTCGGCCGACCGCTGACGCGGCAGGCGTACGGCGATGTCCTCGTCGTCGACCGGGAGGGAACGACCCGCCCCCCGTGCGGTCCGCCAGGCCTCGCGGCGCGCCGTCATGGTCAGCCAGCCCCCCACGGCGGCTGAGTCGACGATCGCGGAGCTACGGCGGACCAGCGCGAGCCAGGTCGTCTGGATGACGTCCTCGGACTGCTCGCGCGCGAGACCGTAGGCGCGCACCACGTGCCACAGCACGGGTGTCATCACCCCGACCAGGTCCTGGAGCCCGGCTGGGTCCCCAGCCAGCCAACGGTCGAAGGCCCGCGTCGCCTCAACCCAGACAGCCCCGGGGCCGTCAGCCGGCCGGGGCTCGTTGGAGGTCGCGGTGCTCATCGTTCCGGCTCCCCGAGTGGTCGTTACGGTCACGACCCCGAAGAGTTCCGACCACGGGTCGTGATACGTCCGGGAGCCGAGATCTTCCCGAGCCCCACCTTTGCACTCCCAACGCGGCTTGTGGAGTGGGTTCGTCAGTCGGGCAGGTGAACGGGACCTTCGGCCCGGGCTCAGCCCCGGCCCAGCCCCCGATAGGTCCAGCCGGCCTCCTGCCAGGCCCGCGGGTCGAGCACGTTGCGCGCGTCGAGGATCGCGCGGTGTGCCACCCGGTCGCCGACCGCGGCCGGGTCCATCGCGACGAACTCCGCCCACTCGGTGAGCAGCAGCACAAGGTCGGCGGCCTCGACCGCGGCGGCCAGGCTGTCGGCGTACGACAGCCGCGGGGAGTGCCTGCGTGCGGTCTCGCGCGCCTCCGGGTCGTACACCGTCACCTCCGCGCCGCGCAGGTAGAGCTGGTCCGCGACGTCGAGCGCCGGGGAGTCGCGTACGTCGTCGGAGTCGGGCTTGAACGCAGCGCCGAGGACGGCGACCCGGCGGCCGCTCACCCGGCCGCCGAGGATCTCGTGGGCGAGGTCGACGGTCTTCTCCCGCCGGCGGGTGTTGATCTCGTCGACCTCGCCGAGGAAGCCGACCGAGCGGCCCAGCCCGAGCTCGGACGCGCGGGCCTGGAAGGCGCGGATGTCCTTGGGCAGGCAGCCGCCGCCGAACCCGAGGCCGGCCTTGAGGAAGCGGTGGCCGATCCGGTCGTCGTACCCCACCGCGTGGGCGAGGTCGACCACGTCGGCGCCGGTGGCCTCGCAGAACTCGGCCATCGCGTTGATGAACGAGATCTTCGTGGCGAGGAACGAGTTGGCCGCCACCTTCACCAGCTCGGCGGTCTCGAGGCCGACGGTGAGGAACGGCGTTCCACGTGAAACGGCATCCGCATAGACCGCGCGGACGACCTCGACGGTCTCCGGGCGGTCGGCGCCCACGACGATCCGGTCCGGGCGGAGGGTGTCCTCGACGGCGTACCCCTCCCGGAGGAACTCCGGGTTCCACGCCAGGTCGGCGCCCTCGGCCCCGCCCGCGAGGACCGTACGCCGGAGTGCGGCCGCCAGCCCGACCGGCACGGTCGACTTGCCGACCACCACCGCGCCCGGCGCGAGGAGCGGGGCCAGCTCCTCGACGACCGCCTCGACCGCCGAGGTGTCGGCGGCAGGGCGGCCGGGCTGCTGCGGGGTGCCGACGCAGACGAAGTGCACCGCGGCGCCCCGGGCCGCCTCGGCGAGCGAGGTGGTGAACCGGAGCCGCCCGGTCTCGGTGTGCTTGCGCAGCAGCGGCTCGAGGTCCGGCTCGAAGAAGGGCGCCCGCCCGGCGCTCAGCGCCTCGACCTTGGCCGGGTCGGTGTCGACGCCCACCACCTCGTGGCCGAGCTCGGCCATGCAGGCGGCGTGGGTGGCCCCGAGATAGCCGGAGCCGATCACCGTCATCCTCATCGTGCGTCTCCTCGCAGATCGGATCGGAGTCTCACTGGTGCCACGCGCAGGCCGCCTGCATGCGGGTCGGGCGGCGTCGAACGGCTCACACCCGCCGATCGGGGAGCGACCACCGCCGGCCGGTAGCCTTCCGCGGGTGACTGTGACCGTGCGCCCGATCACCGCCGACGAGCACCTGGCCTTCATCGCCACGCGCCCGTTGGTGAGCTTCCTGCAGACCCCCGCCTGGGCGGGCGTCAAGACGGAGTGGCGCTCGGAGTCCCTCGGCTTCTTCCGCGACGGCGAGCTCGCCGGGGCGGCACTGGTCCTCCACCGGCCGGTGCCCAAGCTCAGGCGCTACACGCTCGCCTACCTCCCGGAGGGTCCGGTCATCGACTGGACCGGCGACCTCGCCGAGTGGCTCGACCCGCTGGCGGCGTACCTCAGAAGGAACGGCGCCTTCGGCGTACGGATCGGCCCGCCGGTCGCCACCGCGACCTGGAGCGCGGAGCAGGTCAAGCAGGGCATCGCCGACGACGGCGTCCGCCGGCTCACCGACCTCGCGCCGACGTGGCGCGACCCCGCCGGCGCCCGCGTTGTCAGCCAGCTCCGCCAGGCGGGCTGGCGGCTGCAGTCGCCGGAGGACGGCTTCGGCGCGGGCCAGCCGCAGTACACGTTCGAGATTCCCCTCGTCCACGACGACGGCACCCCGAGGACCGAGGACGAGGTCCTCAAGGGGATGAACCAGCTGTGGCGCCGCAACATCAAGAAGGCCGCCAAGGAGGGTGTCGAGGTGGTCTCGACTGGCTCGCCCGACGGACCCGACGTCGGGGAGGCGCTCGCGGCCTTCCACGAGCTCTACGTCCACACCGCCGAGCGCGACCACTTCACCCCGCGTCCGCTGTCGTACTTCCAGACGATGCAGAAGGCCATGTCCGCCGAGGCCCCCGAGCGCTTCACGCTCTTCCTCGCCCACCACGACGGCGACCTGTTGGCGGCGACGATCATGGTCCGGGTCGGCACGCACGCGTGGTACTCCTACGGCGCCTCCTCCACCGAGAAGCGCGAGGTGCGCGGGTCGAACGCGCTGCAGTGGGCGATGATCCGCGACGCCCTCGCCGCCGGCGCCACCGTCTACGACCTGCGCGGCATCACCCCGACGCTGTCGGCCGAGGACTCCCACGTCGGGCTGATCCAGTTCAAGGTCGGCACGGGCGGCCGGGCGGTGGAGTACGCCGGCGAGTGGGACCTCCCGCTCAACCGCCCGCTCTACACCGCGTTCGACCTCTACATGAAGCGGAGGGGCTGACCGGTGCCGCTCAAGCTCACCGTCGACGGCGAACGCTGGCGCACCCACCTGCGCTCCGTCGCCGACGCCACGCAGGGTCTGGTCCCGGTCGCGAAGGGCAACGGCTACGGCCTCACCCTCGCCCGGCTCGCCCGGCGCGCCGGCTGGCTGGGGTCAGACGTCCTCGCCGTCGGCACGTACGCCGAGCTGCCCGAGGTCGCCTCACGATACGACGGCTCGCTCGTCGTGCTCACCCCGTGGCGCCCCTACGTCCCCGACCTCGTCCCCGACCTCGCCGACCGGGTGATCCACACGGTCAGCCGCTACCAGGACCTCCCGGCCCTGCTCGGCCGCCAGCCCGGCGCCCGCGTCCTGCTCGAGCGGATGACCTCGATGCGGCGCCACGGCATGTCCGCCGCCGAGCTCTGGGAGGCGGCCCCGCTCGCCCGTCGCCGGGCGCGCTTCGAGGGCGTCAGCATCCACCTGCCCATGACCGGTCACAACCTGCCCGAGGCCCGTGCGCTCATGGACGACGTCGTCGGCGCCGAGGCGGCCACCGTCTGGGTCTCCCACCTGACGCCGTCCGAGCTCGAGCAGCTCCGGACGTCGTACGCCGACCTCACGGTGCGGCCGCGCGTCGGCACCGGGCTGTGGCTCGGCGACCGCGGCGCGTTCAGGGCGACCGCGACCGTCGACGACGTGCACCCGCTCGAGCGCGGGGACGGCTACGGCTACCGCGGCCGCACCGCACTCCGCAACGGCCACCTGCTGGTCGCCGCCGGGGGCACCGGCCACGGCCTCGGCCTCGAGGCGCCCACCGGCGCGCCCGGGCTGCGCAGCCGCGCCGTCGCCGTCGCGAAGGGTGGCCTCGACGCGGTCGGTGTCGCCCGCTCGCCGTACCTCCTCGACGGCAGGTCCCTCCTCTTCGCCGAGCCCCCCCACATGCAGGAGTCGATGCTCCTCGTCCCGCACGGCCACCGCGTCCCGGAGGTCGGTGACGAGCTCGAGGTCCGGGTCCGCTACACGACCACGACGTTCGACGAGATCACGGTCACCTGACCCCGCGCCCCGTCAGAGGCGCGCGAGGACCGGATCGGGCGCCACGGCGCTCGCGCTGGCGACCACCGGGTCGTGCCACGGCCGCAGGATGTCGCGTACGACGATCCCGACCAGGTAGAGCTCCCCCGCGACCCGGACGAGGACGGCGAGCCAGTAGAAGGGCACGTCGTCGGTGGCACCGGCGGTGAGCTGCCCGCCGAGATACCACCACACGCAGCAGAAGTAGACGACCTCGCTCGCCTGCCAGACCAGCTGGTCGCGCCAGCGCGGCCGGGCGAGGACGGCGAGCGGGAGCAGCCAGAGGACGTACTGCGGCGAGTAGACCTTGTTGACCAGCAGGAAGCCCGCGACGATCAGGAAGCCGAGCTGGGCCAGCCGCGGCGTACGCGGCGCACGCAGCCCGAGCACGAGCACCCCCGCGCACCACAGCGCGAAGAGGACCCACGACCACAGGTTGATCGTGTGCGGCTTCAGGGTCACGTCGGCGATCTGCGAGCCCACCAGCCACAGCGAGCCGAGGTCGGCTCCGCGGTCGGTGTTGAAGGTCCAGAACACCTTCCACTCCGAAGGTCCGGTGACGTACGCCGGCAGGTCGGCCACCACCCAGGCGAGCGCGGCGCCTACCAAGGCAGCCGCGTACGCCCGCCAGTGTCGTCGTCGCCAGCAGATCAGGAGCAGGCCGCCGAGCAGGAAGAGCGGATAGAGCTTCGTGGCGGTCCCGAGCCCGACCAGGACCCCGGTCAGCAGCGGTCGGCCGCGCGACCAGGCCCACAGCGCCCCGGCCACGAACGCGACGGCGAGCAGGTCCCAGTTGACGATCCCGCTCAGCGCCAAGGCGGGCGAGAGCGCGAAGGCGGCTGCGTCCCACGGTCTGCGCCGGTTGGTCCCGGCCAGCAGCCAGGTCGCGAGCAGCGCGGCGACGGCGAACCCGACCACGTTGACGACGGTGAAGACCCGCACCTCGTGGTCCATCCCCGGCAGGCCCGGAAGGTCCTCGACCGGCGCCGCGTAGCGGAGCGACGTGTCGGGGTGCGTGATCCACTGCGTCACCCAGGACGCGCCCCAGGCGTAGTAGGAGATCCCGACCGGGTACTCCATCACCTGCGGATACCGCGCCCGCACCGTCGGGTCGTCGCTGTAGGGCCACTCGTTCTCGGCGAACCCGCGCAGCGTGTAGAGGTACGGCAGGTCCGAGTAGCACATGTGCGTGTAGCGCTCGGTCGCGTTCTGCCACGTCGCGTCGTAGCAGGGCTTCTTCTGGACCATCCCGATCGCGAACGTCAGAGCGGTCAGGAGCACCAGGATCCCGGCGGCGCCGAACCACCGCCGCCGCCCCCAGGCGTAGCGGCCCAGCGGGCCGCCCACCACCTCCGAGGCGGCCGTGACGACCTCGTCCTCCCGGGTCGGGGCGACGACGGGGCCGGTCACGGGCTCGGGCATCGGGCGGGACTAGGCGGCGTCGTCGGTGAGGCTGCGGCTCGCCGGTGACATCGGCCGGTCGGCGTACGTCGGCCGGACAGCCCACGCCAGCGGCGCGCGGTTCTGACCGGGCGACTTCGTCTTGCCGCCACCTGGACTGGACGTGGTCGAGCTCGGCTCGCTCGACGTGGGCGTCTCGCTCGGCTCGTCGCAGTTCGGGTTCAGCACCGGGCAGCCACCCGACCCGCCGGGATTCGACGGCGACGGCTGGGTCGGCGTCGGGGTGGGGGTCGGCGTGGGCGGCGCGCTCGGGTGGGGCTTGTGGGTGTGCTCCGGCTCCGGCTTGTGCGTCTTCTTCGGCGGCGGCGGTGCCGCGGTGCGCGTCGGCAGCGGCTCGTGGTCGTCGTCGGGCGCGTCGCCGTCGACGTTGGCCGGCGGCGGGAACTCCTCGACGGGGACGCCGTCCATGTCGCGCTGCATGACAGCGGTCCAGGTGTCGGCCGGATAGTCGGCACCGAAGTACGACGGCAGCCAGCCGTCCAGCTTCCCGCGCCCGTTGCCGCGGGTGTACATGACCGCCGTCGCGAGCTGCGGCGTGTAGCCGACGAACCACGCGGAGACGACGTCGCCCTTGTCGTTGGTCGCCGTCCCGGTCTTGCCGGCGGCCGGCCGGCCGAGCGCGAGCGCCGCCCGACCGGTGCCGCTCTGGACGACCTGCTGCATGGCGTACGACACGTCGTCGGAGATGTCCTCCGAGATCGCCCGCGAGCTGTTGTCGTCCTGCTTGTAGCGGTAGAGGACGGTGCCGTCCGGGTCGGTCACCTTGTCGATGACGTGGACGTTGGAGCGTACGCCGCCGTTGGCGATCGTGGCGTAGGTGTTGGCCATGTTGATCGGGCTGATGCCCGCGCGGCCCAGCGTGATGAGGACGTCGTCCGGGTCGTAGTCGCCGCTCGTCGCGGGGATCCCCGGGTAGGCCTTGTCGGCCTTCGTCGGCGGGATGCCCATCCGCAGGCCGGTCTTGTAGATCTTCTGGGGCCCGTCGGGGATGGAGTTCGACATGTCGACGAACGCGGTGTTGATCGACTCCTCGAGGGCGTACGTCGCGGTCACGTGCGAGCCGTAGCTGTGGCCGTCGGCCTCGCCGGCCTGCTCGCCCTCGTTGTGGACGGTCAGGCCGTCGGGGAACTCGTAGGGGCTGTTGCCGTCGAAGGTGTCCTTCAGCGAGAAGCCCGCCTGGAGCGCCGCGGCGAGCGTGACCGGCTTCATCGTCGAGCCGACCATGCCGCCCGAGGAGGCCCAGTTGATCTGCGACTTCAGGAAGTCCTGGCCGCCGTAGAAGCCGCGCAGCGCGCCGGTGCCGGGCTCGACGGAGGCGACGCCGACGTGGAGATTCTTGTCGCTGAAGCCGTCCGGCTCGGCCTCCTTGACCCCCTGCTCGGCGGCGTTCATCGCCTTCTTGGTGAAGGTCGTCTTCACCCGCAGGCCGCCGCCCTCGATCTGCTCGGGAGTGAAGCCGAGGCGGAGCAGCTCGTTCTTGACCAGCGTCAGCGCGTGGCCGCGCTGGCCGCCGTACATGTCACCGGCCTTCGCCTTCGGGAACCGGGGCAGCCGCTTCTCCGCGTGCTCCGCGCGGGCCGCGGGAGCGGTGCCGTCCTCCGCCATGTTCTCCAGGACGTAGTCGTAGCGCTCCTTGAGCGCCTCCTTGGCGTCCTTGCCGTTCTCGGGGTCGAGGCCGTACGGATTGTTCAGCACCGCCGCGAGCACCGCCGACTGGCGCAGGGTGAGCTTCTTCGCGGGCTTCTGGAAGTAGGCCTCCGCCGCCGCCTGGATCCCGTAGGCACCGCGACCGAAGTAGATCGTGTTGAGGTAGCCCTCGAGGATCTTCTCCTTGCTCATGGTCCGCTGGATCTTGAGCGAGAGGATCGCTTCCTTCAGCTTGCGCTTGTAGGAGCGCTCCTGGTTCAGATAGAGGATCTTGACGTACTGCTGGGTGATCGTCGACGCGCCCTGCGTCGCGTTGCCGCGCGCGTTGGAGAACGCCGCCCGGATGATGCCCTTCGGATCGATCCCCTTGTCGGTCCAGAACGTGCGGTTCTCAGCGGCGACGACCGCGTCCTTGATGGTCTGCGGCATCTCGTCGTACGGGATGGAGTCGCGGTTCTGCTCCGCGAACCGTCCGAGCTGCTGGTGGCCGCCGGCGTAGTAGACGTAGGTCGCCTCGGTCTGGAAGTCGCGGTTCGGGTTCGGGATGTCGGTCATCTTGTAGGCCGCGATGGCCAGACCGACGAGCACGAGGACGAACGCGAGCCCGGCCGCGATGACCCAGCGGCCGATCCGCCAGGCGATCTGCTTGCGGGTGAGCGGCTTCTTGCCGTTCTTGCCGCTCCTGCCGGCCTTGCCCGACGTGCCTGCTGACGCGCTGCCGCGCGTGCCGGCCCCCCGACCAGCACCCTGGGTGGATGACCTCGCGGAGCGCTTGCCGGACGAGCCCGTCCGGCGCCTGCCGCTGGTGGGGTGATCACTCACGAAACCGCACAACTCCCGTTGACCGACCGGCCGGCGTACGCCGCCGGCACTCACTGCACACACCGTCGACGAGACTCGCGCCGACGGCCGCCGCCCGCCCGAGCCTTGCAGGCGGCAGCCCACAGGGTACGCACCCCGCAAGGCCGTGCCCCATTCCGGACGCGGGTGCCGCCGGATCCGGACCGGCTCCGGCCGGACTGCCAGATTTTCGATGTGACCCCTGTTCGCAACGGGCGGATATATCGCTACGATGCATTGCATGGCACGTCGCGCGGAGACCATCGAGCTCGCAGTCCTCGGACTGCTGCACGAGGGACCCATGCACGGCTACGAGCTGCGCAAGCGGCTCAACCTGATGCTCGGCTGGGGTCGGGTGCTGTCGTACGGCTCGCTCTACCCTGCCCTGAAGAAGATGCTGCGCAAGCGCCTCATCGAGGAGTCGACGACGTCGCTGACCCCTGTGACGCGGCGCCCGCGGATCGTCTACCAGCTCACCGAGGCCGGCCACCGTGAGTTCTCCGAGCTCATGTCGGAGGTCGGCCCGACGGCCTGGGAGGACGACAACTTCGACATCAGGTTCGCTTTCTTCGGGCGCACCGACATGGAGATCCGGCTGCGGGTCCTCGAGGGCCGGCGCAGCCGGCTCCAGGAGCGGCTGGACCGGATCCAGCAGCAGCTCGCCATGACCCAGAAGGAAGTCGACTCCTACGCCCGTGAGCTCCAGCGGCACGGCGTGGAGTCCGTCGAGCGCGAGGTCAAGTGGCTCTCCCAGCTCATCGACGCGGAGCGCAATCCGCACGAGCCAGAGCCGCCGGCCCCGCCGAGGTCTGGCCACGAAGGCGAAGAAGTGGGCACCCGCCCGCAAGAACCATCCCAGTGGAAGGAGCCCTGATGGGTTCGGTACGTGTAGCAATCGTCGGAGTCGGCAACTGCGCCAGCTCCCTCGTCCAGGGTGTCGAGTACTACAAGGACGCCGACCCCCAGAGCACCGTCCCCGGTCTCATGCACGTGAAGTTCGGGGACTACCACGTCTCCGACGTGCAGTTCGTCGCCGCGTTCGACGTCGACGACAAGAAGGTCGGCAAGGACCTCTCCGAGGCCATCAACGCCTCGGAGAACAACACGATCAAGATCACCGACGTGCCGACCCTGGGCGTCGAGGTCCAGCGCGGCCACACCCTCGACGGCCTGGGCAAGTACTACCGCCAGACCATCGCGGAGTCCGCCGCCGAGCCGGTCGACGTCGTCTCGGTCCTCAAGGACAAGCAGGTCGACGTCCTCGTCTCCTACCTCCCGGTGGGCTCGGAGGAGGCGGACAAGTTCTACGCGCAGTGCGCGATCGACGCGGGCGTCGCCTTCGTCAACGCGCTGCCCGTCTTCATCGCCTCCGACCCGGCCTGGGCGAAGAAGTTCGAGGACGCCGGTGTGCCGATCGTCGGTGACGACATCAAGTCCCAGGTCGGCGCGACCATCACCCACCGGGTGATGGCCAAGCTGTTCGAGGACCGCGGCGTCGCCCTCGACCGCACCTACCAGCTCAACGTCGGCGGCAACATGGACTTCAAGAACATGCTGGAGCGCGACCGGCTGGAGTCGAAGAAGGTCTCGAAGACCCAGGCCGTCACGTCCAACCTCCGCGGCGAGCTCGCCGACAAGATCGACGACCGCAACGTCCACATCGGCCCGTCCGACTACGTGCAGTGGCTCGACGACCGCAAGTGGGCCTACGTCCGGCTCGAGGGCCGCGCCTTCGGCGACGTCCCGCTCAACCTCGAGTACAAGCTCGAGGTCTGGGACTCCCCGAACTCGGCCGGCATCATCATCGACGCCGTCCGCGCCGCGAAGATCGCCAAGGACCGCGGCATCGGCGGCCCGATCATCCCGGCCTCGGCCTACCTCATGAAGAGCCCGCCGGTCCAGATCGAGGACACCGAGGGTCGCGCCATGCTCGAGAGGTTCATCGCAGGCGAGTGACCACGTGACACTGCCCCGTCCGGCGCCAGCCGGGCGGGGCGGTGCGCATTTGGCCTGCACCGATCGGTCACGGTGATCGATCGGTGCACCGCGCCGCCCGGATGGGAAACCAGGATCGTGCAGGCCCTGTGGAGAGCGGCCGACGTTCGCCGGTGATCCGTCGCATCCTCTGGTGCATGACGGTCGACCAGCCCGCCCCCGCCGGGTCCCCCGATCCCGCCGAGGCCACCGAGCTCGACATCTCGATGCCGTTCTCCCGCGCGGACGCCGTCAGCGCCGGTCTCAAGCAGAGCACGCTGCGCGGGCTGCGGTTCAAGCGGCTCTTCGCGGGGGTCTACGTCGCCGCGGACGTGCCCGCGACCCCACTGCAACGAGTGCAAGCTGCGCTCATCCCGTTCCACGGCAACGGGTTCGCGAGCCACGCGTCGGCGGCCCGGGTCTACGGGCTGGCGATCCCGGCGCTCCCGGAAGAGCACGTGACGGTGGTCGAGCCGCGGCATCGCCGGACCCACCCCGGCATCGTCTGCCACGTCGTCAGGCGGGGGCAGACCGTCCGGATCGACGGCGTCGACGTCTCCGCGCCCGAGCAGCTCTTCGTCGAGCTCGCCGACCAGCTCACGCTCGTCGACCTGGTCGTCGTCGGCGACCAGCTCGTGCGAGACCACGGCGTACGCCCCGACGGGCTGCGGGCCTACGCCGCGGCCAGCCGACTCCGCGGGTTCGCGCGGGCGAAAGAGGCGGCGGCGTATGTCCGGGCCGGAGTCAGGTCACCGATGGAGACCAGGCTGCGGATGCTGCTGGTCCTGGCCGGGCTGCCGGAGCCGGAGATCAACACGCTGGTCGGGTCGGAGAACGGGACCAAGCGCCAGCACGACCTTCTCTACCGGGTCGCGAAGGTGGCCGTCGAGTACGACGGGCGCCAGCACGTCGAGGTCGTCCAGCAGTGGGAGTCGGACCTCGAGCGGCGCGAGGACGCCGATGACGACGGCTGGCGCATCGTGGTGGTGATCGCCAAGGGGGTGTTCGTCGAGCCCGAGAAGACGGTCCTCAGGGTGTGGCGGCTGCTGCGCGAGCGCGGCGAGCCCGGCGTACCGGCGACACTGTCGGACGCGTGGCGACCACACTTCCCCGGCCGCGGCTGAGCGGGCCGTGACCGATCCTGGCATCGGCCGCGGCTGGCCCGATGCACCGATCGGTCAGGGAGATCGATCGATGCAGCGAGGCAGGTGGCGGGGGTCACTCCGTCGCCGTCACCGCCAGTAGCGCGAACGACACGAGCCAGTGGGTCGACATCAGGTCGCCCGAGACGATCTCGCGCTCGACCTCGCCGACCTGCGCGCTGGTGGCGGCACGAATGCGGTCGGCACGGTCGGCGGGGAGGTACGCCGCGAGGAGACGGAGCTGCCAGGCGCGGGAGAGCGCGAGGCCGAACAGGTGGACCATCCTGCCGTCGGTACGGTCGTTGACCCGCGGGACCGACAGGAGCGCATCGCCGCCGGTCGCGAGGTCCGGCAGGAAGCCGGCCAGCCAGCGGCCGAACTCCTCCGCGGGAAGCACCCGCCGCATCAGGTCCGCCTCGCAGAGCGCCGGCGAGAGGAAGTCCTCCCCCGACGGCTCCCACGAGCTCGGGTAGTCGCGGTCCGCGCCGAACCACTCGGTCGCCCGCCGCTCGATGGCCGTCACCACCTCGGGGCGGCCGAGGGCGGCGTACGCCTCGTGGCAGAGCGCGAGCCCGAACGCGGTGTTGGAGTGCACGCCGTGCCGGACCGGGTAGGCGAGCCGCGGCAGCCAGTCGAGCAGGTTGTCCGCCACCGCGTCGGCGACGAGGCCGGTCGCCTGCCGCCACCCCACGGCCTCGGGTACGGCCCCCGAGGAGGCGGCCCGGTCGACCGCGGCGGCGAGCATCGCGGCCCAGGCCCAGCCGTACGGCCGCTCGAAGCCGCTCCGCTCCCGCAGGTAGGCGGCCTCGACCGTGCCGTGGGCCGCGGTCAGCCTCCCGTCGAGCTCGGCGACCAGCTCCGCCCGGAGCCCGTCGGACAGTGCCCCTTCACCCAGCAGGCGTACGCCGGACCACTGCATGTGGCACGACGAGTGCCAGTCCACCGACCCGTGGAAGGCCGGATGGAGCCGCTCGGGCGTCACGTCGCAGTCGTCGGGTCCGGTGGAGGCGTGGGAGGAGATCCAGGGGTACGGCGTGCGCAGCACGCGTACGACGGTGCCCGCCCACGTCTCGGCGTACGTCTCCTGCCAGTCGGCAGACATCAGTGCGGGAACCCCCAGATCCAGATGATGAGGACGTTGCAGACCCACAGCGGTACGGCGGTCGGGATCTGTGCCTTGATCGGACCGTACTGGTCCTTCAGCTCCAGCAATGCAGCGGGCACGAGGTTGAAGTTCGCGGCCATCGGCGTGCACAGCGTCCCGCAGAAGCCGGCCAGCATGCCGACGGCGAAGACCACGGCGGGGTTGCCGTCGTACTGCTGGATCAGGACGGGCCAGCCGACCGCCGCGACCATGACCGGGAACGCCGCGAACGCGTTGCCCATGATGATCGTGAAGAGCGCCATGCCGAGGCAGTAGACGACGATCGCGAGGATCAGCACTCCGCTCGGCAGGATGGCGTTGGTGATCCGGCGGACCGCGTCGCCGACGCCCGCGGCGGTGAAGAGCGCACCGAGGGTGGCGAGGAACTGCGGCAGGATCGCGGCCCAGCCGATGTGGCCGAGCAGCCTGTCGCCCTCGCGGAACGGCACCGCGGGCCGCGGCAGCCGGAAGAGGACGAGCCCCACGACGAGCGCGACGACGGCGCCGACGCCGAGTCCGATGATGGTCTCCGAGCCCTCCTCGAGCAGCGGCTCACCACCGACGTCCACCTTCTTGAGCAGCGCGCCGAAGACCACCGCGACGAGCGGGATCACGAGCGCGGGGATGAACAGCTTCGCGCCGAAGCGGTCGGAGAGCGCGGCCCGCTCGGCGTCGTCCGTCGTACGCTCCGTGCCGCGGCCGGGGAAGCCGAGACCGGCGAGCACCGCCAGCGCGATCACGGCCAGCCCCTCCGGAAACGGCGAGGCGCTGCCGTTCACCACGACGGTGCCGTACGCGAACGTGAACGCCAGGATCGCCCAAAAGGCGCCGCTGCCCCAGCGCTTGCGGTCCCCGCCGTCGGTGACCCGGATCAGCGCGACGACGAGGAAGAAGGCCGCGCACAGCCAGTAGAACCACTCGACCTTGATCATCGCGCCTCCTCCGCCTCCTCCACGTCCTCGGACCGCGTCTCCGCCGACGCCATCCGGGAGAGCTCCCCGTCGAGCCGGAGCATCCGGTAGCCGTGGATGAGGAACGCGCAGACCGCGGTCGGGATCGCCCACACCGCGAGGTCGAGCGCGTCGAGCTTGAGGCCGTACGTCGCGTCGACGAGGCCGGTGATCAGCAGGATCGAGCCGACCGCGACGAAGATGTCCTCGCCGAAGAAGAGGCCGACGGTGTCGGCCGACGCGCAGTACGAGCGCACCTTCTCCCGCATCCGCTCGGTCAGCGGACCGTGGCGGCGCTCGGTGGCGGCCTCGGCCATGGGCGCGACGATCGGCCGGACAGCCTGCGCCGGGCCCCCGATCGCGGTGAGGCCGAGGGCAGCGGCGAGCTGCCTGATGAAGAGGTACGCCGCCAGCAGCCGCCCGGCGGTGAGCCCGGCGAGCCTGGCGATCAGGCGACGGGCCTGATGCTGGAGGCCGTACCTCTCGATGAGCCCGATCACGGGCAGCACGACGATGAAGACGGTCACCGACCGGCTTCCGGCGAAGCCGCTGCCGAAGGTGTCGATGATCTCGCGCGGAGACAGTCCGGCGATGAGTCCGGCGAGGATGCCCGCGACGGTGACGACGAGCATGGAGTTGAGCCTGAGGGCGAAGCCGACCACCACGACGGCGACGGCGAGCAGAACCCACATGGGGACCTCCTGGGGCCGAGAACAGGATGGTCCGGCAATCTATGGCGTCCCGATTTCGGTCGTGTGACGCCGCGCGGGCAGGCGCCCCGGTCAGCTCAGCGCTCGGCCTCGGCCTTGAGCCGCTCGAGCGTCCGCTCCATGCCCTCTCGGAGCTCGGCGGCGAAGCAGTCCTGACCGCCGAGGGCGACCTTGGTGAGCCCGCGGGAGAGCAGCGAGATCCCGTCGGGGAGCTCGCGGCGGTGGGTGACGAGGGTGCCGCCGTCATCGGTCGGCTCGAGCCGGTAGGACCACACCGAGTGGTTCTCGGCGATCCGGAACGCGAAGTCGCTGTGCGGGGTGAAGCGGACGACCTTGGCGGTGGTCGGCCAGTGCTTCCAGCCCTGGTGGTTGATGTTGACGAAGCGGGTGCCCAGCCGCACCGGCCGGCCGACCACCACCGTCCTCACGACCTGCGGGCTCCACGACGACATCCGCGCCACGTCGGTGACCATCGCCCAGACCTGGGCGGGGCTCGCGGCGATCGTGGTGGTGGCGGTGAGGTCATCCGGCGTCTGCGTCACAGTCATGGCCGCAACCTACCGACGAGTAGCGCCCGCGCAAAGTGTCACGGTGACAGTCCGCGCCGATGGTGCCACGTGCGAAGTGGGCGAGGTCAATCGGTCGAAGCAACGCTGGGTCAGGCTGCTTGGTCGAGCAGCTGGGCCAGCCGTTGGGCTGGGGTCTGTAGGTCCAGGGTAGGCCGTGGCCGCTGGTTGAGGGTGGCGGCGATGC